>NZ_JBVJVO010000014.1:155827-212809 GCF_055603625.1 Streptomyces sp. NPDC037273
CCTCCCTCCCCACCAGCCCCCTCCCCCCTCCCCACACCCCCTCCCCCCCCCCCCCCCCCACTCGTGTCCCCCCCCCCCCCCCCCTCCCCCCCCCCCCCCCTTCCCCGTATCCGCTGTGCGCGTGTCTCAGACCTTCGCCGGTTCCGGTTCCGGTGCGGGCTCGGGCGCGGTCTCCGGTGCGGGGGTGGCGCCTCCCGCCGCCACGGGCGCTTCCAGGGCGGCTTCGGTGTCGACGTTGAACTCGTCGAGGAGTTCCTGGCTGAAGCCCCAGAAGTAGGTGGCGGTGAAGCCCACGAGGTAGCCGACGAGGAGGCCGCCGGCGTAGATGGCGATGGTGGTGCCGAGGCTGTGGTTGCCGTTGAGGAGGGGGAACAGGGCCCAGCCCGACGGGCCGATGGCGGTGGAGCCGACGGAGGTGCCGAGCATGGAGAACAGGCCGATGAAGGCGCCGCCGGCCGCGCCGCCGACGCAGGCGGTGATGAAGGGGCGGCCGAGGGGGAGGGACACGCCGTAGATGAGGGGTTCGCCGACGCCGAGGAAGCCGGCGGGGAGGGCGGACTTGATGGTGCGGCGGATGGAGCCGTTGCGGGGGAGCTTGAGGTAGACGGCCATGGCCGCGCCGACCTGGCCGGCGCCCGCCATCGCGAGGATGGGGAGGAGGACGGTGTAGCCCTGCTGCTCGATGAGGGTGGTGTGGATGGGGATGAGGGCCTGGTGGAGGCCGAGCATCACGAGCGGCAGGAAGAGGCCGCCGAGGAGGAAGCCGGCGCCGGCGCCCGCGTGGGCGAGGAGCCAGTCGGCGGCGGTGCCGATGGCGGTGGAGATCTCACCGGCGACGAACATGAGGCCGAAGATGGTGACGAGGCCGGAGACGAGGACCGTGAGCGTCGGGGTGACCAGGACGTCGAGGGACTCGGGGACCCAGCGGCGGCACCACTTCTCCACGTACACCGCGAGGACGGCCGCGCCGAGGGCGCCGAGCACACCGCCCTGGCCGGGGGAGAGGGTCTGGCCGAAGACGTCGATCTTGGCGACGCCGGCGAAGACGATGATCGAGGCGACCGCGCCGCCGAGGATCGCCGTACCGCCGAACTCCTTGGCCGTGTTGTAGCCGACGAAGACCGCGATGAGCGCCATGAACCCGCTCGCGATGGCGGCGAGGGCGGGGGTGACGCCCGGCAGCCAGCCGAGGTTGATCAGAAGGCCGTTGAGGCCGGCGATGATGCCGCAGCCGATGAGCGCGGGGATCAGCGGGACGAAGATGTTCGCGATCTTGCGCAGGAAGAGCTTGAACGGGGTGGAGTTCTTCGCCTTCTGGGCCGCCTTGAGGGCCGCGCCCTGCGCCGCCAGGTCCTCCGCGGAGTGCGCGGGCTTCGGGGCCTCGGCGACCAGGGCCTCGAACTCGGGGGTCACGCGGGCGACCTTTCCCGGGCCGAGAACGATCTGGTACGTGTCGTCCTCCACCACACCCATCACGTCGGGCAGCGCCTTGAGCGCCTCGTCCCGGACGAGCGAGCGGTCCCGCAGGCCCAACCGGAGGCGGGTCATGCAGTGGGCAACGGTGCTGACGTTCTCGGCGCCGCCGACGAGGGGGAGGATCGCGGCGGCGATGGCGCGGTTCTTGTCGTCTGTGCTCATGGTGCGGTGGCCTTGCTGTGGGGGGAGAGGGGCGGGGTCAGGTCGTCGCGTGCAGCGCCGCACGCAGGTGACCGCGGGAGTCCGTCAGCCGGCGGGCGGCGGTGGGGGCGTCGATGTCGGCGAGGATCATGAGGATGGCGTTCTTCACCTCCCCGTCGGCGGCGGCGAGGGCGGTCTCGATCTGCTCGTCCGGGGCTCCGGTGGCGAGGGCGACGATCCGCCGGGAGCGGGCCTGGAGCTTCTCGTTGGAGGCGCGGACGTCGACCATGAGGTTTCCGTAGGTCTTGCCGAGCCGGATCATGGTGATCGTCGAGATCATGTTGAGGACGAGCTTCTGGGCCGTACCGGCCTTGAGGCGGGTGGAGCCGGTGAGGAGCTCGGGGCCGGGGACGACCTCGATGCCGTGCTCGGCGGCGGCGGCGAGCGCGCTGTCCGCGTTGCAGGAGAGGCCGATGGTGAGCGCGCCGAGGCGGCGGGCGTGCTCGACGGCGCCGATCGCGTACGGGGTGCGGCCGGAGGCGGAGATGCCGACCACGGTGTCGTCGGCGGTGAGACCGAGGTCCGTGAGGTCCTGTACGGCGAGTTCCTTGGAGTCCTCGGCGCCTTCGACGGCCTTGACCATGGCGGACGGGCCGCCCGCGATGAGGCCGACGACCTGGGACGGGTCGGTGTTGAAGGTGGGCGGGCACTCGCTGGCGTCGAGGACGCCGAGCCGGCCGGCGGTGCCCGCGCCCAGGTAGAGGAGCCGTCCCCCGCGGGCCATGCGCTCGGCGGTCGCGTCGATCGCGGCGGCGATGGCGGGGAGCTGCCGGGCGACGGCGGCGGGAACGGTCTGGTCCTCGCCGTTCATCGTCCGGGCGATGTCCAGGGTCGGGAGCTGGTCGATCTCGGCGAGTTCGGGCCGGAACGCCTCGGTGGTGAGGGTCGCCAGCTGGGCTCGGAGTTCGGAGTACGTGGAAGCGGACATGTGCGGCTCTTTCGGTGCGTGGACGTCGTCGGCGGCTTCGGCATCGACGTATGACGCTCGGCTGACGGGGTTCAGCGGGTCCTGGGCGAGTGACGGTGGGCGAGTGCTTCGTACGAGGCGGCGAGAGCAGGGGCCGCCGTCTCGTACGTGCGCTGGGTGACACAGGTGAACAGACAGTCCACGACCAGGAGCTGGCTGGTGCGGGACGACATGGCCGCGGGGCGCAGTTCGCTCTCGCGGGCGGTGGAGGTGGTGAGGACGTGGTCGGCGTACTGGGTGACGGGCCCGTCCGGACGGCCGGTGATCGCGACGGTGGTCGCGCCGTGGTCGAAGGCCACCCGGAGGGGTTCTATGACGTCGCCGGTGGAGCCGGAGTGGGTGATGGCGACGGCGACGTCGCCGGAGCGGAGCTGTACGGCGTTGGTGACGGCGAGGTGCGGGTCGCTGTGCGCGTGCGCGATCAGGCCGATGCGGAGGAGCTTCTGCGCGAGGTCCTGGGCGACCAGGCCGGAGGCGCCGACGCCGTAGATGTCGACGCGGCGGGCGGTGGCGAGGGCGGCTACGGCGGCGCCGAGCTGGACCGTGTCGAGTCCCGCGGCCGTGTCGGCGAGGGTCTGCTGTTCGTCGTGGGCGAGCTTGGCGACGACGTCGGCGATCGGGTCGTCGACGGCGATGTCGGCGGTGACGGCGGGCGCGCGCCCCGACTGCTGCTGGGCGGCGAGGCCGGCCAGGGCGAGGCGCAGGTCGCGGTAGCCGGGGTAGCCGAGGAGGCGGGCGGTACGGACGACGGTCGCCTCACTGGTGCCGGTGAGCTCGGCGAGGCCGGTGACCGTGAGGGCGGCGCAGCCGGCCGGGTCTCCGGCGACGGCTTCGGCGACCCGCTGCATGGACCGGGTCATGGACGGCGCGAGGGTCCGCACCTTGGCCGCGAGGGCCGCGGGCGGCGGCGCGTCGCTCGTGAAAATTTCCTTCACATCATTGGTCACACCTGAAAGATACTTTCGGCCCCTTGGGCCGACAAGACCCCATCGGTCCCGGATCCGTCCCGGAAACGGCCGGGACCTTCGGCCCCTTTTCTTGTCTGGGCCGCGCTCGGGGTGACAATGAGTAAATGGACGACATCGACCCCGTGGAGCAGGCGCTGCACGCCGCTCGCTCGCTGGTACTGGCCGACCTCGCGGCCCGGGAAGTGGCCGCGGCCGAGGTCGTGTCGATGGTGGAGGACGCCGTGACCCACCGCCGCTGGTGGGTCGAGCAGTGGCCCGAGGGCGTCTCGTACGTCGCCGGCCTCGTCGCCCAGGACGTCCAGGACGCCCTCCTCGAACGCTACGGCCGCTGGCCGCTCTGCCCCGTCTGCTCCTCCGGCGACCCGCACGCCCTCGACGTCGAACCCGAGCTCGGCCCCGACCCCCACTGGGTCTGCGCCAAGCAGGGCGTCGTCGTCGCCCGCGTCGGAGCCCTCACATGACCGGCCGCGCGACCGGCGCGGGCCCCGGCCGTACGGAGGCGGGCGCGTGACCCTCTACATCGACCCGCCCACCTGGCCGGGCCACGGCCGCATGTGGTCCCACCTCGTCAGCGACGTCTCCTTCGACGAGCTCCACGCCTTCGCCGCCTCCATCGGCGCCCCACCCCGCGCCTTCGAACGCGACCACTACGACATCCCCTCCGACCGCTACCCCGACGCCGTCTCCGCCGGCGCCGTCGAAGTCGGCTCCAAAGAACTCCTCCGCCGCCTCACCGAAGCCGGCCTCCGCCGCCCTAAGGGGCGCTGACCTGGGCGGCGGAGAGGGCGTCCGGCGTCCGCGTCCCGTCGGCGGCGGCGGTGCCCTCCGCGGTGCTCTCCGCCGCGCTCTCCTCGGCCTTCGCCCGGCGCCGTACGACATGCGCGGAGACGATCAGCAGGACGGCGACGGTCCCGGCGATCGCGGGCCAGTACACATAGCGGTAGTTGGACTCGGGCGAGGTCGGCAGATAGGCCGCGATGTACAGGATCGAGCTGGCGCCGAGCAGCCTGAGCTCCCGGCTGTACGGGCCGATCCAGCGGCGGCGCAGCGCGAGGACCAGGGAGATCGCCAGCCAGAACCAGCCCTGGAAGAGGAACGGCACGTCACGGACGAAGCCGAGCACGTAGTACTTCAGCGTGGACCGCAGCGTCTCGTCCGAGGGGGTGCCCACGATGGCGTCGGGCTGCTCGGAGGGCTTGGCGCGGGTGCCGTCCTGGAAGGGGTAGTTGCTCTGGAAGAGCAGCTTGCCGAAGAGCTGAAGGCGGTACTCGGCATAGCCCTTCCAGTGCTCGGGCATCTGCGCGGTCCACATGTCCAGCATGGCGTCGACGTTCCGCGGGGCCATCGGGTCCGGTGCGATGTCGCGCCGGTAGCAGTGGAAGTACGCGTCCGAGGGGATCTTCTTGCTCTGGCAGGTGGCCGCGGCGTCCGCGAGGCCGTCCCGCAGGGCCGGATCGGCGCCCGCCCGGTCGGCGGCGGCGCGCACCTGGGCCGGGGTGAGGACGTGGACGAGGTCGTCCAGCGGGATCTGCGCGTACTGGCGGGAGGCCACCGGATCGGCGACGGCGTTCACGACGGTGTTGGCGCCGGCGGTCACCGCGAGGAGCACCCCGGTGGCGACGAGCCAGCGGCGGCGGCCCGGGGCGGGCCAGAGCGCGAGGACCAGCAGGACGAAGACCGGGATGACGGCCGGGAAGGCGTTCTTGCGGACCAGGATGGCGTACGCGAGGAACAGCACGCCGACGACGAGGAGCGCCCAGCGGGTCCTGCTCCGGCCGGCCGGCAGCTCACGGGCGAGGAGCGCGACGGCCACGGCCGCGAGCAGGACGTACGCCATGTGCACGTCCTTCCACACCACGCCGGTGAAGGTCACGACGTGCGGGGCGAGGCCGACGGCGAGCATCGCGAGGGAGAGCCCGCGGCTGCGGGTCCGCCGCCACACCAGGACGGCGAGCAGCCACAGCGACGCCCACAGCACGAGGGCCTGCAGGGCGGCCATGGCCGAGACGGCGCCCGTGGAATCGATGAGGAGCTTCCACAGCAGGGCCATCACCGGCGGATGCCAGTCGTGCATCGGCGTCTCGCCCAGTGCCTCCCGCAGCTGGACGAGACTGTCCGCGCTGAAGTAGCCGGGGTGGAAGACGACGGACACGGCGTAGGCGCAGACCGCGGCGATGGAGGCCAGGGCCCACGGCCAGAGCGCGCCGCGCCGCCGGGCGTCGCGCAGCGTCGTGGTCCACCGGTCGATGGTGCCGGGCACGTGGGACGGGTCCTCTCCTGAGCGGGTGAACACGAGGCTGCGGTAGGCGACGAAGCGCAGCAGCGTCGCCGCGGCCCAGCCGACGAGCCGGGCCGCGTTGTCGCTGACGGGCGATCCGAGACCCAGCAGTTCGTGGGAGACGTACACGGGGAGGGCGGTGACCGCCATGCCCACCAGGTTGACGCCCACGAACAGCGTCAGCTCGCGCCGGTCGACGGCGCCGCGCCGGTCGCGGTAGGTCCAATAGCGGTTGCCGACCCAGCTCACGGCCATGGCGAGCAGCGTGGCGACGACCGAGGCGAGGACCGGCGCGCTGCCGAGGACCCCGCCGCCTGAGGAGGGGGGACCGAAGATCAGGAGATTGAAGCTCGCGGTCTCCACGACGAAGGCGAGCGCTCCGACGACGCCGAAGGCGGCGACCTCACGCCCGATCTTCCGAGCCCACGCGGGCACGCGTCGGCTCCAGGCCGTGAACCGCATCATGGCGGAAACGTAAACTTGTGCGACCTCAATTTACAAACGCGAGATAGCATCCCCACGAATTTCTCGAACACACCACACTCGCGTTGTAACCAAGAGGATCCCTTCACATGAGTCCCGTGATCGCCTGCGTCGTCCCCTGTTACAACGAGGAGGCCGCGATCGGCAAGGTCGTCCGTGACCTGCGCGCAGCCCTTCCCGAGGCCGTCATCTACGTGTACGACAACGCCTCCACGGACAACACCCTCGCCGAGGCCCTCAAGGCGGGCGCGATCGTGCGGCACGAGCCGCGCAAGGGCAAGGGCAACGTGATCCGCCGGGCCTTCGCCGACGTCGAGGCCGACGCGCTGCTGATCATCGACGGTGACGACACCTACGACGCCTCGCGGGCCCGCGAGATGGTCGACCTGCTTTTCGAGGGCCCCTACGACCAGGTCGTCGGCGCCCGCCGCGAGATAACCGACACGGCCTACCGGGCCGGTCACGCGGTCGGCAACAAGATGCTCACCGGCGCCGTGCGGTCGCTGTTCGGCAACGACGTCAGCGACATGCTGAGCGGCTACCGGGTGTTCTCCCGCCGCTACATCAAGTCCTTCCCCGCCCTCTCGCGGGAATTCGAGACCGAGACCGAGATGACGGTGCACGCCCTCAGCCTGCGGCTGCCCACCGCGGAGATCGAGGTCGACTTCAAGGACCGTCCGGCCGGCAGTGTCAGCAAGCTCCGCACCTACCGCGACGGCTGGCGCATCCTCAAGCTGATCATGGGCCTGGCCCGCCGCCAGCGCCCGTCCCTGTTCCACTCCGTCATCGCCGGCCTGCTGGCCCTGGTCTCGCTCGGCCTGGGCGCCCCGGTGATCGCCGAGTTCGTGGAGAGCGGCACCGTGCCGCGCTTCCCCACCGCCATCCTGGCGGCCTCCATCATGATCATCGCGGTGCTCGTGCTCCTGGTCGGGTACATCCTCGAATCGTTCATGCACATGCGCCAGGAGCAGTCGCGCCTCGCGCACCTGATGTACCCGGCCCCGTCCTTCGGCGCGGACTTCGTGCCGGCCGGCCTCCCGGAGAGCGCCGGCGACCCGGACGTCCGCGCAGCCTGAGCCTCTCCGCGGCCCGTCAGCTCAGGTGGGCCGCGATGGTGTGGGCGCAGGTGAGGGATTCGGTGTGGGTGGTGTCGACTTCGAGGTCGTAGTGGACGCCTTGGTGGACGACGGGGGCTTGTTGGGCGGCCATGCCGGGGGTGCGGTCGCCGCGGGCTAGTTCGCGGGCGGCGGCGGCTTCGGGGGAGCAGTGGACGGCGACCCAGAGGGTGGGGAGGTCGCCGAGGGCGTCGCGCCAGCGTTGCTGGGAGGTGGCGGCGCCGAGGAAGACGTCGTCGATGATGACGCGGGCGCCGGCGCGGGCCATGGTGGCGACGCCTTGGGTCCAGGCGGCTTCGAGGGTGCGGAAGTCGTCGCCGATGGTGACGCCGCCGTCGTCGTCGAAGACGATGCCGCCGGGGGAGGACCACAGCTTCTTGGGCAGGGCGTCGACGAAGGAGTCGCAGCCGAAGGTGAGCCAGGGGTCCGGCAGGACGGACTGGAGGCACCGTACGATGCCGGACTTCCCTGAGCTGGAGGCGCCGTTGAGGATGATCATTCGGGTGGTCGTCACGGGGGCACCGTAGGGCCGTCCGGGGTGGGGGCGCAGCGGGATTTCGGCCGCCTAGGGCTTGGCGGTCGGTGTGGGGGTCTTGCGTTCTGCCGGGGTGCCGGAGGTGACCAGGCGGGACGGGGAGCGGTGGAGTCTGAGGGCGAGGGCGGCGGTGGCGAGGCCGAGGGCGGTCATGGAGGCGCCGGCCCAGGCGGGGGAGGCGAAGCCGAGGCCGGCGTCGATGACGGCGCCGCCGAGCCAGGGGCCGCCGGTGTTGCCGAGGTTGAAGGCGGCGGTGGTGGTGGCGCCGGCGAGGGTGGGGGCGGCGCCCGCGACGTTGAACATGCGGGCGTTGAGGGCCGGGGCCGTGTAGAAGGCGGAGACGCCGAGGAGGAAGGTCAGCGTCATCGCGGCGGCCGGGTTCGAGGCGAGGAGGGCCAGGGCGACGAGGAAGACGGTGGAGGCGGCGATGCCGGTGAGCATCACGCCGAAGAGGTGGGCGTCGGCGACGCGGCCGCCGATGGTGGTGCCGACGACGGCGCCGATGCCGAAGAGCCCGAGGACGCCGGAGACCCAGCTCTCGTCGAGCCCGGCGACGTCGGTGAGCAGCGGCGCGAGGTAGGAGAAGGCGCAGAAGACGCCGCCGGCGGCGAGGGCGATGACGGCGACCGAGAGGAGCACCTGGCGGTCGCGGTAGATGGCCAGTTCGCGCCGGACGCGGGGCTTGGTCTCGGGCAGCGGGATGCGCGGGATGCGGGTCACGACGCCGACGAGGGCGATGGCGGAGGCCGCGCCGACCGCCCAGAAGGCGGAACGCCAGCCGAGGTGCTCGCCGAGGAAGGCGCCGGCGGGGACGCCGAGGACGTTGGCGATGGAGAGGCCGCCGATCATGACGGCCATGGCCCGGGCCCGTGCGCCGACGGGGACCATCGCGATGGCGACGGCCGCGCCGACCGCCCAGAAGCCGGCGCAGGCCAGCGCGCTCACGACACGTGAGGCGAAGAGCACGCCATAGGTGGGAGCGAGGGCGCCGGCGACCTGACCGAGGCCGAAGACGGTGATCAGGGCGATCAGGGTGGTCTTGCGGGGGAGCCGGAGGGTCGCGATGGCGAGCAGGGGCGCGCCGACGACCATGCCGATCGCGAAGGCCGATATGAGGAGCCCGGCGCTGGGGATGGAAACGCCCATGTCCTCTGCGATGGGCGGGAGGAGCCCCGAGAGCATGAACTCGCTCGTGCCGAGCGCGAAGACGGAGAGCCCGAGGATGTAGACGGCCAGGGGCATGCGGCCGGTGGGCGGGGTGTCGGTGGGGGTCGGGGCCGGTGGGGTGGGCTCGGCGGCGGAGGGAGAGGGCATGACATGGGTCAACCCTCGATTTGTTCCTGTCATTCCGGGGTGACGGGAATGTCTTGGGATGCGAGACGGGGAGTCGGTGCTCCGGCTGCTCGGTCTCTGGTGCCGGCCGCTCAGGCCGTGGTTCCGGCCGTTCAGGCCGTGATTCCTGGCGGGTCCGTCAGTTCCGTGAGTTCGCGTTCCATGTTTTCCCGGGCCTTTTCCTCCCAGGCCGCGGCGCCGTAGGGGGTGCGGAAGAGGCGGGGGAGGGAGAGGAGGTGGCGGAGGACGGTGGAGCGGCCTTCGCGGAAGGCGTCGGCGGGGACGAAGGAGTACTCCTCGCGGACGGCGGCGGTATACCCCTGGTAGGTATCGGGGTCGGTGGCGAGGATGGCGAGGTCGGCGTCGCAGAGGGTCTCGCCGTTGAGGTCGCCGGCGTCGGGGTCGTGGGTGGTGGTCAGGCGGACGAGGCGGGCGACCTCGGCGACCTCGTGGGGGGTGAGGCCGGCTTCGGTGAGGGCCTTCTCGGCGAGGGTGGCGGAGCGTTCCTCGTTCTCCGAGCGGTCGGGGCGGTAGACGGCGTCGTGGAACCAGGCGGCGAGCCGTACGAGCTCCAACTCCCCGCCCTCGCCGCCTTGGTCGGCCAGTTCGTCGATCCGGTCGAGGACCGCGCGGAGGTGGTCGACCGTGTGGTAGCGGCGCTGCGGCTCGGCCCAGCGGGCCAGGAGGTTGCGGCCGTACGGGGCGGGGTCGGGGCCTTCGCGGCCGGCGCGGGCGGCGAGCAGCGTGGCGGTCCAGCGCTGGAGGAGCGCGGGGTCCTGGTCTGCGGTCATGGGGGCATTGTGCCCGGCGCGGGGCGCGGAAGGGCCGCTTCCCACGCGACCTCATCTCACTCTTACATACCCCCCATGGGTATGCTACGGTGCTCCGCACAGGTACCCCCTAGGGGTATGCAGCAGCGAGTGAAGGGTCAGGGCAATGTCAACCGTCAATCCCCGGCGCTGGTGGGCACTTGTCGTGCTCGCGGCCGCTCAGTTCATGGTCATCATGGACACCTCGATCATCGGGGTCGCGCTCCCCGAAATGCAGAAGGACCTGGGCTTCTCGCAGAGCGAGCTCCAGTGGATCTTCAACGCCTACGTGATCGTCTTCGGTGGACTGCTGCTCCTCGGCGGACGCCTCTCCGACCTGGTCGGGGCCCGGAAGATCTTCGTCAGCGGCTGGGCGGTGATGATCGCCGGTTCCGTCGTGGCGGCGGCCGCGCAGACGGCCTGGGTGGAGATCGTCGGCCGCGCCGTGCAGGGCGTCGGCGGCGCGCTGATCGCGCCGTCCGCGATGACGCTCCTGATGATGCTCTTCATGCACGACCCGAAGGAGCTCGGCAAGGCGATGGCGCTGTACGGCGCCGCGGCGCCGGCCGGCGGCACCGCGGGCGTGTTCCTCGGCGGCGTGTTCACCGAGTGGATGAGCTGGCAGTGGGTGTTCATCATCTACATCCCGATCGGCCTCGCGACCCTGGCCGCCACGAAGCTGCTGCCGAACGTCGAGTCGCGCCGCGGTTCCGTCGACGTCCTCGGCGCCGTCGCCGTCACCGCGGGTCTCGCGCTCGCCGTGTTCGCCGTGGTCCGCGCTCCCGAGGTCGGCTGGGGAGCCACCGCCACGATCCTGGAGCTGGTCGGCGCCGCCGCCCTCCTGGTCCTGTTCTTCGTGATCCAGAAGAGCGTCCGCGAGCCCCTGATGCCGCTCAGCGTGTGGCGGGTCCCGCGCCTCGGTTCGGCCAACCTGGCGATGACGCTGCTCGGCGCGGCCTGGATCCCCATGTGGTACTTCCTGAACCTGTACCTCCAGCAGGTCCTCGGCTTCGGCGCCTTCGAGTCGGGCGCGGCGCTGCTGCCGATGACGGTGCTCCTCATGATCTTCATGACGGCGATCACCGCGCGGCTGATGATGAAGGTCGGCGCGAAGCCGCTCATCGCGGGCGGTCTGCTCGTCCTCGCGGCCGGTCTGCTCTGGCTCGCGGCCGTGCCGCCCACCGGCTCCTTCCTGGTCGACGTCCTGCCGGCCTCGCTGGTGGCCGCGCTCGGCATGTCCCTCGCGTACATCCCGGCGATGATCGCGGCGATGTCCGGCGCTCCGCAGGAGCAGGCGGGCCTGGCCTCCGGCATCGTGAACACCACCTACAACGTGGGCTCCGCGCTCGGCCTCGCCGCCCTGACCGCCGTGGCGATGTCCCAGGGCGCCGACCAGCTGGGCAACCTGCCGAAGCTGACCGACGGGTTCTCGGCCGCGTTCATCGGGGCCGCGGTCGTCGCCGCGCTCGGCGGTGTGATCACCCTCCTCGTGATGAAGAGCGACAAGACGGTCGCGGCCGAGGCCGCTGCCGCCGCCCCCGCTCCCGAAGGCGAGAAGGTCTCCGCCTGACCCGCCCCGAAGGGGCCGCCCGATGTCCTTCCCCGGACGTCGGGCGGCCCCTTTTCCGTACCCGGAAAGGAAAGACCGCCGTGGAACTGAACACCCGTGCCGTGCACGTCTCCAACCAGCCCTTCCATGAGGGCAGTTGGCCGCTCTCCGTGCCGCTCGTGCAGTCCTCCGCCTTCGCCTTCGACTCCGCCGCCGAGCTCGCCGACGCGATGGCGGGGCCCGACGGCCGGTACGTCTACAGCCGGCGCGGCAACCCGACCGTGCGCGCCCTGGAGCAGACCCTCGCGGGCCTGGAGGGAGGCGAGGGGGCCCTCGCCTTCGCCTCCGGCATGGGGGCGATCAGCGGCGTGCTCCTCGCCCTGCTGCGGCCCGGCGACCGGGTGGTCGCCCAGCGCTGCCTGTACGGCGGGACGCACGCCGTCCTGTCGGACCTGGCCGAGCGGTACGGGATCGAGGTCGTACGGATATCAGGGGACGATCCGGCGGAGTTCGAGGCGGCGGCGGTGCACCCGGCGACCCGGCTGCTTGTCCTGGAGACGATCGCGAACCCCACCGGGCAGGTCCCCGACCTGCCGGGACTGCTCGCGGCGGCGCGGGCCGCCGGGGTGACGAGCGTCGTGGACAACTCGCTGGCCTCGCCGGTGCTGTGCCGGCCCCTTGAGCTCGGCGCCGACATCGTCGTGCACTCCACGACCAAGTACCTCTCGGGGCATTCGGACGTCCTGGGCGGGGCGGCCGTGTTCGCCGACGACGGCCTGAGGCGCCGGATCTGGCCGCGCACGGTCGAACTCGGCGCCTGCGCCGACCCGTTCGCCGCCTGGCTGACCCTGCGCGGGATACCGACGCTCCCGCTGCGGATGCGCGAGCACTGCGGCAACGCGGCGGCCCTCGGCGAACTCCTCGCCGCGCACGGCTCGGTGACGGCCGTCCACTACCCGTGGCGCCCCGGCCATCCCTCGTACGGCATCGCGCGGAAGGTCCTCGCGGGCGGCGGCGGGATGCTGTCGTTCGAGCTGGCGGGGGGCCGGGAGGCGGGCCGGGCGTTCATCGAGCGGGTCCGGCTGGCGAAGCTCGCGCTGTCGCTCGGAGGGGTGGAGACGCTCGTCGCGCACCCGGCTTCCACCTCCCATCGCGAGCTGGACGAAGGGGAGTTGGCGGCGGCGGGCATCGCTCCCGGGCTGGTGCGGATGTCGGTGGGGATCGAGGACGTCGAGGACCTGTGGGCGGACGTCGAACAGGCCCTCGCATAGCCCTTCTTTTGGCTTGACAAAATAAAGGGGTGATTCGTAGATTTGGAGTCGCCAGGGAAAGACCACTCCTAGGTCAAGGGGGAAGCGCGATGCGCTACTTCGAGGACTTCCGGCCCGGCGACGTCCACGAGCTGGGCACCGTCACCGTCACGGCGGAGGAGGTGCTGGAGTTCGGCAGGCGCTTCGACCCGCAGCCCTTCCACACGGACGCCGAGCGTGCGAAGGACTCGCAGTTCGGCGGTCTGATCGCGAGCGGCTTCCACACCCAGGCGATGTTCATGCGGCGGTACGTCGACGGACTGCTCGCCTACAGCGCCTGTATGGGCTCGCCCGGCATCGACGAGGTCCGCTACCTGCGGCCCGTCCGTCCGGGCGACGTCCTCACCGCCCGCGTCGAGATCCTCGGCTCCACCCCGTCGCCGTTCAACCGCGCCACCGGCACCGTCAAGCCGCGGTGCACGCTCGTGGCCCCCGACGGGACGGCCGTGTTCAGCATGATCCTGCACAGCATCTTCCGCCGGCGCCCCGCCGACACCGAGGCCGACCATCTGTCGTCGATGCCCGCGGCCGAGGACCCCGTCGCCTGCGCGGGGCCGGCCAAGACCTGTGTCCCGGCCATGAGCGCCTGACGAACCGTCCTTCGTCGGGCCCCTGAACACGGCCGTCCGTACATCGTTCATCAATCCAGTGAAGGGGGACCTCCTGTGGAGGCCGTATCCCGCACCGCCCAGTGGACCGCCGCAGCGCGCGCCCTGGAGACCGAGCGCGAGGACCGGCTGTTCGCCGATCCCTACGCGCGCACCGTCGCCGACGAGATCGGCTTCGAGCTGCTCGCGCGCTATGACGGCGGCGGCATCGTGCCGTTCCTCGCGATCCGCACCACCTACCTCGACCGGGCCATCGTGAAGGCGGTGGAGGAGCGCGGCATCCGGCAGGTCGTCTTCCTCGCCGCCGGCATGGACACCCGGTTCTACCGGCTGCCCTGGCCCGAGGGCGTCACTGTCTACGAGCTCGACCGCCCCGCGCTGCTCGAAGCGAAGGCGGAGATGCTCAGGGACGAGCCGCGGCCCGCCGGCCGTACCCGGATACCGATCCCGGTCGACCTGACCGAGGACTGGACCGGCCCCCTGAAGGAGGCGGGCTGGAAGAGCGAGGAGCCCGTCCTGTGGGTGGTCGAAGGCCTGCTGTTCTTCCTGCCCGAGCAGGCGGTACGGACCCTGATCTCGACGCTCGCGGCGCACTCCGCGCCCGGCTCCGTGCTGCTCGGCGACGTCATCTCCAAGGCGGCCCTGGACAACCCGCTGGCCCGCGGCTTCATGAAGGCGCTGGAGGAGGACGGCAACCCGTGGCTGTTCGGCACCGAGGAGCCCGAGGCGCTGCTCGCCGACTGCGGCTGGTCCGTACGGGAGGTCAGGCAGCCCGGTGAGGAGGGCGCCGACTTCGACCGGTGGCCCTACCAGGTCGCCCCGCGCGCCCTGCCCCGCGTCCCCCGCTCCTTCCTCTTCACCTGCGACACCCCGAGCCACGGCCAGGAGGAGGCGGCATGAGCGCCCACGACTTCCACCAGCGGGTCATCACCGACGCGGGCGCGGCCGTCCGCGGTCTGACCGTCGCCCTCGGCGAGCGCCTCGGCCTGTACAAGGCGCTGGCCGCGGAGGGCCCGCTGACCGCCGAGCAGCTCGCGGTGAAGACGTCGACCGACCCGCGGTACATCGAGGAGTGGCTGCACGCGCAGCTCTCCGCCGGGTACGTCGAACGGCACCCGAGCTCCCTCACGTACACGCTCCCCGCCGACCACGTCGAGGTGCTCGCCGATCCGAAGGCCGTCACCTACGCGGCCGGGTTCTTCACCGCGCTGAAGGCGCTGTACGCCACCGAGGACCTGCTCGTCGACGCGTACCGCACCGGCGAGGGCGTCGGCTGGGCCGAGCACGACGCGGCCCTCGACACCGGCATGGGCTCCTTCTTCCAGCCGACGTACGAGCACAAGCTCGTCCCCGACTGGCTGCCCGCCCTGCACCAGGTCACCGACAAGCTCGCCGCCGGCGGCACGGTCGCCGACGTCGGCTGCGGTGTCGGCCACACCACGCTGCTGATCGCGAAGGCGTTCCCGCGGGCCACCGTCCACGGCTTCGACTACTCGGAGGAGGCCATCGCCATCGCGCGGGAGCTCGCCGAGGAGGCCGGCCTCTCCGACCGGGTCGTCTTCGAGGTCGCCTCGGCCGACGACTACCCGGGCTCCGGCTACGACCTGGTGTGCTTCTTCAACGCCCTGCACGACATGGGCGACCCGGTCGCCGCCGCGCAGCACGTCCACAAGTCCCTGGACGCGGACGGCACGTGGATGCTCGTCGAGTCGAACGTGTCCCCGCAGGACATCGACACGCAGACCCCCGCCGCCCGGATGTTCATGGCGCTCTCCGCCGTCATGTGCCTGCCCGTCGCGGTCGCCCAGCGCGGCCCGCACGCGCTCGGCAACCACTCCGGCGAGAAGGCCTTCCGCGCCATCGCCGAGGAGGCCGGCTTCACCCGCTGGCGGCGCGCGACCGAGACCCCGGTGAACGCGGTCTACGAAGTCCGGCCGTAACCCCGTTTCCCAGAAGGAGCATCCGCATGCCCACCAGCGCTCCGCTGCCCGTCACCGACCGCTTCATGGAGGTTCTGAGCCGCCTCAGCGAGCGCTCGGTCGAGGACTACTACAACCCGTACCAGACCTTCCAGTGGCCCGAGACGCTGGAGGAGAACCGTTTCTGGATGACGCCGGAGCTGCTCACGGTGTACGGCACCGAGCACTACGACGCCCTCGGTGAGGAAACGCTTCAGCGGCTTTCGAAGTGGGAGTCCATCAACTTCTACAGCCTCAACGTGCACGGCATCCGCGAACTCCTCATCGAGGTCGTCGGCCGCATCCACATGCCCGGCTTCGAGGTCCCCTCCGACTTCTTCCACCACTTCATCGGCGAGGAGAACGAACACATGTGGTTCTTCTCGGAGTTCTGCCGCCGCTACGGCCACAAGATCTACGGCTCCACCGCGATGCGCGCCGACGCCGCCTGGGAGCCCGAGGTCGAGAACTTCCTCGTCTTCACCCGCATCCTCTTCTTCGAGGAGCTCGTCGACCACTACAACTCCCGGATGGCGAAGGACGACTCCCTCTGCCACACCATCCGCGAGGTCAACCGCATCCACCACCAGGACGAGTCCCGCCACATCGCCTTCGGCCGTGAGCTGGTCTCCCTCCTCTACACCCGGATGTGCCAGGCCGTCAGCGCCGAGCGGGTCCGCGAGGTGGAGGCGTACCTCAAGCGGTACGTCGTCTACAGCGTCAACTCCCTCTACAACCCGCACGTCTACCGCGACGCCGGCATCCCCGACCCGCTCGCCCTGCGCAACGCGCTGGTCGCCGACCCGGCCCGCCGCCCGCACGAGCGCAAGGCCATCCGCAAGCCGCTCGCCTTCTTCCTGAAGACCGGGATCTTCTCCGACGACACCCTGCCCGTCGTCTGAGCCCCGAGCCTCCCTACCGGGAGCCCTCACCTGAGAGGTGCACCGACCATGACCTTGACGAGCCCCGAGAGCGTCGGGGAGACCAGGGGCCTGCCCTCGCTCGGCCCGGAGGGGACCCGCCTGCTGCGGCTCCTCGACGACACCTTCGAGGGCTGGGGAGTGACCGCGGGCGCCCGCCCGATGACCATGCCCCCGCTGCTCCCCGCCGCCGACCTGGCCCATCTCGACTACTACGACAACTTCCCGCACCAGGCCGTCGTCGCCGCCCCGCTCGACCTGGAGCGCCGCACGACCGCCCCCTTCTCCGCCGCCACCGGCAGCTTCCCCGGCGAGGCACTCGAACCCGCCGCGCTCGGCCTGCCCTCGGCGTCCTGCTACGCCGTCTACCTCGACCACCGGGGCCGCCGGGTCGCCGACGACACCCTCGTCACGATCTGCTCCTGGTGCTTCCGCAAGGAGACCCACTACGAGGGCATGCGGCGCCAGCTCGGCTTCCGCATGCGGGAGATCGTCGCCATCGGCGCGCGCGAGCACGCCGAGGTGCACCTCGCCGACTTCACCGCCCGCATCCAGGCCTTCGCGACGGCACTCGACCTCCCGCTGCGCAGGGAGGCCGCCTGCGACCCGTTCTTCGACAAGGGCGGCTCCAAGGCGGTCCTCCAGCGCCTGACACCGGTGAAGTACGAGTTCCTGTACGAGGACCTGGCGATCGCCTCGGTCAACACGCACCGGAACTTCTTCGGCGACCGCTGCGACATCACCCTGGAGTCCACCGGCGGACCGGCCTTCACCAGCTGCGTCGCCTTCGGCCTGGAACGGTGGCTGTCCGCACTGACCCGGCGCCACGGCAGCTGGGAGTCCGCCACCCGGGCGGTGCTCGACGCGAACGCCCGCCTGCGGGCCGATGCGAGTGGCACGGCCGGGCCGGTGATCTGACGTGCCGGCCCGTCCCGCCGCCCCGCCGGCGGGCGGCCTGGGGTGGGCGAACCTCGGCATGGACATCGTGTCCGTCAACCGTGTCCGCAGGCTCCTCGCCCAGTACGGGGAGCGGTTCTTCGAGCGGATGCTCACCCCCGGCGAGCTCGCCGACTGCCGTACGTCCTCCGGGCTCGACGTGCTGAGCCTGTGCGGTCGGATCGCGGCCAAGGAAGCGGCCTTCAAGACCTTACGGGTCCGGGGCAGGTTCCTGCCGTGGCCGGACATCGTCGTACGGCGCTCCGAGGGCGGCTGGCCGCTCGTGGAGCTGCACCGGGCCGCCGCCGAGATGGCGGCCGAGTCCGGCATCACCGAGATCACCGTGTCCATCAGCCACGACGTGGACTACGCGGTCGCGGTGGCCGCCCCGATCATCGCGACCCCCGTGCCCGCGCCCCTCACCCCTTCCGTATCCAGCAGCAGCTAAAAGGAGAGCAACCATGGCCGACGGCCTGCAGACGGTGAAGAACTGGATCCTCGAGCGTCACCCCGAGCGCGACGACATCGCGGCCGACCTCGACCTGATCGAGAACCGGCTCATCGACTCGCTGTCCTTCGTCGAGTTCGTCTTCCTCCTGGAGCAGGAGAGCGGCACCGCCATCCAGATGGAGACCCTGGAGGTCGACTCCATCCGGACCCTCGGCGCCATCGAGCAGCACTTCTTCAAGACCCCGGCGGAGGTCCAGGCATGAGCCGCCGCCTCTTCACCTCGGAGTCGGTGACCGAGGGCCACCCCGACAAGATCGCCGACCGGATCAGCGACACCATCCTCGACGCGCTGCTCGCCGAGGATCCCTCCTCGCGCGTCGCGGTCGAGACCCTGATCACCACGGGTCTCGTGCACATCGCGGGCGAGGTCACCACCACGGCGTACGCGCCGATAGCGAAGCTGGTGCGCGAGGCGATCCTCGACATCGGCTACGACTCCTCCGCGAAGGGCTTCGACGGCTCCTCCTGCGGTGTGTCGGTGTCCATCGGCGCCCAGTCGCCGGACATCGCGCAGGGCGTCGACACGGCGTACGAGTCCCGGGTCGAGGGCGCGGGCGACGAGCTCGACGCGCAGGGCGCCGGCGACCAGGGCCTCATGTTCGGCTACGCCTGCGACGACACGGCCGAGCTGATGCCGCTGCCGATCGCGCTCGCCCACCGCCTCTCCCGGCGGCTCACCGAGGTCCGCAAGGACGGCACCGTGCCGTACCTGCGGCCCGACGGCAAGACGCAGGTCACCATCGAGTACGACGGGGACCGCGCCGTCCGCCTCGACACGGTCGTCGTGTCCTCGCAGCACGCCGCCGACATCTCCGTGGAGGGCCTGCTCACCCCGGACATCCGCGAGTACGTCGTCGAGCACGTCCTCAAGCAGCTCGTCGAGGAGGGCGTCAGCCTGGAGTCCGACGGCTACCGGCTCCTGGTCAACCCGACCGGGCGCTTCGAGGTCGGCGGTCCGATGGGCGACGCCGGACTCACCGGCCGCAAGATCATCATCGACACGTACGGCGGCATGGCCCGCCACGGCGGCGGCGCCTTCTCCGGCAAGGACCCGTCGAAGGTCGACCGCTCCGCCGCGTACGCCATGCGCTGGGTCGCCAAGAACGTCGTCGCCGCCGGCCTCGCGAAGCGCTGCGAGGTGCAGGTCGCGTACGCCATCGGCAAGGCCGAGCCCGTCGGCCTCTTCGTCGAGACCTTCGGCACCGGCACCCTCCCGGACGAGAAGATCCAGGAAGCCGTCGGCGCGGTCTTCGACCTCCGCCCGGCCGCGATCATCCGCGACCTGGACCTCAAGCGGCCCATCTACGCGGCGACCTCGGCCTACGGCCACTTCGGCCGCGAACTCCCCGAGTTCACCTGGGAGCGCACGGACCGCGTCGAGGCCCTCAAGAAGGCGGCGGGGGCGTAGACCATGCGCATCGCTGTCACGGGTTCCATCGCGACCGACCATCTGATGACCTTCCCCGGCTGGTTCAGCGAGCAGCTGCTCGCCGACCGGCTCGACCGGGTCTCCCTGTCGTTCCTCGCCGACAACCTGGAGGTCAGGCGCGGCGGAGTGGCAGCGAACATCGCCTTCGGACTCGGGGTCCTCGGCCTGCGGCCCGTACTGGTGGGCGCGGTCGGCGCCGACTTCGAGCCGTACCGGGTGTGGCTGAAGGACCACGGGGTGGACACCGACTCGGTGCGCGTCAGCGAGTCGCTCCACACCGCCCGCTTCGTCTGTACCACCGACCGGGCCCAGAACCAGATCGCCACCTTCTACGCGGGGGCGATGGCCGAGGCGCGCGAGATCGACCTCCGCGAGGTCGTCGCGCGCACCGGCCGGCTGGAACTGGTCCTGGTCTCCCCGGACGACCCCCAGGCCATGCTCCGGCACACCCGCACCTGCCGTGACCTGGGCATCCCCTTCGCCGCCGATCCGTCGCAGCAGCTGGCGCGGCTCGACGGGGGAGAGGTGCGGGAGCTGGTGGACGGGGCCAGGTTCCTGTTCACCAACGAGTACGAGACGGCGCTCCTCCTGGAGAAGACCGGCTGGACGGAGGCCGACGTGCTGCGCCGGGTCGCCACCTGGGTCACCACCCACGGCGAGGCGGGCGTACGCGTCCGGGGCGAGGGCCGCGACCCGCTGGCCGTACCGGCGGTGGAGGTCCCCGCCGTCGTCGACCCGACCGGCGTCGGCGACGCCTTCCGGTCCGGGTTCCTCGCCGCGACCCTGTGGGGCGTGCCCGAGCGGTGCGCGGCACAGCTGGGCTGCGCGGTCGCGGCGACCGTCCTCGACTACGTCGGGACGCAGGAGTACCGGCTGCACCGGGACTCCCTCCTGGACCGGATCAGGACGACGTACGGGGTGGGCTGCACGGCCACCCTGGTCACCCATCTGAGGGGGCTGACATGAGGCGTTCCCTGCGGGAGGAGTTCGCCACGCGGGTCGTGGTGGCCGACGGGGCGATGGGCACCATGCTCCAGGCCGCCGACCCGACGATGGACGACTTCAGGAACCTGGAGGGCTGCAACGAGATCCTCAACCTCACGCGCCCCGACATCGTCGCCTCCGTCCACGACGCCTACTTCTCCGTCGGCGTCGACTGCGTGGAGACCAACACCTTCGGCGCCAACCTCGCCGCGCTCGCCGAGTACGGCATCGAGAACCAGGTGTACGAGCTGTCCGAGGCCGGCGCCCGGATCGCCCGCACCACGGCGGACGCCCACACGGCCGCCGACGGCCGCCCCCGCTGGGTCCTCGGCTCCATGGGCCCCGGCACCAAGCTCCCGACCCTCGGCCACGTCAGGTACGAGCCCCTCCGCGACGCCTTCCAGCAGAACGCCGAGGGCCTCATCCGGGGCGGTGCCGACGCCCTCCTCATCGAGACCTCGCAGGACCTGCTCCAGACGAAGGCGGCCGTCATCGGCGCCCGCCGCGCCCTGGACTGGACCGGCCTCGACCTCCCGGTCATCGTGCAGGTCACGGTGGAGACCACCGGCACCATGCTGCTCGGCTCCGAGATCGGCGCGGCCCTCACCGCCCTCGAACCGCTGGGCATCGACATGATCGGCCTCAACTGCGCCACCGGCCCCGCCGAGATGGCCGAGCACCTGCGCCACCTGTCCCGGCACGCCCGCGTCCCGATCTCCGTCATGCCCAACGCGGGCCTGCCCGTCCTCACCTCGGACGGCGCCCACTACCCCCTGTCGCCGGCCGAACTCGCCGACGCTCAGGAGGCGTTCGTCCGGGAGTACGGCCCCGCCCTGGTCGGCGGCTGCTGCGGTACGACCCCGGAGCACCTGCGCGAGATCGTCGAGCGGGTGCGGGGCGCGGCCGTCCTCGACCGGCACCCGGCGCCCGAGCCCGGCGCCTCCTCCCTCTACAGCCACGTGCCGTTCCGCCAGGACACCGCGTACCTGGCGATCGGCGAGCGGACGAACGCGAACGGCTCGAAGAAGTTCCGCGAGGCGATGCTCGAAGCCCGCTGGGACGACTGCGTCGAGATGGCCCGCGACCAGATCCGCGAAGGCGCGCACATGCTCGACCTGTGCGTCGACTACGTCGGCCGGGACGGCACCGCCGACATGAAGGAGCTGGCCGGCCGCTTCGCCACCGCCTCCACCCTGCCGATCGTGCTCGACTCCACCGAGGTCGACGTGCTGCGCGCCGGTCTGGAGAAGCTCGGCGGCCGGGCCGTCATCAACTCGGTCAACTACGAGGACGGCGACGGCCCGGATTCGAGGTTCGCGCAGGTCACGACCCTCGCCAGGGAGCACGGCGCCGCCCTCATGGCCCTCACGATCGACGAGCAGGGCCAGGCCCGCACCGTCGAGCACAAGGTCGCCATCGCCGAGCGGCTCATCGCCGACCTCACCGGCAACTGGGGGATCAGGGAGTCGGACATCCTCATCGACACCCTGACCTTCACCATCTGCACCGGTCAGGAGGAGTCCCGCAAGGACGGCATCGCCACCATCGAGGCCATCCGCGAACTCAAGCGCCGCCACCCGGACGTCCAGACGACCCTGGGCCTCTCCAACATCTCCTTCGGCCTCAACCCGGCCGCCCGCATCGTCCTCAACTCCGTCTTCCTCGACGAGTGCGTCAAGGCCGGCCTCGACTCGGCGATCGTCCACGCGTCGAAGATCCTGCCGATCGCCCGCCTGGAACCCGAGCAGGTCGCGGTCGCCCTCGACCTGATCCACGACCGCCGCGCCGAGGGCTACGACCCGCTCCAGCGCTTCCTGGAGATGTTCGAGGGCGCCACGGCGAAGTCCCTCAAGGCCGGCAAGGCCGAGGAACTCCTCGCCCTGCCCCTCGGCGAGCGCCTCAAGCGCCGGATCATCGACGGGGAGAAGAACGGTCTCGAAGCCGACCTCGACGAGGCCCTGACCTCCAGGCCCGCCCTGGAGATCGTCAACGAGATCCTCCTCGACGGCATGAAGACCGTCGGCGAGCTCTTCGGCTCCGGCCAGATGCAGCTGCCGTTCGTGCTCCAGTCCGCCGAGGTCATGAAGACCGCGGTGGCCCACCTGGAGCCGCACATGGAGAAGTCGGACGCCGACGGAAAGGGCACGATCGTCCTCGCCACCGTCCGCGGCGACGTCCACGACATCGGCAAGAACCTCGTCGACATCATCCTCTCCAACAACGGCTACAACGTCGTCAACATCGGCATCAAGCAGCCGGTCTCCGCCATCCTGGAAGCCGCCGAACAGCACTCCGCCGACGTCATCGGCATGTCCGGCCTCCTCGTGAAATCCACCGTGATCATGAAGGAGAACCTGGAAGAGCTCAACGGCCGCGGCCTCGCCGCACGCTTCCCCGTGATCCTCGGCGGCGCCGCCCTCACCAGGGCCTACGTCGAACAGGACCTCCACGAGCTCTACCAGGGCGAGGTCCGCTACGCCCGCGACGCCTTCGAAGGCCTCCGCCTCATGGACGCCCTCATGGGCATCAAACGAGGCGTCCCCGGAGCCGTACTCCCGCCGCTCAAGCAGCGCCGCGTGCCCAAGCGCGAGACGCCGCGGGCGGAGACACGGGAGCCGGAACCGGCCGGCCGCTCCGACGTCGCCGCCGACAACCCCGTACCCGAACCCCCCTTCCTCGGGACCCGGGTCGTCCAGGGCATCCCGCTCGCCGAGTACGCCCCCTGGCTCGACGAGACCGCCCTCTTCAAGGGCCAGTGGGGCCTCAAGGGCGCCGCCACGATCGAGACCGAGGGCCGGCCGCGCCTCCGCGCGCTCCTCGACCGCATCGAACGCGAAGGCCTCGTCGAGGCGGCCGTCGTCCACGGCTGGTTCCCCTGTGTGTCCAAGGGCGACGACCTGATCGTCCTGGACGAGGACGGAGGCGAGCGGACCCGCTTCTCCTTCCCCCGCCAGCAGCGGGGCCGCCGCCTCTGCCTCGCCGACTTCCACCGCGCCGAGGACTCCGGCGAGGTCGACGCCGTCGCCCTCCAGGTCGTCACCGTCGGCTCCCGCATCGGCGAGGAGACCGCCCGCCTCTTCGCCGCCGACTCCTACCGCGACTACCTCGAACTCCACGGCCTCTCCGTCCAGTTGGCCGAAGCGCTCGCCGAGTACTGGCACGCCAGGGTGCGCGCCGACTGGGGCATCGCCGGCGCCGACCCGGCCGCACTCGACGGCATGCTCCGCACCGAGTACCAGGGCTGCCGCTACTCCCTCGGCTACCCCGCCTGCCCCGACCTGGAGGACCGGGCGAAGATCGCCGCCCTCCTCCGCCCCGAGCGGATCGGCGTCGAGCTCTCGGAGGAGTACCAGCTCCACCCCGAACAGTCGACCGACGCGATCATCGTCCACCACCCGGAGGCGAGCTACTTCAACGCGGGAGGCCGACGCCTGTGACCCCCACCTTCTCCTTCGAGTTCTTCCCGCCGAAGACCGACAAGGGCGAACAGACCCTGTGGGACGCCATCCGCCGCGTCGAAGCCCTCAAACCGGACTTCGTGTCGGTCACGTACGGCGCCGGCGGCTCCTCCCGCGACCGCACCATCGATGTCACGAAGCGGATCGTCACGGAGACCACCCTCCGCCCCGTCGCCCACCTGACGGCCGTGGGCCACTCCGTCGCCGAACTCCGCGCCATCATCGGCGCCTACGCCGACGCCGGCGTCCGTGACGTCCTCGTCCTGCGCGGCGACCCGCCCGGCGACCCCCGCGGCCCCTGGACACCGCACCCCGACGGCTTCACCCACGCCCACGAACTCGTCGAACTCGTCCGCTCCCTCGGCGAGTTCCGCATCGGCGTCGCCGCCTTCCCCGAAGGCCACCCCCGCTCGGCGGACCCGGCCGCCGACCTCGCGCACTTCGTCGCCAAATGCCGCGCGGGCGCCGACTACGCCATCACCCAGATGTTCTTCGACCCCGAGGACTACCTACGGCTCCGGGACCGCGTCGCCGCCGCCGGCTGCGACACCCCGATCATCCCCGAGATCATGCCCGCCACCGACGTCCGCCAGATCCGCCGCTTCGCCGAACTCAGCGACGCCGCCTTCCCCGAAGACCTGGCCCACCGCCTCGAAGCGGCCAAGGACGACCCGGCGGCCTCGTACCGCATCGGCGTCGAGTACGCGACGCGGATGAGCCTGCGACTGCTCGACGAAGGCGCGCCGGGTCTGCACTACATCACGCTCAACAAGTCGACGGCGGCCCTGGAAATCCACCGAACCATCCTCAGCGCAAGGAGAGTTGCAGCACATGTCTGACTTCACCGACTTCAAGGTCGCCGACCTCTCGCTGGCCGCCTTCGGCCGCAAGGAGATCACCCTGGCCGAGTACGAGATGCCCGGCCTGATGTCGATCCGCCGCGAGTACGCCGCCGCCCAGCCCCTCGCCGGCGCCCGCATCACCGGCTCGCTCCACATGACCGTGCAGACCGCCGTCCTCATCGAGACCCTCGTCGCACTCGGCGCCCAGGTCCGCTGGGTCTCCTGCAACATCTACTCCACCCAGGACCACGCCGCCGCCGCCATCGCCGCCGCCGGCATCCCCGTCTTCGCCTGGAAGGGCGAGACCCTGGAGGAGTACTGGTGGTGCACCGAGCAGGCCCTCACCTGGCCCGGCGCCGACGGCCCCAACATGATCCTCGACGACGGCGGCGACGCCACCGTCCTCGTCCACCTCGGCGTCGAACACCAGAAGACCGGCAAGCTGCCCGAGCCCTCCAACGAGGAACTCGCCGTCATGCGCGCCCTCCTGGAGAACAGCACCCTCGACTGGTCCACCCTCGCCGCCGGCATCCGCGGCGTCACCGAGGAGACCACCACCGGCGTCCACCGCCTGTACGAGATGCACCGCGAAGGCGCCCTCCTCTTCCCCGCCATCAACGTGAACGACGCCGTCACGAAGTCGAAGTTCGACAACAAGTACGGCTGCCGCCACTCCCTCATCGACGGCATCAACCGCGCCACCGACGTCCTCATCGGCGGCAAGACCGCCGTCGTCTGCGGCTACGGCGACGTCGGCAAGGGCTCGGCCGAGTCCCTCCGCGGCCAGGGCGCCCGCGTCATCGTCACCGAGATCGACCCCATCTGCGCCCTCCAGGCCGCGATGGACGGCTACCAGGTCACCACCCTGGAAGACGTCGTCGAGACCGCCGACATCTTCATCACCACCACCGGCAACAAGGACATCATCCTGGCGTCCGACATCGCCCGCATGAAGCACCAGGCGATCGTCGGCAACATCGGCCACTTCGACAACGAGATCGACATGGCCGGCCTCGCCAAGACCCCCGGCATCGTCAAGGACGAGGTCAAGCCGCAGGTCCACACCTGGACCTTCGAGGACGGCAAGGTCGTCATCGTCCTCTCCGAAGGCCGCCTCCTCAACCTCGGCAACGCGACCGGCCACCCCTCCTTCGTCATGTCGAACTCCTTCGCCGACCAGACCCTCGCCCAGATCGAGCTCTTCACCAAGCCGGAGGAGTACCCCGTCGACGTGTACACCCTCCCCAAGCACCTCGACGAGAAGGTCGCCCGCCTCCACCTCGACGCCCTCGGCGTCCGCCTCACCACCCTCCGCCCCGAACAGGCCGCCTACATCGGCGTCCCCGTCGAAGGCCCGTACAAGCCGGACCACTACCGCTACTGAGGACCTGAAGCCCGCATGTGTACCGACTGCCCGTGCCCGCAGGAGGACGCGCGTGACCCCTGGCTCCCCGACCGTCTCCTCACCACGGAACGGGACCTCCTCATGCCGCTCCTGCGCCGCACCCCCGAAGAGGCGTACGCGCTCCGCACCGCCTGCCCCGGCTGGACCACCCGCCAGGTCCTCGCCCACTGCGCCGCCGCCCTCGTCCGCATCGTCGAGAACCGCCTCGAAGAAGGCGTCTTCCTCCCCGAGGCCAACGCCTCCGACGTCGCCGAACGCGAGGACTGGCCCCTCCACCGCGTCCTCGACGAACTCGAACGCGGCCTCACCGAAGCCGGCCCCGTCATCGCCTCCCACGACGACGGCCGCCTCGACGCCGTCGCCCTCGGCGAATGGGTCCACGCCGGCGACGTCCGCGAAGCCCTCGGCGAACCCGGCGCCTACTGCGGCCCCGCCCTCGACCTCGCCCTCCCCCTCCTCACCACCACCAGCCGCCGCCGCGACACCCCCCACCTCCTCGGCACCCTCCCCGGCCGCCCCACCCCCCTCTCCCTCGGCAACCCCCTCCCCGGCCGTCCCCCCGCCCACTTCCACGGCGACGCCCCCACCCTCATCCGCCTCTACTCCGGCCGCCCCCTCGTCCGCACCCTCTACCACCTGACGGGCGCCACCGAATCCGAACTCCTCATCTACCGCTGAGCCGCTGCCGCTGAGCCGCGTCCGGGCCGCGAAGAAGGGAACGCCCATGCCCACCACCCTCACCCGGCTCCTCCACACCGAGGCCCGGCGCCGCCCCACCGCCCCCGCCGTCACCTACGAGGACCGCACCCTCACCTTCGAGCAGCTGGAGAGACGGGCCGCGACCCTCGCCGCCCGCCTCCGCGCCCTGGGCGCCACCGC
Source organism: Streptomyces sp. NPDC037273 (assembly GCF_055603625.1). Classification (NCBI taxonomy): domain Bacteria; kingdom Bacillati; phylum Actinomycetota; class Actinomycetes; order Kitasatosporales; family Streptomycetaceae; genus Streptomyces; species Streptomyces sp. NPDC037273. Next base: position 182,780 of record NZ_JBVJVO010000014.1, read on the forward strand.
CGACACCCGCATCGGCATCCACACGGACCCGTCCCTGGAACTGGTGGTCGCGACCTGGGGCGTCCTCACGGCCGGCGCGGCCTACGTACCCCTCTCGCCCGAGTACCCGGAGGAACGGGTCCGCTACATGATCGAGGACAGCGGCACCCGCATCGTCCTCACCCAGGAAGACCTCCGCGACCGCACAACGGCCCTGGCACCACCGGGCACCACCGTCATCACCCTCGACGGCGACGACACGGACCCCCCGGCAGACCCTCCGGCAGACCACCCCGCCCCCCACCACCTCGCCTACGTCATCTACACCTCCGGCTCCACCGGCAAGCCCAAGGGCGTCATGGTCGAGCACCGCTCCATCGCCTCCCAGATGCGCTGGATGGCGGAGGAGCACCGGCTCGGGCCGGGCGCGACCGTCCTGCAGAAGACGCCCATGAGCTTCGACGCCGCGCAGTGGGAGATCCTCGCGCCGGCCGTCGGGGCGCATGTGGCGGTGGGGCCGCCGGGGGTCTACCGGGACCCCGAGCGCCTCATAGACACGGTCCGCGCGCACGGCGCGACGATGCTCCAGGGCGTCCCCACCCTCCTTCAGGCCCTCGTGGACACGGAGCGCCTGAACAGCTGCACCACCCTCCGGCGGGTCTACTCCGGCGGCGAGATCCTCTCCCGGAACCTCGCCGCGCAGCTCCTCGCCGAGCTCCCCGCCGCGGATCTGGTCAACCTCTACGGCCCGACCGAGTGCACGATCAACGCCTCCTCCCACACGGTCGAACGCGCCACCCTGGCCACCGATCCGGCCACCTCGACGGCCGTCCCCATAGGCCGCCCCGCCCACGGCACCACCTTCCACATCCGCGACGGCGAACTCTGCGTCGGCGGCATCCAGGTCGCCCGCGGTTACCTCGGCCGCCCCGACCTCACGGCGGACCGTTTCATCACCACCGAGTCCGGCGAACGCCTCTACCGCACCGGCGACTTGGCGCACCGGAACGACGACGGAACCGTCCAGTTCGCCGGCCGGGCGGACAACCAGATCAAACTGCGCGGCTTCCGCGTCGAGCTCGACGAGATCGCGCTGGCCATCGAGAACCACGACTGGGTGAAGAACGCCGCGGTGATCGTCAAGAACGAACCCCGCACCGGTTTCCAGAACCTCGTCGCCTGCGTGGAGCTGTCACCGAAGGAAGCCGCCCTGATGGACCAGGGCAACCACGGCGCCCATCACCAGTCCAAGGAGTCGAAACTCCAGGTCAAGGCCCAGCTCTCCAACGCCGGCACCCGCGAGGACGCCGAGCTCGCGGGCTGCCCGGTGGTCCAGCTCCCCGGCGCGACCCCCACCGCCCGCATGCGCCGTACGGTCTTCGCCCGCAAGACCTACCGCTTCTACGAGGGCGGCGAGGTCACCCGCGCCGACGTCCTCGCGGCGCTCGCCCGCCGCCCCGAGGGCATCGGATCGCGCACGGTCGCGAGCCTCACCTCCGGTGACCTCGGTGAACTCCTCCGCTGGTTCGGCCAGTTCACCAGCGAGGAACGGCTCCTCCCGAAGTACGGCTACGCCTCCCCGGGCGCGCTGTACGCGACACAGCTGTACGTCGAGGCGCGCGGGATCGCGGGCCTCGACCCGGGCACGTACTACTACCACCCGGTCCGCCACCGCCTGTACCTGACCGATCCGCTGCCGGACGCCGGCGAACCGTCCCTCCGGTTCCGCTTCCGCGGCAAGCGGTCCGCCATCGAACCGGTCTACAAGAACAACATCCAGGAGGTCCTGGAGATCGAGACCGGCCACATGGTCGGCCTCTTCGAGGAGATCCTGCCCGGTTACGGCCTCGACATCAGGCCGTGTGCGGAAGCGCGCTGGGAAGTGGTCCCGTACGACGAGGAGACGAGGGCGCGGACCGACCCCGAGGTCGACGTCTACGTCCAGACCCACGGCGACCGCGTCCCCGGACTCCCGGAAGCCCAGTACGCCTACGCGGACGGCACCCTGGCCGCCTTCTCCCCCTCCCTCGTCGAGAAGAAGCACGTCATCGCGATCAACCAGGCGGTGTACGAGCGGGCCTCGCTCGGCATCACCGTCGTGAGCCGCACGGCGGACGCCGGCCGCGCGTACGTCGACCTCGGCCGCGCCCTCCAGCGCCTCCAACTTGGCGGCCACGGACTCGGATTCATGTCCTCCGGCTACAGCTCGAAGTCCGGCAGTCCCCTCCCCGCCGCGCGGCGCGTGGACGAGATCCTGGCGGCGGCGGGGCGGCCGACCGGTCCCTCGTACTTCTTCGTCGGCGGCCGGGTCAGCGAGGAGCAGCGGCTGAGCGAGGGGATGTACGAGGACACGGTCCACATGAAGGGCCCGGCGGAGATGATCCGCGACGACCTCGTCCACCACCTGCCGGACTACATGATCCCCAACCGGGTCGTGGTCCTCGACCGGCTGCCTCTGTCCGCGAACGGCAAGGTGGACACGAAGGCCCTCGCCGACCTGGCCGTCGTCAACGCCGGCCTGCACGGCCGCCCCCACGTCCTGCCCCGCACCCGTACGGAGGGCAGGCTCGCGGAGATCTGGGCGGCGGCCCTCAAGTACGAGCAGGTCGACGCGGTCTCCGTCCTCGACGACTTCTTCGAGTCCGGCGGCAACTCCCTGATCGCCGTCGCCCTCGTCACCCGTATCAACCGGGAGTTCGCGGCCTCGCTGCCCCTTCAGATCCTCTTCGAACGCCCGACGATCGAGAAGCTCGCCCACCAGCTCGACGGCGCCGCCGCGACCCCCGCCTCCCGCCTGGTCCGCCTCCACGCCGCCGGCGCGCAGTCACCCGTCTACTGCTGGCCCGGCCTCGGCGGCTACACGATGAACCTGCGCCACCTCGCCGAGGAGATCGGCATCGACCGCCCCTTCTACGGCGTCCAGGCCCACGGCATCAACCGCGGCGAAGCCCCCTACTCCACCATCCGCGACATGGCCGCCGCCGACGTCGCCGCCATCCGCCGCCGCCAGCCCACCGGCCCCTACACCCTCTGGGGCTACTCCTTCGGCGCCCGCGTCGCCTTCGAATCCGCCCACCTCCTCGAAGCCGCCGGCGAACAGGTCGACCACCTCTTCCTCATCGCCCCCGGCTCCCCGAAAGTCCGCTCCTCCGAGACGGGCGGGGCCTCCTACGACAACCCCGCCTTCGTGACGATCCTCTACTCCGTCTTCGCCGGCCTCATCGACGACTCGGTCAAGGCCCCCGACCGCGCCACCTTCGTCTCCGTCGTCGCCGAGCACTTCCCCGCCCTCGACCCCGACCTCATCTCCCGCATCGTCGCCATCGTCGAAGAGACCTTCGAGTTCACCTACACCTTCCGCGAACTGACCGAACGCCAGGTCTCCTGCCCCGTGACGATCTTCAAGGCCCAGGGCGACGACTACTCCTTCCTGGAGAACACCACCGACACGGCGGCCTGGTCGACCCGCCCCCCGACCGTCGTCGACCTCGACGCCGACCACTACAGCCTGCTGCGCCAGCCGGATCTGAGGGAGCTGGTCAAGAAGATCCGGTATCGGCTGGGGGTGTAGTGCGGGCCAGGTGGCTCAGTATGAAGTCGAGGCCCTCGCGGACGTGGACGGTGTTGGGGTGCTCGGCGCCCAGGACCCGCTCGCAGTCGGGCAGCGCCGCCCGCAGCATGCGGATCGCCTCACCGACGCGCCCGGCCTTCCAGTAGGAGGTGGAGAGGTTGACTCGGGCGGTGAGGGTTTCGGGGTGGTCGTCGCCCAGTACCCGGTTGAAGTCGCCCAGTACCTCCTCTCGGAGCGCGATGGCCTCGTCGACGCGTCCCGCCTGCTGGTAGGAGCTGGCGAGGTTGCTGCGGGCGAGGAGCGTGTTGGGGTGATCGTCGCCGAGGAGCCGCTCGGAATCGGCCCTCACCCGTTCTCGCAGCGCGATGGCCTCATCCGTGCGGTCCGCCAGCCAGTAGGAGCTGGCGAGGTTGGCGCGGGCGGCGAGCGTCTGGGGATGGTCGTCGCCCAGCTGCCGCTCGGTTTCGACGAGCACCCACTCCTCGATCCGGATGGCCTCGTCGATGAGGCCCGCGTGCATGTAGGAGGTGGCGAGGTTTCCGTGGGCGGTGAGGGTGGCCTGGTGGTCCTCGCCCAGGAGCCGTTCGGCGTCGTCCCTTGCCCGCTCCCTGAGCGCGATGGCCTCGTCGGTGCGGCCGGCCTGCTGATAGAAGGTGGCGAGGTTGCTGCGGGCGAGAAGCGTGTTGGGATGGTCGTCGCCCAAGAGCCGCTCGGCATCGGCCAGCACCCTCTCCTCGCCCTCGATTGCTTCGATGAAGCGGCCCGCCTGCCAATAGCAGGCGGTGAGTTGGGACCGGGCGGTGAAGGCGTCCGCGTGGCCGTCGTCCAGCAGCCTCTCGGACGTGGTGATCAGGCGCTGAGCCTGAGCGATGGCGGCGGTCACCAGCCCCGCCGCCTGCAGGCTTCGGACGGCTCGGTACAGCACCGAGTGCCCCTTGAGTTCCCAGAGCCGGTCCTGAGCATGCTCGGCCAGCGTGTCGGCGCTGGCACGCAAGGCCGCGGCGAGCTCCCGATGGGGTTCGTCGGCCTCGGGCCATATGCGGAGCAGGGCCTCAGCCGCGGTGAGCGCGAGCAGCCCCACCTCCGCCTCCGGCGTGTTCTCGCGCACCGCGCGCGCGGTGAGCGCGTGGATGCGGATCGCGCGCGGCTCGCTGCGGGTGTCGCACGTGATCAGGGCGTACCGGTGCAGCAGCCGCAGCACCGTGTGCGCCTCGTCCTCGGTGACCCACGGTTCCGGCCGGTGCATGGCGAGGAAGTCCAGCAGCGGATCGGTCGTCCACAGGCTGTGGGGATGCCCCGCCGGATCCAGCAACGCCACCAACCGCAGGGCCGCCACCGCCAGCCCCGTCGTGTCCGCCGCCCGCGCAGCCTCCAGCGACAGCAGCAGCGCGACCGTGATCTGCCGCCCGTACCCCTCCGTGTCCGCCGTCTCCGGCAGCGCCTCCGCCAGCCGCGTCCGCCGGTCGGCGAACCGCCCCAGGTACGCCGCGCAGGTCAGCTCCTCGTTGATCATGTGCGCGGCCGCGAGACCCAGCGCCAGCGGAAGGTGCCCGAGCGCCTCGGCCAGGCGGGGGGCGCGCACGTCCAGGAGGTGGCCCATGCCGTCACCGCCGAGCCGCTCCCGCAGGTACGCCTCGGCTTCGGCCGGCGAGTACACGTCGATGTCGATACGGGTCCGGCGCCCGCCGGTGAGCCGCGCGTCGTTCAGCCGGGTCGTGGCCAGGACCCACCCCGTACCCGTACGGCTCGCCGGCCACCAGGCGCCCAGCTCCGTCGGATGGGTGATGTCGTCGAGCACGACCAGCCAACGCCGTGACGTCGTGGCCAGCCACCGCAGCAACGCCCGCGCGTCGGCCTCCGGGTCCTGCCCCGTCACGCCCGGAAGCCGCAGGTCGGCGGCGGCCTGCGCGTACTGGGTGATCACCTGCTGCGCCTCGGTCGCCGACGCCCACACCACCAGGTCGACCCCCTGCGCCAGCGCGTCCGTCGCGCACGCCGCCGCCAACTGTGTCTTCCCGAACCCACCCCCACCCGACAACACCTGCGTGAGCACCACCCCATCCCCGCCCCGCCGCGCGGCCTCGATGCGCTCCCGCAACGCCCCCCGCGCCTGGAACGCCGACGCCAGCGCGGGTACGGGCCCCACCTCCACGGGCCACGACACCGCCCCGGCCTCCGGCACCCTCGCGGCGTCCGCCGCGCTCGGCATGCCCGCCCCACGCGCGCCGCTCACGTCCTCCAGATCAGCCGTCGTCCCCGGATGCCCGTGCCGGGCGACCAGCGCGGCGAAACCCGGATGCGCCAGAGCCTCATGCAGGGGCGCGGCATGCAGGCGCCGCCAGTCCATGGCGCGGTCGTCCTCGACCGCGACCCCGACGAGCCGCCCGTGACAGAAGATCGCCGAACCGGAGGCGCCGGACCACGGCCGCTCACGGTCACGACGCGGCGCGGGCCACACCGGACAATCGAGCACCCACCCACTCGACGACGTCGACACCACCGACAGCTCGCCGTGCAGGTCCTCGAACTGCGCCTCACTCCCCGCGTCCGCCGCGAACGCCGGAAACCCCGCCCCCGTGAACGGAATCCGCGCCGTCCCACCCGGCCGCCCCCACCGCACCGGCCCGTCACCCGCCTCCACGGGCGCGTCGAGCCACACCAGCGCGATGTCGAGGGCGTCCTCGGCCGGCACCCCGTCCAACGGGTCCGGCCAGCACACCCGCGCCCCGCGCTCCGCCAACTCCCCGAAACGCGGATGCCCCACCCGTACGCCGACCCGCCCGGCCCACCGCCCCCGCGCCCGGTCCAGCACCACATGCAGCGCGGTCAGCACCAGCCGAGGCCCCACGAGATACCCGGACCCCGACCCCTCAGGCCCCCCGGTCCTGACCCACACCAACCGCCGAGGGTCCACCTCAGGCCTCTTCCCACGGCCGCAGCCGCGCGCCCTCACCCGAGCCCTCGGCCCCGGCCTCGCCGGCGCCCCGCGCGTCGACGTCACCGGAGGACCCCAGCCCTCCCGCACCACGCCGAATCCGCGCCCTCTCCCCACCCAAAGCCTCGTCCCGCACCTGAAGCGTCAACGTCAGCGTCTGCCGCTGCGTACTGCCCCGCGAACCCCCGCCCTCGCCCCCCACCTTGGCCCCGAACGCCCCGACATCGACCTTCACCTTGCCGTCGCCGTCCCGCCGGAACTCCACCTCAACCGTCAGCTCCGCCTGCTCCACCTCGAACCGGAACTGCTCCCGAGCCCCCTCGGCCTGCGCCGCGTACAACTCCTGCCGCAGCTCTCGAAGGGCCTCCGCGAGCGATATCCCGTTGTCCATGGTCCAAGTGTGACCCAACCCCTCACCCCACCGCAGCCGTTACCCCCCGGCACCCACCCCCTCCCGCCTGCACTCACCACACAACGTCTCCCCCTCCTCCCCCCTGAACAACATCGGCTGCGTATGCCCCACCCCCGCACACTCCCTCGCCCCCCTCAACCGCACCGAAAGCCCCGCCGCCTTCTCCGGTACGCCCCCGCGCCCAACCTCCAGACTCCGCGGCGGCACCTCCCGCAACAGGAACCTCACCAACCCACCCGGCCGCTGCACCGGCGTCCCCGCCCCCGGCAGCCCCCGCAGGACGTACTCATGCACCTCAGCCGCCGTATACCCGGCGTCCAACCACCGCGCCGCGAGCCGGGCCAGCTCCTCCCGCATCCCGGGCGGGATGTTCCGCAGCGCATCGGACAGCAGATGCAGCACGCCGACGGCCGCGCGCGCGGTCTCGAGATGCGGACTGTCGGGTGCGGGAGCGGGAACGGGCTCACCGCCCGGAAGGTTGGAGTTGTTTCCCCCGGTGTCTTTCTTTGGATGACCGCCGGTCGACCGACCCGTCGGCTCACCGACCGCCGGATTCCCACCACTCGGTCCGACCTGCGGCGACACGACTTCCCCGCAGGTGGCGGACGCGGGCGTACGCGCAAAGATCTTCGCGGCCTGCTCGCCAGTCAACGGCACACTCGACACCAGCTGTTCGGTGACCCACAGCCCCCCACCGCCCTGCACACGCCTCTCATGCACGTACCCCTCATCCTTCAACTGCCGCTTCGCCCGCTGAAACGCACATGCCCCGATCCGGGCACGTTCCGCGGTACGCGACAACGACTCCTTCGCCCCCTGCGGCAGCGAAAGCTGCCAGGTCAGCAGCCGCATCGCGTCGGAACTCAACCGAGGATGCCGAATGATGTCGTGCGAGAACTGGCTGAAGCCACGAGTAGGCGAGCTAAAGTGCCGGTAGATCACGGTGGAGTCCTTGTTCCACTAGTGGTTCAGGCCCTCGCCGGTGGGTGCGAACCACCGACGAGGGCCGTTTTGCGCGAACGTACCGCCCGAACCCCACCCACACGGACACACCACCCCAAGTCCCCCCGTACGAGTGACGGGCTGTGCGCACAGCCCCCGTCGGTGCGACAACTTCTGTGGATGAACCGGAAGTTCGCCGAACGGAAGAACGGACAGGCCGTGACCGACCCCCGCAGCACCGCCTGGGACGCATACGCGCACCGCCAGCCCCAGCGTCGCCGAACCACCAACGCCAAGGGCGAAACGACCTGGTTCAACTGGACCCAATACCCCGACCACGGCCCAGGCGCCGACCTCCTCGCCCTCACCCCGGGCAGCCGCACCCTCGACCTCGGCTGCGGCTCCGGCGGCAACGCCGCCCACCTCGCGACGCTCGGCGTGCAGTCGGTCGGCATCGACCTCTCCGCGAAGCAGCTCGCCAAGGCCCACGACTACTGGCCGGACGCGGATGGACTCACCCTCCACCAAGCCGACGCCCTCACCTACCTCACCGACTCGCCCCCACCCTTCGACGCGATCTACAGCGTCTTCGGCGCGGCCTGGTTCACCGACCCGGACCTGCTCCTACCTGCCGTCCAAGCGGCGCTTAAGCCAGGCGGAGTGTTCGCCTTCTCCCAACGGCCCCCAGTCGAAGGCTGTTACGGCTGCCAGGCCTCGTACATCCCGCGCGGGCCGGACGAAGACCCGGCCATCGTCAAGCGCTGGGACTACGCCTCCGACACGTGGACGCGCATGCTCACGGAGCAGGGCTTCACGGACGTGACCGTGTCCGTGGTGGCCGCGCCCCCCGGGGGTCGGCGTACGGGGACGCTGTTGGTGAGGTGTGTCCGGGGAGACCGGGCCGATCGCACCCCCGGCGCCTGAAGCCGCCGGCCAGGGCCTCAGGAAGATCGCCGCCTGCGCGGCGAGGACGTGCTGATGATGCGTACGGCCCGCTTGGCGTCAGGCTCGCCTTCTGGTCAAGCTCAGATGATGCTCAGGGAATTGGGCTTCCTCTTGTGCTGTGGGGGTGGCGGGATAGATTCCCCTCACTCGCGCTGACCAGGCGTTTGTTGGTAGGGGGAATTGTGATGCGTAGGGGTTTCAGGGGACGGGTGTTGGTGGCGGCTGGGTGCGCGGCGGCCGTGGTGTTGGTGGCTGGGGGGTGTTCGGCCGGGGAGGGGAGTGGCTCCGGGAAGGCCGAAAAGCCGTCCGGGACGGCGTCGGCGTCGGCGTCGGCGAAGGCTGTGAGGGCGAGTGCCCCGGCCGAGGGGTCGGTTGAGGTGGCGCCGAAGTTGGGGGAGGGGGTGGTGATCGCTGAGGTGGCGGGGGTGAAGGGGAGTCGGGCGGTGCCGCTCAAGGGGGGCGTGCGTAAGGGGGGCGTGGGGATCGTGGTGGCTTGTGAGGGGGAGGGGAGCGTGAAGGTCTCGCTGGATGTGCGGGGGTTCGAGTTCCCGGTGAAGTGCGGAGGGGCCGGGGTGAGCTCCGTTTACAACCGGATCGATGTGACGGAGGACAAGGCGGATGCGTATGTGCAGGTGGAGGGGCCGTCTTCGGTGACGTGGGCGATGAGCGTCGGGCAGTCCTGAGGTAGGGCCCCTCTCCGGGGTGGTCGCTCGTTCGGGGGCGGTCGTTGTGCGGGGGTGGGGGGTGGCTGCTGTGCTGAGGGGGACCGGGGTGTCCCGTTTCGAGTACAGGAGCAGGTGAGGGTGGATGGAGATGCGGAAGGGTGTCGTCGTCACGTTGGAGGTTCCTGGGGTGGATCAGGAGCTGTACGAGAGGACGACGGAGCTGATCCAGGGGGCGTCGTGGTTTCCGCCGAAGGGGTTCATCGCGCATGCGGCGGGTCCGGACGGGACAGGGGGGTGGCGGATCGTGGACTTCTTCGAGACGGAGCAGGACTTCAGGGCGTTCGTGGATCTGGCGAGGCCGTTCTTCGAGCGGACGGGGATGCCGCCGGTGATCCCGAAGGTGATGGAGGCCGTGAATGTGGTCACGGAGGCGGTGGCGAGCGGCGGCTGAAAATGCTTTGCGGGGTGGGGTGGCGGGGCGCCACGCTCTCGGCATGACCAGTCATCTTTTCCCCCGGCCCGTCGCGGATCTGTTCGCCGCAGACGGGCGACTGAAGGCGATCCCGCGTAAGCCCGCGCGCAGGGAGGCGCTGCTCGCGCATCTGGCGGAGACGTTGTTCGAGGTGGACCGGACGTACCGGGAGCCCGAGGTCAACGAGGCGCTGAGCGCGGTGCACGAGGACTTCTCGGCGTTGCGGCGGTATCTGGTGGTGGGCGGGTTCCTGGCCCGTACGAAGGACGGGGCGGACTACCGCCGACAGCAGCAGGCCGGCTCTCCCGGAGGCGCGATTCCCGCCGTCGCGTGATGGGCGGCACGGTGGTGGCCGGGCTGTTGGCCGGGTACGGGATCGCCGTACCGGTCGGGGCCGTCGGCGCCCATCTGGTGGCGGTCGCGGCGCGCTCCCCGTGGCGTACGGGTGTGGGCGCGGCGCTGGGCATCGCCACGGCGGACGGGCTGTACGCGCTGGTCGCGGTGCTCGGCGGTGCGGCCCTGGTGCCGGTCATCGCCCCGGTGACGACCCCGCTGCGGTGGGTCTCGGCGGTGGTGCTCGTGGGGCTCGCGGTGCGGGCCGTGTGGACGGCGGTACGGGCCTACCGGGCGCGCTCGGTCCCGACGCGGGAGGGGGCGGACGGCCCGCTGACGCCGGTGCGGGCCTTTCTGGCCTTCCTGGGCATCACGGTGCTCAACCCGATGACGGTGATCTACTTCGCCGCCCTGATCCTCGCCCGGGGCCCGGCGGCCTCCTCCACCTTCGCCGAAGGCGCCGTCTTCGTCCTCGCCGCGCTCGCGGCCTCGGTCAGCTGGCAGCTGCTGCTCTCCACGGGCGGCACCCTCCTCGGCCGGGTCCTGACGGGCCCGCGGGGGCGGCTCGCGACGGCGGTGGCGTCGAGCGGGCTGATCGCGGTGCTCGCGGTGGGTCTGGTGGTGTGACGGAGCCTGGTGTGGTGTGACGCCGACGGCGCCCGGGAGCTGTGGCTCCCGGACGCCGTCCCGTGCCGTGGTTCCCGTGCGCCGACGCCCTGGACTCCGACGTCACGGTCTGGCTGTCAGTACCAGGCGGTGTTGGAAGAGTCGCCGCCGTCCAGGGCCTCGGTGGCCTGGGAGGTGATGCCCGCGTCGTTCACCATGCGGGTCCAGCCGTTGCCCCAGGGTCTGACCGTCGTCTGGTAGAAGTCGAAGTTGGTGTTGATGACACCGATGTACGACGTGACGGACCCGTTGTTCTGCTTCCGGGCCCAGGCGGCACGGCAGCTGGGGCTGTAGCGCAGTTCCACGCCCGTCCAGCCGGTGGAGACGGTGCGGGCGTCGTTCTGGCAGGTGGTGGTGCTGGGGTCGAGGCCGTTGCAGCTGCTCGCGTAGCAGCTGGTGGCCGCCGAGGCGGGGGAGGCGACTCCCACGAGGCCGGAGGCGGCGAGGGCGACGGCTCCGCCGAGCGTGGCGAGCTTCCGTGTCGTCGAGCGCACGGTCGTCTCCTTTCGTGTGGGTGGCGGTCGCCTGCCCCGGATCCCCGTGGCTGGGCGACCGCCGTCGGATCCGGCTGTCAGTACCAGCCGGTCATGGAGGAGCCGCCGCCGTTGAGGGTCTCGGCCGCACGGGCGGTGATGCCGGCGTCGTTCACCATGCGGGTCCAGCCGCCGCCCCAGGGGTCGATCGTCGCCTGGTACTGGTCGTAGTTGGTGTTGACGACCGTGATCCACGAGGTGACGGACCCGTTGTTCTGCTTCCGGGCCCAGGCGGAGCGGCAGCTGGGGCTGTAGCGCAGCTCGATGCCGGTGAAGCCGGTGGAGACGGTGCGGGCGTCGTTCTGGCAGGTGGTGGTGCTGGGGTCGAGGCCGTTGCAGCTGCTGGCGTAGCAGCTGGTGGCCGCCGAGGCGGGGGAGGCGACTCCCACGAGGCCGGAGGCGGCGAGGGCGACGGCCCCGCCGAGCGTGGCGAACTTCCGCGTCGTCGAACGCACGGTTGACTCTCTTTCGTGTGGATCTGTCGTGTGGAGCGGAGGGCTCAGTAGCGGCTGGGGATGTAGGGCGCGCAGTCGCCGCCGCCGTAGGTGGCGATGAGCAGGTCGCTGCCGGTCTGCGGGCCGACGATGCCGTCGACGGGAATGCGGTCCCAGTTCTGGAAGGCCCTGATGGCGCCGGCGGTGTCCGGGCCGTAGGCGCCGTCCTCGGCGATCCGGTGGTAACCGATCGAGCCCTGCAGCTCGTTGAAGAGGTGCTGGAAGCAGCGCACGCCGTTGTACGTGTTCGCCTGGCCGGAACCGATCCACGGCGCGGACGGGTTGGCCTGGGCCGGGGCGACCATCGCGCCCACGGCGAGCGCGGCACTCGCGGCGACGAACCCGAGCCGGGCCAGCGGCTTCTTGAGTGTCTTGGACTTCACTGGTGATTCCTCGTTTCCTGAAGGGCGTCGGCGTGGTGGCTGCCCTGGACCCCCGTACCGGGGCAGCCGGGGACCTCGGTGGAGCGCTAGTTGCTGGGGATGTAGTAGTCGCAGCCCTTGGCGCTGCTGCCGTCGCTCCAGTCGGTCACGGCGAGGAGGGCGGAGCCCGTGTTCGGCCCGACGATTCCGTCCTCGGGAAGGCGCACCCAGTGCTGGAAGGCCTTGATGGCGCCGTTGGTGTCCGGGCCGAAGACGCCGTCCTCGGCGATGGGGTGGTAACCGGTCGACCACCAGACGTCGTTGAAGAGGTCCTGGAAGCACTTCACGCCGATCCGGTCGTTCGGCTGGCCGTAGCCGATCCACTGGGCCCAGGGGTGGGCCTGGGCGGGAGCGGCCCACGCGCCCACGGCGAGTGCGGTGCTCGCGGCGATGAATCCGAGTCGGGCCAGCGGCTTCTTGAGCGTCTTGGACTTCACGGGTGGTTCCTCGTTTTCTGAGGGGCGTCGGCGTGGTGGCTGCCCGGGACCCCCGTACCGGGGCAACCGACGTCAGTTTTCCGCCAGCCACCAACGGCGCACCAACAGACGCTCAATGCCGCCGGACGGCCGGGGGGTTCCGCCCTTCTCGGGATGTCTCAAGGTCCGGAAGCGGCTTGCTCACGGCAGGGGGGAGGCGTCAGGCTCCTGCGCTGGTCGTCCGGAAATGGTCTGGGCGGAGTGGGATGTTCGGGGGAAGCGGTGGCGGGGAGCGTGTTGGGGGCGGGGCTGCGGCAGCGGCATCTGGCGATGATCGCGATGGGCGGGGCGATCGGGGCGGGGCTGTTCGTGGGGTCGGGGTTCGGGATCGCGGCGGCGGGGCCGGGGATTCTGGTCGCGTATGCGGCGGCCGGGGTGCTGACGATGCTGGTGATGCGGATGTTGGGGGAGATGTCGGCGGCGCGGCCGGTGACGGGGTCGTTCGCGGAGCATGCGCGGCGGGCTTTCGGGCCGTGGGCGGGGCTGCTGGCGGGGTGGATGTACTGGGCGCTGCTCGTGGTGAGCGTGGCGGCGGAGGCGGTGGGGGCCGCGCACATCGTGGGCGGCTGGGTGCCGGGGGTGCCGGGGTGGGCGTGGGTCGCGCTGTTCATGAGCGTGTTCACCGTCAGCAACCTGGCCGGGGTGCGGAACTTCGGTGAGCTGGAGTTCTGGTTCGCGGGGTTGAAGATCGCCGCGATCGGCGGGTTCCTGGTGCTCGGGGTCGTGGTGGTCGCGGGCCTGTTCCCCGGACAGCCGTCGCCGGGTGTGGATCACCTGACGGGCGCGGGCGGGTTCCTGCCGCACGGGTGGCACGGCGTGGCGGTCGGCATGGTGGCGGCCGTGTTCGCGTTCGGGGGTCTGGAGACGGTGACGATCGCGGCGGCGGAGTCCGAGGATCCGGTCCGCGCGGTGCGCGCCGGGGTCCGTACGGTCATGTGGCGGGTGGCCGTCTGCTACCTGGGCTCGATGGCCGTGATCGTCACGCTGGTCCCGTGGAACGCGCCGGGCGTCGCCGACGGTCCGTACGCCGCCGTCATGGACGGCATCGGCGTGCCGGGGGCGGGCGACCTCATGAAGGCCGTGGTGCTCGTCGCGCTCCTGTCGGCGATGAACGCCAACATCTACGGCTCCTCGCGCATGCTGTACGCCCTGGTGGGGCGCGGGGACGCGCCCCGCGCGCTCGGTCGGCTGCGTGCCGGTGTCCCGTACGCCGCCGTGCTCGCGTCCGCCGCGTTCGGCTTCGTCTCGGTGGTGCTGAGCCTGTTGTGGCCGCGGACGGTCTTCCCGTTCCTGCTGAACTCGATCGGCGCGGCGATCCTGCTCGTCTGGGCGCTGATCGCCGCGTCGCACCTGCGGCTGCACGGGCCGTCCGTACGGTCGGTGCTCGCGCTCGGGGGCGTCGGCGCCGTCCTGCTGTTCATGCTGGGCGACGCCGCCAGCCGCACCCAGCTCCTGACGACCGGGGGCTGGGCGTCGGCGCTGCTGCTGTGGGCCTGGGTGCGGAGCGTCAGGAACGCGCGTACCGGGCCAGGAACAGATCCACTCCCGAGCTGATCACGCGCGTCAGCTCGGCGTCGTCGATCTCGGCGTCCGGCGAGAAGGTACGCACCAGCTGCGGCACCCCCAGGGTCGCCGCCACGAGCTGCTGCACCGCGAGCGCGGGGTCGGGCGCGTCCAGCGTCCCCCGCGCGTTCAGCTCGGTGAAGGCCTCGACCAGCGGGCCGTTGTTCATGTCGTAGCTCACGCGGTACCAGAGCTGTCCCAGCTGCGGGAAACGGTCTATCTCGCCGATCACGAGCCGCCGCAGCGACATGATGTCCGGCCGCAGCAGGATCCGCGCCCAGTCCGTCGTGAGCCTGATCAGCGCGGCCCGCAGGTCGGGCGCGTCCGCGATCGTGGAGTTCGACGGCTCCAGGTCCGCGTAGGTCTTCGGCAGTACGCCTCCGATGACCGCGAGGAACAGGCGTTCCTTGCTGCCGAAGTGCTTGTAGATCGTCGCCTTCGAGACGCCCGAGTTCCGGGTGATCGAGTCCATCGACGCCGCCGAGTACCCCTCGGCGAGGAACTCGGCCAGCGCCGCGTCGATGATCGCCTGGCGCTTCCGCGAGGCCGCGTCGGCGGGGTCCGGGATGATCGGGATGCCGTACTCGTCGGTGGCGTCCTGGGTGTCGGCTCCGGCTCCCATGGGGTGTCCTTACGAGGGGTGATGGGGAACCGCCAGTATATGAACTGAACGGTTTGGTCTGCAAAGGTCGCCCTGCATGGGTGCCGCTTTCAGGAGGTGGCCAGGGCCGCGAGCGCCGGTCCCGCCGCCACCCCCGTCAGGAACGCCAGGTTGAAGAGGCTGATCGCCAGGCCGTGGCGCGCGGGCGGGAGGCCGCTGGTCGCGGCGCCGGTGAGGAGGCCCTGGCCGCCGGCGGTGACGAGCGCGCTCGTTCCCGAACCGATGAGCACGGCCGCCGCCCAGGGCGCGGTCACCGCGAGCGCGAGGGCGCCGGCCGATCCGAGTGCCAGGAGTACGCGGACCCGCCGCGCACCCAGGACCAGCGCCGAGCGGATCAGCAGCCACGACATCAGGGCCCCCGCGAGGGCCGCGAGGGAGGCCGCCGCGCCCGTCTCCACGGAACCCCAGCCGGTGAGGGCGGCGACGCGGCGCGGAGCCGCGTACATCAGGGCGAAGTTGACCGTGGAGACGGCGAGCATGAGGCCGGCGGCGGAGAGGAAGCGGCGGCTGCGGAGGATGTCGAGGGGGAGGAGGCCCGCGCGGTGGGCGTGGGGCTTGTCGCGGGGGGTGTGGTGCGGGGGGCGGCTCGGGATCACCGGGCCGGCGTGACCCTGGTGCGCCAGGCGGAGGGCCGGGAGGAGAGCGAGGAGGCTGAGGAGGGGGAGGACGAGGGCGGCGCGCCAGTCGATGGCACCGGCGACGGCCGCGCCGGCGAAGAGGCCGATCGTGCCGCCGGCCGCGCTGCCGATGGCGACGATGCCGGGGGTGCGGCCGGTCGCGTCGCGGCCGGCGAGCTGGAAGGCGGCGACGTTGAGGCCGGCGGCGCCCGCCGCCTCCAGGGCCCGGCCGGCGACCGCGAGGGGAAGGGTGGGGGCCAGGACGACGAGCAGGGCGCCGAGGACGACGAGGACGGCAGCCGCCCGGATGACACCGGCGGGCCCGTGCCGCCGGCCCGCCGTCGCCGACAGGAGCGGCGTCCCGGCCGCCATGCCGATCCCGAACGCCGTCATCAGCCAGGCCGCCGACGCCGGCGACACGGCCAGCTCCCGCGCGGCCTCCGGCAGCGCGAGGCTCGGTCCCGACACGCCCATCGCCGCCGGTGCGGCGAGCGCGGCGAGCAGTAACCCGGTACCGGCACCGGGCTCGCGGCCGGGCCGCTCGGCGGCGCCGCGCGCGGGCGTCGAAAGGGCGGTCATGCCGGCATCCGCCCCATCAGACCGTTCCTGAAGTCCCTTTCCGCCTCGCGGAGTTCGGCGGAGGTGTTCATCACGAACGGGCCGCTGCGGGCGACCGGTTCGCCGATGGGCTCACCGGCGAGGACGAGCACTTCGGCGGCGCCGGTGTCCTGGGCCGCCTCCACCCCGAACCGTTCGCCGTCGCGGGCCAGGATCGCGAGGTGGCCGTCGGGGAGGGCGGTTCCGGCGACGGTGGCCGCGCCCTGGAGGACGTACACCATCGCGTTGTGGCCGGTGGGGACGGTGAAGTCGGCGCCGCCGCCGGGGGTGAGGCGTCCGTGGACGACGAGGGCGGGGGTGCGGGTCGCGAACGGGCCCGTGACGCCGTGGGTGGTGCCGGCGAGGACGGTGAGGGTGGAGCCGTCGGGGGTGGTGGCGACGGGGAGGTCGGCGGCCTCGGCGTTCTGGCTGTGCGGCGGGACGCCCTTGAGGCGGGCCGGGAGGTTCAGCCAGATCTGCAGCATGTGCTGCCGGCCGCCCGAGGCGAGGAACTCCTCGGTGGGCAGGGCCTCGTGCACGATCCCGGAACCCGCCGTCAGCCACTGGACGCCGCCGGAGCGGATGACGGCCCGGTGACCGCGCGAGTCGGCGTTCGCGACGGCCCCCTCGATCACGTACTGGATCGTCTCGAAACCCCGGTGCGGGTGCGGGAAGGCGCCCTTCGCCTCGCCAGGACCCAGGTCGAGCGGCCCGACCTGATCGACCATCAGGAACGGGTCGACGAAGGGGAGTTCCTCGGTGGGGAACGGGCGGCGGACGGGGAAGCCCGCGCCTTCGTGCGTGAGGAGGGGGCGGGTGACGCGGGAGACGGAACGCCCGGAGGCGACGGTCGTGGGCGCGATCGGGTGAGAGGCCATGCATCGAATGAACTACACCATTCAGTTCACTGTCAAGACTGAACTGTTTGGTTGACAGACTGAACCGACCGGTTTAGCTTCATGGCTGTCGAGCCCGGCACCCGCCGGCTCACCCGACGAACTGGGGGGTTCCCATGACCGCGTCCACGATCCTCGCCATCTCCGGCTCGCTCCGCGCCGACTCGCACAACACGCAACTGCTGCGCGCCGCACAGAAGTTCAACCCCGGCCCGCACGAGATCGAGATCTACGAGGGCCTGCGCGAACTCCCCGCCTACGACCAGGACCTCGACACCCCCGAGCTCCGCCCCGCCGCCGTCAGCGACCTCCGCCGCCGCGTCGCCGACTCCGCCGGCCTCCTCATCGCCACCCCGGAGTTCAACTACTCCGTCCCCGGCGCCCTCAAGAACGCCCTCGACTGGCTCAGCACCGACTGGACCCGCACCGAAGGCCTCCCCCTCCGCCACAAGCCCACCGCCATCCTCGGCGCCGGCCCCGGCAACTTCGGCACCGTCCGCGCCCAGCTCGCCCTCCGCCAGATCCTCATCTGCACCGACAACGACGTCGTCACCAAGCCCGAACTCCACGTCCTCCACTCCTACGACCGCTTCGACACCGCCGGCAACCTCACCGACGAGACCACCATCGCGCTCCTCCAGGACCTCCTCACCGCCCTCGGCTCCAAGATCGCCGCGAAGGCGGCGGCCGCGTGACCGGCAGCCCGCCCGCCACCGTCACCTACATAGGGACCGCGACGGTGCTGCTCCGCCTCGGTGACCTCACCGTCCTCACCGACCCCGCCTTCGACGAGGCCCCCGCCGACTACCCCGGAGCCCGGCCGCTCCACCGCACCGCCGGCCCCGCCCTGCCCCCCGACCGACTGCCGCCGGTCGACCTCGTCCTCCTCTCCCACGACCAGCACTTCGACAACCTCGACCTCGCCGGCCGCGAGGTCCTCGCCCGGGCCGGAACGGTGCTCACCACACCCGAAGCGGCCGAACGCCTCCTCGACGACGGTCAGGTGAAGGGCCTCGTCGAGGGCCTCACGCCCTGGCAGAGCCGTACCGTCACCGCCGGAACGGCCACCGTCACCGTCACGGCGACGCCCGCCCGACACGGACCCGAAGGCACCGAGCACGTCACCGGCCCCGTGACCGGCTTCGTCATCGAGCACGACGGAAGGGCCCTGTACGTCTCCGGCGACACCGTCCGCCACGACGCACTCGCCGAGATCGGCGCCCGGTTCGCCCTCGACACCGCCTTCCTCCACCTCGGCGACGCCCACTTCCCCACCACCGGCGACCGCGCCTTCTCCATGAGCGCCGCCGACGGCGCGGCCCTGGCCCGCACCCTCGGCGCCCGCACCGTCATCCCCCTCCACTTCGACTCCTGGGACCACCTCTCCGAGGACCCCGCCCGCATCACCGAGGCCTTCACGACCCCCGACCTCACGGGCCGCCTGCGCCTGCTGACGCCGGGCGTAGCCGAAACCCTCTGATCACGTGGCCGCATCACCGCCGCGACGCTCGCCGGCCCCGACCGGCGCCACCGCCACCGCCACGGTCCAAGCCGTGTCCGGCCTCTCCCGTCATGGACGGGGGAGGCCGGACGTGTTTTCAGGGGGTGCGGCGGCAGGTGAGGGTGACGGCGGCGGCGAGGGTGAGGGCGGCGCCGGTGGCGAGGAGGCGGCGGTGGGAGCGGTAGGAGAGGACGGAGAGGGTGGAGCGGGCGGAGAGGAGGGAGCCGGCGCTCGCCCAGGAGCCGACGGAGCCGAGGGAGAGGGCGGAGCCGACGGAGCCCACGGAGAGGAAGGAGCCGACGGAGCCGATGGAGAGGGTCGAGCCGACGGAGCCGATGGACAGGAACGAGTCCCGGGACCACAGGGACAGGGGCGAGGTGCGCGAAGTGGTCATGCGGCGATCGTAGGCAGGGGTCCGGCTGCCCGGGGTGAGCGATGAGTTCGGGGTGCTCGGAGAGTCTTGGCTGGGGAGGCGCCGGCGGCGCGGTATCACCGTGGTCGGACGGTCAGGGCCGGGCAGGAGGAGGAGTGGCGTGGAGCAGTTGTTGAGGGTCATGAACTTCAACGTGTCGAGCGACGGGTTCGGGGCGGGGGTGGGGCAGAGCCTGGAGCGGCCGTTCGGGCATGCGGACCCGGGGGCGATGTTCTCGTGGGCGGGGGCGACGGCGAGCTGGCCGATGCGGACGGAGCCCGGCGGGAGCAGGGGGCTCGACGACTACTTCACGAGGGACTTCGCGCGGAACATCGGCGCGGAGATCATGGGGCGGAACAAGTTCGGGCCGCAGCGGGGGCCGTGGGTGGACGAGGAGTGGAAGGGGTGGTGGGGGGAGGAGCCGCCGTTCCGTACGCCGGTGTTCGTGATGACGCACCATCCGAGGCCGTCGTTCGCGCTGGGGGAGACGACGTTCCACTTCGTGGACGGCGAGCCGGCCGAGGTCCTCGCGAGGGCGCGGGAGGCGTCGGGGGGCAAGGACGTCCGGCTGGGGGGCGGGGCGACGACGATCAGGGAGTTCCTCGACGCCGGCTTGGTCGATGCGCTGCATGTGGCGGTGTCGCCGGTGGAGCTGGGGTCGGGGGCGCGGCTGTGGGAGTCCCCGGAGGAGCTGGACGACCGGTTCCGGCATGAGGTCGTGCCCAGCCCGAGTGGGGCGGTGACGCACCACCTGTTCTGGCGGTGATGGGCATGGGGGAGAGGGCGGGGGAGGAGGGCTGAGGTCGGGTCATGGCCGCCGCTCGTGCGGGGTGACCAGGTGCCCGAGCCGCTCCATCGCCTCCTCCAGTTCGCGGCGGGCGCCGAAGGGGACGAGGGCGGCGCGGCCGGGGACGCGTACGCCGCCGGTGAGGGCGACACGGGTGGAGCCTTCGCCTTCGGGCGCGGCGGCCATGCCGATGAGGAGGAACCGGCTCTGGAGCCAGCACCAGCCGGGACGGAGGACGCCGTGGAGGCGGGCCCGGGGGCCGTACCGGCTTCGGGCGAGGGCTTCGACGCGGTCGCCGTCGGTGCGGAGGACGCGGACCGAGCGCATGTCGGGCTGGAAGCGGCCGAAGCCGCCCTCCAGGTCGCCCATCACGGCCCAGACGGCGGGGAGTTCGGCGGGGAGTACGTGCTCGACGAGGCGGGCGCCGCGGACGCCGGCGACCATGACGCGGAGGCGTCGGACGTGGTCGAGCGTGGTGTCGTCGTCCGTCATGCGAACCAGGCCTTTCGGAAGCTCTGCCGGGCGCGGTGGAGCCGGGATTTGGCGGTGCCGGTGGGGACGCCGAGGGCGGCGGCGGTGGATTCCTCGTCGAGGCCTTCGATGTCGCGGAGGACGAGGACGGCGCGGTGGTGGGGGGAGAGCCGGGCGAGGACGTCGTCGATGTCGGTGGCGAGCTGGGGGTCGCCGCGTTCGGGTACGTCGGAGAGTTCGGCGGGGCGGTGCCGGGAGGCGCGTACGGCCTCGCGCACGGCGATGGTGCGGACCCAGCCGTAGAGGGCTTCGGGGTCGCGGAGGGTGCGGAGGCGGGTGAAGACGGCGACGAGTGCCTCCTGGGTGGCGTCGGGGCCGTCGTCGAGGGCGATGGGGCGGCAGATGCGGGCGATGTACGGGGTGAGGTGGTCGAGCAGGTCGTGCAGGGCGAGGGTGTCGCCGCGGCGGGCGGCCCGTGCGAGCGCGATGCCCCGTGCGCGGGCCGGGTCAGCGGCGGAGCTCACGGACCACCGCCCAGCCGAGCCCCAGGCACAGGGGCGTGTGGACGAGGGCGTTCAGCCAGGGGAACACCGGGCCTGATCCGTCCTTGCCGAGGGCGGCCCAGGCGAGACCGGCGGCCCCGCGCAGGAGGAGGCCGGCGGCGAAGGCGCCGGTGACGAGGCGGGGGAGCCGGCTCCGGGCGCCGCGCCCGTACGCGTACACGCCGGCGCTCGCGATGCCTTCGAGGACGGCGAGGGGGAGGACGACGGGCGGGCCGAAGGGCACGACGCTGCCGAGGACGGCGAGCGACAGGGTCCGCTCGTCGGCGGCGGGCCAGGTGGCGCCGGTGGCCCAGTACACGTGGACGAGGGCGAGGACGGCGAGCAGCACCGTACTCACCCTGATCGTCCGGCTGGTCGTCCGGCTCGCGCGAACGTCCTCGGTGGCCGTCATGGCTGTCTCCTCGTCTCCTCGGTCGGTGGCCGACACATGGGGGAGGGGGCGGGGAGGCGGGACGTTCCCTGTGAGCCGGGTCACAGGGGTCAGCGGGGCCAGAAGCCGAAGCGGTCGCGGTTGTCGTCGTCGGTGTCCTGCTGGTCGGTGGAGATGTCGCGGACGATGTCGCGGAGGGGGCCGTCGAGGTGGTCGGCGAGGGCGCGGGTGGCGAGGTCGAGGTCGTGGAGGAGCGGGGTGTACTCGGTGGCGATGGCGGCGCCGACGGAGCCGCTGGCGGAGAGGGCGTCGAGGTCGTAGAGGGCGCGGGCGAGGGTGGTGGTGGTCTTCTCGCGGATGTTCTCGGCGGCCTTGGCGAGGCCGTCGGCGGCCCGCTTGTGCTCGTCGTGGTCGACGAAGACGCTCCAGCTGCTCATGGCGTTGGTGCCGGAGAAGGAGCCGGTGGCGCCGGTGATCGCGGCACCGCCCTGGATGCCGGGGGCGGCGGCTCCGGCGATGCCGGCGCCGGCGTCGATGCCGCCGCTCGCGCCACCTTCGAGGTCGCGGCCGACGCCGCGGCCGAGGAGGCCGGTGAGCGTGGTGGGCACGGTCTTGACGGCGGTGACGTTCTCGGAGGCGCGGGCGCGGCCGGCGCCTTCGCGGATGTCGCCGAGGGTGGTGCTGAGGTTGTTCTCGAGGTCGTCGCGGGCGACGTCGATGTGGCGCTGGGTCTTGGCGTCGGGGGTGGGGGTGCCGACCTCGGGGGCCATGTTCCGCAGGTAGTTGAGGATGTCCTGCGCGGCGTCCTTGCCGATGACGATGGTGTCGCCGAGGGCCTGGATCTCGCGGGTGATGTCGTCGGCGGCGCCCTTGGTCCGGTCGAAGCAGGTCCTGACGCGCTTCCAGTGTTCGCCGAGGGCCTTGAGGGCTTGGCCGCGGCCGCTGGAGACGAGGCGTTCGACGGCTTTGGTGGCGTCGGCGCGGTCGTGGTCGAGGGACGAGGAGTAGGCGCGGAGGTGTTCGTCGGCGTCGACGGCGCGGTCCTCGTCCGCTTCGATCCAGGGCAGGGAGTACTGGGTCATCAGCGCCCGGTCGCCGTCCATCGGTTCGACTGCCATGGTGTGAACTCCCCCTGAGTTGACGGTGATTGACGTCGGTCGACGGTCTCACGGGGCGGGTGTGCCGACAAGGCCGGTCGGGGCGGCCAGGGGGCCGGCGGGGCGGCGGGGCCCGGGTGTCAGTCGATGTGGACGATCTGGAAGGCCTCGGCCATGCGGCCAGGGGGGAGGCCGCCGGCGGTGGCGTGTTCGCCGAGCCAGGTGCGGAGGAGGCCGGCGAGGTCGTCGAAGTGGGCGGTCTGGGAGGTGTGGATGCGGAGGGCTTCGACCTTGCGGTCGAAGACGGGGGTGACGTCGACGTACTGGTTGGGGGTGGGGCCGGTCATGAGCCAGAGCTCGTGGACGGTCCAGGGTTCGAGGCCTTCGTCCTTGAGGAGTCCGGGGTGGGCGAAGGGGTTGCGGGCTTCGGGGTAGACGGCGCGGAGGCAGGCGTCGCCGACGGCGCGGTGGTCGGGGTGGAGGTCGGCGGCGCGGGCCCAGTTGATCTCGGGGGAGGGGATGACGGCGCGCTGGGGGCGTACTTGGCGTATGACGCGGCAGAGGTCGCGGCGCAGTTCGACGGAGGGTTCGACGAAGCTGTCGGGGTAGCCGAGGAAGCGGACGTCGGCGACGCCGCTGAGTTTGGCGGAGTGGACCTGTTCGGCGCGGCGCAGGTCCGCCATGGCCTGCCGGGGGAGTTGTTCGTCGTAACCGCCGGCGCCGCCGTCCGTGACGATGCAGTACGTGACGCGGGTGCCGCGTTCGACCCACTGCATGACGGTGCCGCTGACGCAGAACTCGATGTCGTCGGGGTGCGCGGCGACGACCAGCAGGGATTCGGGGGCGGTCCGGTTGAAGTCCTCCATGGGGCCAGCCTGTTGGGGTGGTGGGGGGCGTCGCAAGGCCGGCTCGTGGCGTGAACTGGACATGGCACTTACGCGCCATTCAAAAACTTGGTAGATTCAAATCATTGGGTTATCCGGATGAAGTGACGTGCTTGGAGGGTGACCGTATGTGCAGGATCCTCGGCTCCTTCGCCGCGGGGGCGGACCGACCGGACCCCGCCGAGCTCGCGGCGGTCTCGGGCCGCCAGCGGCACGGTGGACCCGACGAGCACCAGGTGCGCAGCGGACCGGGCTGGTCGCTCGGCTGCGACCGGCTCGCCGTGACCGACCCCTGCGGCGGGCAGCAGCCGTACCGGCTGCCGCACCTGCCCGGCGTCCTCGCCGTGCTCAACGGCGAGATCTACAACCACGCCGAGCTGCGCCGCATGCTCGCCGGCCGCGGGCACCGGTTCCCCGACCTGTGCGACGGCACGGTGATCCCCGCGCTGTACGCGGAGTTCGGGCCGGCGTTCGCCGAGCACCTCGACGGCATGTTCGCGATCGCCGTCCTCGACCTGCGGCCCGGCAGCACGCGGCTCGTCCTCGCCGTCGACGACATGGGCATGAAGCCGGTCCACCTGCACCACGACCCGTACGACGGCTCCACCCGGTTCGCCTCCGAGATCCCCGCGCTCCTCGCCTTCGAAGGGGTACGGCTCTCCCCGCGCGAGGACTCCCTCGACACCGTCCTCGCCACCCGTACGTCCTTCTCCGCCCACACCGCGCTCGACGGCATCAGCGTCCTGCCGCCCGGCGCGACCGCCGTCGTCCTGCCCGGCGCCGCGCCCGTCGTGCGCCGCCGCGGCCCGCACCGGGCGAAGCCCGCCGGCGACACGCAGGACGTCCTGCGGCACGAGGTCCGCCGGCTCGCCCACGCCGAGGTGCCCGTCTGCGCCATCACCAGCGGCGGCCTCGACTCCGGCCTCGTGACCGCGCTCGCCGCCGAGTACGCGCGGGAGACCGACGCGCCGCCGCTGCACACCTTCCACCTCACCTACCGGGGCCGCTGGCCCGGGTCCGAGGCCGCGTACGCCCGGTCCGTCGCCCGCCGGGCCCGTACCGTCCACCACGAGGTCGCCGTCGACCCCGACGAGATCGGCTCGCTGCTCACCCGGACCGTCCGCCACCTCGGCCAGCCGAACGCCGACCCCATCGCCCTCTCCACCTACGCCCTCTTCCGCGCCGTCCGCGAGAACGGCTTCACCGTCGCGCTCACCGGCGACGGCGCCGACGAACTCTTCGGCGGGTACGACCGGATGCGCGCCGCGCTCGCGGCCCCCGCCGGCGCCGACTGGGCCGGGGCGTACGCCGACGCGCTGTCCGCCGCGCCGCGGATGCTCCGCGAGCACCTCTACACCGCCGGCTACCGGGCGTTCATCGCCGATCAGGGCTCCGCCGCCGACCGCATCGAGCAGGAGCTCAGGTCCGCCGAGGCCGTCGGCGAGAGCCGGCTCACCGCCATGACCGCCTTCGAGACCCGGTGGCGCCTCCCCGCCTACCACCTGCGGCGCGTCGACCACCTCTCCATGGCGTGGGCCGTCGAGGCCCGCATGCCCTTCTGCCAGCCCTCGGTCGTCACCCACGCCCGCGCACTCCCCACGGCGGCGCGCACGGGCAAGCGGGCGCTGTACGAGGCGGGCGCCGAACTGCTGCCGCCGGGCGTCCTCCAGCGGCCCAAGCAGCCCTTCACGCTCCCGGTGGCGGCCATGCTCGCCCCCGGCACGCCGCTCCTCGAAACGGTCCGCGAACTCCTCTCGCCCGCCCGTCTCGTCCTCGGTGGCAAGCTCCGCGCCGACCGCGTCCAGAACCTCCTCCGCCGCCACCTCGACCACCCCACGGACTCCGCCGCCCTGGCCCTGTGGGCGATCGCCCTGCACGAGCTCTGGAGCGACGTCACCCAGTCCCTCCGCATCCCCGTCGGCTGTGCCGCCTGACCCGCCGCGCACGGTTCGCGGCACTGCTCGCGGCACTGCTGACGGCACCGCTCACGGCACCGTTCGCGGCACCGTCGTCATGGCCGAGGGGGCGCCCGGGCCGACGCTCGTGGTCCGGGCCGACCGGCTGCCCGCGGGGGCGCTGGGCCTCGGGCGGGAGCTGGCGGGGGTGCGGGGGGCGTACGGGGGGCTGGGGAAGATCGCGGTGTACGGGTGGGCGGGGGGCGGGATCGCGTACCGGTTCGTCCAGGGGCTGCCGGGCGGGGGGTTCGACTTCCGGGCGGGGTGCGGGCACTCGATGCTGGCGTGCGTCGTGGCGGAGGGGCGCCCGGGGCCCGTGACCGTGCGGTCGGTCACGACGGGGGACCGGGTGCTGTGCGAGCCGAGCGGGGACACGTACACCCTGAGCTTCCTGAGGGCGCCGACGGCACCGGGGACGCTGCCCACGGGCCGGCCGGTGGACGTCCTCCTCGGGGTGCCCGTGTCGCTCGTGAGGTACGGGAACCCGTACGTCTTCGTGGACACCCGGCACCTGCCGGAGGAGGGGCTCGGGGAGCGGCTGACGGAGCTGCGGGCCGAGGCCGCCGGCATCCTGGGCCACGCCCCGGGCTCCGCGCTGCCGAAGATCGCCGCGTTCACGGACGGACCGGAGGGGCTGTCCGTGCGGGCGCTGACCGTCGGCGGCTGGCACCCGCGGCTCGCGGTCACCGGCGCCGCCGCGCTGGCCGCCGCGGGAGCCCTGCGGGGCACCGTCGTACCGGAGGTGACCGGGCCCGTCCGCACCCCCACCGGCACCGTCACGGTCTCCGCGACGGCGGACCGGGTGCGCGTCCACGGAAAGCGCGCCGAAGTGCTGGAACGCGTGGACGTGCCGTGGCGTGTCCACGCAACGGCGTGAACGCGCAGGGCTCTCGCCAGGCTCCGAAGGTCGTTCCTCTGCCACGCTGAAATGGACCGGCAATCGGTATCCGTGGGGAGAGCAGACACAGATGAAATTCGAGAATCTGCGTGTCGTCGTGACCGGAGCGTCCCGCTATTTCGGTCGCGCGCTCGCCGTCGGATTCGCGCATCTCGGCGCCGAGGTCTATGTGTCGGCGCGTACGGTCGAAGCGGCCGAGCGCACCCGTACCGAGGTCATGGGTTCGGCCCGCGACCGCATCCACGCCTTCGGCTGCGACCTCAGCAGGCCCGCCGAGATCAGGGAGTTCGCCGCGCGGGTGGGCGAACGGACCGACCGCGTCGACCTGTTGGTGAACAACGGGGCCCGCTGGCTCGACGGCATGGACCTGGAGGCCGCCAGCGACGCGGAGATCGTGGAGACGATCGAGTCGACGGCGGGCGGCACGGTGCTGATGGTGAAGCACTTCCTGCCGCTGCTGCGCGGCTCGCTGCGGCCGGACATCGTGAACATGGTGGCCGTGCGGGACGCCGAGGGCGCCTCGGCGGCGACGGCGGGCGCGGCCCACGAGGCGTTCTGGGCGGCGAAGAGCGCCCAGGCGGGATTCGCGGACATCCTGTCGCGGCGGCTGCGGCCTTCCGGGGTCCGGGTGTTCTCGCTGTTCCCGCCGGACTTCTCGACCTCGGACCCGCGATTCGCGGAATGGGACGGCTCGAATCCGGACGGGATAGCGCCGGACGAGAAGCTCACCACCCAGGCCCTTTTCGAATGCATCGTCTACGCCGTGGAGCAGCCCCGCGACTGTTTCATCCGCTCCTTCCATTTCGAACCGCGCTGAAGCCCACCGCACGACAGCGTCAAGGAGGTCCCATGAGCACCCCCGTCTGGATCACCGCGACTCCCCCCGCCACCCACGGCGAACTCCACATCGGCCACCTCGCCGGGCCGTACGTCGCCGCCGACGTCCTCACCCGCTTCCTGCGGGCCGAGGGCGAGGCGGTCCGGTTCACCACCGGCACGGCCGACCACGCGAGCTCGGTCGAGGTCCGGGCGCTGCGGCACAACCGCAAGCCCGAGGAGGTCGCGGAGGGCTACCGGGCCGCGATCACCGCCGACTGGCTGCGCTCGGGCGTGGAGTTCGACCACATCGTCCGCCCCCGGCGCGACAAGGGGTACGGGCGCTGGGTGCAGGACCTGTTCGGCAGACTGTTCGCGCAGGGGGTCATCGCCCCGCGCACCCGGCTGCTCCCGTACTGCGAGCCCTGCGACCGCTGGCTGTACGGGGCGCACGCGACGGGCAGCTGCCCGCACTGCGGGGCGGTCAGCGACGGCGGGATGTGCCACGAGTGCGCGCGGCCGAACGACGGCGGCGACCTGATCTCGGCGCGCTGCGCGCTCTGCGGCACCCCGGCGGTGGCGCGCCGCTGCCGCCGCCTCTACGTGCCCCTGGAGCCGTTCCGGGACACGCTGGCCGACTACTGGGCGACGGCGGGGCTGCCGCCGCGGCTCGCGGCGCTGTGCGAGTCGCTGGTCGAGGACGGGCTGCCGGACATCGCCGTCGGACACCCGGCGGAGTGGGGGCTGCCCGTGCCGGTCGAGGGGTTCCCCGACCACCGGATCGACGGCTGCTTCGAGGCCGCCGCGATGCACCTCTTCGGCTACGACACGAAGGGCCCGCTGCCCCGGCGGGCGATCCACTTCTGCGGCTTCGGGCACTCCTTCTGCCACGCGGTGCTGCTGCCGGTGCTGCTGCTCGCGCAGGACGTGAAGCTGCCGCAGGACTTCAACGTCAACGAGTCGTACGTCATCGAGGAGGGCGTCCAGGAGGGCAACGCCTGGGCGCTCGACCTGCTCACCGAGTACGGCTCCGACTCGCTGCGCCGCCACGTCCTGCAGGCCCGCCCGCTGGGCCGGCGGACGGTGTTCCAGCGGGAGCGGCTCGCGGCGGCCCGCCAGGAGCTGGACGAGAACTGGAACAGCTGGCTCTCCCGGCTCTTCTCCTCGGTACGGGAGGAGTGCGCCGGGCTCGCCCCGCAGGCGCTGCCCGGCGGGACCGGCTGGGACGTCCTGGAGCGGCGGCTGCACCGGGGCGTGGACGACCTGCGGGAGGCGTACGGCCCGGACGCCTTCGATCCGCGGCGGGCGGTCGCCGTCCTCGACGAGATGGTCCGCTCGGTGGCCGACTTCGGTCATGTGAACGCCCACGAGCGGTGCCGGCCGAGTACCTCCTGCCGTCACCTCCCGGCGCTTGCCGCCCAGTTGGCGGTGGCATCGGCGCTGTCGGCGTGGGCGCGGCCGGTGATGCCGGAGGGCGCCGACCGGCTCGCGGCGGCGCTGAAGGCGCAGCCGGGGCGGCCGGTGGACTGGCAGGCGCTGACGGCCCCGCTGCCGGGGACGCGGCTCGCGCCGCCGTCGGGCCCGGTCTTCGGCTTCTGATCCCTTCCCCTTCGGCCCTCTGCTACTAAGCAACTAAGTAGTCGGCTAGTTCGATGTCCGCCCGCACCTCTCTCCCTCCCTTCCCACCCTGCCGCGTGACCGTGCGCGCGAGCGACGCGCAGGGGCACGTGGCCCCCCACTCCCACAGGAGCTCCACGTGTCCCTGCGCGTCGCCATGCTCAGCGTCCACACGTCCCCGCTGCACCAGCCAGGGACGGGGGACGCCGGCGGGATGAACGTCTACATGGTCGAACTCTCCCGCGCCCTGGCCGAACAGGGCGCCGAGGTCGATCTGTTCACCCGCTGCCGGGGCGAAGGCCGGCCCCCGCTGGTGGAGTTGGCGCCGGGGGTGCGGGTCCGGCATCTGCACGCCGGGCCGCGCGGGCCGCTGCCGAAGGAGGCCATGCCCGATCTGGTCGTGCCGTTCTCGCTGGCCCTGCTCAAGGAGGACCAGCGCTACGACCTGGTGCACTCGCACTACTGGCTCTCCGGGCAGGCGGGCCGGATCGCCTCGGTCGGCTGGCGCATCCCGCTCGTGCACACCGCCCACACCCTGGCCCGGGTGAAGAACGCCTCGCTGGCCGAGGGCGACACCCCCGAGCCGGAACTGCGGGTGCGCGGCGAACACCAGGTGGTGGGCAGCGCCGACCGGCTGATCGCCAACACCGCCGACGAGGCGGAGGCCCTCCGCGCGCTGTACGGGGCGCCGGGCGAGCGGACCGAGGTCGTCCGGCCGGGGGTCGATCTGCGGACCTTCCACCGCGCGGACGGCCGTGCGGCGGCCCGGGCGCGGCTCGGTCTCCCGGCGGACGCCTTCGTGCCGCTGTACGCGGGGCGGATACAGCCGCTGAAGGGCCCCGACGTGCTCGTGCGGGCGATTGCCGAGCTGCTCGCCGAGGCGCCGGAGCTGCGGCGCAGGCTGCTGGTGCCGGTGATCGGCGGGCATTCGGGGGCGACGCGCGAGGGGACGGCGTGGCGGCTGGCGGAGGAGCTGGGCGTCACGGACGTGCTGCGGCCCTCGCCTCCGGTGCCGCAGGAGCGGCTGGCGGACTGGTACCGGGCGGCGGACGTGCTGGTGGTGCCGTCGCGGAGCGAGTCGTTCGGGCTGGTGGCCCTGGAGGCGCAGGCGTGCGGGACGCCGGTGCTCGCGGCGGCGGTCGGCGGGCTGCCGACGGCGGTGTGGGACGGGGTGACGGGGCTGCTGGTGCGCGGTCACGACCCGGTGGAGTACGCGCGCCGGCTGCGGTGGCTGGCGGCGCACCCGGAGGTGGTGGAGACGATGGGGGAGGCGGCGGTCCGGCACGCGCGCGGGATGAGCTGGCGCGCTTCCGCCGCGCGGACCATCGAGGTGTACAGGGGGGTGGTGGGGGGGGGGGGGGGGGGGGGGGCGGGCCCCCCCCCCCCCCCCCCCCCCCCCCCTCCCCCCCCCCCCCCCACCCCCCCCCCCCCCCCTCCCTCCCCCCCCCCCCCCCCCACCACCACACCCACCCCCCACCCC
>NZ_JBVJVO010000015.1:0-211597 GCF_055603625.1 Streptomyces sp. NPDC037273
ATCGGGGTGGAGCTTTTTGGGTTGAAGAAGAAGAATCGGGTGGGCTTTTGCGCGAACAAAACCCAGCGGGGAGTTTCCCCTGGGGGGGTGGGGGGGGGGGGCCCGGCTCGCCGCTGCGAGCCGGGCCCCTCACGGGCGGGACGGGACCTACCGGACGAAGACGCTCGCCTGGTTCGCCAGGTCCAGGAAGTACTGCGGCGCGAGGCCGAGCACGAGGGTGACCGCCACGCCGACCGTGATGGTGAGCGTGGTGAGCGCCGAGGGGACGGCGACCGTGGGGCCGTCGGCCTTCGGCTCGCTGAAGAACATGAGCACGATCACCCGGATGTAGAAGAACGCGGCGATCGCCGAGGAGATCACACCGACCACGACGAGCGCGCCCGCGCCGCCCTCCGCCGCCGCCTTGAAGACCGCGAACTTTCCGGAGAAGCCAGAGGTCAGCGGGATGCCGGCGAAGGCGAGCAGGAAGACCGCGAAGACCGCCGCGACGAGCGGCGAACGGCGGCCGAGCCCGGCCCACTTGGAGAGGTGGGTGGCCTCGCCGCCCGCGTCCCTGACCAGGGTGACGACGGCGAACGCGCCGATCGTCACGAAGGAGTACGCCCCCAGGTAGAAGAGGACGGACGAGATCCCGCTGGGCGTGGCCGCGATGACACCGGCGAGCAGGAAGCCGGCGTGCGCGATCGACGAGTAGGCGAGGAGCCGCTTGATGTCGGTCTGGGTGATGGCGACGATCGCACCGCCCAGCATGGTGACGATGGCGACGCCCCACATGACCGGCCGCCAGTCCCAGGTGAGGCCCGGCAGCACCACGTACAGCAGGCGGAGCAGCGCGCCGAAGGCGGCGACCTTGGTCGCGGCGGCCATGAAGCCGGTGACCGGGGTCGGGGCGCCCTGGTAGACGTCCGGGGTCCACATGTGGAACGGGACGGCGCCGACCTTGAAGAGCAGCCCCATCAGGACCATGGCGAAGCCGATGAGGAGCAGCGCGTCGTTGCCCATGGTGTCGGCGAGGGCCGGGTCGACGGAGGCGACCGAGCCGTCGACGACGTCGGCGATGGTGGCGTACGAGACGGAGCCCGCGTAGCCGTAGAGCAGGGCGATCCCGAAGAGCAGGAAGGCCGAGGAGAAGGCGCCGAGCAGGAAGTACTTGACGGCCGCCTCCTGCGACATCAGCCGCTTGCGGCGGGCGACGGCGCAGAGCAGGTACAGCGGGAGGGAGAAGACCTCCAGGGCGACGAAGAGCGTCAGGAGGTCGTTGGCCGCCGGGAAGACCAGCATGCCGGCGATCGCGAACAGGGCGAGCGGGAAGACCTCGGTGGTGGTGAACCCGGCCTTGACGGCCGCCTTCTCCTGCTCGCTGCCGGGGACGGCGGCGGCCTCGGCGGCGAAGGAGTCGACCTTGTGGCCGTGGTCGGCCGGGTCGAGCCTGCGCTCGGCGAAGGTGAAGACCGCGACGATCGAGGCGAGGAGAATGGTGCCCTGGAGGAAGAGGGCCGGTCCGTCGACGGCGATGGCGCCCATGGCCGCGATGTGGGCCTTGGTGGAGCCGTAGCCCCCGGCCGCGAGGCCGACGACGGCGGCGAAGGCCGCGGCGAGGGCGAGGACGGACAGGAAGACCTGGCCGAGGTAGCGGCCCTTGCGCGGCACGAAGGCCTCGACGAGGACGCTGAGGATCGCGGCGCCGAGCACGATGAGCACGGGCGAGAGCTGCGTGTACTCGATGTGGGGCGCCGGGATCTTGGCGATCGGCTCGGCGGCCGTCGTCCACAAGCTGTGGACAGCCGTTGCGCTCACTTGGCCGCCTCCACGTTCTGCGTAGGCACAGAAGGCTTCGGGTCCTTCTGCTGGACATCGGACATGGTGTGCCGCACCGCCGGGTTGACGACGTCCGTCAGCGGCTTCGGGAAGACCCCGAGGAAGATCAGCACGGCGATCAGCGGGATCACGACCGCCAGTTCACGCGCCCGCAGGTCGGGCAGCGCCCGGACCTCCTCCTTCACCGGCCCGGTCATCGTCCGCTGGTAGAGGACGAGGGTGTAGAGCGCGGCGAGGACGATGCCGGTGGTGGCGATGATGCCGGCCACCGGATAGCGGGCGTACGTGCCCACCAGGACGAGGAACTCGCTGACGAACGGGGCGAGTCCGGGCAGCGACAGGGTTGCGAGGCCGCCGATCAGGAAGGTGCCGGCGAGCACCGGGGCGACCTTCTGCACACCGCCGTAGTCGGCGATGAGCCGCGAACCGCGCCGGGAGATCAGGAAGCCGGCGACGAGCATCAGCGCGGCCGTCGAGATGCCGTGGTTGACCATGTAGAGCGTGGCACCGGACTGGCCCTGGGTGGTCATCGCGAAGATGCCCAGGATGATGAAGCCGAAGTGCGAGATCGACGCGTAGGCCACCAGGCGCTTGATGTCCCGCTGGCCGACGGCGAGCAGCGCCCCGTAGACGATGCTGATGAGGGCGAGGACGACGATCGCGGGGGTGGCCCACTTCGAGGCCTCGGGGAAGAGCCCGAGGCAGAAGCGGAGCATCGCGAAGGTGCCGACCTTGTCGACGACGGCGGTGATGAGGACGGCGACCGGGGCGGTGGCCTCCCCCATCGCGTTCGGCAGCCAGGTGTGCAGCGGCCAGAGCGGCGCCTTCACCGCGAAGGCGAAGAAGAAGCCGAGGAACAGCCACCGCTCGGTGCTGGTCGCCATCTCCAGGGAGCCGTTGGCCCGCGCCTCGGCGATCTCCGTCAGGGAGAAGTTGCCCGCCACGACGTAGAGCCCGATGACGGCGGCCAGCATGATGAGGCCGCCGACCAGGTTGTAGAGCAGGAACTTGACCGCCGCGTAGGAACGCTGGGCCGCCGCGTTCTCGTCGGAGCCCGCGTGGGCGCGGTCGCCGAAGCCGCCGATGAGGAAGTACATCGGGATGAGCATGGCTTCGAAGAGGATGTAGAAGAGGAAGACGTCGGTGGCCTCGAAGGAGAGGATCACCATCGCCTCGACCATGAGGATCAGGGCGAAGAAGCCCTGCGTCGGCCGCCACCTCTTCGAGGAGGTCTCCAGGGGGTCGGCGTCGTGCCAGCCGGCCAGGATGACGAAGGGGATCAGCAGGGCGGTGAGCGCGATGAGCGCCACCCCGATGCCGTCCACCCCGAGTTCGTAGCGGACCCCGAAGTCCTTGATCCAGGAGTGGGATTCGGTGAGCTGGTACCGCTCGCCGCCGGGCTCGAAGCGGCCGAAGACGATGCCGGCGAGCACGAGGGTGGCGAGCGAGACGAGCAGCGCCAGCCACTTGGCGGCGGTGCGGCGGGCGGCGGGCACGGCGGCGGTGAGGATCGCACCGACCGCCGGAACCGCTGCCGTGGCCGTAAGGAGCGGGAAGGACATATGAGTTACACCGCCCTCATCAGCAGGGTCGCGGCGATGAGCACCGCCGTACCTCCGAACATGGAGACCGCGTACGAGCGGGCGTAGCCGTTCTGGAGCTTGCGCAGCCGGCCGGAGAGTCCGCCGACGGAGGCCGCGGTGCCGTTGACGACGCCGTCGACCAGGGTGTGGTCGACGTAGACGAGCGAGCGGGTGAGGTGGGTGCCGCCCGTGACGAACACGGCGTGGTTGAAGTCGTCCTGGAGGAGGTCGCGGCGGGCCGCCCGGGTGAGGAGCGAGCCGCGCGGGGCGACCACGGGCACGGGCCGGCGTCCGTACTGGAGGTACGCGATGCCGACGCCGATCACCATGACGGCGACGGTGGCGGAGGTGATGGCCGCGGCGCCGATCGGCGGGTGGCCGTGCTCGAAGCTCGTGACCGGCTCCAGCCAGGCGACGAAGCGGTCGCCGATGCCGAAGAAGGCGCCCGCGAAGACGGACCCGAAGGCCAGCAGGATCATCGGGATCGTCATGGACTTCGGCGACTCGTGCGGGTGCGGCTCGTGGCCGTCCGCGTCGGGCTGCCAGCGCTTCTCGCCGAAGAAGGTCATCAGCATCACGCGGGTCATGTAGTACGCGGTGATGGCGGCGCCGAGCAGGGTGACCGAGCCGAGGATCCAGCCCTCGGTGCCGCCCTTGGCGAAGGCCGCCTCGATGATCTTGTCCTTGGAGAAGAAGCCGGACAGGCCGGGGAAGCCGATGATCGCGAGGTACCCGAGGCCGAACGTGGCGAAGGTGACCGGCATGTACTTCCGCAGGCCGCCGTACTTCCGCATGTCGACCTCGTCGTTCATGCCGTGCATGACCGAACCGGCACCGAGGAAGAGCCCGGCCTTGAAGAAGCCGTGGGTCACCAGGTGCATGATCGCGAAGGCGTAGCCGACGGGACCGAGACCGGCCGCCAGGATCATGTAGCCGATCTGCGACATCGTCGAACCGGCCAGGGCCTTCTTGATGTCGTCCTTCGCGCAACCGACGATCGCACCGAAGAGGAGCGTGACGGCGCCGACCACGGTGACGACCAGCTGGGCGTCCGGGGCGGCGTTGAAGATGTCGGCGGAGCGGACGATCAGATAGACACCGGCGGTCACCATCGTGGCCGCGTGGATGAGGGCCGAGACCGGGGTCGGGCCCTCCATCGCGTCCCCGAGCCAGGACTGCAGCGGCACCTGGGCCGACTTGCCGCAGGCCGCGAGGAGCAGCATCAGGCCGATCGCGGTCGCCTTGCCCTCGGAGACCTGCCCGGTCGCCGCGAGCACCGGCCCGAAGGCGAAGGTCCCGAAGGTGGTGAACATGATCATGATGGCGATGGACAGGCCCATGTCGCCGACCCGGTTGACCAGGAAGGCCTTCTTCGCGGCGGTCGCCGCGCTGGGCTTGTGCTGCCAGAAGCCGATCAGGAGGTACGAGGCGAGGCCGACGCCCTCCCAGCCGAAGTACAGGAGCAGGTAGTTGTCGGCGAGGACCAGCAGCAGCATCGCCGCGACGAACAGGTTGAGGTAGCCGAAGAACCGGCGGCGGCGCTCGTCGTGCTCCATGTATCCGATGGAGTAGACGTGGATGAGCGTGCCCACCCCGCTGATCAGCAGGACGAACGTCATCGACAGCTGGTCGAGCTGGAAGGCGATGTCCGCCTGGAAGCCCTCGACGGGGATCCAGGTGAAGAGCCGCTGGTGCAGGGCCCGGTCCTCGGCGCCCTTGCCGAGCATGTCGGCGAAGAGCGCGAGGCCGATGAAGAAGGAGACGGCCGCGAGGAGCGTGCCGAGCCAGTGCCCGGTCCTGTCGAGCCGGCGGCCGCCGCAGAGCAGGACCGCCGCCCCGAGCAGGGGCGCCCCGACGAGCAGCGCAATGAGATTTTCCACGGTCAGCCCCTCACAGCTTCATCAGGCTGGCGTCGTCGACCGAGGCCGAGTGGCGGGCACGGAAGACGGACACGATGATCGCGAGCCCGACGACGACCTCCGCGGCGGCGACGACCATCGTGAAGAACGCGATGATCTGGCCGTCGAGGTTGCCGTGCATGCGGGAGAAGGTGACGAACGCGAGGTTGCAGGCGTTGAGCATCAGCTCGACGCACATGAAGACCACGATCGCGTTGCGCCGGATCAGCACCCCGGCCGCGCCGATGGTGAACAGCAGGGCGGCGAGATACAGGTAGTTGACGGGATTCACCGGGTGGCCTCCTCTTCGTCCCGGTCCCGGCCGAGCCGCTCCTGGGAGCGCCGCTCCAGGGCCTTGAGGTCGGCCATCGCCTCGGTGGACACGTCCCGGACCTGGCCCCGCTTGCGCAGGGTCGAGATGACGGTGAGCTCCGACGGGGTGCCGTCGGGCAGCAGACCGGCGATGTCCACGGCGTTGTGCCGGGCGTAGACACCGGGCGCGGGCAGCGGCGGGACGTGCTTGCCTTCCCGCACGCGCTGCTCGGAGAGCTCGCGCTGGGTGCGGGCCCGCTCGGTGCGCTCGCGGTGGGTGAGCACCATCGCGCCGACGGCGGCGGTGATGAGGAGCGCGCCGGTGATCTCGAAGGCGAAGACGTACTTGGTGAAGATGAGGGCGGCGAGGCCCTCCACGTTCCCGCCGTTCGCCGTGTTCGCGGCGCCGAGGCCGGCGAACTCGGTGAGCGAGGCCTGACCGATGCCGGCGATCAGCAGGATGCCGAAGCCGAGGCCGCAGGCCGCCGCCCACCAGCGCTGCCCCTTGATGGTCTCCTTCAGCGAGTCCGCGGCGGTGACGCCGACGAGCATGACGATGAAGAGGAAGAGCATCATGATCGCGCCGGTGTAGACGACGATCTGGACGATGCCGAGGAAGTACGCGCCGTTGGCCAGGTAGAAGACCGCGAGGACGATCATCGTGCCGGCCAGCGACAGGGCGCTGTGCATGGCCTTCTTCATCAGGATCGTGGCGAGGGCGCCGGCGACGGCGACGGTGCCGAGGACCCAGAACTGGAAGGCCTCGCCCGAAGAGGTGGCGTAGGCGGCGAGGTTGGCGCTCATGCTTCCGCCCCCTCCGGCTCGCCCTTCTCGCCCTTGGAGACGGCGACCTGGCGGACCGTGCCGGGAGCGGCCTCGGTGACGAGGCCCCGGTAGTAGTCCTGCTCGGTCATGCCGGGGAAGATCGCGTGCGGCGAATCGACCATGGTCTCCTCGAGGCCCGCGAGGAGCTGCTCCTTGGTGTAGATCAGGTTCTCGCGGGAGGAGTCGGCCAGTTCGAACTCGTTGGTCATCGTCAGCGCGCGCGTGGGGCACGCCTCGATGCACAGGCCGCACAGGATGCAGCGGGCGTAGTTGATCTGGTAGACGCGGCCGTAGCGCTCGCCGGGCGAGTAGCGCTCCTCGTCGGTGTTGTCCGCGCCCTCGACGTAGATGGCGTCGGCGGGACAGGCCCAGGCGCACAGCTCGCAGCCGACGCACTTCTCCAGGCCGTCGGGGTGACGGTTGAGCTGGTGCCGGCCGTGGAAGCGGGGCGCCGTCGTCTTCTGCTGTTCCGGGTACTGCTCGGTCAGCCGCTTCTTGAACATGGCCTTGAAGGTCACGCCGAAACCGGCCACCGGATTCTGGAAGTCAGACACCGTCCGTCTCCTTTCCATCACTCGCAGTAGCAGTATCGGGGGCGCCACTGACAACGAGGTCCCGGTCCCGCCGGGGCCTGCGCCGCGGCACGGGCGGCAGGGTCTGCCCGGGCTTGGGCGGTACGGGGAAGCCGCCGGCCATCGCGTCGAAGGCGGGCGCGCTCGCGGGCCCGGCCTTGCCCGCCTTGGCCTTCCGGTCGCGGAACAGGTCCACGACGAAGGAGAGCAGCAGCAGTCCGAGGACGGCGCCGGCCACGTACAGGACGATGTTCGAGAAGGCGATGTTCTCGTTCCGCAGCGCCCGGACGGTGGCGACCAGCATCAGCCAGACCACGGAGACCGGGATGAGGACCTTCCAGCCGAGCTTCATCAGCTGGTCGTAGCGGACGCGGGGCAGGGTGCCGCGGAGCCAGATGAAGAAGAACAGCAGCAGCTGGACCTTGATCACGAACCAGAGCATCGGCCACCAGCCGTGGTTCGCGCCCTCCCAGAAGGTGGAGACGGGGTACGGGGCCCGCCAGCCGCCCAGGAAGAGCGTCACCGACACGGCCGAGACCGTCACCATGTTCACGTACTCGGCGAGCATGAACATCGCGAACTTGATGGAGGAGTACTCGGTGTTGAAGCCGCCGACGAGGTCGCCCTCGGACTCCGGCATGTCGAACGGGGCGCGGTTGGTCTCGCCGACCATCGTGACGATGTAGATGATGAACGAGACCGGCAGCAGGATCACGAACCAGCGGTCCGCCTGCGCCTCGACGATCTTCGAGGTCGACATCGACCCCGAGTAGAGGAAGACGGACGCGAAGGCCGCGCCCATGGCGATCTCGTACGAGATCATCTGCGCGCAGGACCGGAGTCCGCCGAGCAGCGGGTACGTGGAGCCGGACGACCAGCCGGCGAGGACGATGCCGTAGATGCCGACGGAGGCGACCGCGAGGACGTACAGCATCGCGATCGGCAGGTCGGTGAGCTGCATCGCGGTCCGGTGGCCGAAGATCGAGACCTCGTTGCCGGCCGGGCCGAAGGGGATCACGGCGATCGCCATGAAGGCGGGGATGGCGGCGATGATCGGGGCGAGGACGTAGACGACCTTGTCGGCCCTCTTGACGATCACGTCCTCCTTGAGCATCAGCTTGATGCCGTCCGCGAGGGACTGGAGCATGCCCCAGGGGCCGTGCCGGTTGGGGCCGATGCGCAGCTGCATCCAGGCGACGACCTTGCGCTCCCACACGATGGAGAAGAGCACGGTGATCATCAGGAAGGCGAAGCAGAAGACCGCCTTGATCAGCACGAGCCACCAGGGGTCGGTGCCGAACATGGAGAGGTCTTCCGCGGCCAGGACGTTCGCGGTCATGCCTGCACCTCCTGCGGGGTCGCCGGGCCGATGCGGACCAGGTCGCCGGGGTGGGCGCCGGTGTCGGAGAGGACGCCGCGGCCGGTCGAGTTGAGCGGCAGCCAGACGACCCGGTCGGGCATCTCGGTGACCTGGAGCGGGAGGGACACCGAGCCCGCGGGGCCGGTCACCTCCAGGACGTCGCCGTCCTTGACGCCCGTGTCGGCGGCGGTGCCGGCGGAGAGCCGGGCGACGGCCGCGTGCCGGGTGCCGGCGAGCGCGGTGTCGCCCTCCTGGAGCCGGCCGAGGTCGAGGAGGAGACGGTGTCCGGCGAGGACGGCCTCGCCGTCGCCGGCCCGGGGCGCCGCCTGGCCGGGTTCGGCGGGAGCGGTGGCCCGCTCCTCGGTCCAGCCGCCGAGCCGGTCCATCTCCCGCCGCACCGACCGCAGGTCGGGCAGGCCGAGGTGGGCGTCGAGGGCGTCGGCGAGCATGTGGAGCACGCGCGCGTCGGACGGGGAGAGGGGCCGGGTCATCTGCTCGGGCTTGAGCGCGGCCTCGAAGAGCCGGGCCCTGCCTTCCCAGTTGAGGAAGGTGCCGGGCTTCTCGGCGACGGCGGCGACCGGCAGGACGACGTCGGCGCGCTCGGTGACCTCGCCGGGCCGCAGCTCCAGGGAGACCACGAAGGCCGCGTCGAGCGCCTCGCGCGCGCGTGCCGGGTCCGGCAGGTCGGCGACCTCCACACCGGCGACGAGCAGCGCGCCGAGCTCGCCGGTGGCGGCGGCCTCGACGATCTGTCCGGTGTCGCGGCCGTAGCGGTGCGGGAGTTCGCGGACGCCCCAGGCGGCGGCGACCTCCTCACGCGCGCGGGGATCGGTCGCGGGCCGGCCGCCGGGCAGCAGCGTCGGCAGGGCGCCCGCTTCGACGGCTCCGCGTTCGCCGGAGCGGCGCGGGATCCAGACGAGCCGGGCGCCGGTGGCGGTCGCGGCGCGCAGGGCGGCGGTGAGCGCGCCGGGCACGCCCGCGAGGCGCTCGCCGACGGCGAGGACGGCGCCTTCCTCGCGGAGGGCCTCGGCGGCGGCCAGGCCGTCGCCCATCAGGCCGACCCGGGAGGTCAGCGCGTCGAGCCATTCGGTCTCGGTGCCGGGGGCGGCGGGCAGCAGGGTGCCGCCGGCCTTCTCCAGGCCCCGGGTCGCGAAGGAGGCGACCGCGTAGGTCCGCTGGCCGTGCTTGCGCCAGGCCTTGCGGAGCCGCAGGAAGACGCCGGGGGCCTCCTCCTCGGACTCCAGGCCGACGAGGAGCACGGCCGGAGCGGCTTCGAGCGAGGTGTACGTGACACCCGTGCCGTCCAGGTCGCGGCCCCGTCCGGCGACGGCGGCGGCCAGGAAGTCGGCCTCCTCGCCGGAGTGGATCCGGGCCCGGAAGTCGATGTCGTTGGTGTCGAGGGCGACCCGGGCGAACTTGGCGTACGCGTAGGAGTCCTCGACGGTCAGCCGGCCGCCGGTCAGGACGCCGGTGCGGCCGCGGACGAGTCCGTGCGCGGCGGCCTCCAGGGCCTCGGGCCAGGAGGCGGTCTCCAGCTCACCGGTCTCCGGGTTGCGGACGAGCGGGGTGGTGAGCCGGTCGCGCTGCTGGGCGTACCGGAAGCCGAAGCGGCCCTTGTCGCAGATCCACTCCTCGTTGACCTCGGGGTCCTCGGCGGCGAGCCGCCGCATGACCTTGCCGCGCCGGTGGTCGGTGCGGGTGGCGCAGCCGCCCGCGCACTGCTCGCAGACCGACGGCGAGGACACCAGGTCGAAGGGGCGGGAGCGGAAGCGGTAGGCGGCCGAGGTGAGGGCGCCGACCGGGCAGATCTGGATGGTGTTGCCGGAGAAGTACGACTCGAAGGGGTCGCCCTCGCCGGTGCCGACCTGCTGGAGGGCGCCGCGCTCGATGAGCTCGATCATCGGGTCGCCCGCGACCTGGTTGGAGAAGCGGGTGCAGCGGGCGCAGAGCACGCACCGCTCGCGGTCGAGCAGGACCTGGGTGGAGATCGGGATCGGCTTCTCGTAGGTCCGCTTGACGCCCTCGAAGCGGGACTCGGCCTGCCCGTGGGACATGGCCTGGTTCTGCAGGGGGCATTCGCCGCCCTTGTCGCAGACCGGGCAGTCCAGCGGGTGGTTGACGAGCAGCAGCTCCATCACGCCGTGCTGGGCCTTCTCGGCGACGGGGCTGGTGAGCTGCGACTTCACCACCATGCCGTCGGTGCAGGTGATGGTGCAGGAGGCCATCGGCTTGCGCTGGCCCTCGACCTCGACGATGCACTGGCGGCAGGCGCCGGCGGGGTCGAGGAGCGGGTGGTCGCAGAAGCGCGGGATCTCGATGCCGAGCTGTTCGGCGGCGCGGATGACCAGCGTTCCCTTGGGGACGGAGATCTCGGCGCCGTCGATGGTCAGCGTGACGAGGTCCTCGGGGGGCACGGCCGGGCTGCCGCCGCCCGATGGGCCGGACGTGGTGACGGTCATGCGGTCACCTCCTTGTGGTTGTCCGCCCAGGCGGTCGACTTGGCCGGGTCGAAGGGGCAGGCCCGGCCGGTGATGTGCTGCTCGTACTCCGCGCGGAAGTACTTGAGCGAGGAGAAGATCGGCGAGGCGGCGCCGTCGCCGAGGGCGCAGAACGACTTGCCGTTGATGTTGTCGGCGATGTCGTTGAGCTTGTCGAGGTCGGACAGCTTGCCCTTGCCCGCCTCGATGTCGCGGAGCAACTGGACGAGCCAGTAGGTGCCTTCGCGGCAGGGGGTGCACTTGCCGCAGGACTCGTGGGCGTAGAACTCGGTCCAGCGGGTGACGGCCCGGACGACGCAGGTGGTCTCGTCGAAGCACTGGAGCGCCTTGGTGCCGAGCATGGAGCCGGCGGCGCCGACGCCCTCGTAGTCGAGGGGCACGTCGAGGTGCTCGTCGGTGAACATCGGCGTGGAGGAGCCGCCGGGGGTCCAGAACTTGAGGCGGTGGCCGGGGCGCATGCCGCCGCTCATGTCGAGGAGCTGGCGCAGGGTGATGCCGAGCGGTGCCTCGTACTGGCCGGGCGAGGCGACGTGCCCGCTCAGCGAGTAGAGCGTGAAGCCGGGGGACTTCTCGCTGCCCATCGAGGTGAACCATTCCTTGCCCCGGTTGAGGATCGCGGGAACGGACGCGATGGACTCGACGTTGTTCACCACGGTGGGGCAGGCGTACAGACCGGCGACCGCGGGGAAGGGCGGGCGCAGCCGGGGCTGGCCGCGGCGCCCTTCGAGGGAGTCGAGGAGCGCGGTCTCCTCGCCGCAGATGTACGCGCCGGCGCCGGCGTGCACGGTGAGTTCGAGGTTCAGTCCGCTGCCGAGGATGTTCCGGCCGAGGTATCCGGCGGCGTAGGCCTCGCGGACGGCCTCGTGGAGGCGGCGGAGCACGGGGACGACCTCGCCGCGCAGGTAGATGAACGCGTGCTCGGAGCGGATCGCGTAGCAGGCGATGATCATTCCCTCGATGAGGGAGTGCGGGTTGGCGAAGAGGAGCGGGATGTCCTTGCAGGTGCCGGGCTCGGACTCGTCGGCGTTGACGACGAGGTAGTGCGGCTTGCCGTCGCCCTGCGGGATGAACTGCCACTTCATGCCGGTGGGGAAGCCGGCGCCGCCGCGTCCGCGGA
The DNA here is from genome assembly GCF_055603625.1 of Streptomyces sp. NPDC037273. Taxonomy (NCBI): domain Bacteria; kingdom Bacillati; phylum Actinomycetota; class Actinomycetes; order Kitasatosporales; family Streptomycetaceae; genus Streptomyces; species Streptomyces sp. NPDC037273. The sequence continues at coordinate 11,984 of NZ_JBVJVO010000015.1, forward strand.
GCCCGGATTCCTTGACGTACGCGATGAGGTCGTCGGGGCTCATCGCGAGGGCCCGCTTGAGGCCCTGGTAGCCCTCGTGGCGCTCGTAGGTCGCCAGGGTCCAGGAGTCGGGCTGGTCCCAGAAGGCGGAGAGCACGGGGGCGAGCAGCTTCTCGGGGCTGCTGTTGTCGATCTCGGCGGCCAAGGTCATCACTCCCCCTCCTGTCCGGAGGTCTCACCACGCGGGTGGACGATTCGGTGGTGCGGCTGCTCGCCCTTGGCCAGTCGCAGGCCGACGAGGGAGGCGGGGCCCGCTCCGCCGGTGGCCTCGACGGCTCCGGGGCGCTCGTCGGGGAAGCCGGCGAGGATGCGGGCGGTCTCCTTGAAGGTGCAGAGCGGGGCGCCGCGGGTGGGTTCGACGGTCCGGCCGGCCCGCAGGTCGTCCACCACCTTCTTGGCGGAGGCGGGGGTCTGGTTGTCGAAGAACTCCCAGTTGACCATCACGACGGGCGCGAAGTCGCAGGCCGCGTTGCACTCGATGTGTTCGAGGGTGACCTTGCCGTCCTCGGTGGTCTCGTTGTTGCCGACGCCGAGGTGCTCCTTGAGCTCCTCGAAGATGGCGTCGCCGCCCATGACCGCGCAGAGCGTGTTCGTACAGACGCCGACCTGGTAGTCGCCGGAGGGCTTGCGCCGGTACATCGAGTAGAAGGTGGCGACGGCGGTGACCTCGGCGGTGGTGAGGCCGAGGGTGTCGGCGCAGAACGCCATGCCGGTACGGGTCACGTGGCCCTCCTCCGACTGCACGAGGTGCAGCATCGGCAGGAGCGCGGAGCGGGAGTCCGGGTAGCGGGCGATGATCGCCCTGGCGTCCTCCGCCAGGCGGGCGCGGACCTCGTCCGGATACGCGGGGGCGGGGAGCTGGGGCATCCCCAGGCTGACGTTCTCCGTCATCGGTCGACGCCTCCCATCACGGGGTCGATGGAGGCGACGGCGACGATGACGTCGGCGACCTGGCCGCCCTCGCACATCGCGGCCATGGCCTGGAGGTTGGTGAAGGACGGGTCGCGGAAGTGGACCCGGAAGGGGCGGGTGCCGCCGTCGGAGACGACGTGCACGCCGAGCTCGCCCTTTGGCGACTCGACGGCGGCGTAGGCCTGCCCGGGGGGAACCCGGAAGCCCTCGGTGACCAGTTTGAAGTGGTGGATCAGGGCCTCCATGGAGGTGCCCATGATCTTCTTGATGTGGTCGAGGGAGTTGCCGAGGCCGTCGGGGCCGAGCGCGAGCTGCGCGGGCCAGGCGATCTTCTTGTCGCCGACCATGACGGGGTCCTGGCCGCCGGGCCGGAGGCGGTCGAGGCACTGCTCGACGATCCGGAGCGACTGGCGCATCTCCTCCAGGCGGACCAGGAAGCGTCCGTAGGAGTCGCAGGTGTCGGTGGTGGGGACCTCGAAGTCGTAGTTCTCGTAGCCGCAGTACGGGTCGGTCTTGCGCAGGTCGTGCGGGAGGCCCGCGGAGCGCAGGATCGGTCCGGTGGCGCCGAGGGCCATGCAGCCGGTGAGGTCGAGGTAGCCGACGTCCTGCATGCGGGCCTTGAAGATGGGGTTGCCGGTGGCGAGCTTGTCGTACTCCGGCAGGTTCTTCTTCATGGTCTTCACGAACTCGCGCAGGGCGTCGACGGCGCCGGGCGGGAGGTCCTGGGCGAGGCCGCCGGGGCGGATGAACGCGTGGTTCATGCGCAGGCCGGTGATCAGCTCGTACAGGTCCAGGATCATCTCGCGGTCCCGGAAGCCGTAGATCATGATCGTGGTGGCGCCGAGCTCCATGCCACCGGTGGCGATGCACACCAGGTGCGAGGAGAGCCGGTTGAGCTCCATCAGCAGGACGCGGATGACGCTGGCCCGGTCCGGGATGTCGTCGGTGATGCCGAGCAGCTTCTCCACGCCGAGGCAGTACGCCGTCTCGTTGTAGAACGAGGTGAGGTAGTCCATGCGCGTGACGAAGGTGGTGCCCTGCGTCCAGGTCCGGTATTCGAGGTTCTTCTCGATGCCGGTGTGGAGGTAGCCGATGCCGCAGCGGGCCTCGGTGACGGTCTCGCCGTCGATCTCCAGGATGAGCCGGAGCACGCCGTGGGTGGACGGGTGCTGGGGACCCATGTTGACGACGATCCGCTCGTCGTCGGCCTTGGCCGCGGACTGGACGACCTCGTCCCAGTCGCCGCCCGTCACCGTGTAGACGGTGCCTTCGGTGGTCTCGCGGGGAGACGCTTCTGAGGTGGACATCAGCTGTACGACCTCCGCTGGTCCGGAGCCGGGATCTGGGCGCCCTTGTACTCGACCGCGATGCCGCCGAGGGGGTAGTCCTTGCGCTGCGGGTGGCCCTGCCAGTCGTCCGGCATCATGATCCGGGTGAGGGCGGGGTGGCCGTCGAAGACGATGCCGAAGAAGTCGTACGTCTCGCGCTCGTGCCAGTCGTTCGTCGGGTAGACGGCGACGAGCGAGGGGATGCGCGGCTCGGCGTCGGGGGCCGAGACCTCCAGGCGGATCAGCCGGCCGTGGGTCAGCGAGCGCAGGTGGTAGACGGCGTGCAGCTCGCGGCCCTTGTCGGTCGGGTAGTGGACGCCGGAGACGCCGGTGCAGAGCTCGAAGCGGAGGGCCGGGTCGTCGCGCAGGGTGCGGGCCACGCGGACCAGGTGCTCGCGCTCGATGTGGAAGGTGAGCTCGCCGCGGTCGACGACGGTCTTCTCGATGGCGTTCTCGGGGAGGAGTCCCTGCTCTTCCAGGGCGCCTTCGAGTTCGTCGGCGACCTCGTCGAACCAGCCGCCGTAGGGGCGGACCGCCGGGCCGGGCATCCGGACGGAGCGGACGAGTCCGCCGTAACCGGACGTGTCGCCGCCGTTGTCGGCGCCGAACATGCCACGCTGGACGCGCACTTCCTCGCCGTGGTCCCCGCGCTGGCCGGGCAGGTTCTGCGCGCTCAGCTCCTTCTCGGGGTTGGGTGTCTCGTCGCTCACCGGAGCAGACCCTTCAACTCGATCGTCGGCAGCGCCTTGAGCGCCGCTTCCTCCGCCTCCCGGGCCGCCTCCTCGGCGTTCACGCCGAGCTTGGAGGTCTGGATCTTCTGGTGGAGTTTGAGGATCGCGTCGAGCAGCATCTCCGGCCGCGGCGGACAGCCGGGCAGGTAGATGTCGACGGGCACGATGTGGTCGACGCCCTGCACGATCGCGTAGTTGTTGAACATGCCGCCCGAGGAGGCGCAGACGCCCATGGAGATGACCCACTTGGGGTTGGGCATCTGGTCGTAGACCTGCCTCAGGACCGGCGCCATCTTCTGGCTGACCCGGCCGGCGACGATCATCAGGTCGGCCTGGCGCGGCGAGCCGCGGAAGACCTCCATGCCGAAGCGGGCCAGGTCGTACCGGCCGGCTCCGGTGGTCATCATCTCGATGGCGCAGCAGGCGAGGCCGAAGGTCGCGGGGAACACGGACGCCTTGCGCACCCAGCCCGCGGCCTGTTCGACGGTCGTCAGCAGAAAGCCGCTCGGGAGTTTCTCTTCGAGTCCCATAGGTGCCCCTCAGCCCCTCAGTCCCATTCCAGGCCGCCGCGACGCCACACGTACGCGTAGGCGACGAAGACGGTGAGCACGAAGAGCAGCATCTCCACGAGCCCGAAAAGCCCCAGGGCGTCGAAGGTGACGGCCCAGGGGTAGAGGAAGACGATCTCGATGTCGAAGACGATGAAGAGCATCGCCGTCAGGTAGTACTTGATCGGGAAGCGACCGCCTCCGGCGGGAGTGGGCGTCGGTTCGATGCCGCACTCGTACGCCTCAAGCTTTGCCCTGTTGTACCGCTTTGGCCCGATAAGCGTGGCCATGACCACGGAGAAGATCGCAAACCCCGCACCCAGGGCACCGAGCACGAGGACGGGCGCGTACGCATTCACGCTCCTCGCTCCTTCCAGTCGTCCTTGACCGTTGGACCGCACCACCGGGCGGGAAAGATCGCCCCCATGTGAGGCAGTTCACAAGCCCGGCTGCCCCGCATCTTATGCCCGCCCCTCTGTGATCTGCGACACGGGTGTCAGCAACGACTTTGTGATCTCCACCACCTGACGAAGGATCATGAAGTCGGATGAGCGGTGATCTTGTCGCGCGAAGCGCCCAGGTGATCACCAGATGTGACATCCGGACCGGAAATCGCTGCTCGGAGGGGGTGCCGCACTATCAAGTGTTGGCCCATGCAAGCAAATTGGTGGTGGACGCATCCGGGTGATAAAGGAACCCGTCGTCGCCCGGTCGGGGGGTCCGGCGGACGGAAATGGACGCGTGCGCGCTTTCACGAGCGTTCATGAGATGAAAGTGTGACCTGCACCACACCGCCGAGGCCCCGAGAAAGCGGGGCTTGGCCATCGGTGTCAAGAGGTGGTAAGCGTCGGGCAATTCGGACGTTTCATTGAAAACCCATGATCAAGGGCCGGATGAGCTGTGCCCGATTTGCCCGTTACGGCGTCAATAAGGGCGTCAGGGAAGCGGATTGTGAGGTTCCGAACGTAACTGTGGCGCAACCCACGTTTCTTGATGGGAACCACGAACCCCTGATAGCGGTTGTTCCCATGTCCCACACCGCTCACATACCCAGCCACCGGAAGCCCCGCCGCAGCGCCTCGAAGCTCGCCCTGCGGGCAGGAGTTGCCGGTGGCGTCCTCGGCACCATCGCGGTGGCCGGTGCTGCCGGGCCGGCGAATGCCGAGCCGGTGACCGAGACCATCGAAATGCCCACCCTGGGCTCGCTCGACGCCGGCACCGGCCTCGCGAGCGCCGTCGCCGCCTCCGCCGAGGCGTCGCAGCAGGAGGCCCTCGACCAGAGCCTCCAGACCCAGGAGAACGTGGCCCTGCAGAAGGCCGCCAAGGACGCCAAGAAGGCGAAGGCCGAGGCGGACCGCAAGGCCGAGGCCGAGCGCGCCGAGAAGGCCCGCGCCAAGGCCGAGCAGGAGCGCAAGGACGCCGCCGCCCGCGCGTCCCGCGACAGCGTCCGCACCCAGCTCGCGTCCACGAACGACTCCGGCTCGACCGGTGGTTCCTCGACGTCGGACGAGAACACCCAGGCCCCCACCGGCTCCGCCGCCGCGATCGTGGCCTTCGCCCGCGCCCAGGTCGGCGACGCCTACGTCACCGGCGGCACCGGCCCCAACTCCTGGGACTGCTCCGGCCTCGTCCAGGCCGCCTACCGCCAGGCCAACATCGACCTGCCGCGCATCTCGTACCAGCAGTCGAGCATGGGCACCTCGGTCTCCCTGAACAACCTGCAGCCGGGCGACATCCTCTACTGGGGCAGCCGCAGCGGCTCGTACCACGTCGCGATCTACGTCGGCGGCGGCAAGTACGTCGGCGCGCAGAACTCCTCCACCGGTGTGGTCGAGCGCTCCCTGGACTGGGACATGCCCTCGGGCGCCGTCCGCATCCTCTGACCGCTCCACAGCCGTACGACGAAGGGCCGTCACTCCTCGGGGGAGAGACGGCCCTTCGCCGTACCCGCCGTCAGTGCCGCAGCGCCTCGGCCGGGGCGATCCGGGCGGCGCGGCGGGCCGGGTAGAGGCCGGCGAGCAGGCCGGTGGCGAGGCCGATCGCCGGGGCAGCGGCGACGGTCGCCGGGTGGACGACCGGTGTCCAGTCCCGGGCCAGCGCCACCCCGAGCACCGTGCAGACGCCCGCCGCCGTGCCGACGAGCCCGCCGATACCGCCCAAAGCGGCTGATTCCGTGAGGAACTGGGCGGTGATGTGCCGGCTCCTCGCGCCCAGGGCGCGGCGCAGCCCGATCTCGCCGGTCCGTTCCAGGACGGCGACCAGGGTGGTGTTGGCGATGCCGACCGCGCCGATCACCAGGCAGACCGCGGCGAGCAGCAGGAACAGCCGGTCGAGGTCGCCGGTGACGCCGGCCCGCAGGGTCCTCGGGTCGGGCGGCGGGACCGCCTTGAGGTACTCCGGGTGGTCGGGGCGCAGGGCGACGGGCGCCTCGGCCGCGATCTGCCGGGCGGCGCCGGTCTCCGTCGCGACGAGCATCGTGGCCGCCCCGCTCTCCGGCGGGCCCCACAGGCGCTCGGCGGTGGTGCGGGGCACCGTCACCGACATCAGCACGTCGGCCCGGCGCCGTACGTCGTCGACGATCCCCGCCACCACGAACGGCTCGTCCCCGATGAACACCGCGGGCCGCGTCTCCAGGGTGGTGATGCCGAGCCGCGCGGCGACCGAGGCTCCGAGCACCGCCACCGGCTGGGCCTTCGAGGAGGCGAACTCGTCGTACAGCCTCCCCTGCGCGAGGTGGGGGACGGCGGCGCGCAGGGCGCCGGGCGAGGCGGCGACGACGTCGATCCGTTCGCCGTCCGCGCCGCCGCCGACCGGAGCGGCCCGTACGGCGGTGCCCGGGGCGAGCCTGACCGTCCAGAGGACCCCGGCGTCCCTGACCCCGCCGAGCCGGCCGATCCGGGCGTCCGCGTCGGCGGGGAAGCCGGGCCCGGCGAACTCGTCCCGTTCCCGGGCGATGTCCTCGACGCTGACCTCGGTGGCGGTCAGCAGGTCGAACCGCGCGTCGATCCGCGCGGACGCCGTCGCCGTGAGCCCGAGGACCGCGACGAACGCGCCCACCCCCAGGACCGTGCCGAGCGCGGTGAGCACCGACCGTCCGGGCCGCTGGAGCAGGCCCGCGACGGCTTCGGAGAGGAGGTCGCGGGGGGTGAGGCGGGAGAGCTCGACGGGGTGAGGGGTACGGGGAGCGCGAGGGATACGGGGGGTTTGTGCGGGTTTCATAGGGGACGTCCCTCGCGTAGTACGCCGTCCCGGAGGGTGAGGGTGCGGTCGGCGCGGGCGGCGACGTCGGGGTCGTGGGTGATGACGACGACGGTCATGCCGGAGGCGTGGAGTTCGGCGAGGAGGGCGAGGACGGTGGCGGCGTTGTCGGAGTCGAGGTTGCCGGTCGGTTCGTCGCAGAGGAGCAGCGAGGGGCGGGCGGCGAGGGCGCGGGCGATGGCGACGCGCTGGCGTTCGCCGCCGGAGAGCCGGGTGGGGAGGGCGTCGGCCCGGTGGGCGAGGCCGACGCGGTCCAGGGCGTCCCGGGCCCGGGTGTGGCGTTCGGCGCGGGGCACCGCCGCGTACAGCGTGGAGAGCGTGACGTTCTCGGTGGCGGTGCGGTGCGGGAGGAGGTGGAAGGCCTGGAAGACGAAGCCAATGCGGCGGCCGCGCAGGGCGGTGCGCCGGGCGTCGGGGAGGGCGGCGGTGTCGATGCCGTCGAGGAGGTAGGTGCCCTCGGTGGGGGCGTCGAGCAGGCCCAGGACGTTCAGGAAGGTGGACTTGCCGGAGCCGGAGGGGCCCACGACGGTGACGAACTCGCCTCGGTGGATGGCGAGTTCGCAGGGGCGCAGGGCCTCGACGGGCGGCGGTCCCGGGTAGGTGAGGCCGACCCCGCGGAACTCGACGACGGGGGTCACGGGGTCTCCCGGAGGGCGGAGGCGGCGAGGCCGGTCACGACCTCGTCGCCGTCGGCGAGGCGGCCGGGGGCGAGCGGGACGACTTCCACGTATCCGTCGCCGAGGGTGCCGGTGCGGACCTCGACCCGGTCCTGGCGGCCGCCGGCGTGGACGGTGGTGACGACCGTACGGCCGTCGGCGGCGGCGGAGACGGCGGTGACGGGCACGACGAGGGCCTTGCCATCGGTGGAGGCGGCCTCGATGGTGAGGCGGACCTCCTTGCCGGCGAGGGCGGGCGGGAGTTCCGTGCCGGGCGCGGCGGTGAGGAGGAAGCCGGCGGCGCCGGTGCCGGGTGACTGGTCCTGGCCGCCGCCGTCTCCCCCGCCGCCGGAGTCGCCGCCGGTGTCGCCGGTGCCGGTGTCCGGGGCGGGCCCCGCGGGGTGCCGGGTGGCCCGGTCGGCGACGCCCACCACGTCGGCGGTGTGCTCGGTGCCGGTCTCCTCGTCGAGGATCCGTACCTTCTGGCCCGGTCTGACCATGCCCCGCTGGTGGTCCTGGAGGTAGCCGCGTGCCACGAGCCGCCCGGAGGACAGGGTCATGAGGGTGCCGGAGACGGGCGATCCGGGGGTGACGGAGACGGTGGCGACGCGGGCGGGGAAGCGTTCGACGAAGACGAGTTCGCCGGCCGGGACCATGGGGCCCGCCGCCGCGCGCGCCTCGGCGAGGACGGTCCGGGCGACGGTCAGGTCGGCCGCGGCGCGGTCGCGCGCCTTGCGGAGGGCCTTGGCCTGGGTGGCGTCCCGGTTGTCGAGGAGCGCGTCGCGGGCGTCCTCGGCGGCCCGTTCGGCGCCGGTCACGGCCGCCGCGGCCGCGGTGAGGGCGGCGCCGTCGTCGGCCACCGCGGGCCGGGGGTCGTACCCGGCGGAGGCGTAGAACCCGGCGACGGCCCGCTTGGTGCCGGGGCCGAAGGTGCCGCGGGGGTCGCCGCCCCGGGGGTGGCCGAGGGCGGCGAGGGCGTCCTGGAGCTGGGCGACGTCGTCGCCGGCCGCGCCGGGCTTGAGGTCGCGGTAGACCGGCAGGCTTCCCTTCAGTACGAAGAGGGGGCGGCCCGAGGTCTCCAGGACGACCTGCCCGGGGCGGACGGCCGAGCCGACGGCGGCCGGGACCTTGGTGACGACGGGTGTGCCGCCCTCGCCGGCGGAGGCGGCCGGGGCGACCCGGACGGTCTGTCCGGCGACGACGGTGCCGCGCAGGACGACGGTCTCGTGGAGCACACGGTTCTCGACGCGCGCGGTGAGCACGTCGGGCGGCGGCGGCTCGGCGTCCGCGGCGATCCGGGCGGGCGACCTGATGAACGTCCCGGCGACGACTCCGGCGCCGGTGAGGAGCACGGCTCCCGCGACGAGTGCGGCGAGGTGCGGCGGGGCGGCCTGGGGACGTCTCATCGGCGGGGTCCTTCCTGGGAGGGTCCCGCGAACCCTAGCCACTGAAGGCGATGCTCAGGGCCGAGATCAACGGACGGTGAAATCGCGCCAGTTGTGGGCCGGATGGTTTGGGTTCTCTGGCCCAAAGAGACGTAGACCGGCACCCATTCATGACGTGTACTTCTCAATCGGCCCCGCAGCGGCCCCATGCGTCACACCGTTCCGTCCCGCCCCGAAAGGCAACGGCATGCAGACCACGGCCATCCGGCGCGCCCTCAGCACGGCGGTCGCCCTCACCGCCCTCGGCGCCGGCGTCCTGGCCGGCGGCGGCACCGCCTCCGCCGCGACCAAGGACGGCGAGCTGGAGTACCGCGAGTTCGGCCTGTTCTACAACTCGTCCCTGATGGGTTCGGTCTTCGACCTCTACCTCGCGGACAACAACTTCGCCGACGACCGCTTCCCCGGCTACGGCGACGGCCAGGGCCAGATCACCGACAACAACACCGCCTCGTACTTCAACCGCGACCGCGTCGTCTGGTACGTGTACACCGGCTCGTTCGCCGGCGGCATCGAGGGCAGCATCCCGGCGAACTACTACGGCAACGCCTCCACCACCTTCAAGAACCAGATCTCCTCGGCCTACCACTACAAGGCCCGCTGACCCCATGCCCCGCACTCCGCTCTCCGCCGCCGCCCTCCTGCTCGGCGCGGCGCTCCTCACCGCCTGCGCCCCCGGCGGAACCGGCGACGACACCCCGGCCGCGTCCACCGCGCCGCCGCGGGCGAAGGACGCGCCCCGGCTGACGTATCCGCTCGACGGCTACAAGCCCACGGACGAGGAGAGCCGGGGCATCGAGCGGGCGCAGGCGCTGCTCACCGCCGACTGCATGAAACGGTTCGGCTTCGCCTACCGGCCGCCCGAGCAGCCGCGGCCCGCCCGCACCGGCACCTCGTCCCGCTACGGGCTCACCGACGCCACGGCCGCCGCCCGCCACGGCTACGCCCCGCGCGGCGGCGCCCGGCCGCCGGGCAAGGAGCCCGCCGAGGCCCTCGGCCCCGGCGGCGAACTCGCCCTGAGCGGACCGCCGGTCAAGGGCCGGATGCCGATGAGCCTGCCGGAGTCGGAGCGCACCGACAGCGGCCGGAAGGTCAACGGCCTGAAGGTGCCCGTCGGCGGCTGCGGCCGCGAGGCCTTCCTGCGGATGTACGCGCCCCGGGAGGGCGCCGTCGACGCCCTGTTCGTGTTCCGCCTCGAAGCGGAGGCCTTCACGCGCGCCCGGCAGGACGCGCGCGTGGCGCGGGCCGTCGACCGGTGGTCGCGCTGCATGGCCGAGAAGGGCTACCGCACCGGCGACCCGGTCAGCCCCCAGCAGGACCTCGGGCTCACCCAGGCCACGCTGGCCGGCCCCGGCGCCGTCTCCGCCGCCGTCCAGGACGTGGCCTGCAAGGAGCGGACGGACCTCGTCGCCGTCTGGTACGCCGCCGAAGTGGACTTCCAGAAGCGGGCGGCCGAGCAGCACGCCGAGACCCTGACCCGCGCGAAGTCCGAACTCGGCGCCCGGATCAAGCTGGCGGCGGCGCGCAACGGCTGAGCCGATCACCTAGGGTGAGTGATCACACCCGTACGGTAATCGACCAAGGGAGAGTCACGTCATGCTGTCCGAGGACCTGAAGAAGTACATCGACGAGGAGCACGCCTTCGCGACCGTGGCCACCATCCAGCCCGACGGCAGCTCCCAGCTGTCGGTCGTCTGGATCAAGCGCGACGGCGACGACCTGCTGCTGTCCACGACCGTCGGGCGCCGCAAGGAGAAGAACATGCGCCGCGACCCGCGGGTGACCATCATGATCAACCCCCCGCAGGCGCCCTACACGTACGCCGAGATCCGCGGCCTCGCGGAGCTGACCACCGAGGGCGGCCGGGAACTCATCGACGACCTCTCCCGCAAGTACACGGGCAAGGACTACGCCGACTTCAACCCCGCGTCGAAGGACGACGCCCAGCGCGTGGTCGTCCGCGTGACCCCGCGCAAGGTCGTCGGCAGCCTCTGAGAAGAGCGCCCGGCCGGGTCAGGCCTTCGGCGCGACCTTCGAGAGGCCGTTGATGATGCGGTCCATCGCGTCGCCGCCGGTCGGGTCGGTGAGGTTGGCGAGCATCTTGAGCGTGAACTTCATCAGGAGCGGGTGGGTGAGGCCGCGCTGGGTGGCGACCTTCATGATCTTCGGGTTGCCGATGAGCTTCACGAAGGCGCGGCCGAGGGTGTAGTAGCCGCCGTAGGTGTCCTTGAGGACCTGCGGGTAGTTGCGCAGGGCCAGTTCGCGCTGGGCGGGGGTGGCGCGGGCGTGCGCCTGGACGATGACGTCGGCGGCGATCTGGCCCGACTCCATGGCGTACGCGATGCCCTCGCCGTTGAACGGGTTGACGAGGCCGCCGGCGTCGCCGACGAGCAGCAGGCCCTTGGTGTAGTGGGGCTGGCGGTTGAAGGCCATGGGGAGCGCGGCGCCGCGGATGGGCGTCGTCATGTTGTCCGGGGTGTAGCCCCACTCCTCCGGCATGGAGGCGCACCAGGCCTTGAGGACCTCGCGCCAGTCCAGCTCCTTGAAGGCGGAGGAGGAGTTGAGGATGCCGAGGCCGACGTTGGACGTGCCGTCGCCCATGCCGAAGATCCAGCCGTAGCCGGGCAGCAGCCGGTCCTCGGCGCCGCGCCGGTCCCACAGTTCGAGCCAGGACTCCAGGTAGTCGTCGTCGTGGCGGGGGCTGGTGAAGTACGTGCGGACCGCGACGCCCATCGGGCGGTCCTCGCGCCGGTGCAGGCCCATCGCGAGGGACAGCCGGGTGGAGTTGCCGTCGGCGGCGACGACCAGCGGCGCGTGGAAGGTGACTTCGCGCTTCTCCTCGCCGAGCTTCGCGTGGACGCCGGTGATGCGGCCCGTGCGGTCGTCGACGATCGGGGCGCCGACGTTGCAGCGCTCGTACAGGCGCGCGCCGGCCTTCTGCGCCTGGCGCGCCAGCTGCTCGTCGAAGTCGTCGCGCTTGCGGACGAGTCCGTAGTCCGGGAACGACGCGAGCTCCGGCCAGTCCAGCTCCAGGCGCACGCCGCCGCCGATGATCCGCAGGCCCTTGTTCCGCAGCCAGCCGGCCTCTTCGGAGATGTCGATGCCCATCGCCACGAGCTGCTTGGTGGCGCGCGGGGTGAGTCCGTCGCCGCAGACCTTCTCGCGCGGGAACGCGGTCTTCTCCAGGAGCAGGACGTCGAGCCCGGCCTTGGCCAGGTAGTACGCGGTGGTCGAGCCGGCCGGGCCCGCTCCGACGACGATGACGTCTGCGCTGTGCTCGGACAGGGGCTGCTCGGTCACGGCGGGGTCTCCCGAAGATTCGGCGATGAGGACGTATCGCAGTCTATGGGGGCGGCTCGCGGCGGAAGCGGAGGGTCACCCCACCGCTTCCCCCCAGGGCGAACACCTGTTCCCACACGTCGAGCGCGAGGGCACGATGATCATCCGTGACCCCATTCAGAATCGACCTACGGCGAAGCGGGCTGATCACCGCCGCCCTCGCCCTCCTCTGCTCGCTGTTCTACGTGCTGCCCGCGAACGCCGAGCCCACCCCCTTCGCCGACTGCCCGGCCGCCACCTTCTGCCTCTACTCCGGAGCCGACGGGTCCGGCGATCGGAAGGACTTCACCGACCTGGAGACCCTGGAGAGTTACGACCCCGTCTGGGACGGCAAGGCCCTGTCGGCGAAGAACAACACCGCCCTCTGGGCCTGCGTCTACGGCGACCCCCGGTACGGCGGCGCCCTGCAGACCGTCAAGCCGACCCACAAGGACGCCTACGCCCCCGGCGCCGTCCGCTCCCACAAGCTGGTCCCGACCCGCGCCCGCTGCTTCACCGGCTACGAGCGCTGCCCCGACAACCGGGTCTGCACCTTCACCGAGCCCAACGGCCGCGGCCCGATGACCGTCCACCTCCCGAAGAACTTCGCCGTCCCGAACACCGACCCGGCCATCCAGAACTACGGGAACAGCTACGGCACCGGCCCGCTGCCCAAGTCCGTCTGGAACCGCACGCAGAAGCACGTCTGCTTCTACCCCGATGCGACGTTCACCGGCGGCTGGACCGACGAGGACTCCACGAAGTACGGCGCGTACGTCGTCCTGCGCGGCGACAGCACCACCATCCCCGAGCCCTTCGTCAAGAACATCCACTCGCACGAGCTCGTCAACGGAACGGGGGAATGCCAGTGACCAGGACCCGCCTCCGGCCCTGGGTGGCCGTGGCCGCCGCGCTGAGCGCCACCCTCGCCCTCACCTCCGCGGCCGCGAACGCCGAGGTACCGGCGAGCGACCCGCTCGCCGACTGGACGAAGACCGGCACGGTCAAGATCGCCGCCGGTGTCACCCGCACCACCTGGACCGAGAAGATCGATCCGGAGACGAAGAAGAGCACCGACCACCGCGTCAAGCCCCGCATCCTCCAGATCGTCGAGATCGACCCCACCGCCGGGGCGCTCACCCTGGAGACCACCGTCGGCGCGAACGACGGCACGGCCGAGAAGGTGATCGACCAGCTCACCAAGGTCGCCGCCCCGACCCGCCTTCCGTACGCGGGCGTCAACGGCGGCCTCTTCCAGCCGGAACCCGCCGGGCCCGGCCTCCCGGAGATCCCGGTGCACTCCAGCGTCTCGGCCACCGACGGCGTCCTGCACAGCTCCAGCTGCTGGAACAAGGGCAAGGGCAGCACCGGCGCGGTGATCCAGTACGGCACCCCGTACATCACCAAGCTCCTCACCGAGCTGAAGCTGATCGGGCCCACCGGCGAGGACATACGCGTCGACGACTTCAACCGGACCCCGGGCCGGCCCCCGCACTGCGCGCGGGACGACAAGGACACGCTGGTGGCCACGGAGCCGAGGCTCGTCTACAGCGACGCCGACGAGGTCGTCGTCTTCACCGACGACTACGGCCTTCCCCTGCCCAAGCCCGGAACCGACGCGACCGGCGCCGCCACCACCGACCCCGGCTTCGAGGTCGTGGTCGACGCCCACGGCGTCGTCACCAAGGTCCGCGAGGGCCGCGGCGGGACCACCGTCCCGGCGGGCGGCCGCGTCATCCAGGGCATCGGCAGCGGGGCCCAGTGGCTCCGCGACCGGCTCGCCGTCGACGACCGGGTGACGATCGACCAGAAGCTCCGCGACGCCACCCTGAACCGCTACATCCCGCTGGACGACTCGGTCGACGTCGTCAGCTCCTTCCACCAGCTGCTCCGCCACGGAGAGATCCCCGCGGAGCTGCCCAACACGTGCAGCGAGCCGAGGACGATCGAGGACGGCAAGTTCACGATCTGCATCGACTCGCGCACGGCGCTCGGCACCAACGTCTACGGCCGCCCGGTGCTCGCCACCCTCAGCGGCCAGACCACCACGGACGGCGTGTACCCGGAGGCCCACGAGGACGGCGCCTACCTGAAGGACTTCGCCACCCTCCTGAGCGACTCCGACCTCGGCATCATCGACGCCATCAACCTGGACGGCGGCGGCTCCACGACCCTCGTGACCCGGACGCCGACGGGCACGGTCGTGAACACCCCGCCGACGGACCGGCTGAACGGCTCGTACACGCACCGGAAGGTGGCGGACTCGGTGTACGCCGGCGTCGGCGGCTACGGCATGTACCTGAAGCAGCCGTAAGAACTAGACGGCCTTGAAGCCCCGGTGGAGCGCGACGATGCCACCGGACAGGTTCCGCCAGGCCACCTTCGACCAGCCGGCCTTCTGGAGCATGCCCGCCAGGGTCGGCTGGTCAGGCCAGGACTGGATGGACTCGGCCAGGTACACGTACGCGTCCGGGTTCGAGGAGACCGCGCGGGCCACCGGCGGCAGGGCGCGCATCAGGTACTCCTCGTACACCGTGCGGAACGGGGCCCACGTCGGGTGCGAGAACTCGGAGATGACGACCCGGCCGCCGGGCTTCGTCACCCGGAACAGCTCGCGCAGCGCCTGCTCGGTGTCCTGGATGTTGCGGAGCCCGAAGGAGATGGTGACCGCGTCGAAGACGTCGTCGCGGAAGGGCAGCTTCGTGCCGTCGCCGGCCGTGAACGGCATCCACGGGTGCCGCTTCTTGCCGACCTGGAGCATGCCGAGCGAGAAGTCGCAGGGCACGACGTACGCGCCGGCGCGGGCGAAGGGCTGCGAGGAGGTCGCCGTGCCGGCCGCGAGGTCGAGGATCTTCTGCGCGGGGCGCGCGTCGACCGCCTTCGCGACCTCCTTGCGCCAGCGGCGGTCCTGCCCGAGGGAGAGCACGTCGTTGGTGAGGTCGTAGTTCTCCGCCACGCCGTCGAACATGGTGGCGACTTCGTGCGGCTGCTTGTCCAGGGTGGCGCGGGTCACGGGCGTTCGGCCTCGCAGGATCGGGGGTGACGGGCGGGCGGGTTCATTGTCGCAGCGCGGCTGCCGGAAACCGCTCAGCGGGCCCGGTGGACGAGCCGCCCGCCCAGGACGGTGGCGACACAGGTCGACGCGCCCAGGCGGACCAGGGCCGCCCGGTCGGGCACGTCGAAGACGGCGAAGCGGGCGGGGGCGCCCGGCATCAGGCCGGGCAGCAGGATCAGCGGCACCGGCGAGAAGGACGGGGTGCCGGCGAGCTTCTCCGGGCGGCGGCCGACGGCGAGCCCGGCCCGGCGCACGGCGTCCGCCGCGGCCCGGTCGCGCAGTTCACCGGCGACGGCGACCGTCCCGTGGGCGAGCAGCCGCTGCACCCCGCGGCGCGCGGACGCGGCGCGGCGCGAGGCGTCCATGCGGAAGATCCGCTGCGCCCGCTCCCCCGTGATCGGCTCGGTGCCGAAGCCCTCGGCCTCCCGGGGGTCCGGGTGGTACATGCCTTCGAGCAGCTCGGGGGCGTACGGGTTGAACAGACCCGGCGTGAGGATGCCGGGCCAGCGGCGCACCCGAGCCTCCGGCCGTACGGCGGCCAGGTCGTCGAAGGGGCCGACGGCGGCGATCGTGTCGCCGTCGACCAGGACGGCCGTCTCGGGGGTCGCCTCGGCGACGTGGATCGTCAGCACGGGCGCCTCAGTTCGCGTCGAGGAGCTTCAGCTCGGGGTGGGCCGTGCCGCCCTCGATCGCGACGGACGAGATGTGCGAGGCGACGCGCTCGTCGACCGGGTCGTTCGCCGGGTCGTCGTGGACGACGATGTGCTCGTACGTCGTGGTGCGCTGCGCCGGGACGCGGTCCGCGGTGCGGATCATGTCGATCATCTCGCGCAGGTTGGAGCGGTGCTTGGCGCCCGCCGAGGAGACGACGTTCTCCTCCAGCATGATCGAGCCGAGGTCGTCCGCGCCGTAGTGCAGCGTCAGCTGGCCGATCTCCTTGCCCGTGGTGAGCCACGAGCCCTGGATGTGGGCGACGTTGTCGAGGAAGAGCCGGGCGATCGAGATCATCCGCAGGTACTCGAAGAGCGTGGCCTGCGTGCGGCCCTTCAGGTGGTTGTTCTCGGGCTGGTACGTGTACGGGATGAAGGCCCGGAAGCCGCCCGTCCGGTCCTGCACGTCACGGATCATGCGGAGGTGCTCGATCCGCTCGGCGTTGGTCTCGCCGGTGCCCATCAGCATCGTGGAGGTCGACTCGACGCCCAGCTTGTGGGCGATCTCCATGATCTCCAGCCAGCGCTCGCCGCTCTCCTTCAGCGGGGCGATCGCCTTGCGCGGCCGCTCCGGGAGCAGCTCGGCGCCGGCGCCCGCGAAGGAGTCGAGGCCGGCCGCGTGGATGCGGGTGATGGCCTCCTCGACGGAGACGCCGGAGATACGGGCCATGTGCTCGACCTCGGAGGCGCCGAGGGAGTGGATGACCAGCTGCGGGAAGTCCTTCTTGATGGCCGCGAAGTGCTTCTCGTAGTACTCGACGCCGAAGTCCGGGTGGTGGCCGCCCTGGAACATGATCTGGGTGCCGCCGAGCTCCACGGTCTCCGCGCAGCGGCGCAGGATGTCGTCGAGGTCGCGGGTCCAGCCCTTCTTGGTGTCCTTCGGGGCGGCGTAGAACGCGCAGAACTTGCACGCCGTCACGCAGACGTTCGTGTAGTTGATGTTCCGCTCGATGATGTACGTCGCGATGTGCTCGGTCCCCGCGTACCGGCGGCGGCGCACCGCGTCGGCGGCGGCGCCCAGCGCGTGCAGGGGCGCGGAGCGGTACAGGTCGAGCGCCTCCTCGGGGGTGATCCGGCCACCCGCGGCGGCGCGGTCGAGAACAGACTGGAGTTCGGCCTTCTCGGTCACCGGGTGTGTCCCTTTCGGAGGGGTTCTGATCGACCGAACCAGCCTACGCCCAGCGCAACCAGCCGGGCGCTTGACCCCTCTCTCCCTTCGGAATCACCTGATCTGCCCCGAAGGAACCGGAGTCGCACCATGACACGCCCGTCGTCCTGGAGGTCCCGCCGCCGGGGGCCCGGCCCGTCCGGAACGCCCCGCGGGAGCGGTTCCCTCCGCTCCCTCGCCGTCGCGCTCGCGCTGGCCGTGCCGCTCGCCCTGCTCGGGGTCCGCGACGGCGGCGGGGGCGTACCCCTGGTGTTCGGGGGGCCGATGTGGGGGCCGAAGGCGGCGCCGGGGCAGCCGGTGACGGTGTACCCGACGGGTCCCCTGGCGCGGTTCACGGTCGCCGGGTCCGTGGCGGACGGCACCCGCATCGGGGTGACGACGCTGAAGGGCCGGAAGTCCGGATTCACGGGCAAGGTGTGGATGTGGGCGCCGCCGCAGTATTTCGACCCGAAGTACGCGCACACCGGCTTCCCGGTCCTGGTGGCGCTGCCGGGCGGGCACGGATATCCGGGGAATTACTGGCGGGGCACGGATCTCGGCCTCCAGTCGAGCATCTCGCGGTGGTCCCGGGAAGGAAAGAGCCTTCCGTTCATCGTCGCGATGCCGGTCCTCAATCCCGACTTCGACCACTACTACGACGGCAGTGATATTCCGGGCCGGCCGAGAATGGGGACCTGGATCGCGGAGGACGTACCGGATTTCGTCCGGGCGAATTTCCGCACGTTCGCGTCCCGCGACGGCTGGGCGTTCATGGGGTCGTCGTCGGGCGGATTCGTGGGCCTCAAGTCGGTGCTCCAGCACCCGGACCGCTTCAAGGCCGTCATCGCCTCGGGCCCCGACACCGTCCCCGACTCGCCGCTGTGGCGGGGGCACGAGCGCGAGCGGCGGGCGAACGACCCGGGGCGGCTCGCGGCGGCGCTCGGCCGCCGGCCCGACCTCCCGGACAACGTCGTGTACCTGGCGTTCCAGCTCGGCTCGCGGGAGACCGCCATCGGCCCGAAGGTGCGGCGGTTCATCCGTACGTACACCAAGGGCCCGGTGAAGAGCAGGCTCCAGGTCATACCGGGCGGCGGGCACAACGCCCGCAGCTACATGAAGGGCCTGGAGGCCGGCTCGATCGAGTGGATCAGCAAGCGGCTCCAGCCCCCGGTGCCGGAGTCCGGCACCGGGGCGGACGGCCGCTACCGGTGGGCCGACGGCAGCAGTTCGACGGTGACGTCCCCGGGGTAGCCGGTGGTGGCGCCGGTCCTGCGGGCGAACTCGCGGACGCCGGCGAGCTGCTCGGGGCCGAAGCGGAAGTCGAGCGTACGGAAGTACCTCTCCAGCAGCTCGGCGTCGAAGGTCTCCCAGCGCGCGGCCTGTTCGGCGACCTTCGCGACCTCTTCGAGGGACAGGTCGCGGGAGGCCAGGAACGCCTGGTGGACCTCGTGGACGGTCTCCGGCTCGCGCGCGAGGAAGTCCTTGCGGGCCGCCCACACGGCGAAGACGAACGGCAGGCCCGTCCACTCCTTCCACATCAGCCCGAGGTCGTGGACCTGGAGGCCGAGCCGGGGCGCGTCGTGCAGCGAGGCCCGCAGCGCCGCGTCGCCGATCAGGACCGCCGCCTCCGCCTCCTGCATCATCAGCCCCAGGTCGGGCGGGCAGGTGTAGTAGTCGGGCTCGACCCCGTACCGCTCGGACAGCAGCAGCTGGGCGAGGCGTACGGAGGTGCGCGAGGTGGAGCCGAGGGCCACGCGCGCGCCGTCCAGCTCCTCCAGGGGGCGCTGGGAGACGATCACGCAGGACATGACGGGTCCGTCGCAGCCGACGGCGATGTCCGGGAGCGCCACGAGGTCCCCGGCGTTGCGGAGGTACTCGACGAGGGTGATGGGGCCGATGTCGAGATCGCCCCGCACGAGCCGCTCGCTGAGCTTCTCCGGGGTGTCCTTGGTGAGCTCCAGATCGAGGAGCGTCCCGGTCCGCGCGAGCCCCCAGTACAGGGGGAGGCAGTTCAGGAACTGGATGTGTCCGACGCGGGGCCGGCTGCGCTGGTGGTCATCGGTTGCATTGTCCACATCGTGAGGCTAGACCCGTCTCGTACGGTGGGCATCGCCGGGGCGCCGGAGGGTCTCCCTCAGGGGCGTGCGGGCGGGCTCGGCGCCGGCTCCGCGTCAGCACGCGGAGGAAGATCAAACATGCGGGTGAAGTGATCTTTCCCTCTACCGCCCGGAGCGTCTCGCGTGCTAGGCTCGACGCAAGTTGCAGTTTGGTTTCCCTTGCAGTACAGAGCCTGCGGAGCATGTGACCCGCAGGCTTTTGTAGTTTTCAGACTTGTTTGCAGGTTCTGGAGCAGGGCGACCCTTTGGCCCATAGGAGGGCTCATGGCTACCGGAACCGTGAAGTGGTTCAACGCTGAAAAGGGCTTCGGCTTCATCGCCCAGGACGGCGGCGGCCCGGATGTCTTCGTCCACTACTCCGCGATCAACGCGAACGGCTTCCGCTCGCTTGAGGAGAACCAGGTCGTGACCTTCGACGTCACGCAGGGCCCGAAGGGCCCGCAGGCGGAGAACGTCACCCCGGCCTAAGTTGCCCGGGTCGGCTGACACGCACGACTAGCGCAGTACCCAAGGAGCCCCGCTCCGTGCCATTCGGCACGAGCGGGGCTCCTGCCCTTTTCCGGCGGCCGCCGTCAGCAGTTCGGGATGACGGCCCCGTTGTTGTCACGGGCCTCGTCGTTGCCCCAGCGCGACAGGTAGTAGGCGGACACGTACGCCCCGCGACCGTTCTTCCCGGCGTAGACGGTGTCGAGGTCGGTCCGCAGCCACCAGTGGTTGTAGTTGCCGGAGCCGTCACGGATCTCCTGGCCCCAGACCTTGCAGTACACGTAGTTCGTGCCCGCGTTCAGCACGCCCTGGGGGCTGTTGGTGTTCGCCTGGGCGTAGCCGGTGGCGTTGGCGAAGGTGTCCACCCAGTACGTGCCGCCCCCGCCGCCCGAGCAGCCGTTGTCGCTGGTCAGGGACTTGGAGCCGTAGGAGCCCGGGTAGGGGGCCAGGGAGGCGCCGTTGATCACGATGGACTGGCCGACGCCGTTGTAGAGCTGCTCGTAGTGGATGTGGGCGCCCGAGCTGTTGCCGGTGGTGCCGGTGGTGCCGATCTGCTGCCCCTGGGACACCTGGGCCCCGTCGGCGACCGAGTAGGCGTTGAGGTGGAAGTAGTACGTCTTCCAGCCGCCGCCGTGGTCGATCACGATGTAGTTCCCCGCCCCCGTCGGCTGCGAGTAGCGGTACGCCGTGCCGGACGCCGAGGCCAGGACCGGCGTCCCCGCCGTCGTACCGCCGTCGGAACGGATGAAGTCCAGCGCCTGGCGGACCTCCGCCGAGTGGTGGCTGTACGTCCAGGTCTGGCCGCACGGGAACGGCGCCTTGAACAGCGGCGCCGCCTGCGCGGGCGTCGTCGTGACGAGCGCGGTCAGCAGGCCCGCGACGAGCGCGAGCAGGGTGCCGAGCGGGGTGATCCGAGCACGCATACGTCCTCCGGGGGACAGACGGGACAAGGGTCGACGCGCGTTGAACGGTCCTCAGCGTGCCGGAAGATCCCCCACCGCAGTAGCCCGCGAGGACCACACTCGTACGACCCCGCTTACGTAGGCTGGACACATGACCGAACGGAAACCGCCCGGCGTCAGCTTCGAGTCCTTCGTCGACAAGCAGATCCGCGAGGCCGCCGAGCGCGGCGAGTTCCGGAGTCTCGTGGGCTTCGGAAAGCCCCTCCCCGACGATTCGGCCCCCTACGACGAACTGTGGTGGATCAAGGGCAAGATGCACCGCGAAGGCGCCTCCGTCCTCCCGCCCTCCCTCGCGCTCCGCAAGGAGGCCGAGGACGCCCAGGCCGCCGTCGCCGAGGCCGTCTCCGAACACCAGGTCCGGCGCATCCTCGGCGAGATCAACACCAAGATCGCCGAGGCGCTCCGCCGCCCGCCCGCCGGCCCCCCGCTCAACCTGACACTCTTCGACGTCGACGCGGCGGTCGAACGATGGCGGACGGAACGGGCATAGCCTGCCTTTCGGGACCAGGCCCTCCGGCCCCGGACCCT
Source organism: Streptomyces sp. NPDC037273 (assembly GCF_055603625.1). NCBI lineage: Bacteria > Bacillati > Actinomycetota > Actinomycetes > Kitasatosporales > Streptomycetaceae > Streptomyces > Streptomyces sp. NPDC037273. The sequence continues at coordinate 33,221 of NZ_JBVJVO010000015.1, forward strand.
CCCCCGACGGTCCTCCCCGAGGAGCCCCCATGAACAGCGCCGCCCTCCTCGCCGACGCGTTCGGCCGGATCCACGAGACCGTCCACGAGGCCGTCGAGGGCCTCACGGACGAGGCCCTCGCCGCCCGCGTCGACCCCGACGCCAACACCATCGCCTGGCTCGTCTGGCACCTCACCCGTATCCAGGACGACCACCTCGCCGACGCCTTCTCCACCGACCAGCTCTGGACATCCGCCGACTGGTCCACCCGCTTCGACCTGCCCTTTCCCCCCGCCGCCACCGGCTACGGCCACACCACCACCCAGGTCGCCCGGGTCCGCGCCCCCGCCGCCCTCCTCCTCGGCTACCACGACGCCGTCCACGCCCGCACCCTCGACCTGGTCTCCGCCCTGACCGACGCCGACCTCGACCGGATCGTCGACACCTCCTGGGACCCCCCGGTCACCCTCGGCGTCCGCCTCGTCTCCGTCATCGCCGACGACCTCCAGCACGCCGGCCAAGCCGCCTACGTCCGGGGCGTCGTCGAGCGCCGGGAAACCCGGTGACCCGTGTCAGCCATGGCTGATACCCTCCGCCGCACGATCTTCATGTGAGGCGACGCTCCGGCTGGGGGGAACCACCGGCCGCCTCCATGCCTTACGGCCCCGCACCCCGCGTGCGCGGGCCGCCCTGGGGAGGGACCCGCTCGATGCATCGCTCACGCCTGTCCGGACGCCGCCTCGGCGTCGCCGTCCTCGTCTCCCTGGCCGTCACGGCGGGGGTGCCGGGCACCGTGCCCGCGGTGGCGGCCCCGGGGGTGGAGGCGGGGGCGGCTGACGCTGCGGCGGGGGTGGTGTACGGGGTGGGTGACAGGCTGTGGGGGTTGGGCGCGACCGGGTTCCTCACCAAGGACGCCGCCGATCCGAACCTCGCCAAGTGGACGGATCTCGCCTCCGGCTCTGTGACCAGGTTCCCCACGGGGAACTCCGTGTACGTTTCCCGTGATTCGGACATCGTGGTCGACGAGTCACTGGACCGCATCACGCTCAAGGACATGACCGCGGGTGGCCAGGCCCTCTTCTCGCTCCGGCTGAGCGAGGTGGGCTTCCGCGCCATGTACGCCGGGGCCGTCGGCTCCACGCTCATCATGTCGACCGTCAACGGCAGCGGGGGCAGGGACCTCCACCTGTACGAGCCCGGCGCCGGCACGCCGGTGAAGCGGACCGTGACGGGACTGCCGGCGGACGCCACGCAGGTGGGAACCGGCGGGGCGGCGGGCGACGACGTCCTGGTCTCGTACACGACCGGCTCGGGCGAGACCGCCCGCACGCACTGGGCGACCCTGAACGTGAAGACCGCCGCCGTCACCGCCCTGCGCGACCCCGTCGGCCAGAGCTCCCTGTCCGCCATCTCCACGACCCACATCGCTTGGACCGAGTACAACGCCCGCGAGGTCGCGACCGTCGTCGTCCAGGAGCGGGCCACCGGCAGGATCGTCCAGCGCTTCCCGATGACCGAGCCGGGGAAGCTCATCGTCCACCTGGTGGGCAACTGGGTCACGTACTCGCGCCCCGGCGGCCTCCAGGACCACCCGGCCAGCCCGCTCCACGCCCTGACGGCCCGCAAGCTGACCGACGGCACGAGCCGCAGGCTCCTCGACCACACGGTGTCGGCCATCGACGCCCCCGGTGACGCGTTCGGCGTGCGCGGTGGCACGGTGGCGGGCGGTGAGGGCCTCTACCGGATCGCCCCCGGCGCCGACGGAGTCCCGGTCGCCACCCGCCTCGCCGCGACGGGCGAGCCGACGAAGGTCGGCCTCGTCAGCCACAACATCCCGACCACCGTGGACCTCGACCGCAACGGCGGCCGCCTGGACATGGCGTGGCAGCTGAGCCGGAACAACGTGTCCATGACGGTCACGATCCGCAACACGCGTACGGGGGAATCCTGGACGGAGAACCCCGTGCCGTCCCTCCTCGGCGAGGACCACCCCCAGCCGATGCGCGCCACTTGGAACGGCGCACTCCCCTGGAACGGCACCCCCGACATCTGGACCGCCGCGCCCGCCGGACCGTACACCTGGCAGATCACCGCCCAGCCGGACAACAACATCGGCCCGGCCCTCAAGGCCTCCGGCTCGTTCACCGTCACCCGCAAGCCCGGTCTGCACGACTACGACGCCGACGGCTCGCCGGACGTCCTCGCACGCGACACCGCCGGGCGGCTCCTGATCGGCGATGCCTTCTACTCTCCGTACGGCGACAACCAGCTGAGCCAGGCCCCGTTGCGGCAGGTGGGCACCGGCTGGCAGACCTACGACCGGATCGAGGCCGCCGGAAACCTCGGCGGTTCGGCGGTCAGCGATGTCGTGACCCGGGACAAGTCGGGTGGCCTGTGGCTCTACAAGGGCACGGGGAACGCCAAGGCGCCCCTCTCCTCCCGGACGAGGATCGGTACCGGCTGGCAGACCTACGCTCAGTTCACCGGTGGCAGCGACCTCACCGGCGACGGCCGGCCGGACCTCGTCGCCACCGACAGGACCGGCGGCCTCTGGCTCTACCCCGGCACCGGAAACGCCGACTCCCCGCTCGGCGCCCGCAGGAAGATCGGCTCCGGCTGGGGCACGTACAACCAGATCACCGCCACCGGCAACATCGCCGGAGCCCCCGCCGGCGACCTCGTCGCCCGCGACAAGAACGGCGACCTCTGGATGTACCTCGGCCTCGGCAACGGCACGTTCGCGCCCCGCACGAGGATCGGTACGGGCTGGGGTCCGTACGACCAGCTGGTCGGCATCGGCGACGCGAACCGTGACGGGCGTCCGGACCTGTACGCCGCCGGGCCGTACGACGGGGGCGAGGCGTACCTCTACAAGGGCACCGGCTCCTGGAAGGCCCCGTTCCGCGCTCGGGAGACAGTCGGCGTGATGAGCGACGGCGTCGAGCGCTTCTACAACCTCTACGGGTGACGTCACTTCCCCGTACAACCACTCCACCTGATCAAGAGTCTGACGTCTCGATACGCACAGGTGTGCGTACCGTGCCGTCCGTTGAAGGGACCAACTTGCCCTCCGCACTGCCCTCGCGCCGCCGTCTCGCCGTAGCCGTGACCGCCGTTCTCGCGATCACCGCCGGAGTTCCGGCCGCCGCCCCGGCCGCTTTCGCGGCCACCTCGTCGTCCGTCACCGTCGTCAACGGGGTCACGGAGGCCGCGACGCCGGTCCCGTTCCTGGTGGACGCGGAGATCGCGGGGGCCGGGACGACCGGTTTCCTGTCGAGGGGCGCGGCGAACGACGAGTTCGGGAACACGAAGTTCCGCTGGACGCCGTACGACGGGAGTGAGCCGACGGAGTTCACGTCGGCGAACGCCGGATGGGACACGACGGGGACGGACGTGTTCGTGCGCGGGGACATGGCCCCGGCGCGGGAGTTCCAGTCGGTGACGCTGCGGGACCTCGGGAACCCGGCCGCCGGGTCGGTGTCGTTCGACCTGGGCTCGCTGAAGAACGGCCACGGCCGGTACGTCAAGGCGGTCGGGCCCCGTACGGTCCTCGCGAAGACGCCGACGGAGCTCGGCACGGAGCGGCTGGTGATCGTCACCGACGAGAACGGGACGAAGCTGGAGCGCGTCGTGGCGGGGCTGCCCGCCACCGCGCACAGCTTCTTCACCAACGCGCCCGCCGTCGACGGCAAGGTGATCGTCGGCTACGCCGCCGGCAGCTTCGAGGAGCCGACGGCCGGACGAGCGGTCATCGACCTGGAGAGCGGCACGGTCGTGGAGACGTACCCCGCCGCCACGGTCGGCTACCAGAGCAGCGCTCTCGCCCTGTCGGCCACCCACGTCGCCTGGATGGACTCCGACGCGGACGGGACGGCCGTCGTCACGGTCAACCGCGCGACGAAGAAGACCAGCCGGATCGCCGTGGACGCCGCGCGCGCCGCCGACGGGTACCACCTCGGCCTGGTGAAGAACTGGCTCGTGTACGGCGTGTCCAACAGGCTCACCGAGCCCCTGAGTTTCCCCGACACGCCGCTGACGGCCCTCAACCTGGCGGCCGGGGAGCTGGAGCCCGGCGACCCGACCCCCGTCAACGACCCCGTCCAGCTGACCGACTACGCCTCCTCCACGGTCGCCGCGGCCGACGGCACCCTCCTGGTGCGCGGCGGCACGGTCGACAAGGGCGAGGGCCTCTACCGGGTCTCGCCGGGCACGAGCCAGGGGCCCGCCGTCGAACTCGTCGCCACGACGAACCAGCCGACCGCGCTCACCTACCTCGGCGCGCAGGTCCCGGCCACCGTCGACCTCGACCGCACCCGCCAGGTCGACCTCGCGTGGCAGCTGTCGCGCGGCAACGCCGACGTCACCGTCACGCTCACCCACCAGCGGACCGGCCGCACCTACACCCGCAAGCTCACCCTCGCCCCGGGGACCGCCGGAACCTTCGGCATGCGCTGGGCGGGCGTCTTCGACAACCCCGTCGGCGAGGCCCCCAAGTCCGCCCACAACGGCGACTACACCTGGTCCCTGGTCGCGAAGCCGAAGAACGGCATCGGCCCCGCCGTCTCCCAGTCGGGCTCCTTCAAGGTCACCCGCACCGTCAAGTCCCACGACTTCGACGACAACGGCTCCCCCGACGTCTTCACCCTGGACAAGGCCGGCATCCTGCGCCGCGTCGACACCACCTACGACCCCGGCACCAAGCGTCTCCTCCCGGCGGGTCAGCCGGTCGTCGCCGGCACCGGCTGGCAGGTCTACGACCGCGTCGAGTCCGTCGGCAACGTCGCGGGCACCTCCGTCCCCGACCTCCTCGCCCGGGAGAAGAACGGCAACCTCTGGCTCTACCAGGGCAAGGGCGACGGCGGCTTCGCCACCCGGGCGAAGATCGGCACCGGCTGGCAGGTCTACAACCACATCGCCGGCGGCTCCGACCTCACCAACGACGGCAAGCCGGACGTCCTCGCCATCGACACCACCGGCGGCCTCTGGCTCTACCCCGGCACCGGCAACGTCAACACCCCCCTCGGCACCCGCAAGAAGATCGGCACCGGCTGGGGCGTCTTCAACCACATCGCCACCACCGGCGACTTCGGCGGCACCTCCGCCGGCGACGTCATCGCCTCCGACTCCAACGGCGGCCTCTGGCTCTACCCCGGCAAGGGCGACGGCACCCTCGGCGCCCGCACCAAGATCGGCACTGGCTGGCAGGCCATCGGCGAGCTCGTCCCCCTCGGCGACGCCAACCTGGACGGCCGCAACGACCTCTTCGGCTCCAGCTCCGCCTTCTACGCCGGCACGGGCAACCTGAACACCCCCCTGTCCCCGGCCACGCCCTCCGAGGTCCTCTCGGGCACCGGCGTGCACTGGATCGTCTTCTGATCCCACAGGTCGATCGACCTCGGGGGCGCCCAGCGAAGGCGGGGCGCCCCCTCCCCCGCATCTCCCCGCGTCTCCCCGCGTCTCCCCGCATCTCCCCGCAAGGAACACCCCCTTGAACCACGCACGCACGTCCCGTCGGCGCCTCGCCGCCTCCATCGCGGCGGTACTCCTCGCCACGGCCGCGCCCCTGACGGCGCCGGCGGTGGCAGTGGCCGCGGTGCCGGGCGCCGGTCCGGTCGCGGCCGACACGGCGACGGACGGCGTGCCGGCGCGCTTCCCGGTGGAAGGCACCCTGATCGGCGCGGGCCCGTCCGGCTTCGCCACCGTCGAGGCCGGATCGCCGAAAGCGACGTACCGCTGGACGCGCTACTCGGACGGCGCCACGACCGTGTTCCCCGCGCCGATCGGCCTGGCGGGCGGAACCGACACCGTCCGGATGGTGGAGGGCACCACCCACACGCTGTACGACATGTCGACCGGTGCCGCCCCCGTCGTCCTCGACCTGAGCGGCCCGCGCGCGACCTACACCCGCGGCGTCACCACCCGTTCCGCCCTCGCCATGACCGCCCCCAACACCACCGGCGGCACCGACCTCCACCTCCTGGACCGCCCCGACGGCACGGTCCGCGACCGCACCGTCCCCGGCTTCCCCTCGGACGCCACCCTCTCCACCGTCACCCTGGCGGCCCCCGACACCCTGCTCGTCCAGTACTCCGGAACGATCGACGGCACGACCCACCACCGGGTGGCGCTGGTCGACGTGACCTCCGGCGCGATCACCCGCGACCGCGAGTCGCCCGCCGCCGGCACACTGACCGGCCTCACCGTGTCGGGCACCCACCTCGCCTGGGTCGAGCAGTCGGTGACCGAGACGCTGACGATCGCCGTCGCACGCTGGGACGACGCTCCCGGCTCCGAGCCCGAGCGCATCGCGGTGGGAAGCGGAAAGGAACTTGTGCTCGACCTGGTCGGCGACTGGGTGACGTACGCGGTTCCCAAGGGCCTGGAGTACATCCTCCCCAACCCCCTCTTCTCCCTGACGGCCCGGTCCCTGAAGACCGGCGAGACCGTCCCGCTCCTCGACCACGTCATCAGCTCCAAGAGCGGACCGGGCGACAGCCAGGTCGTGCGCGGAGGCTCGCTCACCGAGAACGAAGGCATCTATCAGGTGTCCATCGGTGACAGCGGCAGGCCGCGGACGACGCTCCTCGCGTCCACCGGCGAGCCGACGGCCCCCACCATCGTGAGCACCGACATCCCCGACGTGATCGACCTGAGCAAGACCGGCGGCACCGCCGCCCTCCGCTGGAGCGTCAACCGGTGGTCCCTCGACTCGTTCATCGGGCTCACCCATGTGGCGTCGGGACGGACGTGGTGGGTCGACCTCCCCCACGGCAGCCGCGACCACCGGGTGGACTGGGACGGCACGTTCAAGTGGGCCGGTGCCGCGTACAACGGCGAGTACACCTGGCGCATCCTTGCCAGCCCCGAGAACCGCATTGGACCGACGGCCGAGCGGACCGGACGGTTCACGCTGAAGAACGCGCCCGCGCCGCACGACTACTCCGACAGCGGCAGCCCGGACCTCCTCTCCGTCGACGGCGCGGGACGGCTGCAGCAGTACGACGTCCGCGAGATCTTCGGGACCTCGACGACCTGGCACGCCGAGAGCACACGTATCGGCACCGGCTGGGAGATCTACGACCGTGTCGTGGCGCCCGGAAACCTCGGCGGCGCCCAGCACGCCGACCTCATCGCCCGCGACGGCAACGGCGGGCTCTGGCTCTACCCGGGCGCCGGCCACAGCCTCGCCCCCCGCGTCAAGGTCGGCACCGGCTGGCAGACCTACGACAAGATCGCCGGCGGCAGCGACGTCAACGCCGACGGCAAGCCCGACCTCCTCGCCACCGACAAGACCGGCGGCCTCTGGCTCTACCCCGGCACCGGCAACATCAACAGCCCCTTCTCCGCCCGCAAGAAGATCGGCACCGGCTGGGGCGTCTACAACCAGATCACCGCCACCGGCAACATCGCGGGAGCCTCCGCCGGCGACCTCGTCGCCCGCGACAAGGACGGCGTCCTCTGGCAGTACCTCGCCAAGGGCGACGGCACCTTCGCGCCCCGCACCCGGCTCGGCGGCGGCTGGAACGCGTACACCGGCCTCGTCGGCATCGGCGACGCCAACCGCGACGGCCGCAACGACCTCATCGCCCAGAGCCCCGACGACACCCTGCACCTCTACCCGGGCACGGGCGACTGGCGCGCGCCCTTCGGCGCCCGCACATCGAGCAAGGCCATGACCGTCGTAGGCACGGGCAACCCGGTCTTCTGATCCGCCGCGCCCGTAACTCCCCGAAAGGAACACTGCCTTGCTCCGTACCCGTACGACCCAGCGCCGTCTGGCCCTGGCGGTCACCGCCGCCCTCGCCGCCACGCTCACCGCACCGACCGTGGCGACGGCAGCACAGGGCGTCGGTCCGGGGGTGTTCGCGTCGACGGAGGAGGACCAGCCGGTCGTGCCGTTCCCGCGCGACTCCACCCTGGTCCTCGGCGCGGGGCCGAGCGGCATCCTGAGCAGCCGATGGGACGGAGGACTCTTCGTCAGCCGATGGACGCGCTACCGGGATGGCGTCACGACCCAGCTGCCCGGGTACGCCTCTTACGTGTCGGGCCGGGGGACGGACTTCGTCGCGGCCCAGGAGGACGGGGTCTTCACGCTGTACCACATGGGTACGGATGCCGCTCCCGTGCGGATCGACGACGGCGGTCCCGGCGGACTCAGCCTTCGGGGGCTCGCCGGCTCGACCCTCGTCACCTCCGGCCCCAACTCCGACGGTGGCAATGACCTCCACCTCGTCGACAAGCGTGGGGGCACGGTCGTCGACCGCAAGGTGACCGGTCTGCCCGCGGACACCACGATCACGCGCGTCAACGTCGACTCCCCCGACACCGCCGTCGTCCTGTACACGGGCACGGTGGAGGGCACACGCCGCACCCGTATCTCCGTGGTGGACATCGCCACCGCCGCCGTCGTCGAGTCCTATGACACGCTCCAGGGGACGTCCGCGTCCAACACCGCCGTGTCGGCGACGCACCTCGTCTGGGTCGAGAAGCCCACCGCCGACACCGTGACCCTGGCCGTGACCCGCCGGGACACCGGCATGACCGACCGCTTCCCCCTGGGCAATGCCGGCGCCCTCAAGATCGACCTGGTGGCCGACTGGGTGACGTACACACAGACGGGAGGCCGCAAGGCCCTGGCTCCGAGCCCTCTCCACGCCCTGACCGCCCGCTCCCTGACGACCGGTGAAACGATCTCGCTCCTGGACCACGTGGTGGGCGCCACCGCCGGGCCCGACGACACCGAGATCGTGCGCGGCGGCACGGTCGCACAGGGCGAGGGCATCTACCGGATCGCCCCCGGCCAGGACGGCGCCCGCCCTCTCGTCACGCTCGTGGCGAGCACGGGCGAGAGCACCGTGCTCGGGGTCACCCCACACGCCACCGCGCCCATCCCCACCGCCGTCGATCTCGCACGCGGCCAGAACGCGACCCTGATGTGGGTGTTCGACAGGGCCGCGGACACACGTGTCGTCCTGACCCACGACGCGACCGGGAAGCAATGGACCTCCCCGCGCATCTACGTGGATCGCCCCTCCCTCAGCGGGACATCCTGGACCGGCCTGTTCGACGACTCGACCGCCGCCTTCATCGGCGACTACACGTGGAAGATGACCGCCCGCCCGCTCAACGGCATCGGGCCGGCCGTGGAGCGGACGGGCACCCTCAAGGTCACGAGCAAGCCCGCGCCGCACGACTTCTCCGACAGCGGCAGGCCGGACCTGCTCGTCCGGGACAGCGGGGGCCGGCTGCTCAACTACGACGCACACCAGACCCTGTACGTGGCGGGCCAGTTCGGCTATCCGCGGACTTCCACCCTCATGGGCACGGGCTGGCAGGCCTACGACCGGGTCGCGGCGCCCGGCAACCTGGACGCCTCCCCCTACGCCGACGTGATCGGCCGCGACCGGGCGGGCGATCTGTGGTTCTACTCCGGAACCGGCAAGGCGCTCGCGCCTCGGAAGAAGATCGGGACCGGCTGGCAGACCTACAACCGGATCACCGGCGGCAGCGACCTCACCAACGACGGCCGACCGGACCTCGTCGCCACCGACAAGACCGGCGGCCTCTGGCTCTACCCCGGCACCGGCAACGCCGCCAAGCCCTTCGGCGCCCGCAAGAAGATCGGCACCGGCTGGGGCGCGTACAACCAGATCACCGCCACCGGCAACATCGGCGGCGCCCCCGCCGGCGACCTCGTCGCCCGCGACACCAACGGCATCCTCTGGCTCTACCTCGGCAAGGGCGACGGCACCTTCGCGCCCCGCACGAAGATCGGTACCGGCTGGAACCGGTACAGCGACCTCGTCGGCGTCGGCGACGTCAACAGGGACGGCCGCCCCGACCTCGTCGCCCAAGGCGTCGCGGGCGGCAGCTTCGAAACCCTCGCCTTCTTCGAGGGCACCGGCAGGTGGAGCGCGCCCTTCAGCTCGCGCCGCGAGGTGTACAGCCGCGAGGCGCTGGGCACCGGCGCCGTCACCCTCTTCTGACCGAACCCACGAGCGCAGGAGCACCGCCATGGCCCAGACACGCGTATCCCGACGCCGCATCGCCACGGCCACCGCCGTCGCGATCGCCGTCACCCTCGGTCCCCTGGCGGCCCTTCCCGCCGTGGCCACGACGGCCACGGCCGGGGAGGAGGCGCCCCGGGCCGATGTCCTGCGCCTGCGCAGCGACGCGCAGTTCAGGGGCGGCGGCCCGACGGGCTTCCTGGCCTACCACGTCGTCGACTCCAGGGCGGTCTTCGAGTGGACGCGGTACGAGACCGGCGTCACCACCACGCTGCCCCCGGGCAGCTACACGGTCGGCCGTGGGACGGACATCGTCAGGAAGTCGAACGGAGCCGTCCAGTCCTTGTACGACATGGCCACGGGCGCGGACCCCGTCGTCATCGACACGAGCCTGCTCGGCGAGGGCTACACGACGGTGGGCGCCGCCGGCTTCACCCTCGTCGCGAAGAAGCCCAACACGGCTGGCGGCCAGGACCTCCACCTCGTGACCAAGCCGCAGGACACCGTCCTCGACCAGCAGGTCACCGGCCTGCCGGCCGACGCCGTGATCACGCGCGTGGACATCGACTCCCCCGACGCCGCCCTGGTCCTGTACTCGGCCACCGTGGACGGGACGGCCAAGAGCCGTGCCGCCGTGGTGGACATCAGGACCGGGACGGTCGTGGCGGAGTACGACGCGCCACAGGTGACGGCGTCCAGCGACACCGCGCTGTCGGCCACGCACGTCGCCTGGGTCGAGATGTCCTCGCTGACCTCCAGCACCGCCCTGGCCATCGTCGCGGTCCGCCGGGACACCGGTGCGACCGAGCGCATCCCCCTGCGCCAAGCCCGCGACTTCTCGGTCGACCTCGTCGGCGACTGGCTGACGTACGGGATTCGGGGAGGCTACGACGCCTCGACCCCGAACCCCCTCCTCGCACTCACCGCCCGATCGCTGACGACCGGTGCCACAGTCAAGCTCCTGGACGACTTCGCGGGCCCCAACTCGGGTCCCGCCGGTACCCAGATGGTGCGGGGCGGCACGCTGACCGACGGCGAGGGCGTCTACCGGATCTCCGCCGGGGCCGACGGCACCCCCGTCGCCGAGCTCGTGGCGAGCACCGGCATCCCCACCACGTTCAGCGTGGTGAGCGAGAGCGTCCCCACGGGCTTCGACTTCGACCAGGTCCCCGCCCCGTTCTCCACGTCCTGGACCCTCAGCCGCCCCCAAGGAAACGTGTGGCTTGAGCTGACCCACACGGAGACCGGCAAGAAGACCACGGTGTACGGCAAGCGCGGCGACGGACCGTCCAGCAGAGTGGTGCAGTGGGACGGAACCTTCGGCTGGGGCGCCAACATCCTCCCGGCCCCCAACGGCGCCTACACCTGGCGCATGACCACCCACCCCACGAACGGCATCGGTCCCACCGAGAAGACCGGCACCTTCACCGTCACCCGCAAGGCCGTCCCACACGACTTCAACGACAACGGCACCCCGGACCTGATCCTCCGGGAGCACTCCGGGCAGCTCTCCCTCTACAACACCAAGACCCCGCTGGCCACATGGGACTCCGGCACCCCCGAGCGCCTCGGGACCGGTTGGAACATCTACGACCGCCTCGTCTCCCCCGGCAACATCGCCGGCGCCCCCCACGCCGACATCCTCGCCCGCGACAAGGACGGCAACCTCTGGCTCTACCAGGGCACCGGCCGCGCCCTCGCCCCCCGAGCGAGGATCGGCACCGGCTGGCAGACCTACGCGCTGATCACCGGCGGCAGCGACCTCACCAACGACGGCAAGCCCGATCTCCTCGCCACCGACAAGACCGGCGGCCTCTGGCTCTACCCCGGCACAGGCAACACCAACACCCCCCTCGGCGCCCGCAAGAAGATCGGCACCGGCTGGGGCATCTACAACCAGATCACCGCCACCGCCGACATCGGCGGCGCCCCCGCCGGCGACCTCGTCGCCCGCGACAAGGACGGCGTCCTCTGGCAGTACCCCGGCAAGGGCGACGGCACCTTCGGCCCCCGCACCCGCCTCGGCGGCGGCTGGAACGCGTACACCGGCCTCACCGGCTTCGGCGACGCCGACCGCGACGGTCACGCCGACCTCGTGGCGATCACCATCAACGGAACCCCGTACCTCTACAAGGGCACCGGCGACAGCCGCGTCCCCTTCCAGGCCCCTCAACCCCTCTACAGCTACGGCCCCGGCGGCTGGGACCCCACCCTGCTCTGACCCACCGTCGCAACCGTCGCCCACACCGTCTTCCCGACACACCGCCCCTTCACCCCCCACGCGGTGGCCAGGGTGGCCACGAGCAGCAGCCCGTAGCCACCCTCGTCGGGCTCCGGGCACGGTTCCGGCCTCCGCTCGCCCCGCGCGTCGGACAGCTCGACGTGTACGTGGCCCTCGCCCCGCTCCATCCGCACCTCGAAGTCCCTGCCCGGCACCCTGCCGTGCCTCACCGCGTTGCTCGCCAGTTCCGCGACCACCAGCTCCACCGCCTCCGCGGCCGCCCCTGTCACCCCCCAGTCCCCCAGCTGCTGCACTGCCAGTAACCGCGCCAATCGCGCGCCCCGGCGCGTTGCCGAGAGCCGGAGCGTGAACTCACCGGTTGGGGTGGAGGTTTCGGATTTCATGCCTTGAGCCTGAAGCCCCCGCCGTACGCTGACCAGCAGCGACGCGACGACGCTGGGTAACTGTACGGGTGCGCCAAGAAGGCGGTACGGATGTCGGGCAACGAGGAGGAGGGGCCGGAACGGCCCTCCGAGATGGACGGGACGGCGCACCTCTTCAGGGCGCTCGGTAAGCAGATCAAAGTGCTGAGGAAGAACGCCGGGCTGAGCCAGGCGGAGCTCGCCGAGAGCACGCATTGCAGCGAGGACCTCGTCTCCGCGATCGAGCGGGGCGTGCGCACGCCACAGCCGGACTTCCTGGAGCGTGTGGACCGGGCGTTGGGGGCGGGGGGTGTGCTGGTGGCACCCCTGGATGAACTGAGGGACGCGCAGGCGAGGGCGCGGGTGCGGCATCCGGATTGGTTCCGGAGCTTCGCGAAGGCGGAAGCGGAGGCCGTCGCTCTGCACTACTACGCCGTGCAGGCGGTGCCAGGCATTCTGCAGACACCGGCATACGCGGAGGCCGTCTTCCGATATCGCCGTCCGCTCTACGACGAGGAGACGATCGAGACGCGGTTGGCGGACCGGCTGGCCCGACAGGTCATCTTCGACAAGTGGCCAGGGCCGACGATGAGTTTCGTCGTCGAGGAGTCAGTACTGCGTCGCCCCCTCGGCGGCCGGGACGCCTTCCGGGAGCAGCTGCGTCGGATCATCGAGGTCGCTCACCTGAGGACCGTGCACGTCCAGATCATGCCTACCGATCGCGAGGAACACCCGGCGCTGGGTGGTGCATTCACCCTGCTCACTCCAAGGGGGCGGCGGGAGGTCGCGTACGCCGAGATCTACGACCATCCACGCCTGATCACCGACCCGGAAGAGGTCCGCATGTACACCGAACGCTATGGGATCATCCGGGCGCAGGCACTCACGCCCCGCGAGTCCCTGGAGTTGATCGAGAAGATGCTGGGAGAGCTATGAGCACCACCGGTCTGACCTGGTTCAAGAGCAGCTACAGCAGCGGCGAGGGCGGCGAGTGCATCGAAGTCGCCTACAGCTGGCGTAAGTCCAGCTACAGCAGCGGCGAAGGCGGCAACTGCGTCGAGATCGCCGCCCACCCCACCCTCATCCACATCCGCGACTCCAAGAACCCCCACGGCCCCCAGCTCGCCGTATCCCCCACCTCCTGGGCCACGTTCCTGGACGTAGCATCCGGGGCGTGACCTCCAAGAACTTCGTTCTCTTCGATGTCGACGGCACTTTGATGGACGCCGTCGAGAACCAGCGCCGCATGTGGCACGAGTGGGCCGCGCGGTACGGGCTTGACGGGGACGAGGTGTACGCGGTGGCGTTGCGGACGCGGCCGGTGGAGACGTTCGCGGCCGTGGTGCCGGACGAGGACCCGGAGGAGTGCCTCGCCCTCCTGCATGAGCTGGAGGACGAGGACGTCCGGACGGGGGTGTACGGAGCGTTCGAGGGGGCAGCCGAGCTGCTCGCGGCGCTGCCGGCGGACCGGTGGGCGTTGGTGACGTCGAACTATGAGCATCGGGTGCGGGGGCGGTTCGAGAGGACGGGGCTGCCGATTCCCGGGCTGGTGGTCGACGCGGCTTCGGTGGCGGAGGGGAAGCCGTCGCCGGTCCCGTACCTCACGGCCGCACAGAAGCTGAAAGCTGATCCGGCGGAGTGTCTCGTCATCGAGGACGCGCCGTCGGGGGTGCGGTCGGGGGTGGCGGCCGGGATGACGGTGTGGTCGGTGAACGGGGCGGTGGAGGTCGGCGCGCACCGGCACTTCGGGTCGTTGGCGGAGGCGGCGCCGTACATTCTGGGGGCCCTCGCCTAGGGCCGTCCGGGCGCCTCGCGGAAGAGGGTCAGGAGGGCTTGGCCCTGAGGGGCGTCCGCGTCGAAGAACTGGGTGGTGAGGGTGCGGGGCACAGAGGGGCCGTGCGTGCGGACCTCGTGGCAGGTGAAGCAGAAGGCGGCTTCGAAGAGCGGGAGGTCGAGGGCGTCGTCGTACGCACGGATGCTCCAGCCGGGCGAGAAGCCGCAGCGGAACTGTTCGCTGCCGGGCAGGGTCTCGATCAGGGTCAGGGCGTCGGCGGCTTCCGCGCCGGTCCAGTGGGCGACCGTCGGGCCGGGGTAGGGGGCGCCGCGCCCGACCGGGAGGCCGGTGATCCTCACGACCTCGATGAGGGCGGTGGCGGTGAGGGCGTCGGCGGGGAGCTGCATGGGCCCAGTCTGCCCGGCCGTGGCGTGGGCCGTTCGGTCAGTAGCTGCCGCGCCAGATGGTCAGTTTGAGCTGGACGAAGCCCGTGTCGCGGCCACCGGCGGTGAGTTCGGCGAGGGCGATGAGTCCGGTCGGGGCGAGGATGCAGAAACGGTCGCCCACGTCGCTCCAGACGCTGAACTGGTCCGTGAACCGGGTGACGGTGCTGCACGTCTCGTAGGTGCCGGGTTCTTTGCGGTCCAGGACGACGAACTGTGCCGTGCGGGTCTGCAACCAGCTGGAGTACCAGTAGATCTCCTCCTGGTCGTCGCGGCTGACCGGGCGCAGTTTGTCGAGGGCGAAGCCGTAGTCCTCGGTGAGTTCGACGGTGGCCGTCTTGTAGACGTCGGAGGCCTTGCCGTTCGAGGTCGGTGTCGGGCTCGGGGTGGTGCTGGACGTCTCCGGCGCGGCCGTCGTGGTCGTGGGGGGCGGTGTGCTCGCCGTGGTGGTCTCGACCGGCGGTGCGGTGGCGACCGTCGGGGTCGCTTTCGGGGTGGCCGTCGGCGAGTGCAGGAACACGGGAAGGCCCAGGAAGCCGAGGAGCAGGCCGACTACGCCGGTGAGCGCCGAGATCCACGCGGGCGCGTCGGCGAAGCGCCTGCGGCGGGGTGGCTCGTCGGCGTTGGGGACGGGCTGCGGCTGGGTGGGCGTCGGATCCGCGGCCGGTGGCTGTGTGGGCGGTTCGGGCATGGTCGGCATGGGCTCTCCCCCCGGAGTCCGTGTGAGCGTGCCGCATTGTGGTCGGCTTGAATCCGAACTGGGCCTGGGAATCGGAAGGTTGGCCAAATCGTTGCCCTGCATCCCCAGCGGCCCCAGGGGGTTCCAGCCGGCTGTCAGACCCCCGTGAGAGGCTTCATGTCACCCGAACCACAGGGGGAGATCTCATGATCAGCATGCGCAGCACGACCAGGAAGACCTGGAAGGCCGGCATCACCGCCGCCGTGGCGGTCGCCGTCGCGATGGCCGCCACCGCCGGGACGGCGTTCGGCGCCGGGGACCCGGGGGCGGCCGCCGGGAAGGCGCGGGCGGAGGCCGAGCGGGAGGCGCGGACCGCGCCGAGTGCGCGGGGGCTCGCGGGTGACGCGGAGGCGGTCGAGACGCCGACGTTCTCGATGCCGGCCGTCGACAAGCAGTCGGGCGAGCTGTACCTGTACTTCGCGGACCGGACCGGTGGCTTCAAGCCCCGGGAGCTGGTGAGTGTGTCGTTCGAGGCGTTCGCGGACTCGATATCCGTCGACAACGACAAGGACGGGTGGAGCGACGGGAGCTGGGCCGTCTACAAGGACGGACGGCTGACGTTCGGCTGGATCGACGAGTCGATGCAGTACCAGTCGAGGGACGTCGGCACGGGGTGGAACACGTACACGAAGGTGCTGTCGCCGGGCAGCCTGGGCGGGGCGCCCGAGGCGGACCTGCTCGCCGTCGACAAGGACGGTGTGCTCTGGCAGTACCTGGCCTACCCCGAGGGCAAGCTCACGCCGCGCCAGCGGCTCGGCGGCGGCTGGGGGCAGTACACGCAGGTCGAGGGCCAGGGCGATCTGACCGGTGACGGCAAGCCGGACATCGTGGCGCGCGACACCGACGGTGTCCTGTGGCTGTACAAGGGCACGGGCGACTACACGGCGCCCTTCACGGGCCGTACGAAGGTCGGCGGCGGCTGGAACACGTACGACCGCATCCTGTCCGTCGGCGACCTCGACGCGGACGGCGTCTCCGACCTCGTCGCCCGCAAGGCCAACGGGGAGCTGTTCCGGTACTCGGGGACGGGCAGCGCGGACGGCTCGCTGTACAAGGCGCCGGTGAAGATCGGGTACGGCTTCCAGGTCTACAACCTGCTGTAGATCTGCGCAGATCTGTAGGGCTGCACAGAGCTGCAGAGCTGCAGAAACGCGTAGTTGATCTCCGTACAACCCCTCGACTCCCTCGTATGTCTGTTTGGGTGTGGCGCGGCTCGCGCCCTCAGGAAACGACGAGGGAGTCTGGGTTGTCCCACTCGCGAAGCACCATCACCAGGTCTCGGCTGGTGACGGCGGCGATCGCCGCCGCGCTGGCGGTCACCGGGGGGCTGCCGGCGACGGCGTCCGCCGCCGTGGCCGTGACTCCGGCGGTGGTGTCGGCCCCCGCCGGGCCCCTCGCCTTCCCGAAGGCGTCGGAGATCGTCAGCGCGGGCGCCACCGGCTTCCTCAGCAGGAGCACCGGCGGCGAGTACCGCTGGACCCGCTACTCCGACGGGACCTCGACGGTGCTGCCGAGTCCGGGCGGACCGGTCATCGGCGCGGCCTCGGACGTCGTCGCGACCACGACCGCCGACTACGTCGTGCAGATCCGGGACATGGCGACCGGCGCGGTGCCCGTCGAGTTCGACCTGAGGAAGCTCGGGCCCGGCGTCGACGTCGCGATCGGCATGGTCGGTTCCAGTGTGCTGACCAGCGTCCACGCCGTCACCGGCGCCGAGGCTCTGCACGTCGTGTCCCACGACGCCGGGGGCGTCCTCCTGGACCAGGCCGTCACCGGACTGCCCGCCGACGCCGCGCACTTCGTCGTCCGGTCCGCCGTGCCGGGTACCGCGCTCGTCTCGTACTGGGCCGGTGGCAGGACCCGGTACGCCGTCGTCGACGTGGCCGCGCACGCGGTGGTGGAGACGTACGAGAACCCGGCACCCGCCTCCGACTCCGCCTCCGTCGCGCTCTCCGGCACGCACGTGGCCTGGGTGGAGCAGACGCTGAACGCGTACTGGCAGCCGATCAAGACCGTGGTCGTCGCCGACCGGCAGCGGCCCGGGGTCACGGAGCGCTTCATCGTCGGGAAGGCCACCGGGGTCACCGTCGGTCTGACGGGCTCGTGGGTGGTGTACGGGGAGGACGCCACGGACTCCCAGGACGCGCGCCTGCCGCTCGTCGCCAAGTCCCTGGACGCCGCCGCACCGGACAAGGAGCTTCTGGAGCACGCCACGAGCCTGACGACCGCGCCCGACGGCACGCTCCTCGTGCGGGGTGGGTCCCTCGTGGAGAGTGAGGCGGAGGGCCTGTTCCGCGTGGCGGCCGGGGAGGGCGGGGTGGACCGCCGACTGGTGGCTCCCAGCGGCGAGGTGACACAGCTCGCGGTCACGGGGTACGACGTGCCCGGGGTGGTGGACCTCGACGAGAGCCGTCCCGCCGCTCGCTTCACGTTCGACGTGAACCGGACCAACGTGCGCGTGACGATGCGGGCGGGGATGTGGACCGGCACCGGCTCCGACCTCGGCAGGCAGCCCGGCTCCGTGCTCGTCACGTGGGACGGCACCCATGAGTACGGCGATTACGGGCTGCGCGAGGCCATGGCCAACGGCACGTACCAGTGGACGGCGGAGATCGTGCCGACCGACGGCGTGGGGAGGGCGGTGAAGCTCCAGGGCACGTTCACCGTGACCCGGGCGCCCCGGCCGCACGACTTCGACGACGACGGTGACCCCGACCTGCTCAGCATCGGCGAGGAAGGCGAGCTCCTCTGGCACGAGGACAGGAGGGGCTGGTCCCGCTGGGGAACCGGCTGGAGCATCTACGACCGCCTCTCGGTCCCCGGCGACCTCGGCGGCACCAGCCGGCCCGACGTCGTCGCCCGCGACAAGAACGGCTACCTCTGGCTCTACGAGGGCGGTCCGAGGGAGAACCCGCTCTCGCCGCGCACCCGGATCGGCACCGGCTGGCAGATCTACGACAAGATCGCCGGCGGCAGCGACGTCAACGCCGACGGCAAGCCCGACCTCCTCGCCACCGACAAGACCGGCGGCCTCTGGCTCTACCCCGGCACCGGCGACATCCGCACCCCCTTCGGCGCCCGCAAGAAGATCGGCACCGGCTGGGGGATCTACAACGAGATCGCCGCCACCGGGAACATCGCCGGCGCTCCCGCCGGTGACCTCGTCGCCCGCGACAAGGACGGCGTCCTCTGGCAGTACCTCGGCAAGGGCGACGGCACCTTCGCCGGCCGCACGAGGATCGGCACCGGCTGGAACACGTACGGCCGGATCCTCGCCGTCGGCGACGTCGACAACGACGGCCGCAACGACCTGCTGGCATACACCCCGAACCCGTCCGGGCTCGGCGAGCAAGTCCCCGTCTACCTCTACAAGGGCACGGGCGACTGGAGTTCACCCTTTGGGCCCCGGACCG
Organism: Streptomyces sp. NPDC037273; assembly: GCF_055603625.1. Taxonomy (NCBI): domain Bacteria; kingdom Bacillati; phylum Actinomycetota; class Actinomycetes; order Kitasatosporales; family Streptomycetaceae; genus Streptomyces; species Streptomyces sp. NPDC037273. The sequence continues at coordinate 52,219 of NZ_JBVJVO010000015.1, forward strand.
TGCAGGACGCTCCCGTCCAGCGCGCGCGCCTGGTCTTCTAGCCCCCTCTTCACGGAAAAGGAACCGATCCTTGACCCGCACGCAGCACCGCGCACCGTCCCGTTCGCGACTTCTCACCGCCGCCATCGCGGCGTCCCTGGCCGTCACCGCCGGGACCCTGGCGGCGGCCCCCGTGGCCGTCGCCGGGACGCCGGCCGTGGCGCCGGCGGCCGCGACCGTCCAGGCCGCGACCGCCGAGGCCCCGATCGCCTTCCCGCTCGCGTCGGAGATCGTCAGCGCGGGTGAGACCGGGTTCCTGAGCAAGAGCGACGCCGGTGAGTACCGGTGGACGAAGCTGTCCGACGGGACGACCAGCGATCTGGGGTCGGAGGAGGTGCTCGGCGCCGCGTCGGACGTGGTCGTGACGCGGCCCGGGATCAACACGGTCCGGCTCAGGGACATGGCGACGGGCGCGGCGCCGGTCGACATCTGGATCAACATGCTGGGCGGGGGCACGCACACGCCGATCGGCGCGGTGGGGGCCACGGTGCTCGACAGCGTGGCGCCCGCCGACGGCGGGACCAAGCTGCACCTCGTGACGCACGAGGCGGACGGGAGCACGGGGAACCACGCGGTGACGGGGCTGCCGGCGGACGCGAGCGCGCTGACGTTCGCGGCCGGGATTCCCGGTACGGCGCTCGTGGGCTACACGTCGGGCGGGGCGAGCCACTTCGCGGTGGTGGACCTGGCGACGCGGGCGGTGACGGAGACGTACGACAACGCCGGGCCGGTCGGGCACGCGCAGTCGGCGGCGGTGTCGGCCACGCATGTGGCGTGGGTGCAGGAGAAGCCGCGTTCGGACGGCTTCTTCGACGAGCAGCTGATCGTCAAGGACCGGAAGTCGGGCGAGACGAAGACGCTGAACACCGGCGGCGGACTCGTGAAGGTCGGGCTCGTGGACGGCTGGGTCGTCTACGGCGAGGACGTGTCCGACCCGTTCGCGTCCCGCACTCAGCCCCGGGCGGTCAGCCTGACGGGGGCGACCGGGTGGAAGCCGTGGATCGAGCACGTGACGAGCGTGACGGCAGCCCCGGACGGCACGCTGCTCGCGCGCGGCGGGTCGGAGGACAACGCCGAGGGCGAGGGGCTGTACCGGGTGCGCGGCGGCGCCACGGTGACCCGGGAGCTGGTGGCGAGGACGGGTGAGCAGACGAACGTCTCCCTGACGTCCGGCCCCGACATCCCGGCGGTGGTCGACCTCGACAAGAACCAGGGCGTCGTCCCGTTCACGATCGGCGTGAGCCGGCGGAACGTGCGGGTGAACGTCATGATCTCGAAGGCGGCGACGCCCACCGTCACCGAGTGGCACGGCGAGATCCGGCCCACGGAGGGTCCGACCGGGCCCGGGACGATGAGCATCGACTGGGAGGGGAACCGTTCGGCCTTCGAGGGAGGGCTCACGCCGTGGGGTGACGTCACCAACGGCGACTACGTGTGGCAGGTCAGCGTGACGCCGGCCGACGGGGTCGGCAAGGGCGTGGGGGTGAGCGGCACCATGAAGGTGGTCCGCGCTCCGAAGGTCCACGACTTCTCCGACAACGGTTCGCCCGACCTGTTCGCGGTGGACTCGGCGACCGGTGACGTGTCGGTGTTCGAGGGCTCCTACCTGCCGTCGCAGAAGGGCTTCAACTGGTTCGAGGGCGCCACGCTCGCCGGCTGGGGAGGCCTCTACGACCGGTTCGTCACGCCCGGGGACTTCGGCGGGATGAGCACGGCGCCCGAGCTGATCACACGCGACAGGAGCGGCGGTCTGTGGATGCACCCGGGCACGGGCAGCCTCGCCTTCGCGCCCCGGGTGAAGATCGGGACGGGCTGGCAGGTCTACGACAAGATCGTCGGCGGCAGCGACGTGACCGGCGACGGCAGGCCGGACGTGCTCGCCACGGACACGGCCGGCGGCCTGTGGCTCTACCCGGCCACCGGCAACTACAACACGCCGCTCGGCCCCCGCAAGCAGATCGGCACCGGCTGGGGGATCTACAACGAGGTCACCGCCGTCGGGAACATCGCCGGCGCCCCCGCCGGTGACCTCGTCGCCCGCGACAAGGACGGCAACCTCTGGCAGTACCTCGGCAAGGGCGACGGCACCTTCGCGCCCCGCACGAAGATCGGCACCGGGTGGAACACGTACGCCCGGCTCGTCGGCACCGGGGACATCGACCGGGACGGCAGGAACGACCTGGTCGCGTTCGACAGGTCCGACCCCACGGCGCGCATGTACTGGTACGGCGGGACGGGTGACTGGCAGGCGCCGTTCAAGCCGCGTACCGAGAACTACTTCCAGAACTCGATGACCGACCGCGACTGGTTCTAGCCGCCGACTCCGGGGCGAGTTTGCCCAACAGGTCACCTTTTGCGGGTGGTTAAGGCCGGGCTCCCTTCACCTGATCGATATTCAGATCGAAAGGGAGCTCGGCTACTGTGTCGCCCATGGGGGAACTGGAACAAGGCTCTGCTTTCGACGGCCTGAGCGGCAGCGGAGCCATGCCGCTGGAGTCGGGTGACCCCCGGCGGATCGGGGCGTTCCGGCTGCTCGGGGTGCTCGGGTCCGGCGGGATGGGCCGGGTGTACCTCGGGGCCGTGCCCGGGAAGTTCGCGGCGGTGAAGCGGGTGCTGCCCGTACTCGCCGAGGACGCGGACTTCCTGAACCACTTCGGGCACGAGCTGGACAACCTGGCCCGGCTGCCCGCCGGGGCGAACACCAAGCTCCTCGCGAGCGACCGCACCGCCAAACCGCCTTGGTTCGCCACGGAGTTCATCCCCGGCATCACCCTCAACGAGGCCATCCGGCTCAACGGCGCCCCGCTGACCGGCGACGCCCTCTGGCGCCTCCTCCGGGACGCGGCCGCCGGGCTCAAGGTCGTCCACGGCGCCGACATGGTGCACCGCGACCTCAAGCCGTCCAACGTCATGCTGACCGGCGACGGCCTCTCCCTCATCGACTTCGGCGTCGCCCGCGCCGCCGACCAGAGCCGGCTCACCAAGACCGGCATGGTCATCGGCACGCCCGCCTACATGGCCCCCGAGCAGGCCGTCGCCGACCGCCGGCTGACCGGCGCGGCCGACGTCTTCGCCCTCGGCAGCCTCCTCCTGTACGCGGCGAACGGCCGGCCCCCCTTCGGCGACGGTTCCGGCCCCGACCTCCTCTACCGGGTGGTCCACGCCGAGCCCGAGTTCGGGAAGCTCGCCGACTCCGAGCCCGAACTCGCGGAGCTCGTACGGAAATGCCTCGCCAAGGACCCCGCGGACCGGCCGACGGCCGAGGAGCTCATCGGCCTCACCGAGGAGCGCGCGGCGGGCGCGGCCTGGCCCGCGCCGGTCGCCGAGCGGATCGGCGAGCGCGCCGTCTTCGCCGCGAAGGCGCCGACGGCCGAGCACCTGACGGAGCTGGAGAAGGCCGAGCCGTCCGAGGACGTCGCCACCGCCTCGCTCACCCCGCAGGCCGGCAAGGAGCCCGCGACGGCCTCGCCCGACCCGCTGGCGGTCACCGGACCGGGCGGCGCGGGCGCGGGCTTGGGCTCCGGCTCGGGCTCGGGCTCGGGTGAGCAGCGCAGGCGCCGGAATCGGTTCGTCATGCTCGCCGTACCGGTCGTCGTGGCCACCGGCACCACGCTGACCGTCGCCCTCGGCCCGTACCAGATCGGCCGCCTCGGCGCGGGCCCCAGCGCCTCGCCCTCGCCCTCCGCCGTCGTCTCCCAGCCCGCCGCGCCGCCCACCAGCGGGCCCGGCTCCCCGTCCTCCAAGTCCCCTTCCTCGCAGGCCCCTTCCTCCCGGCCGCCGGGCTCGACCCCGCCCGGTGACGGCGGCGCGGCGGTCGGCGGCGGTGCCGTCGGCGGCGCGGTCGGCGGTGGCGCCGGTGGTTCGGGGACGCTGCCCGGGGGTGCGGGGGGCGGCGGGAGCGCGTCGACGTCCGGCGGGTCCGGGTCGGGCTCGGGATCGGGTTCCGGCTCGGGTTCCGGGTCGGGTTCCGGGTCGGGTTCCGCATCGGGTGGTTCCAACCCGGCGCCCACGTCGCGGCCGACGACCAGGACCCCCGCGCCACCGCCCTCCGGCGGTTCGGCGCCCTCGGGGACGTACTCCATCGAGAGCGTCTCCAGCGGGGAGTGCCTGGAGGAGTCCAATCCCGGGTACGCGATCCTGGTCAACACCGCCCCGTGCGGCACCCCGCCCAGCAGCGGCACGATCTCGTACGTCTGGACGTACTCGCCCGGCGCGAACGGCACGTTCCGGCTGGTCAACAAGAAGACCGGGCACTGTCTGCAGCCCGGCGGGACGCCCGGCTTCACCGCCGTGGCCTGCAACGGCTCCAGCGTCCAGTCCTGGAAGATCAACAGCAAGACGTCCGCCGGGATGACCATCAAGAACGTGAACAGCGGCCAGTGCATGGTCGCCGGACCGCCGTTCATGATGCAGTACACCTGCGACCCGGGCAGCAGCACGCACCTCTGGAGGAACGTCTCCGCCGTCTACTAGACGCCGAAGACCGGGACCGTCACGTCGCCCTCCGCACGGAAGGCGACGGTCAGTTCCATGCCGACGCGGAGGTCCTCCTCGGCGACGCCGACGACCTCCGTCATCATGCGCGGCCCTTCGGCGAGGTCGACGACGGCGGCGACGTACGGGACGCGGTCGCCGAACGGCGGGAGGTCGTTCCGGTGGACGACGGACCAGGTGTAGAGGGTGGCCCGGCCGCTCGCCGGGCGCCAGGCGACGTCCTCGCTCCAGCAGTGCGGGCAGAACTCGCGCGGGTAGTGGTGGGGGCGGTCGCAGGCGGCGCAGTGGCGCAGGAGCAGGGTGCCCTCGGCGGCGGCGTCCCAGTACGGGCGGGTGAACGCGTCGATGTCGGGGGTGGCGGCGTTCGTCGTCATCAGAAGAGTCCGATCGCGGAGTCGAGGGACCAGGTCTGCCAGGACATGGCGAGGAGCGCGACGAGGGAGATGAGCGCCATCATCGCGTTCTGCCCCTGCTCGGCCCAGTCGTGGATCATCAGGACGAGGTAGAGGAGGTTGAGGAGGAGGCCGCCGACCAGGGCGACCGGGGTGAGGAACCCGGCGATCAGGCCGAGGCCCAGGGCGAGTTCGGCGTAGACGACGACGTACGCCATGAGCTTGGGCCGGGGGGCGACGACGGTCTCGAAGCCCTTCTTGACCTGCGGCCACTTGTGCTTGCCGGCGACGTCGGCGGCCCAGGCGATGCCGGTGCCGCGCTCGAACCAGCCCTTCTTGTCCTTGTGGCGCCAGCTCTCCAGCCACCACAGGCCGAGGCCTATGCGGAGGACGGCGAGCCATTCGGCGCCGGTGAGCCAGACGGTCTGCATGCGCGCTCCCTGGAAGAGCCTGATCTGACGGTACGTCAGTTCAGCGCAGGGTGGGCGGCGAGCGCAAGAGGCGGGGCGTGCGAGGGTGCGACCGGAGGCCATGGGGGGCGCCGGTCGTCCCGCGTGACCGTTTCGCAACCGAAATCCCTCTTGACCGAGACCCACTGCGTGTACACGTCATTACGCTCAGCATTCATGGTCACCACCACCCCCCAACCACCCGTCCACCCCGTGTACGTCATCGGCGGCGGACCCGGTGGACTCGCCGTCGCCGCCGCCCTGGGCGCGCGGGGCGTCCGGGCCGTCGTCCTGGAGAAGTCCGACGCCGTCGGCGCCTCCTGGCGCACCCACTACGACCGGCTGCGGCTGCACACCACCCGGCGGCTCTCCGCACTGCCCGGCCTGAAGATGCCCCGCTCGTTCGGCCGCTGGGTGGCCCGCGCCGACGTCGTGCGCTACCTGGAGAAGTACGCCGAGCGGCACGAGCTGGAGGTCGTGACCGGCGTCGAGGTCTTCCGCGTGGAGCGCGCCGGGACCGACTGGGTCCTGCACGCGACGGGCGGCCGGCGGCTCACCGGACGCGCGGTGGTCGTGGCGACCGGCTACAACCACACCCCGCACGTCCCCGACTGGCCCGGCCGCGACGCGTACGAGGGCGAGCTGAACCACGCGAAGGGCTACCGCAACCCGGAGCCGTACAAGGGCAAGGACGTCCTCGTCGTCGGCGCGGGCAACACCGGCGCCGAGATCGCCGCCGACCTCGCCGACGGCGACGCGGCCCGCGTACGGCTCGCGATACGGACCGTCCCGCACATCGTGCGCCGCACCACCGCCGGCTGGCCCGCCCAGCGCACCGGCATCCTCGTCCGCCGCCTCCCGGTCGCCCTCGTCGACCGCATGGGCCACCTGATGGCCCGCCTCGCCACCCCCGACCTCTCCGCCCACGGCCTCCCCCGCCCGACCTCCGGCCTCGCCACCCGCCAGCGCGAAGGCGCGGTCCCGGTCCAGGACGTCGGCCTCATCGACGCCGTACGGTCCGGCAAGGTCGAGATCGTCGCCGCCGTCGAAGCCTTCGAGGGCGGCGACGTCGTACTCGCCGACGGCAGCCGCCTCACCCCCGACGCCGTCATCGCCGCCACCGGCTACCGCCGCGCCCTCGAACCCCTCCTCGGCCACCTGGACGTGCTCGACGCCCACGGGCGGCCGGTGGCGCACGGGGCGCGCTCCCCGCGCGAGGCGCCCGGCCTGTACTTCACCGGCTTCACGAACCCGATCAGCGGGATGTTCCGCGAGCTGGCGCTGGACGCGGAGCGGATCGCGCGCCGGATCGCGCGGTCGAGGTAGTCACAGCGGAGGTCAGAACAGGTTCAGGCCCTTCCAGCCCCAGCCCGCCTTGATCCTGGGCTTCAGGCCGCCGTTGCCGTCGCCGTCGTAGCGCCACAGGACGCCGTCGGCGCCCAGGGCGAGGACGTCGGTGACGCCGTCGCCGGAGAGGTCGCCTGCGCCGGTGAGGGTGAGGTTCTTCCAGCCCCAGCCGATCTTGTAGGCGGCGCCGCGCTCGTAGCGGTAGAGGTCGCCGGACGGGTAGAGGCCGAGGTGGTTCTGGTAGCCGCTGTGGGTGAAGGCGCCGACGCCGGTGAAGCGCTGGCCGGTGTAGCCGGTGCCGACCCGCTCGCGGGCCTGGAAGCCGCCGCGGCCGTTGCCCGGGTACTGCCAGGTCGCTCCGACGCCGTCGACGGCGAGGATGTCGGCGTAACCGTCCTCGGTGAGGTCGCCGACGCCGGTGACCTTGAAGTCCTTCCAGCCCGTGCCGACCTTCACCTTGGGCGCGAAGCCGCCGGCGGCGTTGCCGTCGAGCCGCCAGAGGCCGCCGCCGGCGTCCTGGGCGAGGGCGTCGGGACGGCCGTCGCCGTTGAGGTCGCCGGCGGCGGTGAAGCGGTAGCCCTTCCAGCCCCAGCCGGCCTTCCGGCGCGGCTGGTAGCCGCCGGTGCCGTTGCCGTCGTAGCGCCAGAGGACGCCGTCGGTGCCGACCGCGAGGAGGTCGGGCCGGCCGTCGCCGCCGTAGTCGCGGCGGAAGGTGCCGTGGGGGTTCCAGCCGCGGGGCGGGGCCCAGGAGACGTTGTAGACACTGGTGCCGGGGGCCGAGAGGAGCTTGGGGGTGGCGCCGGACGTGGTGGCGCTCACGACGTGGAGGCCGACGCCTTGTTCGACGTACGCGAGCTGCGAGCCGTCCGGCGACCAGTCGAGCTGGGAGGCGTTCACACGCTCGGACAGGGTGTACTCGCCGCCGGCGTCCAGGACATGGATGCCTTCCCGGCTGAACGCGATCCGCCGGTCCGTCGGCGAGAACGTCGGGGAATAGCCGTCGGCCACGACCTCCGGCTCGCCTCCCTTGCGCGGGTCCCAGACGCTGATGTGGGTGTTGGTGCCCATGGCGATGCGCCCGTCCCAGGCCACGTCGAACTCGGCGCCCGGGAGGCGCGCCTGGTTGAAGACGAAGTCGAGCCCGGAGCCGTCGACTCCGACCCGCATCATGAAAGCCGTGTCCGTGTGGGGGTACGACTCATTCCAGAGGCTGAAGTAGAGCGCCCTGCCGTCGGGGGTCCACCCGATCACCTCGTCGGGACGGCCCTCGGGGTAATAGAAGCCCTGGCGGACGAGGCGGGCGTTGCGTCCGTCCGCGTCGGCGATCCAGATGCTGTGGTTCTTGCTGTTGATGAAGGCGATGCGCGTGCCGTCGGGCGAGAAGACGACCCCGTTGATGTCGGGCGCGGTGAGGCCCGGGCCGGTGGGCGTGAGGACGCGACGGTCGGTGCCGTCGGCGTTGACCGTGACGAGGGCACGTCGGCCGACGCCGTCGACGTACGTGTACTCGGTGAAGGCCACGCGGGCCTTCGGCGCGCCCTCGGCGGCCTGGGCCGGGACGGTGACCGTCATGGTGAGCGCGGCGGAGGTGGCGAGGGCGGCCAGGGCGGTGGCGAGTGCGCGGCGGCGGCCTCGGCGGCTGGTGGTGCGGGTCAAGTGATCCCCCCATTGCGGTTGACGTCGGACGTTTCGGGCACGTCGTCCGAGAGGTGAGACCCGCCATCGGGTCGAAGGGTTGCACGGGTCTCGGCGGGCGGATCGGGGACGGGCGCCGCACACCCATTCCTGACTGGGCGTCAGTTCTGTAATCTGACTAAGCGTCAGGTGTATACGGGATCGGTGAAGGGGCGGGCGGAACGAATGCTTGGATCGACTCACGGCACCTTCACCACCGATCTCCGCGCCCGCGTGGTCGCCTGCGGCGAATCGTCCCGGGCCGCCGTGCACGGCGTCACCGCCGCACCAGGCGACCGCGATGTCAGCGGGCGTCCGCTGCACGCCCTGGTCCCGGACCTCGAACGCTTCTTCCGGCCGCAGTCCGTCGCCGTCGTCGGTGCCTCGGACGCCGAGGGCCGGCCCAACACCGGGATCACCCGGCAGCTGCTCGCCTGGGCCGAGCGGGTCGGCGCACGCCTCGTGCCGGTGCACCCGACCCGTGAGACGGTCTTCGGGATCGACTGCGTGCCGTCCGTCGGCGCGCTGACCGAACCCGTCGACCTGGCCGTCCTCCTGGTGGGCGACCCCCTGCCCGTCATCGAGGAACTGGCGGACACGAAGGTGAGGTTCGCCGTCGCGTTCGCGTCCGGCTTCGCCGAGACCGGCGAGGAGGGCGCCGCCGCGCAGGAACGTCTCGCCGCCGCCGTGGCCCGGTCCGGACTCCGGCTGCTCGGCCCCAACACCAACCTGAACGCCTTCGAGCGGTTCCGCGAGGACCTCGAAGGCCCGGCGGTCGCGCTCATCACCCAGTCCGGCCACCAGGGGCGGCCCGTCTTCACGCTCCAGGAGATCGGCGTCCGGATCTCCCACTGGGCGCCCGTGGGCAACGAGGCCGACCTGGAGACCGCCGACTTCATCTCGTACTTCTCCGGGCTTCCCGAGGTCGGCGCCATCGCCTGTTACGTGGAGGGCCTGAAGGACGGCCGGTCGTTCCTGCTCGCCGCCGACCGGGCCGCGCGCCAGGGCGTGCCGGTGGTCGCCGTGAAGGTCGGCAGGACCGAGACCGGGGCCCGTACGGCCGCCTCCCACACCGGGAAGCTCACCGGAGCCGACCGGGTCGTGGACGCGGCCATGCGCCAGTTCGGGGTCATCCGGGTCGACGGGCTCGACCAGCTCCAGGACACGTCGACGCTCCTCGCCCGCGCCCGCCGGCCGGTCGCGGACGGCGTCGTCGTCTACTCGATCTCCGGCGGTACGGGTGCCCACTTCGCCGACCTGGCCACGGCGGCGGGCCTCGAACTCCCCACCCTGCCGCAGGCCAAGCAGGACGAACTGCACCAGTGGATACCCGAGTACCTGAGCGTCGCGAACCCCGTCGACAACGGCGGGCACCCGGTCGGCGACTGGCGCGGCCGGAAGATCATCGACGCGATCCTCGCCGACCCGTCCGTCGGCGTCCTCATCTGTCCCATCACCGGACCCTTCCCACCCATGAGCGACAAGCTCGCCCAGGACCTCGTCGACGCGGCCGAGGCGACGGACAAGCTGGTGTGCGTGGTGTGGGGTTCGCCGGTCGGGACGGAGGAGGCGTACCGCACGACCCTGCTCGGCTCCTCGCGCGTCGCCACCTTCCGTACCTTCGGGAACTGCATCGGGGCCGTGAAGGCCTACCTCGACCACCACCGGTTCACGGCCGGCTACCGCTCCCCCTTCGACGAGGCCCCCCGCACCCCCTCCCCCTCCTTCCGCAAGGCCCAGGCCCTCATGCGGCCCGGCCGGCGGCTCAGCGAACACGCGGCGAAGCAGCTGCTCAGGGCGTACGGGATACGGGTGCCGCGCGAGCAGCTCGTGACGAGCGCGGCGGCGGCCGTCCGGGCCGCCGGCCTCGTCGGCTACCCGGTCGTGATGAAGGCCTCCGGCGCCCAGCTCGCCCACAAGACCGAACTCGGCCTCGTCAAAGTCGGGCTGACCTCGGCGAGCCAGGTCCGCGACGCCTACCGCGAACTCACCGACATCGCCCGCTTCGAGTCCATCGACCTCGACGGCATCCTGGTCTGCCAGATGGTCGGCCGCGGCATCGAAATGGTGGTGGGCGTGACCCGCGACGAACTGTTCGGACCGACCGTGACCGTCGGCCTCGGCGGGGTCCTCGTCGAAGTCCTCGACGACACCTCCGTCCGCGTCCCGCCCTTCGACGAGCACGAAGCCCGCTCCATGCTCGCCGAACTCCGCGGCCACGCCCTCCTCGACGGCGTCCGCGGCGCGCCCCCCGCCGACGTCGACGCCCTCGTCGAGGTCGTCCTGCGCGTCCAGCGCATGGCCCTCGAACTCGACGGCGACCTCGCCGAACTCGACATCAACCCGCTGATGGTCCTACCACGCGGCCAGGGCGCGGTGGCCCTCGACGCGCTCGCGGTCTGCCGATAGGAGCCCCCGCCATGCCCGATGTGCTGCACGTCGTCGAGAACGGCGTCTCCTGGATCACCCTCAACCGCCCCGAAGCGATGAACGCCGTCACCTGGGACCAGCGCGAGCGGATCATCGCCCTCCTCGCCGACGCCTCCGCCGACCCCGCCGTCCGCTCCGTCGTCCTCACCGCCACCGGCCGCGGCTTCTGCGCGGGCGCCGACCTGCGGGGCTCCCCGTCCACCGACCGCGAACAGGTCGCCGGCGACGTGGCCCGCATGATCCGGCTCGGCGCCCAGCGCTTCATTGGCGCCGTCCTGGACTGCGAGAAGCCGGTGATCGCCGCCGTCAACGGCACGGCGGCCGGCATCGGCGCCCACCTCGCCCTCGCCTGCGACCTCGTCATCGCCGCCGAACCCGCCCGCTTCATCGAGGTCTTCGTACGCCGCGGCCTCGTCCCCGACGGCGGCGGCGCCTACCTCCTCCCCCGCCTGATCGGCCCCCAGCGCGCCAAGGAACTGATGTTCTTCGGCGACGCCCTCCCCGCCGCCGAGGCGGAGCGCCTGGGCCTGGTCAACCGGGTCGTCCCACCCGAAGACCTGGAGAAAACCGCCCGCACCTGGGCCGAGCGCCTCGCCCAAGGCCCCACCCGCGCCCTCGCCCTCACCAAACAGCTCGTCAACAGCTCCCTCGACACCGACCGCACCACCGCCTTCGCCGCCGAGGCCACCGCCCAGGAGCTCAACATGACCACCCGGGACGCGAAGGAGGGCGTGGCGAGCTTCGTGGAGCGGCGGGAGCCCACGTACGAGGGGCGCTGACCGATGCCGTCCCCCCGGGTCCTAAGGTGTGCCGTGCATATGCCACACCAGGCCGCTCCGGGGGGAACGGAATGCTCAACCTCGCGCGCTCGCGTACAAGAAACCGAAGATCGGCACGATCCCTTTTCCTGGTCCCCGCTCTTCTGACGGCCCTCATCGGCCCCCTGCTCACGACGGGCCCGGCGCTCGCCGCGCCACCACCGCCATCCGCCGGCGCGGCCCTCACGCCGGCCCCGGAGGCACCCGCGCCCGAACCACCGGCGACACCGGACCCGACGGCCGATCCCACCCCGGACCCGACGGCCGATCCCACGCCGGACCCGACGACGGACCCCACCCCCGCGCCGACCCCGACGGTCGAGCCGACCCCGGATCCGACCGAACCACCCGCCGTCCCCGAGGAGTGCGCGGCCGTATCGGTACACGCCTTCGGATCGGCGCCGACCGCGTCCGAAGCAGCGTCGTGTGCGACCTTCACCGCCGGCGCGACCGCCCTGTACGACGTCTACGAGACCACCGCCTCCGAGGCCCGGCGACTGGCCGTGTACGACCCTGAGGGTCACGTGGCCTGCGAGGCATGGACGCGCAGGTGCACCCTGAACGCCGGGATCCGCTACACCGTGCGCACGGAGAAGCCGGTCCTGATCCTCGACCGTTCCTCCGACGCGGGCTGCACCGACGCCGCCGTCGGCGGAAACACCGACGGCACGTTCGACGTGACCGGCGAGGTCGACTGTCTGAAGCTGCCGTTGCCCGAGGGCGCGCACGTCGCCGGGTTCACGTCGTGGGGCGTCTCCGCACCACGCCCCGAGCTGACGGTCGCCGACGCGACGGGCGAGGAGATCTGCTCGGCCTACAGCGTGACGGCGGGTCTGTGCGTGCTGACCGGCCCCGGTCCGTACCGCGCCCTGGCCACCATGTACGGCACCATCCTCAATTCCCCGGCAATGACGGGCACGTACCACGTCGGCCTGCACCGCACCGACAGCGAGAGTGCCTGCCCGGTCCTCCCGGCCGGCGACTTCACCGCCGAGAGCCCCAAGGCACGGGTCACGATCGGAGCAGAGGGCTTCGCCCAGTGCCTCTCGATCCCCGCCGACGACCACACGGCGGGAGAGCTCTTCCGGTTCGCCCCGTACAACGGGTCCGGAGACCTTTCGGTCTTCGACACGACCGGGAAGCGGGTCTGCCTCCTGACGTCCGGCGGATCGGACTGGGACTCGTGCGCCCTCACCCCCGGGCTCGCACACACGGTGCTCCTCTCCGGCGCCACCTGGGGCACCACCCGCACCGTGTCCCGTCAGGACCTCACCGCCACCGCGACCGGCTGCGCCACGACCCCGGCCACCGCCGTCGGCGGCCCGTCCACCGGCGGTCCCCTGCCCGCCGGCGACACCTTCCAGTGCCTGCGGGTGACCACAGACGACGCGGCGGACACCCTGCACCTGGGCATCCGGGACGCGTCGGGCAGGGCGGAGTTCACCGCGTTCGGCGCGAACGGTGAGTTCGTCTGCCCCAACCGCGACGGGGGCTGCGCGGCCACCGGCTCCAGCGCCTACCAGGTGCTCATCAGCAGGGGCCGGTCGACCACGTCCACCTACCGGTTCGACGCGCTGCGCATCGGCACGGCGGCGGGTCCGGCGCCCGAGTGCGTCAAGGTCCCGAACGTCGCCTACGGGTTCGGGCCGCTCGTCGACACCCTGGACGAGCAGCACAGCGCCCTCTGCGCGGTGCTGCCGACCGCCGAGAGCGACGACTTCGACCTGGCGTTCACGCCGACCGTCTCCTACGAGGTCGCGCCGAGTGCCTCGCTCTACACGCCGGCGAGCTCCGCGAACACCTGCCGCGGCCCGTACTCCCTGGCGGGCAGGACCTACCATTGCTCCCTTCCGGGGTACGCGTGGCCGCGAGTCTCCCAGCCTTCGACGCTCGTCATCGGACTCCCCGCGCGGCCCGCGCCGGAACCCACGGCCGTACGGCTCACGGCCACGTGCTTCAACTCGTACTGCGGCACCGAGCAGCCGAGCATCGGCACCGTCAGTCCCTCCACGGGCGGCGCGGGGAAGATCACCGTCACGCTGACCGGAGCCGCTCTGCACGAGCAGGACCAGGTGGGGGTTCTCGGGACGGACGGCGTGTGGCGGCGGTCCACGACCGTGTCCGTCGCCCCCGACCGACGCAGCCTGACGGCAGCCCTCGATCTGACGGGCGTGAGCGTCGGTGCGCGCGGCCTGCGCGTCTTCACGCACACGGGCCGGGAGTACGACGGGGGCACGTTCACGGTCGTCGCCCCCCTCCGCTGCACCACCGCGCCGAGCGTCTCCGGCACGGCGGTCGTCGGCGGGAAGGTGACGGCCACGGCGGGTTCGTGGTCGCTGCCGGTGGACTCGCCGGCGTACGAATGGCGGGTGAACGGCGTCGCCGTCCCCGGCGCCACGGCCTCCTCGTACATCCTGCCGCCGGAGACGTTCGGCAAGCAGCTCTCGGTCGCCGTCACCGTCCGCAAGGCGGGGCAGCCGACGCTCACCGCGGTCAGCGGCTCCACAGTCGTCAAGGGAATCGCGCCCAAGCCGACGAAGGTGCCCGCGATGTCCGGCGCCACGCGTGTCGGGAGCAAGGTGACGGCCGTCGTCGGGACCTGGGCGCCCGTGCCGACCTCGTATGCCTACCAGTGGCGGGCGAACGGGGTCGCGATCGCGGGGGCCACGGGGGCGTCGTACGTCCCGGCCGCGTCGGTCCTCGGCAAGAAGCTCACGGTCACGGTGACCGCGCGTCGCACGGGGCACCTCGACGGTTCGTACACGACGGCTGGTTACACCGTGGCCGCCGGTCTCGCGCCGAAGGCGACGGTCGCGCCGTACGTGTCGGGGACGGTGCGGGTCGGGCGGACGCTGACGGTCGTGAAGGGCACGTGGACGCCGGTGCCGAGCTCGTACGGGTACCAGTGGTACGCGAACGGGCGGGCGATCAGCGGGGCGACGAAGTCGTGGTTCACGCTGACGAAGGCGCAGCGCGGGATGCGGATCACCGTGAAGGTGACGGCCTACCGGACGGGGCATACGCCGGGTGTCGCCTGGACCCGGTCCACGGGGGCCGTCGCCGGCTGATCCACGTGCGCGGATGCGGAGGACGAGGGGGAAGCCCTTGGGGCGACGGTGGGGCCGTCGCCCGAGGGCTTCCCCCTTCCGCGTACCCAAGGCTTCCCATCTGACGAACCGTCAGTTTCAATGGGCGGTGTGATGGGACACGCGGGGATGGCGGCCACCGCCGTCCGACACCTGAGAGCGGCCGGTTCGCCGACGGCCGTGGAACCACTGCCCCGGCCGGCGCTTCGCGCGGTGCGCGAGGACGAGAGGCCACCGGTCGACCCGGCCGAGTTCCGCCGGGTCCTCGGCCACTTCGCGAGCGGGGTCACGATCGTGACCGCGCTCGATCCGGGCGGGCCGGCGGGCTTCGCCTGCCAGTCCTTCGCCTCGCTCTCCCTCGACCCGCCGCTCGTCGCCTTCATGGTCGCCCGGACGTCGACGACGTGGCCGCGGATCGCGGCGGCGGGCACGTTCTGCGTGAACGTCCTGGGAGCGGAGCAGGGGGCCTTGTGCCGCTCCTTCGCGGTCAGCGGCGCGGACAAGTTCGCGGGGGTCGACTGGGCTCCGGCCCCGGTCACGGGCTCCCCACGCCTCACCGGCGCACCCGCCTGGATCGACTGCACGATCACCACCGTCCACACCGGCGGCGACCACCTCATCGTCGTCGGCCGCGTCGACGCGCTGGGGGCGGAGCGGGACGGCGCCCCGCTCCTGTTCCATCAGGGGCGGTTCGGGCGCTTCACGCCGTCATAGCGGGCGCGGGCGCGGGGGCGGGGCGGCGGATGATCAGGGCCATCAGGGCGGCCGCGGCGCAGAGGGCGCCGGAGGCGTACCAGACGATGTCGTAGCTGCCGAAGATGTCGCGGGCGAGGCCGCCGGCGAAGGCGACGGCGGCGGCGCCGACCTGGTGGGAGGCGAGGACCCAGCCGAAGACGATGGCGGAGTCCTCGCCGTACTGCTCGCGGCAGAGGGCGATGGTCGGTGGGACGGTGGCGACCCAGTCGAGGCCGTAGAAGACGATGAAGAAGAGCATCGGCGGGTGGACGGTGGGCGCGAGGAGCATGGGCAGGAAGAGGAGCGAGATCCCGCGCAGGGCGTAGTAGACGGCGAGGAGGCGGCGGGCCTCGAAGCGGTCGGTGAACCAGCCGGAGGCGACGGTGCCCACGACGTCGAAGACGCCGATGACGGCGAGGAGTCCGGCGGCGGCGGTGACCGGCATGCCGTGGTCGTGGGCGGCCGGCACGAAGTGGGTCTTCACCAGGCCGTTCGTGGAGGCGCCGCAGATCGCGAAGGTGCCCGCGAGGAGCCAGAAGGGGCCGGTGCGGGCCGCCTTGAAGAGGACCGTGACCGCGCGGCGGGCGGCGCCGGTGACGGGGGCGGGCTTCTCGGCGTACTCCCCGCCGTACGGGGCGAGGCCGACGTCCGCCGGGTGGTCGCGCAGGAGCAGCCACACGAAGGGGACGACCGCGAGGGCGGCGAGGGAGACGGTGACGGCGGCGGGGCGCCAGCCGTGGTGCTCGACGAGCCAGGAGAGCAGCGGCAGGAAGACCAGCTGGCCGGAGGCTCCGGCGGCGGTGAGGATGCCGGTGACGAGGCCACGGCGGCCGACGAACCAGCGGTTGGTGACGGTCGCGGCGAAGGCGAGGGCCATGGAGCCGCTGCCGAGGCCGACGAGGACGCCCCAATAGAGGACGAGCTGCCAGGCGGCGGTCATCCAGACGGTGAGGAGCGATCCGCCGGCGATGATCGTGAGCGCGACGGCGACGACGCGGCGGATGCCGAAGCGGTCCATGAGCGCGGCGGCGAAGGGGGCGGTGAGCCCGTAGAGGGCGAGGTTGACCGAGACGGCGAAGCCGATCGTGCCGCGCGACCAGTCGAACTCCTCGTGGAGGGGCTCGATGAGGAGGCCCGGCAGCGACGCGAAGGCCGCGGCGCCGATGATCGTGACGAAGGTGACCGCCGCGACGAACCAGGCGCGGTGGACGCGGGGGGTGCGGAGGGGCGGGCGGTCGGGTGCGTGACCTGCGGGACGCTCGGTTGTCTGGGCCATGCCACCGAGCATCCCGTCCGGACGGGGACCGCCACCATTGGCCCGGATGACAGCTTTCCAAAGGATCGGGCCAAAGGGTTGGGCCATGGATCGGGCCAAAGGGTCGGGCCAACGGATGGGGCCGGCGGGTCGGGCCATCACCCGCCCTCCGAGGTGCTCAGAGCCTCCTCAGCGTCCTGATCGGCCGCGTCACCAGCAGCGCCGCCACCACCAGGACCGCGATGCCGGCTCCGGTGAGGAGGACCTGCTGGGTGCCGACGGCGGCGGCGACGGGGCCCGAGAGCGTACGGCCGACGCCCATCATGAGGAGGGAGCCGGCGACGTCGTAGGCGTGCATGCGGTTGAGGGCCTCCTGGGGGACGTGGGTCTGGACGGTGGTGGACCACATGACGAGCCAGAAGGCGAAGGCGGCGCCGCCGATGAACTGGCCGGCGGCGAGGAGGGCGAGGGGGGCGCCGAGGCCGAGGAGGGCGAGGTTGACGGGGAGGCCGAGGAGGGCGACGGCGCCGGAGGCGAGCGGGCGGACGGGGCGGAGCCGGAGGGCGAGGAGGCCGCCGGCGGCGCTGCCGGCGCCGTTGACGGCCATGAGGACGCCGTACGCGGCGGAGCCGTGGTCCTCGGTGACGAGGCTCGCGGTGAGCGGCACCATGGGGCCGGCGACGGTGAGCCCGTAGACCGTCCAGATGGATATGACGCCCCAGAGCCAGCTGCGGGAGCGGAACTCGCGCCAGCCTCCGGCGAGTTCGGCGCCGAGGGAGTCGCGGCGCGCGGTGTCGGAGGGGAGCGGGGCGATGCGCAGGAGGGCGAGGCAGAGGGCGCTGACGGCGAAGGTCAGGCCGTTGACGGCGAAGGCGGCGCCCGCGTTCCAGGCGGCGACGAGGAGGCCGGCGGCGGCGGGTCCCGCCATGGTCATGAGGGCTTCGACGACGCGGAGGACGGCGTTGGCGCGCTGCACGTCGGGGGCGATGCGGGGGATCGTGGAGGCGACGCCGGGCTGGAAGAGGGCGGCGCCCATGCCGGCGGCGACGGACAGGGTGTAGACGGCCCAGAGCGGCGGGCTGCCGAGGGTGAAGGAGACGGCGAGGACGGCGGCTCCGGGGAGGCGCAGGAGGTCCGCGAGGATCATCATGCGGCGGGCGGTGAAGCGGTCGGCGAGGACGCCGCCGAAGAGGACGAAGAGGGCGAAGGCGGCGGTCCAGCCGCCGAGCGCGTAGCCGACGGTGGAGCCGGGGTGGCCGGCGCCGAGGAGTCCGGCGGCGAAGGCGACCGGGACCATGCCCTCGCCGAAGACGGCGACCGCGCGGGCGACGAAGAAGAGCCGGAAGTTACGGTTCCAGAGTGCGGGCGGCCCGGCGGGGGCGGAGTCCTGGACGGGAATCCGCTCGGTGGCCTCAGACTTGTACGTGTTGTCCGTCACGGACAAGCAGAACTACCGCAGAAGTGGTCTGGACCACCATCGATTTTCGGAGGGAGCACCGCCCGTGCGCCACCCGCACCGCGTCGCCGTCCTCGCCCTGCCCGGGCTCCTCCCCTTCGAGCTCGGCATCCCGCACCGGATCTTCGGGCGCGCCAAGGACGCCGGCGGACGGCCGCTGTACGAGATCGTCACCTGCGCCCCGGTGGCGGGCGCCGTCCCCACCGACGCGGACTTCGCCGTGTACGTGGAGCACGGTCCCGAGATCCTGGCCACCGCCGACACGGTCGTCGTACCGGCCTCATACGAGCTGGGTCCCGTCTACGAGGAGGGCAGGCTCACCGGGGAACTGGCCGCCGCGCTCGCGCACATCAGGCCCGGCACCCGGCTCGTCTCCATCTGCACCGGCGGCTACGTGCTCGCCGCCGCCGGGTACCTCGACGGGCGTCCGGCGACGACCCACTGGGCGTCCGCCGAGCACTTCCAGCGGCTGTTCCCGTCCGTACGGGTCGACGCGGACGTCCTGTTCGTCGACGACGGCGACGTGCTGACCTCGGCGGGCGTGGCCGCCGGCATCGACCTGTGCCTGCACATCGTGCGCCGCGACCACGGCACGGCCGTCGCCAACGACGTCGCCCGCAGGACCGTCGTACCGCCGCACCGGGACGGCGGCCAGGCCCAGTACATCGAGCGCCCGATGCCCGAGGCGGGCACCCACACCACGACCGCCGCACGGGCCTGGGCCCTCGCGCACCTCCACGAGCCGATCCAGCTGCGGGACCTGGCGGGGCAGGAGTCGATGAGCGTGCGGACGTTCACCCGCCGCTTCCGCGACGAGGTCGGCATCAGCCCCGGCCAGTGGCTCACCCAGCAGCGCGTCGAACGCGCCCGGCACCTCCTGGAGTCCACCGGCCTCCCGGTCGACCGGGTCGCCCAGGACGCCGGTTTCGGCACCGCGCAGTCGCTGCGCGTGCACCTGATGAGCGCGATCGGAGTGACCCCGACCGCCTACCGGCGGACCTTCCGAGCAGGCGCGGACACCGCCGAACCCTCCGGCGCGGACGCCGTCTGTCCCTCCGGCCCGGACGCCGCCGAACCCTCCGGCGCGGACGCCGTCTGACCCCCGGGCGGGGGCGCTGCCGGACCCTCCGGCGCGGACGCCGTCTGACCCCCGGGCGGGGACACCGCCGGACCCTCCGGCGCGGACGCCGTCTGACCCCCGGGCGGGGACACCGCCGGACCCTCCGGCCCGGACGCCGTCTGACCCCCGGGCGCGGACGCCGCCGGACCCTCCGGCGCCGACGCCGTCCGGGCCTCCCTCTCCGCCTGGGTGCGGCGGGTCAGCCGCCGCTCGCCGAGGCCGCCGGCCGCGGCGAGCAGCACGGTGAGGACCACGCCGCACAGGATGGCCGTCGACGGGGCCACCACCTTGAGCAGGCCGCCCGCGAGGGTGCCGCTGACGGCGTAGCCGGTGCCGATGGCCGCGTACATGACCGAGTAGCCGGCGGCGAGCGCGGAGGGCGGCAGGATCTCCCGCAGGGCGAGGGTGCGGGCGAGGCCCGAGGGGGCCTGGAGGACGCCGGCGGCGACGAGGGCGGTCGCGAGGGCGGCCGGCCACGGGAGGACGGCGACGAGCGCGACGCCCGCGGACACGGCGAGGACGAGGACCGTCGACTGGGCGGACAGCGAGCCGGGCCAGCACTTCCGCAGGCCGTACACGAACCCGCCCGCGGCCGACCCGAGCGAGAACCCGGCGAGCAGCGGCCCCGCCCATCCGATGCCGATACCCCGCTGTTCCAGCAGGGCGGGCAGTACCAGTTCGGCGAGCGCGAGCAGGGTGAGGCCGGCCGCCCCGAGCAGGTAGACCGGCCAGGCCCGCAGCAGCGCCCGCCGCATGGACGTGCCTTCCTCCTGCGGCTCGGCGGCCCAGCCGGCCGGCAGCATCCGCAGCCCGACGACGGACACGGCCAGCAGCACCCCCTGGAGGAGCAGCGGCACGGCCGGGTCGACGCCGAGCGCGAGCCCGGTGGCGAGGGCGGGGGCGGCGGCCCAGATCCCGAAGGTCAGGACGGTCTCCATGCTCATCGCCTGTGTCACGGCCCGCTCCGGCACCAGGCTCGTGAGCAGCGCCCGTAGCCCGCCGGGCACCGCCGCGGGCCCGATCCCCGCGAGCAGCGCCAGGGCGCCGAGCACCACCGGGTGGGCGCCGGGCAGGAGCCCCATCCCGAGGAAGCCGGCGGCGCCGGCCGCGAGCCCGGCGGCCAGCTGGGGCCTCGCCTTCTCGGCCTTCATCCGCATCCCGAGCAGGGGCGCGCCCACGATCTCGCCGAGCACGTACACGGCTGCGAGCACCGCCCCGAGCGAATACCCGCCGGGCCGCTCCCGGACCAGGAAGACCACCGCGAGCGGTGCCATCGCGATCGGCAGCCGGCTGGTGACCATGACGGCGGCCCAGGCCAGGACGGGGCGGACGGCGAGCTCACGGTAGGACATGGCAGGGACCGTAACCCGCCGACGGTGCTGTCCCCCAGGGGATATCGCGGCCCGCATATGCTGCCGCCCTCGACACACCTGGGGGGCGGACATGGAGCGGCGGCAGCGCGGCAGGAGACCGGGCCGGTCGGCCTGGACGCGCCTCACGGGATGGCTCGGGCTCGGGCTCGGCTGGGCGCTGGGGCTGACGGCGCTGCTCCGCGACCCGGGTCCCGGCCGGCCGCGGTGGCTCGAACTGGGGCTGCTCGTGGGGACGGTGGCGTGTGCCGGTCTCTGGGTGTTCGCGCACCACAAGGCCCGCCTGTACGTCGGCGAGCCACGTCCCGCGCCGGGCAGGACCTCGTATCTGCTGCCGCTCTCGCTCGCCTGGTGCACGGCCGTCCTCTCGGCGGCGGGGATGACCCAGGCGACGCTTCCCGACCGTGCGGCGGCCGAGTGGGCCCAGGTGATGCGGGAGTCCGGCGGCGGGCTGCGCGAGGCGACGGTGGTACGGGTGGTGGGGACGCCGGTCGACACCCGGATGAGCGTCAACGAGGTGACGGTCTACCGGTCCATGGTCGTCTTCTCCGTGCCGTTCACCGCCGGCCCGCGCGAGGTGTCCCTCACCGGCGTGGAGACCACCGGGGCCCCGGAGCCCGGCGGGAAGGAGTACCTGGCGTTCGCTCCGGGCCGGCCCGACCTGGGCGTGCGGACGAGCGACTCGCTCGGGGCGGGCCCGGGGGCGCTGTTCTCCGTGGTGTGGATCTGGGCGCTCTGCTTCTTCGGCGGGATCTTCATGACGATCGGCATGTACATGGGCGTCGAGACGGTGGACGACGCACGCCGCTACCAGCCGGCCGTCCACCTGCCCGCCCTCGGCGCCTTCGGCGTGGGCGCCGCCTCGGCGGTGCCGTTCCTCCTCGGGTACCCCTCGGGAGGTACGGCGTTCCTCCTCGGTCTCGTCGGGATGCTCGCGCCCTGGGCGGGGGTCTGCTGGGCCTGGTACCGCAGCAACGAGGACCCGCCCTATCTGTACATGGACAAGGGCCCCGTCGCCGCTCCCTCCGTGCGCCTCAGAAAGTGAGCACCCCCCGCGCCACCTTTCCCCGCTCCGCGTCCTCCACGGCCCGCGCGAAGTCCTCGACGGGGTAGGTGGTGGTGACGAGTTCGTCGAGGAGGAGGGTGCCGGTGCGGTAGAGCTCGGCGTAGAGGGCGAGGTCCTTCTGGGGGCGGGAGGAGCCGTAGCGGCAGCCGAGGATGGACTTGTCGAGGAACATGGCGGCGGGCGGGAAGCTCGCTTCGGCCGTCGGGGCGGTCATGCCGAGCAGGATCGCCTGGCCGTGGCGGTCGAGGAGGTCGATCGCGGTGCGGACGAGTCCGGTGTGGCCGACGCATTCGAAGACGTGGTCGGCGCCGGTCGGCAGGATCGCGCGGACGCCGTCGGCGGAGCCGAGGAAGTGGGTGGCGCCGAACTGCCGGGCCACGGCCTCCTTGTCCGGGTTGGTGTCGACGGCGACGATGGTGAGCGCGCCGGCGATCCGGGCTCCCTGGAGGACGTTGAGGCCGATGCCGCCGGTGCCGATGACGACGACGGTCTCGCCGCGCCCGACCTTGGCGCGGTTGAGTACGGCTCCGACGCCGGTGAGGACGCCGCAGCCCATGAGGGCGGCGGAGGTGAGCGGGATGTCCTTCGGGATCTTCACGGCCTGCACGGCCTTGACGACGGTCCGCTCGGCGAAGGACGAGTTCGACGCGAACTGGAAGACCGGCTGCCCGTTCCGCGAGAACGGCTGCCCCGGCATCCCGATGGCCTTCCGGCACATCGTCGGCCGCCCCCGGTCGCAGTCCGCGCACGCCCCGCAGTTCGCCAGCGTCGACAGGGCCACGTGATCGCCGGGTACGACGTGGGTGACGCCGGCCCCGACCGCCTCGACGACGCCGGCGCCCTCGTGCCCGAGCACCACGGGAGGCGGGAAGGGAATGGTCCCGTCGACCACGGACAGGTCGCTGTGGCAGAGCCCGGCCGCGGCGATGCCGACGAGGACCTCGCCGGGCCCGGGGTCGCGCACCTCCAGGTCGTCGACGACCTGGACGGACTTGCCGTCGAACACGACGCCTCTCATGACCCGTTCTCCTTCACGGCGTTGGGGCGGTCGCCCGCCGCGGCGGCGCGGGCCATCTCCTCCAGTCGGGCGAGCATGGGCATCGGGTCGGTGCCGACGGTCCCGGGGAGGAAGTCGGCGATGCGCTCGGGGGTCCAGGCCCCGTCGGCGTATCCGGCGCGGAGTTCGCGGGGCTGGGCCCAGACGGCGATCTTCGGGCCGGCGATCGTGTAGACCTGGCCGGTGATCTTCTCGGCGCGTGCCCGCTCGGAGAGCAGGTAGACGACGAGCGCGGCCACGTCCTCCGGCTCGCCGATCTCCTTGAGTTCCATGGGGACGTTGGCGGACATGCGGGTGCGGGCGACGGGTGCGACGGCGTTCGCGGTGACGCCGTACTTGTGGAGGCCGAGGGCCGCGCTCCGCACCAGGGAGATGATCCCGCCCTTGGCGGCCGAGTAGTTGGCCTGGGCGACGGAGCCCTGGTGGTTGCCGCTGGTGAAGCCGATGAGCGTGCCCGTGCCCTGTTTGCGCATGACGGCCGAGGCCGCCCGGAAGACGGTGAACGTGCCCTTGAGGTGGGTGGCGACGACGGGGTCCCACTCCTCCTCGGACATGTTGAAGAGCATGCGTTCGCGGAGGATGCCGGCGACGCAGACGACGCCGTCGATCCGCCCGTACTCGGCGAGGGCGACGTCCACGATCCGCTGCCCGCCCGCCATCGTCGAGATGTCGTCGGCGACCGCGACGGCCGAGCCGCCGGCCGCCTCGATCTCCTTCACGACGGAGAGCGCGACCTCGGAGGTCGGCTCGCCGCCCTCGATCGAGACGCCGTAGTCGTTGACGACGACCTTCGCGCCCTCCGCCGCGCACGCGAGGGCGACCGCGCGGCCGATCCCGCGCCCCGCTCCCGTCACGGCGACGACCTTGCCAGCCAAGAAGTTCCCCACGCCCGGCCCCTTCCCGCACTTTCTGACGGTCCGTTAGATTCGTTCGTCGTCAGGATTCTACGGTCCGTCAGATACCGGAAAACAAGACCCCGGAGGCCCCGATGTCTCTCCCCGCCGCATTCCACGAGATCGCCAAGCGCGTCAACAACTGGGGCCGTTGGGGCCAGGACGACGAGATCGGCACCCTCAACCTCGTCACCGACGAGGTGGTGCGCGAGGCCGCCGCCACCGTCCGCACCGGCCGGCGCGTCCCGCTCGCCCTCGACCTCGAGCAGGACGGCGTCCA
This sequence comes from Streptomyces sp. NPDC037273, assembly GCF_055603625.1. Lineage (NCBI taxonomy): Bacteria > Bacillati > Actinomycetota > Actinomycetes > Kitasatosporales > Streptomycetaceae > Streptomyces > Streptomyces sp. NPDC037273. The sequence continues at coordinate 76,180 of NZ_JBVJVO010000015.1, forward strand.
GACCGGGATGATCCCCGGCCGGGTCAACCCGCTCCACGTCATGGTCCAGGTCAACCAGGAGCTCTTCGGCCCCGGCACCGTCGCCACCAGCGACGACGCCGTGACCCTCGGACTCCAGGCCGGCACCCACTGGGACGCCCTCACCCACGTCTCGCACTCCGGCCGCATCTACAACGGCCGCCCCGCCGACACCATCACCCCGCACGGCCGCTCCGAGTTCAGCGGCATCCACACCGCCCGGCACATCGTGAGCCGTGGCGTCCTCCTGGACGTCGCCGCCGCCAAGGGACTCGACCGGCTGCCCGGCGACCACGCCGTCACCCCCGAGGACCTCGACGAGGCCGCCGACTTCGGCGGCGTCACCGTCCGCTCCGGCGACATCGTCCTCGTACGGACCGGCCAGGTGCAGGCGTACCTCGCCGGCGACAAGCACGGTTACGCGTTCCCCTCACCGGGCCTCTCGGTCCGCACGCCCGAGTGGTTCCACGCCCGTGACGTCGCGGCCGTCGCCAACGACACGCTCACCTTCGAGATCTTCCCGCCGGAGATCGAGGACCTGTGGCTGCCGGTGCACGCCCTTGACCTGGTCGAGATGGGGATGCTCCAGGGCCAGAACTGGAACCTCGAAGGCCTGTCCACAGCCTGTGCACAAGAACGGCGCTACGCCTTCCTGCTCTCCGCGATGCCCGAGCCCTTCGTCGGCGGCACGGGCACACCGGTGGCGCCGGTCGCGATCCTCTAGCGGTCCCCACGGGCGGCGGCGCGCTCGCGCGCGCCCCGAGCACGGCACGGACCGCCGCCACCCGGCCACGACCCGCACACGCCGAGGGCACACGGCCCTCGGCTCCCCTCGCCACGAATCGCTCACACCAGAGTGGGCAAAACGGAACGAACCGTCAACAGTGCACCCGGCCGGGCGACACCGCGCCCTGCCCGTGCGAGGGAGCCGCCGGGGCCCGGTCGACCTCGCACCAGATGCTCTTGCCGGCGCCTTCCGGCTGCCAGCCCCAGCGGTCCGCGAGCCCGTCGACCAGCTCCAGGCCCCGCCCGTTGGTGTCGTCGCCCTCCGCGTGCCGGGGCCGCGGCGGACAGTCGCTCGCATCGGCCACCTCGACCCGCACACCGCCCTCCGCCGCGAAGAGCATCCGCAGCACGGCCGGACAGCCCGTGTGCACCACGGCGTTGGTCACGAGCTCCGAGATGAGCAGCACCAGCGTCTCGGCCAGCGGCTCGTCATCACCTATACCCGAACCCGCGAGACGTGACCGCGCCCACCTCCGGGCCCTGCCGACCTCCGCCGGGTCCGGCCCGACCTCCAACTGCACCTGAAGCACCTGCACCGCTCACACCATCCGAACCGGCGGACACACCTTTACGGAACGTGATTCCCTTATGGGACAGCATGGTTGACGTACAGTCACCGCAACAAGCGCTTCGGGCATATTCCAGCGCGAAGGAGTACGCATGGTCCATACTGTGCGACGCACGCTGCGGGGAGTCGAACGCCGAGCGCGAACGGCGGGCATTCCCGGCCACGGGGCCGCCCCAGGGGCGACACCGGGACGATCCGGGCCAACGAGCACGCGCATCCCACGGAGAGTACCGGAGCCGGAGGCCGACTCCGGGCCGTGACGGCCCCTCCGAAGGACACAACCCGATATCGACATTCCGTCACGAATCGAACACACACCGCGACCGCTCGGACACCCCTGGAGCACCGTCACTCCCCAGAGCACCGTCACCCCCTAGAGCACCGTCACCCGCCAGAGCACCGTCACCCCCTAGAGCGCCGCCGCCACCTCCTCCTCCGCCCGCGCCCCCGTCATCCCGAGCCGCGCCCGCACCCACGCCCGCTTCAGATGCAGGTGCACGTCCGCCTCCCAGGTGAACCCCATCCCGCCGAACACCTGCAGACAGTCCCGCGCGTTCCCCGTCGCCGCCTCGTCCGCGAGCAGCTTCGCCCCCGCGATCTCCACGGCGTCCCCGGTCACCGCAGCCGCCCGCACCGCCGCCCGCGCCAGCTCCGCCCGCACGAACATCCCCGCGCACAGGTGCTTCACCGCCTGGAAGCCACCGATCACCTGCCCGAACTGCTCCCGCTCCCCCGCGTACGCCACGGCCATCTCGGTGGTCCGCCCGGCGCTGCCCACCTGCTCGGCGGCGATCAGCAGAACGGCCTCCCCCGCCGTCGCGCCCGCGCGCTCCGGCACCCGGTGCAGCGGCGTCAGCGGATCCACCGACCGCAAGGCCACCGCACCCGCCACCTCCCCCCGCACCACGTCCGCCTCCTCCAGCCACGGCACCAGACCCTCCGACGCGGCCGTCACCACGACGGAACCCTCCGCCGCGCCCGGCACCACCCCCGCCGCCAGATGCGTGGCCACGACCGGCCCCGGCAGCAGCACCCTCCCGACCTCCTCGAAGACGAGAACCGCCTCCGGGAGACCCAGACCCACCCCGCCGTCCGCCTCGGGAAGCCGCAGCGAGAAGAGCCCGGCCGCACCGAGCTCCCGCCACAGGTCACGGTCGAGGCGCGGTGAACCGGCGGAGTCCACGGCGGCCCGCAGCGCCTCCCGGTCGAAAAGGCGCGCCAGGAGCTCCCGTACACCCCGGCTCAGGGCGCGCTGGTCCTCGGTCAGTCGAAAGTCCATGGGGGCGGGTCACCGACCTTTCGGCAGGCCGAGGATCCGCTCGGCGACGATGTTGCGCTGGATCTGGGAGGTGCCGGCGGCGATCGTGTACGAGAGGGAGGAGAGCCGGTCGAGGGTCCAGTCGCGGTCGAGGTCGAGCGCGTCCGGCCCGAGGACCGTGGCGGCGGCCTCGTACAGCTCCTGGCGGGCGTGCGAGTAGTGGAGCTTGAAGACGGAGCCGCCCGCCCCCGGCACCCCGCCGGTCGCCTGCGCCTCGCTGACGTTGGCCTGGGTGAGCCGCCACAGGGCCTGGAACTCGGCCGACAGCCTGCCCAGCCGCCGCCGGAGCACGGGGTCGTCCCAGGTGCCGTTCTTCCGCGCCGTACGGGCCAGCTCGCCCAGGAGCCGGCGGCAGGCGACGACCTCGCCGACGAAGGCCGTGCCCCGTTCGAAGGAGAGCGTCACCATCGTGACGCGCCAGCCGTCGTTCTCCTCCCCCACCCGGTTCGCGACCGGCACCCGCACCTCGTCGAGGAACACCTCGGCGAACTCCGTCGACCCCGCCAGCGTCCGCAGCGGCCGCACGGTCACGCCCGGCGCGTCCATCGGCATGGCGAGCCAGCTGATCCCCCGGTGCTTCGACACCGCCGGGTCCGGGTCCGTCCGCACGAGGAGTTCGCACCAGTCGGCGACCTCGGCGTGCGAGGTCCAGATCTTCTGACCGGTCACGACGTACTCGTCCCCGTCCCGCACGGCCTTCGTCCGCAGGGAGGCCAGGTCCGAACCCGCGCCGGGCTCACTGAACCCCTGGCACCACACCTCGTCCCCCCGCAGCACCGGCGGCAGCCACCGCTCGCGCTGCGCCGCCGTACCCTCGGCGGCGATCGTCGGCCCCGCGTGCAGGAGCCCGACGAAGTTCGCGCCGACGTACGGCGCCCCCGCCAGCTCGGTCTCCTCCAGGAAGATCAGCCGCTGGGTCGGCGACGCGTCCCAGTGCACGTCCGCGTACCCCGCGTCGTACAGCCGGCGCTGCCAGCCGCAGTCGTACGCGCGCCGGGCCGGCCAGTCGAGCGGATCGGGCTTCGGCGGGAGCGTCGGCAGGGTGGCGGTGAGCCACCCGCGCAGCCGCGCCCGGAACTCCTCCTCTTCCTCCGAGCACGCGAGATCCATCAGGACCGGCCCTTGAGGTTCTTGAGGTCCTTGAGGTCCTTGAGGTCCCGGTCGAAGTCGAGGCCCAGCATGCGGATGGCGTTGCCGCGCATCAGCTTGTAGACCGTCTCGTCGTCGAGGCCCCGCACGTGGTCGAGCGCGACCTCCTTCGTGTGCGGGAAGGTCGAGTCGACGTGCGGGTAGTCCGTCTCGAAGGTGGCGTTGTCGCGGCCGACGACGTCCAGCGAGGCGATGCCGTGCTTGTCGCGGAAGAAGCAGCAGAAGATCTGCCGGTAGTAGTACGTCGACGGCGGCTCCGGGATCAGGTCGCGGACGCCACCCCAGGCCCGGTGCTCCTCCCACACGTCGTCGGCGCGCTCCAGGGCGTACGGGATCCACCCCATCTGCCCCTCGCTGTAGGCGAGCTTGAGGCGGGGGAACTTGACCAGGACCCCGCTGAACAGGAAGTCCATCATCGAGGCCATCGCGTTGTTGAAGCTCAGGCTGGCCTGGACGGCGGGCGGCGCGTCGGGCGAGGCGGCCGGCATCTGGCTGCTGGACCCGATGTGCATGTTCACCACGGTCCCGGTCTCCTGGCAGACCGCGAAGAAGGGGTCCCAGTAGCCGGAGTGGATCGACGGCAGCCCCAGGTGCGTGGGGATCTCGGAGAACGTGACCGCCCTGACCCCGCGCGCCGCGTTCCGCCGGATCTCCGTCACCGCCAGGTCGATGTCCCACAGCGGGATGATGCACAGCGGGATCAGCCGGCCCCCACTGTCCCCGCACCACTCCTCGACCATCCAGTCGTTGTACGCGCGCACACAGGCCAGAGCCACCTCCTTGTCGTGCGCCTCCGCGAACGTCTGCCCGCAGAACCGCGGGAAGGTGGGGAAGCAGAGCGAGGCCTCCACGTGGTTGAGGTCCATGTCCGCGAGGCGCGCCTTGGGGTCCCAGCACCCCCGCCGCATCTCCTCCCGCGTGATCCCCTCCAACGTCATCTCGTCCCGGTCGAAGCCCACCGCCGCGATGTTCCGCTTGTACGGGAACTTCAGGTCCTCATAGATCCACCAGTCCGTAGGCGGCCCCTCCGGATCCATCGTGATCTGGTACTTCCCCCCCACATACGCAAGCTCCCCGATCCCGGCCGTGAGCGCCTTCGGCCCCCGCTCCCGGTACTTCTCCGGCAGCCACGTCTCGAAGAGGTGGGCCGGCTCGATCACGTGGTCGTCGACGCTGATGATGCGGGGCAGTTCCGTCATGGAGCCCTCTCCCGTTTCTGATGACCCGTCAGATCTGACGCTCTCAGGCTATCCCCGGACCCCTGGACCGACAAGCGTCGGGCCTCTACGCTCACCGGACTATCTGACGGATCGTCAGCCGTGAGGAGTACGGGATGAACGAGACCGCACACGCCCTGGGCGAGTCCCGCACGCTGTGGGAGCTCGTCGAACGCCGGGCCGTGCTCACGCCGGAGAGGCCGGTGTTGCTGCAGGGCGATCGGGTGCTCACTTTCGGCGGGCTCCGGGAGCGGGCGGAGCGGTGTGCGGCGGGGTTGTACGGGAGGGGGGTGCGGGCGGGGTCGGTGGTGGCGTGGCAGTTGCCGACGAGGATCGAGACGGCGGTGCTGACGTTCGCGCTGGCGCGGATCGGGGCCGTACAGACGCCGGTGATCCCGTTCTACCGGGACAAGGAGGTGGGGTTCGCGCTGCGCGAGTCGGGGGCGGAGCACTTCGCCGTGCCGGGGGTCTGGCGGGGGTTCGACCATGGGGAGATGGCGCGGCGGCTCGGGGCGCGGGGGGTGTTCGAGGCGTACGGGGAGCTGCCGGACGGGGACCCGGCCGTGCTGCCTCCGCCGCCGTCGTCAGGTACCGACGTCCGCTGGATCTACTGGACCTCGGGTACGACCTCCGACCCCAAGGGGGTGCTGCACACGGACCGTTCGCTGATCGCGGGCGGCGCGTGCCTCGCGCACGCGCTGCGGCTCGGCGAGGGGGACGTGGGGTCGATGGCGTTCCCGTACGCGCACATCGCGGGGCCCGACTACACGGTGATGCTGCTGCTGTACGGGTTCCCGGCCGTGATGTTCGAACAGTTCGCGCTGCCCGACGCGCTCGACGAGTACAACCGGCACGGGGTGACGGTCGCCGGCGGCTCCACCGCGTTCTACTCGATGTTCCTCGCCGAGCAGCGCAAGACGCCCGGCAAGCCCGTCATCCCCACGCTGCGGCTCCTCGCCGGGGGCGGGGCGCCCAAGCCGCCGGAGATCTACCACGCGGTGCGGAAGGAGCTGGGCTGCCGGCTCACCCACGGGTACGGGATGACCGAGGTCCCGATGATCACCATGGGCGACCCGGAGGACACCGACGAGAACCTCGCCACGACCGAGGGCCGCCCGCCGGCCGGCATGGAGATACGGATCACCGAGGGCGGCGAGGTCCGGCTGCGCGGCGAGGCCGTCTGCCAGGGCTATCTGGACCCGGCCCAGACGGCCGCCGCCTTCGACGAGGACGGCTTCCTCGTCACCGGTGACGTGGGGCACCTGACGCCCACCGGCCATCTCGTGCTCACCGGCCGGATCAAGGACATCATCATCCGGAAGGGAGAGAACATCTCGGCCAAGGAGATCGAGGACCTCCTGCACCGTCACCCCGGCGTCGGCGACGCCGCCGTCATCGGCCTCCCCGACGCCGAACGCGGCGAACGCGTCTGCGCCGTCGTCGAACAGCCCCCGGGCGCGGAGCCGCTGACCCTGCCGGCCGTGACGGCCTTCCTGCGGGAGGCGGGTCTCTCCGTCCACAAGCTGCCCGAGCAGCTGGAGCTGATGGACGCGCTCCCCCGCAACGAGACGCTGCGCAAGGTGCTCAAGTACCGGCTCAGGGAACAGTTCGGCCCGGCGCCCCGCTGAGCGCCGCCGGCACGTCCTCGTACACGTCGAAGAGGCGCCGGACGCCGAGCGCGGAGAGCACGCGGTCGACGTGGCCGTCGCCGGAGCCGGTCTCGTCCCCGGGGAGGATCAGGCGGAGGCGGCCGCCGCAGGAGCGGAGCAGGCGGCGGGCGGCGATGAGGACGCCGACGCCGCTCGAGTCGCAGAACCGCACGCCCGACAGGTCGACCACCAGGTCGTGCCGGCCGCCCGCGACGGCGTCGTGGACGCTGCGGCGTATCCGGGGAGAGGTGACCAGGTCCAGTTCTCCCCGGACGCGCAGAACCGTCCAGGAGCCGTACTCGTCCTCGTCGACCTCGATCGCTGTCACGGACGCCGCCTGCCCCGCCGTGACCGGGCGAAACCCCTGGGCCGGTGGATGACGCGTTCCTTACCATCAGCACCCGCGTCAAGGGCGCACTTGCGGCAAACAGGCGTACGTCGTCGGTGCGGCGCACTACTTTGGGAAGGGAAGAGGCGGGGCCTGGGACCGGGAGGGGCGGAGGGGTCGGATGGCGATGGACACACCACCGCGCTGGGACCGCAGGATGCAGCAGCGGCTCGCGCGCGGGGAGGCGGCCGCGCTCGGCGAGTTCTACGACCGGTTCGCGTCCCTGGTGCACAGCCTCGCCCACCGCGTCCTCGACGACGACGCGGCCGCCGACCAGGTCACCCGCGAGGTGTTCGGCTACATCTGGGAGAACCCCGACGCCTACGACCCCAAGCAGGGCAACATGCGCTCGTGGGTCGCCCGGCTCACCCAGCGGCAGGCCGTCCACCGGCTGCGCCAGGCCGAGGCGACGGCCTACGCGGAGACGGGGCTCGGCTCCGCCGAGGAGCTGGAGCAGAAGGTCCGCCGGGCCAATGTCGCGGCCCGCGCCGACTACATCGTGACGTCCATGCCGGCCCCGCTGCGTGCCGCGCTCGAACTCGCCTACTTCCAGCGGCGCGACTACCGCCAGACCGCCGCCGACCTGGGCGTCACCGACGACGAGGCCCGGCGCCGCCTCCGGCTGGGCCTGCAGCTCCTCTCCACCGCCAACACCCGCCCCCTCGGCGGCTCCTCCCCGCCCGGCTACGGACCCGCCCTGTGAACTCGGCGAACGACGACCCCGACGGCCTCGCCCGCGCCCCCTGGATACCGGGCCCGCGCGCGGCGGCCGACGACCACGCGGACCTCTCGGCGACACCGGCGGCGCCCGTCGACGACGTCGAACCCGAGGCGCCGGCCCTGTCGCACGCGGTGCTCAAGTCCCTGCTCGGGGCCTGGGCGCTGTCGGCGTGCTCCAGCGCGGAGACGAAGGCCGTCGAGGACCATCTCACCGGGTGCGCGCCGTGCGCCGACGAGGCGCTGCGGCTGCGGGACGCGGTCGCGCTGCTGCACGAGGACCGGGACCTGGACCTCGACCCGCTGCTCCGCTCGCGGGTCCTGGAGAACTGCCTGGGCCGCCGGCCCGCCCGTATCCCGGTCCCCGACTGGGTGACGCCCTACGACGCGGAGACGGCCCGGCTGGACGCGCTCCTGCGGGACATCGGCGAGTCCGAGTGGCACGCGCCGGTGCGGCTGAAGTGGTACGAGGAGGACCGCGTCGTCCGGCGCAAGACGACCGTCGCGGGTGTCATCGGCCATCTCCTGGCGGTCGACGGTCTGGTGTCGTCGGCGCTCGGTCTCGACGATCCGCTGGGCGCGGGTGTGCCGGAGCTGTCGGCGACGGAGCGGACGGAGGCGTTCTGGGCGGGGCTCGACCGGCCGCCGAACCGGGCGCTGCGGGATCCGTGGCGGGAGCAGAGCCACACGCTGATCCGCACGGTGTCCTTCGCGGGGCGCGGTGTCGCCGACCTCACGGTGACGTACAAGGACTTCGCGCTGCCGCTGCGGGACTCGCTCCTTGAGCGGGCCTTCGAGTGCTGGGTGCACGCCGACGACATCGCGAACGCGATCGCCTATCCGTACGCGCCGCCGAGCGGTGCGCATCTGCACGGCATGATCGACCTGGCGGCGCGGCTGCTGCCGGCGGCTCTCGCCGCGCGCCGCCGTTCGGGCCTCGCGGCGCCCGCGCGCCATCTGGTCGCGGCGGGTGCTCCGGGCCGCTCGCTGCATCTGGAGGTCGAGGGCGCGGGCGGCGGCCACTGGTACATCCCGCTGGACTCCCCGGCCGCGCTCGGCTCCCCGGATCATTCCGTCGCGCAGGTCGCGATGGACGGCGTCGAGTTCTGCCAGCTGGTCGCCGGGCACATCTCGCCGTCCGAGGCCGCCGCCGGCCAGGACGGGGACCGCCAGGCGATCCACGACGTCCTGACGGCGGCCACCACCCTCAGCCGCTTGTAGGGCCGGTCCGGCGGCCCGGTCCAGCGGGTCGGTCGGGTCAGCCGAAGACGACGGTGCGGCGGCCGTTGAGGAGGATGCGGCGTTCGGCGTGCCATTTGACGGCGCGGGCGAGGGCCTGGCATTCGACGTCGCGGCCGATGGCGACGAGCTGGTCGGGGGTGACCGCGTGGCTGACGCGTTCGACCTCCTGCTCGATGATCGGGCCTTCGTCGAGGTCGGCGGTGACGTAGTGCGCGGTGGCGCCGATGAGCTTGACGCCGCGGGCGTGGGCCTGGTGGTAGGGCTTGGCGCCCTTGAAGCTCGGGAGGAAGGAGTGGTGGATGTTGATGATGCGGCCGGACAGCTGCTTGCAGAGGTCGTCGGAGAGGACCTGCATGTAGCGGGCGAGGACGACGAGCTCGACGTTCTGTTCGCGGACGAGTTCGAGGAGTTCGGCCTCGGCGGCGGCCTTGGTGTCCTTGGTGACGGGGATGTGCCGGAAGGGCAGCCCGTAGGAGCCGACGAGTTCGGCGAAGTCGGTGTGGTTGGAGACCACGGCGACGATCTCGACGGGGAGCGCGCCGATCCGGGAGCGGAACAGCAGGTCGTTGAGGCAGTGGCCGAACTTGGAGACCATGAGGACGACCCGCATGGGCTGGTCGGCGAGGTGGATCTGCCAGTCCATGGCGTAGGAGTCGCCGACCGCGGCGAAGCTGGCCCGCAGTTTGTCCACGTTCACCGGCGCTTCGGCGGAGAAGTGGACGCGCATGAAGAAGAGACCCGTGTCCCGGTCTCCGAACTGCTGGCTGTCCTCGATGTTGCACCCGGTGATGAAGAGGTAGCTCGACACGGCGTGCACGATGCCCTGCTTGTCGGGGCACGAGAGGGTGAGGACATACTGATCGGTCATTCCGGCAGCCTGCCACACCGGGATGGGCCGGGTGACCCCCTGTCCGTCAGGCGGAACGCGTTTCGGACGCTTCCCGAGCGCCGGGCGAGCCGGCCGCGAGCCGTGCGCGAGCCCGGGACGCGAGCCGCCCGCGAGCGGGGCGCGGGCCGCTCAGGACCGGGTCATGATGCGGATCACGTCGAGGGTGCGCGGGGGCGCGTCGGGGTCGTCGCCGTCGGCCTGTGCCATCCGTACGTGTGCCTCGCGGGCGGCGCGGACGGCTTCGGGCCAGCCGGGGTGTTCGAGGTAGGCGGAGACGGGGGCGTCGGGTCCGACCTGGTGCATGATCCGCAGGACGCGGAGGACGGCGACGTCGACGAGGGCGGCCTCGCCGCTGTCCCGGAAGACGGCGCCGACGTACTTCTCGGCGGACCAGTTGTCGAGCCAGGTGTCCTCGACCAGGCGGTAGACGGCGTCGGTGACGTCGCCGTACCCGTCAAGGCCGGCCTGCCAGGTCGTCTCGTGGAACCCGGGGTCGGAGAGCATGTGCAGCGCGGAACGCACGTTGATGCGCCAGCGCCACCACGGCATGTCGTTGAGCGGCATGCCGCCCATGGTGGAGGAGCGACGGCCGCGACGGGAAGAGTTAACCGAACCGGAGACTGGACTGGACACGTTTCGATCGTACGTTCCCGTGCGGCATAAGCGGACTCGCCCCCTCCTCATCCGGCCCTGACCCCCGTAATTCACCTTCACGTCACCCATCGTTGAACCGTGCTCACTCCCGCGTTACCCATGAGGCGGAAATGTGCATGCCCATGACCGGTAGGCGACTGACCCCACTCCTCGCGTACGTCACGACCGCAGCGACCGGAGCGTCACTGCTCACCGGGTGCGGCATGCTCCCTGGAGCCACGGGGGGCTCCAGGGAGCCCGTCACGGTGATGACCTGGGCTCCCGACCAGACCAGGGCGACCAACATGCCCGGAATGCCCGCCATGGCCCAGACCTACGCACGGTGGGTCAACGCACAGGGCGGGATCGACGGCCACGAACTGCGCGTCCTCACCTGCAACGAACAGAACACCTCGGCCGGCGCCGCCGAGTGCGCCCGCCGCGCCGTGCGCGAGAAGGCGGTCGCGGTCGTCGGCTCGTACAGCCAGAACGGCCGGGCCTTCATGGCCCCGCTGGAGGCCGCCGGCATCCCGTACATCGGCGGCTACGGCATCTCGGAGGACGAGTTCACGAGCCCGCTCTCCTACCCCGTCAACGGCGGGCAGGCCTCCCTGATCGCCGGGCACGGCATGCAGCTCGCCGAGTCGTGCCGCAGGGTCTCCCTCGTCCGGCCCGACACCATCGCCGGGGACAAGCTGCCCGGACTCCTCAACTCCGGCCTCCGCAAGGCAAGTCACCGCAGCGCGGTCGACATCCCTGCCCAGGAGGACGCCGCCGAGTACTCCGCGCAGGCCGACCGGGCGCGCACCAAGGCGGGCCACGAGGCGGGCTGCGTCACCGCCGTGCTCGGCGAGCGCACCCAGACCTTCTTCGACTCCTTCCGCCGCCTCCCGGAGAGCGGCGGGAAGGACGGCGGGAACGACGCGAAGGGCGGCCGGGAGAACGCCGTCCGCATCTCCTCGGTCCTCGGCAGCGTCGCCCAGCCCGTGATCGACCGCACCGGCGGCGCCCACAGCCCCTTCGAGGGCGCCTACGTCACCGGCTGGTACCCGGAGGCGGACGACAAGAGCTGGGCGCCGATGCGCAAGGTCATCCAGGAGCACGCCTTCGCCGACAACCGGGTCGACCCGGCCGACGCCGGCGTCCAGACCACCTGGATCGCGTACACGGTCCTCAAGGAGGTCGTCGAGGGCCTCGACGAGGAGGACGTCACGGCCGAGAAGATCAGCCACGCCCTCGACCGGGGCGCGCGGATCGACACCGGCGGCCTGACGCCCGTCCTGCGCTGGAGGTACGAGGACCTGCTCGGCGCCCCCGGCTTCCCGCGGATCGTCAACCACGAGGTGACGTTCCAGGTGGTGCGCCAGGGCCGGCTGGTGGCGCAGAAGCCCGGTTTCGTCGACGTCGGCGAGACCGTCCTCAGCGCCCCCTGACCCGGCTACAGCTGGGTGTAGGTCCGCTTCTCCAGTCCGAACTTCGCGGCGGTCGGGTTCCACAGCCCGGCCGCCTTCTTCTTGGCCGTGGTGGCCTCGCCGCTCTTCGCGTCGCCCGCGACCCGCTGGTTGGTCGACCGGGCCTTGCCGCCCTTGCAGGCCTTCTTGGCCTTCATCTGGTCGGCCCAGGCCGCGTAGTGGTCGTCGGCCGCCGCCGAGGCCTGCCAGGCCTGGGTGAGCGCCGCCGTCAGCGCCGCGTTGTCCGGGATCTTGTCGACGGACAGCGCCTGCAGCTTGGTGATCAGTCCGCGGCGCTGCTCCGCGGCGCCCCGCAGGTCGTTCGCGGCCTGGTCGAGGTTCTTGCACTGGTTGATGGACGCGACCGAGCTGATCACCGTCTCGCGGCTGCTGCTGCTGGTCGCGAGCAGCTTGCTCAGCTCCTGGGCCTGCGGCTCCGCCGGGTCGGCCGCCTGCCCGGTGGGCGCGCCCGAGGAGGGCGCGGCGGAGCTCGCCGCCACGTTCTGCCCGCCGGCCTTGGGGTCCTTCTCGTCGTCCCCGCCGCTGAGCAGCGCGCCGGCGCCGAGGCCGACGACCGCGCAGCCGACGACGACGGCGGCGATCAGCGCGACCGGCGACTTGCGGCGCGGCGCGGGCTCGTCGTCGTAGTAGGCGTCCTCGTAGCCGTACTGCTGCCCGCCCGGCCCCTGCGGCGGCTGGTAGCCCTGCTGAGGTGCCTGCTGGTACGCGGTCGGGGCCTGCTGCGGATAGCCCTGGGCGGCCGGCTGCGGGGCGCGGGGCGGCTGCGGCGCCTCGGTGCGGAAGAGGCTGTCGAACTCCGCGGGGGGCTGCCGCTCACCGGGCGGCGCCTGCGCCGGTACGGGGGCGATGTACTGGGTCGCGTCCGAGGCGCCCGCGACCCCGGCGGGCTGCTGCGTCCCCTGCTGCGGGAGCGGGCCCGTGCCGAGGAACTGGGTCGCCGCGCCCCCGCCCTGCTGCGGCGGCACCGGGGCGATGAACTGGGTGGCCTGCATGTCCCCGGCGGCCTGGGCGGCCGGCGGCGGGTACCCGTACCCGGGCTGCGGGGCCCGCGTCGGCGGCAGCGCGCCCGGGACCGGCGCGATGTGCTGGGTCGCCTGCATGTCGGCGGCCGGCGCGCCCGGCTGCGGGTAGCCGTACCCGGGCTGCGGCGCGGCCGCCTGCTGCGGGAAGCCCTGCGAGGCCTGCGGCGGGAAGGGCGGGGCACCCTGGGGCGCCTGGTGCGGGAAGGCCTGAGGAGCCTGCGGGGCCTGCTGCGGCGGGATCGGCGCGAGGTACTGCGTCGACTGCATGTCGGCGGCGGCGCCCGGCGCCGCCTCCGGGGGCAGCGGCTGCGCGGGCGGCAGCGGCTGCCCGCCCGGCTGCGCGCCGGCGGGACCCCAGGCGCCGTCCCACGGCTGTGCTCCCGCGCGGGCGCCGTCGTGCGCCGGGGGCACCGCCGGGTACTGCGGCTCCGGACCCTGTCCGTTCTGCGTCACCGGGACTCCTACTGATAAACCTACGGAATCGTCGGCTCACGCTACCGGGTGCGCCCGGGGCTCCGCACACACGTGTGAGCCCGGTTACACAAGCTTCTTTCACACCGCGCGGCACCCCGCCGGACCCGCCTTACGCCGCCGCCAGGTCCATCCGCGCCCCGAACTCCCGCACCACCGCCTCCCCCGCGTACGGCTCCAGGCGGTCCCGCAGGTCCTCCAGGTACTCGGCGCCCCGGGACGACCGCAGGGTGCCCAGGAGTTCGAGGGCCCGGGTGCCCGTGCGGCAGGCCTGCTCGACCTCGCGCTGCTGGACCCGGGCCGCCGCGAGCAGCGCGAGACCGATCGCGCGCCGCCGCGCCCGGGTCTCCGGGTGCCCCGCGATCGACTGCTCGGCGGCCCGCGCCGCCGCGTCCGCCTGCCCCAGGTCCCGGTGGCAGTGGGCGAGTTCGTCCGCGAGGTACGCCTCGTCGAAGTGGGCGATCCACACCGGGTCGTCGCCCGACTCCGGATCGGCCTGCTCCAGGGCCCGTACGGCACGGCCCGCCGCCGCCTCGAAGGCGACGGTGTCGCCGAGCAGCGCGTGCCCCCGCGCCTCGGCCGCGAAGAACATCGCCTCGGCCCGCGGCGGCACCTTCCCGCGCGCGCCCTCCTGCGCGGCCCGCGCCAACTGGGCGATCTCGCGCGGGTTTCCGAGCTGCGCGGCGAGATGACTCATGGACGCGGCCAGGACGTACCCGCCGTAGCCCCGGTCGCCGGCGGCCTGGGCGAGGCGCAAGGCCTGGATGTAGTACCGCTGGGCCAGGCCCGGTTCGCCGGTGTCCACCGCCATGTACCCGGCGAGTTCGGTGAGGCGCGCGACCGCCCCGAACAGCTGCCGGCCCACCGCCTCCCGGTAGGAGCCGGACAGCATGCCCGACACCACGCTGTTGAGGTAGTGCACCACCACCGGGCGCACGTGCCCGCTGCCGAACCGCCGGTCGAGGTCGACGAGCGCGCTCGTCATCTCCCGGACGGCCGCCACGTCGGCGACTCCGACGCGGGCGCCCGCGAGCCGGGCGACGTGCGGGTCGGGGACGGTGATCAGCCAGTCCCTGCTGGGTTCGACGAGCGCGGAGGCCGCCACCGTGGAGCCGGCGAGGAAGTCCCGGCGTCCCACGTCGCTGCGCCACAGCTCGCAGACCTGCTCGATCGCCCCGGGCACGGTCGGCGCGAACTGGAGGCCGACCCCGGCGGCGAGGTTGCGGCCGTTGGCCATGCCGACCTCGTCGATGGTGACCGTGCGCCCCAGCTTGCGGCCCAGCGCCTCGGCGATGATCCCGGGCGCCCGGCCGCGCGGCTGCTGCCCGCGCAGCCAGCGCGCCACCGACGTCTTGTCGTACCGCAGGTCGAGGCCGCGCTCCGCGCCGACCATGTTCACCCTGCGGGCGAGGCCGGCGTTGGAACAGGCCGCCTCCTGAATGAGCGCCTGGAGCCGTTCGTTGAGCTGACGCGGAACGAGTGGCCTGGCTGCCATGAGTACCCCCTGAGGCCGTGCGGTGATCACCGGTGAAGTGATCACTGCCCGGTGGATATCCGGTCAATGCCGATGTGAACACGCGAAACCGGACACGTCGGCCGCGACTTCGCGACCGGCGCCCCCACCTGTGGGTACCCACCCCCGCTCCCCGGCCCGCCGCGCGCCCCCGCGAGTGCACCCATGCGCCCCGCGTGCAGGATCGATGCGTCAACACCCCGGCCGTCACGCCCGTAACCCCAGGTGACGGGGGGAGTTGTGTTCACCGTGGAAGAGACCATCGGAGTCACGGAAGCCGCACAGATCCCCCAGCAGCGAGGCGAGCAACTGCTGGACAGCGCCGTGCGGTACGCGGAAGAGCGGCACTGGGACGTGTTCCCCGGGACCTGGCTTGAGGCCGTCGAGGGCAGGGAGCGATGCTCCTGCGGCGCGGAGGCGTGCGCCGTCCCCGGCGCCCACGCGGTCAAACCCGACTGGTCCACCCAGGCCACCGGGAGCGGGGTCGGGGCGCGGCGCATGTGGTCGAAGACGCCGAAGGCGTCGATCCTGCTGCCGACCGGCCGGACCTTCGACGCGATCGAGGTCGCCGAGTCCGCCGGGTTCCTCGCGCTC
Organism: Streptomyces sp. NPDC037273; assembly: GCF_055603625.1. Taxonomy (NCBI): domain Bacteria; kingdom Bacillati; phylum Actinomycetota; class Actinomycetes; order Kitasatosporales; family Streptomycetaceae; genus Streptomyces; species Streptomyces sp. NPDC037273. Next base: position 91,826 of record NZ_JBVJVO010000015.1, read on the forward strand.
GCGCGCATGGAGCGGATGGAGCTGACGCTCGGCCCCGTGACCTGCACCCCGGACCGCCGGATGTTCTTCTTCGTGCTGCCGGGTGCCGCCGCCAAGGTGCCCGACCTGGTGCGCAAGCTGGGCTGGACGCCCGCCTCGATCGACCTCGCCACCCGCGGCGAGGGGCACTACGTGGCCGCCCCGCCGACCCGGATCGGCGGCTTCGGCGCGGTGCAGTGGGCGCGCCGCCCCACCCCGGCGAACCGGTGGCTGCCGGACGCCGAGGAGCTGATCAGCCCCCTCGCGTACGCGTGTGGCCGGGAAGCGGCCGAGGCCAGGAGCCGCACGTCCTGAGCCTGGAGGCCGGTCTGCCCCGAACGTAGGGTGGTCCCCGTAAGGATGACGGGGACGACCTAAGGATTGACAGACCATGCCTGACCAGGCATTTGACGGAGCGTTCGACAAGGCGGGTGCCGCAGCGGGCACCGCACCGGGGGCCGGTGCGGTGCCCGCGGTGCGTATCGAGGGCCTGTGGAAGCGTTTCGGCCAGCAGATCGCCGTGAACGGGATCGATCTCGAACTGCCCGCGGGCAAGTTCATCGGGCTCGTCGGGCCCAACGGCGCCGGCAAGACCACCACCCTCTCCATGATCACCGGCCTGCTGCGGCCCGACCACGGACGCGTCCTGGTCGCCGGGCACGACGTCTGGGCAGGACCCGACTCGGTCGCCGAGGTCAAGGCGCGCATCGGCATCCTCCCCGAGGGCCTGCGGCTCTTCGAGCGGCTCTCGGGCCGCGAACTCCTCGCGTACAGCGGACGGCTGCGGGGGCTGCCCGGTGCCGAGGTCGACAAGCGGGCCGCACAGCTCCTCGACGTACTCGACCTGACCGGCTCGCAGAACAAGCTGGTCGTCGACTACTCCACCGGCATGCGGAAGAAGATCGGCCTCGCCGCCGCGCTGCTCCACAACCCCGAGGTCCTCTTCCTCGACGAGCCCTTCGAGGGCGTCGACCCGGTCTCCGCGCAGACCATCCGCGGCGTCCTGGAGCGCTACACCTCCTCCGGCGCCACCGTCGTCTTCTCCAGCCATGTGATGGAGCTCGTCGAGTCGCTCTGCGACTGGGTCGCCGTCATGGCGGCCGGGCGGATCCGCGCCCAGGGCACGCTGGCCGAGGTCCGCGGCGACGCGCCCTCGCTCCAGGCCGCGTTCCTGGAACTGGTCGGCGCCAACGGCCGGGCGGCGGCCGGGGATTCGCTGGACTGGCTGGGCGGCGGCGCCGCGGGCACCCCGGGCGAGGCCCGGTGATGCGCGCGTCCACCTCCACCGCTCCGCCCGCCACTCCCGTACCGTCGCTCACCTCGGTCTTCGTACGGCTCAAGCTGTCGCTGCTGCGCAACGGGCTGCGGCAGTCGGGCGGGCGGACGGCCGCGTACATCCTGACCATCGTCTTCGGGACGGTCCTCGCCGCCGGCATGGTGCTCGCCTTCGTCCTCATGCGGGGCAGCGCGGACGCGGCGAGCATCGCGATCCTCCTCACCGGGACCCTCGCGCTGTCCTGGACGGTGATGCCGCTGTTCATCCCGAGCGGCGACGAGACCCTCGACCCCTCGCGGCTCGTGATGCTGCCGCTCCAGCCCCGGCCGCTGGTACGGGCCCTGCTCGTGGCCTCCCTGGTCGGCGTCGGGCCCGCCCTGACCTTCGTCCTCGCGCTCGGGGCGGCCCTGTCGGTCGCCCACGGCGCCGCCGCCACCGTCCTCGCCGTCCTCGCCGTCCCGCTGACGGCCGTGACCTGCGTGGCGCTGTCCCGGGCCGTGGCCGCGGCCAACGTCCGGCTCCTCACCTCGCGCAAGGGCCGGGACCTCGCGCTCCTCAGCGGCCTGATCATCGCCGTCGGCATGCAGCTCGTGAACTTCGGCGCCCAGCGCCTCGGCCGGGCCGGCGGCCTGGAGTCCCTCGAACCCGCCACGGCCGTCGTCGGCTGGCTGCCGCCCGCCGCCGCGATCGGCGCGGTCGACTCCGCCAGCCGCGGCGACCACGCGGTCGCGGCGGTCCGGCTGCTGCTCACCGCGGCGACGCTGGCCGCCCTGGTCCACTGGTGGCGGCGGAGCCTCGTACGCCTGATGGTCGAGCCCGACGGCTCCACCATCGGCGCCGCCTCCGACGCCGGCGCCCGCGACAAGACCGGCGCGGGCCGGCTCGCCCGGCTCCTGCCGGCCGGCCGCACGGGCGCGGTGATGGAGCGCAGCCTCCGCTACATCTGGCGCGACCCGAAGACCAAGGCCGCCTGGGTGACCTCGCTCGCCATCGGCGTGATCGTCCCGCTCTTCAACGCCCTGCAGGGCTCGGGCTCTATCTACTTCGCCTGCTTCGCCTCCGGCATGCTCGGCATGCTGATGTACAACCAGTTCGGCCAGGACAGCTCCGCGTTCTGGATGGTCTCGCAGACCCTCTCCACCGCCGCCGACGCCTACGCCGAACTCCGCGCGCGTGCCCTGGCGCTCCTCGCCGTCACGCTCCCCTTCACCGTCCTCGTGACCGGCCTCACCGCCGCCGTCCTCGGTGACTGGTCCGCCTTCCCCGAGGCCCTCGGTCTCGCCCTCGGTCTCCTCGGCGCCATGGTCGGCACCGGGGCCGTCACCTCGGCGAGCTTCCCGTACTCCATCCCCCAGGACAGCGGCTACAAGAACGTCGCCCCCGGCCAGGGCGCCCTCGCCTGGATCTCCATCATGGGCGGGATGCTCCTCGCGGGCGTCCTCTGCTCCCCGCTCATCGCCGCCACGATCTACCTGCACGTCTCCGACCAGCACTCCCTCCTGTGGCTCCTCCTCCCGGCCGGCGCCCTCTTCGGCGCCGGCCTGACCTTCGCGGGCCTGAAGCTCGCCGCGCCGCGAACCGCCAAGCGGCTGCCGGAGATCCTCACGGCGGTCAGCAAGGGCTGAGCCCGCCGCTTCCCGCCTTCGTACGGCCCCGATGGCCCGCTCGGTGTCCGAGCGGGCCATCGTCGCGTTCACCCGCATCGCCCTCTCCCTCGACATCCCCGCCGGACGCGTCCGGAACGTCGCCGGGAACGGCTCCGAGGTCGCGGTCGAGGTCCGGCCCGCCAGTGCCGGCAAGAAGCGGGACGTCCGCGCCGCCGAGGAGACCGTCGTCTCGTACGAGAACCAGGTCCTGCGGGTCGACGCCCCGCGCCCGGAAGGCCGGTTCGGCGGCGGGGCCGTGGACGTCACCGTCCATCTGCCGGCCATGACGAGCAGTCGGGGGCCGCTTCCTTCCACCGAGCGTGCCGGTGTCCGGCCGCGCCTGCGCCCGCCGGGGCGCGGCGCGCCTGAAGATTCCCGAGAAACCCGGCCCGGCGCCGATGAGTTCGGCGGGGCCGCACTGTCTGACCCCATGAAGCGACCACGAACCCCGAAGGAACCCCAGATGCGCACCCTGATCAGCACCGCCTTCATCTCCCTCGACGGCGTCGTGGACAGCCCCGGCGGCGAGCCCGGCTACCGCAACTCCGGCTGGACGTTCAAGGACGTCGAGTTCGTCCCCGAGGCGTACGAAATCAAGGACCGCGAGCAGAAGGAGTCGGCCGCGCTGCTGCTCGGCCGCACCAGCTACGAGGCGTTCAGCCCCGTGTGGCCGCGCATGGACGAGTTCGCCGAGTACAAGGTGATGCCCAAGTACGTCGTCTCGACCACGCTCACCGAGGACGACCTCGTCACGAACTGGGGCGAGACCACGATCCTGCGCTCCCTCGACGAGGTCGCCGCGCTCAAGGAGACCGAGGGCGGCCCGATCATCGTGCACGGCAGCGCCACCCTGAACCACGGCCTCGCCGACGCCGGTCTCATCGACCGCTACCACCTGCTCGTCTTCCCGCTGCTCCTCGGCGCGGGCAAGCGCCTCTTCAGCACCACGGACAAGGACACCCAGAAGCTGAAGCTGGTCGAGCACGAGGTGTACTCCAACGGCCTGCAGAAGAACGTCTTCGACGTCGTCCGCTAGGACGCGGGTCCGTCGGTCCGCGGGTCCGCAGGTCCGCAGGTCGCCGGTCCGCTCCGGGGCGCGCGGCACGGAATCCCGTTGCGGCGCGGCGACGCCGGCGACGATCCTCGCCGCATGGACACAGCCCAGAGCCACACCGTTCCTGACACCCGTATCGAGCTCGGCGAGGGGCTGGTGCTCCGCGCGTTCGAAGGGGAGAGGGACCTTCCGGAGTTGTGCCGGGTGACCGAGGAGTCGGTCGAGCACCTGCGGCCGTGGATGCCGTGGGTCGCGGAGCACAGCCCGGCCAGGACGGCCGAGTTCCTGGCCGGGCGGGCGGGGCGGTGGGTGCGTGGCGAGGAGTACAGCTACGCGGTGCTCCTCGACGGCGCCATCGTGGGCTCCTGCGGCCTCCACCGCCACGACGAGCACACCACCGCCGACACCCTGGAGATCGGCTACTGGCTCCATCCCGCCGCCACCGGCCGCGGCATCGCGACCCGCGCCGCCCGCGCCCTGACCGAGCAGGCCTTCCGCCTCCCGGGGATCGTGGCCGTCGAGGTCGTCCACGACGCCGCCAACACCCCCAGCGGCCTGGTCCCCGGCCGCCTCGGCTTCACCCGCCACCTCCAGCGGCCCCACACCCCCACCGCGCCCGCCGAGACCGGCCTCGACCAGGTCTGGCGCCTCACCCGCGAACAGTGGGCGGCGAGCGCCGGACCGCGGTGACGACCGGCGGCCGGTAGCCCTCGACGAACAGGAGTCGCCCTTCGCGGTGGTCCGCGGGTGGTGCATGATGGGCACCGGAGGGGATTTGAATGCGTTCAGAAACGTGGCAGCCGACCGTTCCGGACGACCGGTTCGGTGCCGTGGTCACCGCCGTCGCCACCGTGCTGTTCACCGAGGTGGTGATCGCGCTGATCGGCGCCCTCGCCTGGGGGCAGACGCAGGAGGGGCCGCTCTCCGGGGTCAACCCGATGGGGCTCGGCCTCCTTGTGGTGTTCTCGCCCTTCGTGATCGCCCTGCTCTACGTCCTCGGCGCCGTCCTGGCCGCGACCGTCGTGAAGCCGCTCCTCACCGCCGCCGCCTGGCTCGGCCGCCGCTTCTCGGGGCGGGAGGCGTGGTGGTGGGTGCCGGTGGCGGCCGCCGCCGGAGCCGTACCGCCGGTCCTCGCCGTGGCCGTACTCGCGGAGGCCGGGCCCCTCGCGGGCCTCGCCGGCTGGTTCGTCGCGACGGCCGCGCTCACCGCCCCCGCCCTCGTCGCCCGCCGGCTGCTGCTGCCCGAAAGCCCGAGCCGGCCGCGGCTCTCCGGCACCACCATGTTCTGGCGGATCACGCTGTACGGGACGCTCGCAGGCGTCAGCGCCTTCACCCTCGCCGGAATCGCCCTGTACGCCGGACTCGGCTACGAACCGCCGCGCCTGAACGCCGGACAGGTCGCCGGTACGTACTCCGACGGCCAGGGCGGCACGCTCACGCTCACCGCGGACGGCACGGCACGCACCACCGGCCTCGACACCTACAGCTATGCGAACCCCGACGGCCCCGAGGTCCGCGAATGCACCGGCACGGGCACCTGGAACCACGACCCCGCCGACGCCCCGCACATCCGGCACATCGACCTCACCGTCGCCACCTGCGCCGGGCCCCTCGACACCTTCGACGTCTACGGCACCCGCGAAGTCCCCAAGCTGTACGCCGTCCTGGGCGACCCCGACGACGGGAGGTTCTACATCCTGCGGCGCGTCGCGCCCTAAGGGGTGTCTACAGTCCTCTCCGTGGCGGATCACCGGAACGAGACCAAGGCGGCCTACGACGGCGTCGTCGAGCTGTACGCATCGCTGTTCGCGGACCCCCGCATGGAAGGGCAGCCGTTCGCGCGGGCCATGATCGGCACCTTCGCCGAGCTCGTCCGCGCGACGGACAACCGGCGCGTGGCGGACGTCGGTTGCGGCCCCGGCCACCTGACGGCCCTGCTGAACGAACTGGGCCTTGACGCCTTCGGCCTCGACCTCTCGCCCGGCATGATCGCCCACGCCCGGCGGGCCCACCCGGAACTGCGCTTCCAGGAGGCGCGGATGGAGGCCCTGCCGGTCGGGGACGGGGAGCTCGGCGGCGTACTCGCCCACTACTCGACGATCCACACCCCGCCGGAGGAACTGCCGGCGCTGCTCGCCGAGCAGGTACGCGCCCTGGCACCGGGCGGCCTCATCCTGGTGTCGTTCTTCGGGGCGCAGGGACCGGACGCCGGCCCGGTCCGCTTCGACCACAAGGTGACCCCCGCCTACGCCTGGACGCCCGACCGCCTCGCCGCCCTCCTCACGGCCGCCGGGCTCACCCCCTTCGCCCGCCTGCTCCACGACCCGGCCTCCGAACGCGGCTTCCTGGACGCCCACCTGCTGGCCCGCAGGCCGTAGGACGGCGTTATTGGATTGCCGACGGCGCGGGCGGTCGGATAGGACACGTACATGCTTACCGGCGGAAAGGTCGGGCTCCGCGCCCGGCACGAGGAAGACGTCCCGATCCTGCGGACCGAGCTGTACGACGACGTGGTGAACTCCGCGCGGGCGGAAGGCGGCCCGTGGCGGCCGGTGTCGCCCGGCGCGAAGGACGCGCGGCTCGCCGTGGACGACACGGAGCCGAGCCGGGTCCCGTTCTCCGTCGTCGAGCTGGAGGGCGGCACGCTGATCGGCAGCGCGAACCTCTGGGGCATCGACACCCACAACCGCTGCGCCCACATCGGCCTCGGCCTCCTCCCCTCCGCCCGCGGCAAGGGTTACGGCACCGACGTCGTCGCCGCCCTCTGCCACTACGGCTTCGTCGTCCGCGGCCTCCACCGGCTCCAGATCGAGACCCTCGCCGACAACCACGCCATGCTCCGCTCCGCCGAACGCAACGGCTTCACCCGCGAAGGCGTCCTCCGCTCCTCCGCCTGGGTCCTCGGTGAATTCCTCGACGAAGTCCTCCTCGGCCTGCTCGCCGAGGACTGGCACCCGAACACGAAGGTCTGAGTCATGACTTCCTCCGTCATCCACAACCGGCAGGCGATCCGCGTCCGTTCGACGCGCTGACCGTGCCGCCGGCGCCATCGCCGCCGGTACCGGGTCACCCGCCTGCCCTTCCCACCTCACCTCCGGATGACGAGGATCTTCAGCATGCGCGCAGACTCGCGCCCCACCTTCGTATTCCTTCACGGCGGCTCCAGCAACGCCCGGGCCTGGGGCCCGTTGCAGAACGAGCTGGCCCTGCTCGGGCACCGCTCCCACGCCGTCGACCTGCCGGGCCACGGCGACCTCGCCGACACTCCCGCCGCCTACTACCGACAGCCCCAGGACCTCGCGGCACTCGCCGCCGCGCCCTCCGCGCTGAGCGGTGTCACCCTGGGCGACAACGTCCGCCACGTGGTGGACACCCTCCGCCGGCTCGCCGGGTCCGGGCCGATCGTCCTGGTCGGCAACAGCCTCGGCGGCCTGACCGTCACCGCCGTCGCCAACGCCGTACCGGACCTGCTCCACCGGGTGGTCTACCTGTCCGCCCTCTGCCTCAGCGACCCGGCCATGCTGACCGAACCCTGGGGCGTCCCCGACGACAACCTGCTGGACGCGGCGGTCGCCCGGATCGCCGTGCCCGACGAGGGGGCACGCGGTCCGGGCGTCGCCCGGCTGAACTGGCGGGCCGCCCACGGCGACCCCGACCTCTTCGCGGCGCTGAAGGCCGCCGTCATGGCCGACTCCACGGATCACCAGTTCCGTCTGCTGCTCGACTCCCTCGACCCGGACGAGACGTACGCGGTGATGGAGCCGGCCGCGCTGGCCCAGCCGGACACCTGGGGGCGCGTACCGCACACGTACGTCCGCCTCTCCGCCGACCGCGGCCTCCCCCTCACCGTCCAGGACCACATGATCCGCAAGGCCGACGCCCTGACCCCGCACCGTCCCTTCGACGTCCACACCCTCCCGGCCTCGCACGTCGGCTACTTCAGCCGGCCCCGGATGTTCGCGGAACTGCTGGCCGGCCTCAGGTGAGGCGCACGGGCTCCAGTCGCAGCCGCCGGGCCGGCCAGGGGGCCGGCTCGGTGTCGCCGAACCACACGCGGACGTCCTCGCCGGTCCGGACGGGCAGGCGGGGGAAGTCATTCTCGGCGTGCTCGGTGCGGTGGAGCGCGTGGCCCGGCCCCAGATGGCGGGCGGCGTAGGCGTCGAAGCCCGCCGCCTCGGCGGGGTGACAGACGGTCGCGATCACCTCGCCCGCGCGCGGCTCCGGCGTGAAGCCGGGGCCGCGCAACAGCAGGACGTCATCACTGTCGATCATGGTGGCGTTGGCGACGTCGCGGTGCTCCAGCCAGACGGGCCCGCCGTAGAACGCCTCCAGGGCGCGGCGGCGGTGTGCCATGTCGGGGAAGGAGCGCAGCCAGACGAAGCGGTCCGGGTCGTCGAGGTCGCGAAAGCGGCCGCCGACGGTGATGCCGACGGCCTCCTGTCCGGTGACGAACTCGCGCTCGAAGAGCTCGATCAGCACCTCGCGGGTGCCGGGGTGCAGGGTGTACTGGCGAAGTTCCACGATGCTCATGTGCCGCAGGTTAGGGGCCATCCACTGACATCTCCTGTCAGTGGATGGCTCAGTGGATCCTGTCAGTGGATGGCGGCGATCCGCGGGCGGGTGGGCCGGCCCTCAGAGCACGGCCAGGCGGTCGACCAGGAGCCGGACCCGCGGTTCGGCGTCCTCGGGGAGGAGGCGGCCGGTTCGGGTGAGGGTCGCGAGGCCGTGGAGGGAGGACCAGAAGACCTCGGTGAAGAGACCTGGGGGGACGTCCTCGCCGGCGACTTCGGCGAGGGATTCGAGGAGGGCGGCGAAACCGTCCTTGAGGGGCTCGGGGGTGTCCTCCCGGGCGTAGGCGAGGCCGCCGTCGAGGGTGAACAGGGCGTCGTAGACCGCCGGGTGGCGCTCGGCGAAGTCGAGGTAGGCGTGGGCGAGGGCGGCGACCCGCTCGCGGGGGCCGTTCGCGGCGGAGGCCGCGGCCCGCACCGCGCCGGCCAGTTCGGCGGCGCCCTCCAGGGCGACGGCGCCGATGATCTCGCGCTTGCCCCGGAAGTGGCTGTAGAGGACGGGCTGGCTGTATTCGATGCGCTCGGCGAGCTTGCGGGTGGTGACCGCGTCCCAGCCCTGCTGCTCGGCGAGTTCGCGGGCCGTCGCCACGATGAGGCGCTCGCGCTCGGCCCGTTCGCGCTCCTTGCGTTCCTTTACCGACATACAGAAATTCTAGCACCGCTAGACAATCGAGCGATAGCAGCGCTAGCGTTGCCTCAACAGCTAGCAGCGCTAGATCTCGGAGGGATCGTCATGCTCAGCACGCTCCAGGTCGTCACCACCGTCGTCGTCGGACTGATGGTGGGGGTGGAGTTCTCCGTCCTCTTCGTCATGAACCGCATCCTCGACGCGCTCCCCGAGGACAGCCGCCAGCTCGGCCACGCCCACGGCGGCCGGATGCTCGGCGCCCTGATGCCCTTCTGGTACATCGGCTCGCTCGTCCTCAGCGCGATATGGGCCGTCGCCGGATGGGGCGACGGCGGCACCACGCTCGTCGTCACCGCCGCCGGACTCCTGGTCGTCAGCGTGCTCATGTCGGTGCTGCTGCTCGTCCCCATCAACAACCGCAACAAGACCTGGACCCCCGAGAACCGCCCCGCCGACTGGCAGGAGCAGCTGCAGCGCTGGCAGCGCTACCACTACGGCCGCGTCGCCGTCATCATCGCCGCCTTCACCCTGCTGGTCGCCGCCCTCGTCTGATCCAGGCACATGATCCGGGCACAGCCCCGCCACGCCACGCCTCACGTCGGGAGAAGAACCGTGTCGCTGAAGAAGATCAACACCGTGCTCGTCGCCGTCTTCGTACTCTTCATCCTCTCCTTCGGGACGCAGTACATCGTCAGCCCGGAGAGCATCGCGCCCGGCTACGGCCTCCCCAACTGGCCCCCCGGCGACGGCGGCGGCTTCCTGGTCGTCAAGGGAATCCGCGACGTCGTCATGGCCCTCGTCCTCGCCGCCCTGCTGATCACCGGCCAGCGCCGCGCACTGGCATGGGCGATGGTCGTCGAGGCCTTCGCCGCGTACGGCGACATGGCCAACATCCTCGCCCACCACGGCTCCGTGGCCACCGCCCTCGGCGTCCACTGCCTGACCGCGACCCTCATGGTCGTCAACGGCCTCATGCTGATGCGGGAGACCCGCGGCGCCGCGACCGCGGCCGCGGGGACGGCCGCCCCGCAGCCCGCCTAGGACCTGACCGCGAGGGCCGCCGGACGGATCCCGTCCAGGACCCGGACCGCGAGGGGCGCCGGACGGCGCCCGTCCAGGACCCGGACCGAGAGGGGCGCCGGACGGCGCCCCTCTCCTCCCCCGGTGCTACGCCCGGGGCGTGCCGTCCCATCGCCACTTCGTGAGGCGGGGGCGGCCTTCGAGGTCCGTGCGGCCGGTGACCCACAGGAGGGTCGGCCAAGGCTCCGTGGTCGACGGGGCGTCGGGGAAGAGGCGGGCGAGCACGCGGGCGCAGATGTCGGACGGCGGGGTCCAGTCGAGTCCCAGACCCTGGGCCAGGTCGTACGTGTGGACCACGGTCTCCACGATGCCCATCGCGGCGAAGCCCTCCGGGTCGGAGGCCCCGTAACAGTGGTGCGCGAGGGTCGTCGACGGCTTCGTGCGCGCCATCGCCACCAGCAGCGCGCCGCTCGCCTCAAGGACCTGGAGGAGTCCCTCCGGGCCGGCCGCGCGGTCGGCGTGGACGGCGTTCGCCGGGCCGCCGGGGCGCCGGCTCTCCCAGACGAACGGCACCTCCCCGGTCATCGGCGGCGCGGCGGGGCCGAGTTGTACGGCGTAGGCGAAGAGGTCGTCGCTGAGGTGCTCGACGGTCTCCCAGCAGTCCCACTCCAGGGAACCGGCCTTGACCTCCCAGGCCTCCCGCGGCGCCTCGGCCAGGGTCTGCACGGCGAGCCGTACGGAGAGTTCGAGGTCGTCCGCGGTGACGGGCTGCCTGGGTGCCTCGGTCTTGGGTGCTTGTGACATGGCAGGAACGTACCTGCTCCGCCGAGCCGCCCGCGGGTCCTTTTCAGGGGCGCGGCAGCGGCACGCCCCCCGCGCGGAGCCGGGCTTCGGTGAGGGCGGTGAGGCGGGCGGCGACCGGGGCCCGGTCGCCGCCGTGGTTGTCGATCAGGCGGTACTGGGCGGAGGCCTTGCTCCAGGCGCGGTGGGCGGCCGGGGTGCCCAGGAGGGCGGGGTGGGCGAGGTAGTGGTCGGCCATGGCGGTGGCGAGCTCCTCGATCCTCGGGTCGTCCGGTTCCCAGCTCTCGGCCTCGTGGCCGCGCTTGGCGAGGTCGACGTACCCGGGGTCGTCCAGGCGGTGTTCCAGCTGGTCCAGGAAGCCGTCGAAGCCCTCCGGCACCAGCACCCTGGCCAGGACCAGGGCCTCGCGCTGGGCGGCCACGTAGTCGGGGGCGAAACCGAGGCCGTGCATGCGGTCGAGGACCGCGCAGGCGCGCTCGGGCAGCAGGGCGCGGTCGCCCTCGGCGAGCCGGTGCAGCGTGTCGAGGCGGGCGGTCAGCTCCGCGATCCGTCCGGTGAGCTGCCGGGCGACGTCGGCGAGCGCGTCGGCGAACCCGCCGGCGTCGGCGTCGAGCAGGGGCCCGACCTCGGCCAGCGGCACCCCGGCGGCGGCCAGCGTCCGCACCTGTACGAGCCGCAGCAGCGCGTCCGAGCCGTAGCGCCGGTAGCCGGAGGTGTCACGCGGAGGCTCTTCGACCAGCCCCTGCTTGTGATAGTGCCGCACGGTCTTCACCGTGACGCCGACGAACTCCGCCGCCTGCCCGATCGTGACCCCGCCCGTCGTCCGCATGCGATTGCGCTCCCTTTCCTTCCGTTCCTTGCTTTCCATTCCGGTCCGGGGTCTGGTCCGGACTGGTCCGGTCCGACGTGACGTCAGGTGGCCCGGTCTCGAAGCGTACGGGGCCCGGGTGTTCAGGCCTCCGGCCCCGCCGGACCGGGCCGGCCGCCGCCGAACACCGCGGATACGAGCAGCTGTTGGGCGGTCTGGAAGGCGGGTGCCACGGACATGGCGGCGTCGTCCACGTAGGTCAGTCCGGCGGTCATGGTGGTGCGGCCGTCCGGCGTGCTGTACATCAGGGCCGCCGAGCCGATGGTGGCGCCGTTGTGGTGGAAGACGGTGCCGGCGCCCGGTCCCAGGTCCTGGGCGAACAGGCCGAGGCCGTAGCCGATCGTGGGCTCCGGGGTGCGCATCTCGGCGAGCGGTCCGGGCGGGAGGAGCCGGCCGGCCATCAGGGCGGAGAAGTAGGTGTGCAGGTCGCGGGTGGTCGAGATCATGTCGCCGCCGGCGGCGACCCAGGTGGGGTTGTGGCGGGTGACGTCGATCGTCCTGTCGTGTCCGGCAGCGTCGTCGTAGCGGTAGTAGCCGTGGTTGTGGGGCTCGGGGATCTCCGGCGAGGCGCCGGGCGCCACGGTGCCGGTGAGGCCGAGCGGGCCCGTGACCAGCCGCTGGAGCTCCTCGGCGAAGGTCCGGCCGGTGACGTTCTCGATCACCATGCGGGCGAGCACGTAGTTGGTGTTGGAGTAGCTCCAGCCGGAGCCCGGCTCGAACCGCGGCGGCTTGGACAGCGACAGGCGTACGAGCTCCTCGGGGCGGTAGGTGTGGAATCGCTTCTCCACCCACTCCTGGCCGCGCCAGGGGACGCCCGGAACGATCGTCCCGTCCTCGTACAGCTCGCCCGTGTGGCTGAAGACGCCGCTGGTGTGCTGCAGGAGCATGCGGACCGTGACGCGCCGGTCGAGGCCGACGCCGGGCAGGTGGTCGACGGCCGGGGTGTCCAGGCCGATCCGGCCCTCGGCCACGAGCAGGAGGACCACCGTCGCCACGAAGTTCTTGGTGCTGCTGCCGATGCGGAAGTGGCCGTCGGTGAGCGGCTCGGCGTCGGCGCCGAGACGGCGGGCTCCGGCGCTGCCGACCCACTCGCCGCGCTCGTCGTTGACGCGGAGCTGCACGCCGAGGAGTCCGGAGCCGGCGATCTCCTCGATCGCCTTCCGCAGCTCGGGGCGGTCCTGGTGCGGGGCGGGAAGGTCGATGGACATGGGGTTCCTCCGGATTCGCGGGGCCCGCTTCGGCAGCGGGCCGTTGCGATGAGCCTCCGGCCTGACCCAGGGTCAACCTCAAGGGTGACCTGGGTCACGGTGCGATGTCCGGTCCGTGTGGGTCTGCGTCCAGTCCGCGTGGGTCCGTGTGGGTCCGTGCGGCGGTCTCAGGGGGTGAGGAGGCCGGTGAGGAAGGGGGAGACGGCGGTGTGCCAGGCGGCGGGGTGTTCGTAGTGGAGGAGGTGGCCGGCGTCGGGGATCTCGGCGTAGGAGCCGTGCGGGAGGACGCGGACCATCTCCTGCGCTTCGGCGCGGCCGAGTTCGCCGTCGAGGCCGCGGAGTACGAGGGTGGGGCAGCGGACTTCGGCGAGGGAGTCCCAGTGGGCGTCGTGGACCCAGGTCTCGCGCGAGGTGAGCATGTGGGCGGGATCGAAGACGGGGTGCCAGCCGTCGGGGTGCCGCACCATGACCTCGGCGAAGAACGCGCCCCGGGCCGGGTTGGGCCGCTCGACCCACGGGTCGTCCTCGGCGAACCAGCGGCGGGCCGCTTCGAGCGTCGGGAAGGGGACCGGCCAGCGGCGGAACCAGTCCTGCCATTCGCGCTGCGAGGCCGCGCCGAGCGCCGAGGCCCGCATGTCGCAGATCACCAGCGCGCGGACCAGGTCCGGCCGCTCCGCCGCGAGCTGCCAGGCCGTCAGGGCGCCCATGCTGTGGCCGATGAGGGTGACCGGGCCGAGCCCGAGCTGCTCGATCGCGGCGGCCGCGTCGGCCACGTACGCCTCACGGGTGAACACACCGCCCGGCGGCCGGCCGCTGCGGCCGTGGCCACGCTGATCGAGCGCGACGACACGGGGCAGCGCGGCGCCTGCGGGGCGGTCGCCGGGGCCGGGCCGGCCGGGGTTCGGCACGCCCGTCAGGTGGGCGATGGCCGGGGACCAGTGGGCGGCATGGCCCATGAGGCCGTGGAGGAGTAAGACGCCGGGGCCGGTGGCCCCGGCGGTGAAGTCCCAGGCCGCCAGCCGTACGCCGTCGGCCCCGGTGACGTCGAGTCGTCGCGCCATGTCCCTGGCACCCCCTCTTTCCGTCGAACCTCGCCAGACTATCGAACTCGCATTCGAAAATGCGCTCCTGCCACCCAACACCCCTCGTTCGAGTGACAGGACTCAAGGATTGACTCCCGCTGCCGAGGGGAGATCTTCAACGGGAGGCGGACCGCTCGGGGAAAACGGTCCGAGGGGATTGACCTTGAGAGCTCGGGGCTCCAGGTCAGCACAGGGGAGGACAGGCCCCGGCGCCGGAAGGCGCCGGGGCCCTCTGTCGTCCGCTGCCCTCATGGCCCCACCCCCTCCACGCCCGGCTCCTACCAGCGTGGCACGGAGAGGGCGCGGGCGTGAGCATTCCGGCGTAAAACGGGGCGCGCGGGGGTGTGTTGACCTCTCCCGGGTCACAACACGCCTGGTCGATACGCCTTCGTGACCGGGTACCGCACAACCGGAGCACCCCCTCGCCGGTCAACAGGGCGTGCTGTCACCCCAGATACTCACGAAGGGCGTCGAGTCGGCCGTCCTCGAAGGCGACCGGCTCGTCGTCACGACGCCCGCCACGCGCAAGGAGATCCCCCTCGCCGTCATCCAGGAGGTGCGGCGGGACACCGGGACGACCCTCACCCTCGTCCTGACCGACGGCGCCCCGCACGCGATCGCGGGCGGCAACCCGACCGCCACCGAGCTGTTCCACACGGCCCTGACGGCCGCGCTCCCCGAGGAGCGGGACCCGGCCGGCAGCGCCCTGGTCACCGTCAAGGACGACCCCGGGGCGATTCCCTGGGGCAAGGTGTCCCTCTGGGCCACCGCCTTCGTGGCCGCGTACACCGGCTATGTGTGGTGGACCGCCGTCGCGCACGGCGGCGGGATGGCCGTGGTCGGTTTCTTCGGCGCGTCCGGGGCGATCATCGGCGGGCTCGGCGTCTTCTCCGTCGTGAGCATGCTGCGAGACCGGTGGGTGCTCCGGAAGCGCGGCATCACCGTCCGGGCCGACGCGACCTACTACCCGAACGGGAAGCGCTCGAAGTACTACAAGTACACCGACACCCACGGGAACGAGTACTCCCAGGAGGCGTCGAGCAACACCACCGAGCACATCCACGTCCTCTACGACCCGCAGCGCCCCGGCCTCCACGTCCAGCGGAAGTGGCTCCCCACCCTGATCACGCAGTACTTCTTCGGCTCGCTCACCGCGCTCGGCGTCCTCGCGCTCGGCCTGTGGGGAGTGCTGGCGCCGTACATCTGAGCCGTACGGGAGCGGGCGGTACGGGGAGGAGGGGCGTCCCTCCTTCCCGTACCGCCCGATCGCCCACGTCAGCGCTTCGCGTACGTCAGCGCTTCGCCTACGTCAGCGCTTCGCGACGAAGACGTGCGCCGCGACCTCGGCGTCCAGCTCGGCGGCCTCGCCGCTGCTGCCCACCAGGACGCCGCCCGGGGACTCCGAGACGGAGACGACGGAACCGGGCTGCACGCCGGCGCGGCGCAGGGTGTACATGAGCTGGGCGTCCGTCTGGATGGGCTCGCCGATCCGGCGGACGACGACGGTCTTGCCGCCACTCGCGTCCAGGTCGGCCAGGGAGACCATCGAGTCGTCCAGGAACGCCTCGGCCTCGGCCTTCTCGCCGAGCTCCTCAAGGCCCGGGATCGGGTTGCCGTACGGCGACTCCGTCGGGTGACGCAGCAGCTCCAGGACCCGCCGCTCGACGGCCTCGCTCATCACGTGCTCCCAGCGGCAGGCCTCCGCGTGGACCTGCTCCCACTCCAGGCCGATCACGTCGACGAGCAGACACTCGGCGAGCCGGTGCTTGCGCATGACGCGGGTGGCGAGGCGGCGGCCCTCGTCGGTGAGCTCCAGATGGCGGTCACTCGCCACGGCCACCAGGCCGTCCCGCTCCATCCGGGCCACCGTCTGGCTCACGGTCGGGCCGCTCTGGTCGAGCCGCTCCGCGATCCGGGCACGCATCGGGACCACACCTTCCTCCTCAAGCTCGAGGATGGTGCGGAGATACATCTCCGTTGTGTCGATAAGTCCGGACATACGTGCCCCTCGATGAGTCGTGCGCTGGCCCTCCACCAATTCTGACGCATCGGGCCGACAACCGGGCCGCACCGGGGTGAGACGGTATTGACAGAGCAATGGTCCAGACCGCACCGTGATCCGCGACCTCGACGAGTGCCACGACGACAGCCACGACGAGAAGGAGCCGCCGCCATGGGCGAGAGCAAGCTGGCCGGACAGTTCTTCGACGCCGCGATCCGCCTGCTCCAGCAGGTCCGCGACGAGGACTCCGCCGAGATCGCC
Organism: Streptomyces sp. NPDC037273; assembly: GCF_055603625.1. Taxonomy (NCBI): domain Bacteria; kingdom Bacillati; phylum Actinomycetota; class Actinomycetes; order Kitasatosporales; family Streptomycetaceae; genus Streptomyces; species Streptomyces sp. NPDC037273. The sequence continues at coordinate 108,258 of NZ_JBVJVO010000015.1, forward strand.
GCCGCCGGGGCCGCGATCGCCGAGGCCGTCGAGAACGGCAACCGGCTCTTCGCCTTCGGGGCCGGCCACTCCTCCCTCGCCGCCCAGGACGTCGTCTACCGCGCCGGCGGCCTCGCCCTGATGAACCTGCTGGCCGTGCCGGGCGTCGTCGGCGTCGACGTCATGCCCGCGACGCTCGGCTCCGCCCTCGAACGCGTCGACGGCCTCGCCGGAGCCGTCCTCGACTCCTCCCCCGCCAGGGCCGGGGACGTCCTGATCATCATCTCCCTCTCCGGGCGCAACGCCCTGCCCGTCGAGATGGCCATGAACGCCCGCGCCCTCGGCCTCACCGTCATCGGCGTCACCTCCGTGGCCTACGCCACCGAGACGAAGTCACGCCACGTCTCCGGCAGCTACCTCAAGGACCACTGCGACATCGTCCTCGACTCCAGGATCGCCATCGGCGACGCCGAGCTCACCCACGAGGGCATCGAAGCCCCCTTCGCCCCCGCCTCCACCGTCGTCACCAGCGCCCTCATGCAGGCCACCATGGCCGCCGCCGCCGAAGACCTCGTCCGCCGCGGCATCGAGCCCCCGCTCCTCCGCTCCGGCAACGTCGACGGCGGCCACGAGTGGAACGGCCGCGTCATGACCGAGTACGGCGACCGCATCTTCTTCCGCCACTAGGCCCGGCCCGGTCCCTGACCCCGGGGTCAGGCGCTCTCGATCACCTGGGTGACGCGGGTGAAGCCCTCGGCGCCGTATCCGCGGTCGACGGCGCGCTGGGCGAGGGCCTCCACGGCGCGCATGACCGTGGTGTCGAGGCCGTGCGCCTCGGAGGCGTGGACGACGTGGGACATGGTGGAGAGGCCCGAGGTGAGGGGGTTGATCCGGCCGGAGTAGGTGCCGCTGTCCACGTCGTCGGCCCATTCCTCGAAGAGGGGCGGGAGGATCGCCGCGATGCCCTGGGCGAACGGGGCGAGCTCGCGGGCGGAGATCCCCTCGGCCCGGGCGACCGCGAGGGCGTGGACGTAGCCGGCCATGGACGTCCAGAAGACGTCGAGCAGCGCGACGTCATAGGCGGCCGCGCGGCCGATGTCCTCGCCGAGGTGGGTGTGGACGCCGCCGAGGGCGTCGAGGACGGCCCGGTGCTCGGCGTAGAGCGGCTCGGGGCCGCTGTGGAGGAAGACCCCGGCGGGCGTACCGATGGTCGGCGCCGGCGTCATGATCGCGCCGTCCAGGTAGCCGATGCCGTGATCGGCCGCCCAGTCTCCGGTGTCGCGCGCCCGCTCCGGGACGTCGGCACTCAGGTTCACCAGGGTCCGCCCCTTCAGGGCGCTCGCGACCGCGGGCTCCCTGAGGACGGAGTCCGTGGCGTCGTAGTTGACCAGGCAGATGACCGTCAGCGGGCTCGCGGCGACCGCCTCCTCCGCGCTCCCGGCCAGGACGGCACCCCGCCGGAGGAGATCGCCCTCACGGCCGGGGGTGCGGTTCCAGACGGTGGTCCGGACGCCGGCGTCGAGGAAGGCGCCGGCGAGAGCCTGGCCCATCGGGCCGAGCCCGAGCACGGTGACGGAGGCCTGGACGTCGGGACGGGCGTCGGGACGGGCGTCAGGGCCGGCGTCGGTACGGGCTTCGGGGCGGGAAGAAGGCATGGTTGAACTCCCTTGCACATGGGTGAGGTAGAGAAGAAGTGGCCGTCGGGACGAGAGGGACGCGTATGACACGCCTCAGGGCGCAGGACACGGAGGTCTGCGGGGTGACGGCGGCGATCGCCGTGATCGACGGCAAGTGGAAGACGTCGTTGCTGTGGCGGCTCGAACCCGGGCCGCTGCGGCCCGGCGAACTGCGCCGCCTGCTGCCCGGGATCAGCGAGAAGGTGCTGACACAGGCGCTGCGCGAGATGGAGACGGACGGCCTGGTGCACCGCGAGGTGCACGACGTGCTGCCGCCGAAGACCGTGTACTCGCTGACGGAGTACGGGCTCGAACTGTCGGTGCTGCTCGGCCCGTTGTCGGACTGGGGCCATCGCAGGATCGACCGGATGACGGAAGCGGCCGCCGCCTCCTAGGCCCCGTCGTCGTCCTCTCGTCCGGGCCACCACCAGGTTCTCCCGGGCGCCCTGACCCGTACAAGTACCCACAAAAAAGTGGGTGTACGGGCGGGGCGGCGGCTACCCCCGGTCGCCGAAGTCGCCGAGGTCCAGGAGGGCGGCGACGCGGGCCGCGACGGTCTCGCCGAAGACGACGTCCTCGCGCTCGAAGGGGGCACGGCAGGAGGCGCGGAGGAAGGTGAGGACGCCCACGGTCGCGCCGCGGGAGCGGAGGACCAGGCAGAGGGCGTGGGCGGCGTCGGCGGGCCACTGGTGGGCCTCGGCCCAGACCTCTGCGGTACGGCCGGCGGTGGCGCGGACGGTGCCGAGGCGGTCCCAGGCCTGCAGGGCGGGATGCCGGGGGCCGTAACGGAGCGGGATGCCGCCGCCGACGACGGGCGAGGCCGGTCCCGGGGCGGAGCCCGCAGGGGTGGCGAGCGCGCGGGTGAGGCGGCGCTCGCCGGCGGGCCGGTCGACGAGCGCGTGGTCGGCGAAGCCGGCGAGGGCGAAGTCGAGGAGGACGGTGGCGGCCTCGCCGGGGTCCTCGCACTCGGCCGCGGCGGCGCCCGCCCGGTGCAGCTGGCTCCAGCGGAACCGCATCCGGTCGGCCTCGCGCGCCGCGAGCCGCTCCTCCGTCACGTCCTGGAAGAGCCACGCCACCCCGAGCGGCACGGGCTCCTCCGCCATCGGCGACGGCAGCAGCAGGAACCCGCTGCGCCAGCACCGGCGCCGCTCGCCCTTCGCCGTCCGCAGCGTCACCCACACCTCGGCGGGCGCGGAGGGCGTCCCGGTCGCCAGAACGTGCTGGAACGCCGCCTCCAGCTCCTCGGCGCCGTGGACGACCACATCACCGAGCGGCCGCCCCAGCAGCGCCGTACGCCCGGTCCCGAAGGCGCGCGCCGCGTGGGCGTTGACCATGGCGGGCCGCAGGTCCGCGTCGACGAGCACGACCCCCCAGGACGCGTCGTCGAAGAGCGCCTCGCTCAAGGCGACGGACCGCTCCAGGTCGAGCTGCACGTGAACCTCGCTGAAGGCGCAGTACACGCCCACCGGCTCCCCGTCCGCCCCCCGCACCCCCGCCGCCTGGCTCCGCACGAGCACCCGCCCGCCGTCCTTCCGCAGCAGCACGAACTCGTGAACCTGCCGCCCCGGCCCCTTCATCGCCCCCATCAGCCGGCCCAGCGTCTCCTCGGCATCCGCACTCCGCGCCGCCCACCCGCCGAACCCGCGCCTCCCGATCGCCTCCCCCGGCGACCAGCCGAGAATCCGCGCGGCCTCCCTGTTCCAGTGCGTCACCGTCCCGTCCGAGTCGAACGCGCACAACGCCGCGTCCATCCCGTCCAACAACGCCGCCAGCAGATCTCCCCCCGCCCCCGGAACAGAAGCGGTCTCACTCGCCGACCCCGTGAAGGCACTCATCCGGCACTCCCCCCATGCTGCGGCCATTCAACTGGAACGTGACGCAGAGCACACCACCTTCATCGAAATCACTGCGCGGGAGATACGGACACCAGGGACGCCGCCCACACCCTCGAACCCACCGCCAGAACCACCACCCCATCTCGGATTGTGACCGGGAGTTGCGCCTATTGCGGCACCGACGGGGTCCCGTTGACCGTCGACCACGTCCGGGCGCGCGCCCGGGGCGGCACCGATCGCACCTCGAACCTGCTCCTCGCCTGCGTACCCTGCAATCAGGCCAAAGCCGCCCGCCCGGTCGAGGAGTTCCTGGCCGACCGGCCCGAGGTCCTGGCCCGTGTCCTCGCCCGGCTGCGCCCTCCTGCGGTGACGCGGCCGCCATGAACGCGACGCGGGCGCGGCTTGCCGCCCTGCTCGTGGAGACGGGCCTGCCGGTGTACTTCTGGCCGGCGTCCGTGACCTCGGCCAACCGCGTCTCCGCGGCTCTGCCGAAGTCCCACACACTCGACGCGCTCTCGGTCGGGCCACTCGACCCGGGTGCGGAGCACGCCGTGGTCCGCCACCCGGCCTCCGTCTACGTCTTCACGGCGGCGGGTCGCGGGTCCTACGCCCGCACGACCCCGGACCGGTACGGCTTTCCGCGGCTGGTCCGGCCGCGGAAGAAGCGGCACCAGGGGTTCGCGAGCGGGGATCTCGTGCGGGCCACCGTGGCGAAGGGGCGTTGGGCGGGGGTCTGGACCGGCCGGGTCTCGGTCCGCAGTACAGGGCGGCACAGTGTCGCCACGCCTCTCGGGCGGTTCAACGCCTCGCACGAGAACCTACGCCTGCTCCAGCGGGCCGACGGGTTCACGTACGCGTGGCGGCCCGAAGCCGAACCCACCGGATAAATCGGTTGAGCTCTCCACCCGGCGTTCGTAACGTGTGAGCCACGCATGAAAGGAGGTGATCCGGAAGTGATTTCTTACCGGACCAGCGAGGTGACTGCGGGCTAAGGCCTGCCGTCGCACTCTGTGCACCTCGGCAGGCCGAACTGCCGAAGAACAACGCAGTCACCCGACCGTGAGTCGCCGGTAAGTCCGGCCGGCTCCTGTCCGAACCTAGGCGGACAGGACCAGACTCACGGTCGTCTGCGTTTCCGGAGCTCCCGCCGGACCCTTCCCGTCAGGACCCTTCCGTCAGGGTGCGAGGCGGTCGACGGTCCAGGTTTCGCCGTGGCGGGTGTAGCGGAGGCGGTCGTGGAGGCGGTTTTCGTGGCCTTGCCAGAACTCGACGGTGTCGGGGATGACGCGGATGCCGCCCCAGTCGGGGGGGACGGGGACTTGTTCGGGGTCGGGGTAGCGGGCGGCGAGTTCGTCGTAGCGGGCGAGGAGATCGGCGCGGGAGGGGATGACGGTGGACTGGGGGCTGGCCCAGGCGCCGAGTTGGGAGCCGTGGGGGCGGGTGCGGAAGTAGGCGACGGTCTCGTCGCGGCCGGTGTGGACGGCGCGGCCGGTCACGATGACCTGGCGGGCGAGCGGGTGCCAGGGGAAGAGCAGGGAGACGTGGGGGTTGGCCGCGAGCTCCTGGCCCTTGCGGGAGCCGTAGTTGGTGAAGAAGACGAAGCCGGCCTCGTCGTAGTGCTTGAGGAGGACCGTCCGGGAGGACGGGCGTCCTTCGGGGGTCGCGGTGGAGACGATCATCGCGTTGGGCTCGTGGATCGCCGGGTTCGCGGCGGTCTCCTTGAACCAGCGGCCGAACTGGTCGATCGGTTCGGGTGCGAGGTCGGCCGCGAGGAGCTCCGTGGTGCGGTACTGCTCGCGCATGTCGGCGGGGTCCAGGGCGTCGGTCACAGGGTCATCCTGCCGCAGGGGCCGAGTCTGCCCGGCACGGCGTGGGACCAATCCTTTGTCGCCGGGTCGGCGCAGTGTGCCGGATGTCACCTTTCCCCGCATCATCGAAACCGTACAGACTCTTCCGCTGGATGACTGTTGATTCCCCCCATCGATCGCACGCTTGATCGATCATCGATTAGAGGAGCCGCCTGATGTCCGACTTCGTACCCGGGCTCGAGGGAGTCGTCGCGTTCGAGACGGAGATCGCCGAACCCGACAAGGAGGGCGGCGCCCTCCGCTACCGAGGTGTCGACATCGAGGACCTCGTCGGTCACGTCTCGTTCGGCAACGTCTGGGGCCTGCTCGTCGACGGCGCGTTCAACCCCGGCCTGCCGGCCGCCGAGCCGTTCCCGATCCCGGTGCACTCCGGTGACATCCGGGTCGACGTGCAGTCCGCGCTGGCGATGCTCGCGCCCGTCTGGGGCCTCAAACCGCTCCTCGACATCTCCGCCGAGCAAGCCCGCGACGACCTCGCCCGCGCGGCCGTGATGGCGCTGTCGTACGTCGCCCAGTCCGCGCGCGGCCAGGGCATGCCGATGGTGCCGCAGAGCGAGATCGACAAGGCGCAGTCGGTCGTCGAGCGGTTCATGATCCGCTGGCGCGGCGAGCCGGACCCGAAGCACGTCAAGGCCGTCGACGCGTACTGGACCTCGGCCGCCGAGCACGGCATGAACGCGTCCACGTTCACCGCCCGCGTCATCGCCTCCACCGGCGCGGACGTCGCCGCGGCGCTCTCCGGCGCGGTGGGCGCCATGTCCGGGCCGCTGCACGGCGGCGCGCCCTCCCGCGTCCTCGGCATGATCGAGGAGATCGAGCGGACCGGCGACGCGACGGCGTACGTGAAGCAGGCCCTCGACAAGGGCGAGCGTCTGATGGGCTTCGGGCACCGCGTCTACCGCGCCGAGGACCCCCGCGCGCGCGTGCTGCGCCGTACGGCCAAGGAGCTGGACGCCCCGCGCTACGAGGTGGCCGCCGCGCTCGAGAAGGCCGCCCTCGACGAGCTGCACAACCGCCGCCCGGACCGCATCCTGGCGACGAACGTGGAGTTCTGGGCGGCCATCGTCCTCGACTTCGCCGAGGTCCCCGCGCACATGTTCACCTCGATGTTCAGCTGCGCCCGTACGGCCGGCTGGTCGGCGCACATCCTGGAGCAGAAGCGCACCGGGCGCCTGGTCCGCCCCTCGGCCCGCTATGTGGGTCCCGGCCAGCGGGACCCGCGCGAGATCGAGGGGTTCGCGGACATCGTCGGCTAGGCCCTGGCTAGACGAGCTGGGCCGGCTGTGCCTCCGGGTGCAGGAGGAGCTCCGCGTGGTGGCGGGCCGCCACCAGCGGGTGGGCGCGGAGCTTGCCCTTCAGTTCGTTGCGGCCGTACTCGGCGAACAGGGGGTTCGCCGGGTCGGCGGTGACGCCCGGGGCGCGGTCCGCGTACGGGAAGTCCAGCGGGGCGATGCGGGCGTCGAGCCGCGGGTTGTAGAAGAACGGCACGGAGTAGCGCTCGGTGGCGCCGGGCGGGGAGACCACCCGGTGGTTGGTGGCGACGAGGTAGCCGTTCGTGGCCACTTCGAGGAGTTCGCCGAGGTTGACGACGAAGGCGCCGGGGAGCGGCGGCACGTCGTGGAAGTTCCCGTCCTCGCGCTGGACCTGGAGGCCGCCGACCTGGTCCTGGAGCAGCAGGGTGAGGAAGCCGTAGTCCTTGTGCGCGCCGACGCCCTGGTCGTCGCCCTCGCCGCTGCTGCCGGGGTAGCGGACGAGCTTGAGGTGCGGGTGGGCGCGGGGTCCGAAGATGTCGTCGTAGAAGTCCTCGGGCGCGCCGATGGAGGCGAGCAGTTCGTGCAGGAGCCGCTCGGCGACGCCGCTGAGGCGGTCGATCCAGTGCAGGGCGGCGGTGCGGAGTTCGGGGAGCACGGCGGGCCACTGGTTGGGGCCTTCGAGCCACCAGTAGGGGGCTTCCCAGGGGGCGGGGACGTGCACGGGGCGCTCGGCGCCGATGTCGAGCTGGTCGCGCCAGTCGCGGGCGCCGGCGGTGCGCTCGTCGCCGATGCGGGTGTAGCCGCGGAAGTGCGGTGAGTTGATGTTGTCGAGGGCGAGCCGGTCCGCTTCGGGCAGTGCGAAGAAGGCGTGCATGGCGGAGGTGAGGGCCCGTGTCTCGGCTTCGGTGATCCCGTGCCCGATGAGCTGGAAGAACCCCACGTCGTGGGCGGCCGAGTGGAGCTGCGCGTGCAGGAGCCTGCGCGCCTGCGGGCTCCGGTCGGCGGCCGAGAGGTCGACGATGGGGAGCTGGGAGGGGTACGAGCTGTTCGTCATGTGCGCATCCGCGGGGTGTACGGGTGCCCGGGGCGGCCGCGAGGGGTGGTGCGGGGGCCACGGGTGCCGGTCGGCTTGGGGCTCGATCGAGGGACCCGCCGGGGGGTGTGTGGTGCCCCGGAAGGGTCAGGCGGAGCGGCGACAGCTCATGCTCGTGACGCGGACGAAGTCCACGTGACGGCGGCGTACGAGCGTAGGCATGCGACCAGGGTACTGCGGGCGGGCGGAAGTGGCAGTGGTGCGGCTCACGTACCGGGGCGGGTGGTCCCGGGGGCCGTCCGGAGGGCGGGGGCGGGTGGTCCCGGGGTGGCTCGGAGGGCCGGGGCGCGGTCCGGGGGCTGTTCAAAACGGTGGGGGTACGCGAAGATCGCCGCCACTGCGTGTTGAGTACACGCCAAGCTTCCCGTCGCAGCATCCCATCGCAGGAGGATGTCCATGACCCGCCGCACCTCTCGTGGCCTGGCCGCCGCGGCCGCCGTCACCGTGGCCGCCGCCACCGCGGCGCTGCTCCCGTCCGCCGGGGCCTCCGCCGCCGCCGCGCCGGCGGCCCGCGTCTTCATGGTGAACCCGGTGCAGTCCACGGGCGACCAGTCCCTCGCCGACCACAAGGACGCGGCGAGCGACGTCCCCGCCTCCGCGTACGCCTCCGTCGTGCTGCGCAACCTCGACGCGAGCGGCGGCCTGTCCGGCAAGTGGGCGGCCGTCCGCTCCGAGACCGGCAAGCCGGCGAAGGCCGCCGACGCCGCCTCCTTCGACCGCTCGGAGGACGGGTTCGAGCAGGTCATGGCGTACTTCTGGGTCAACGAGGCGCAGGAGTACCTGCAGGGCCTCGGCTTCGGCACCGAACTGCCCGGCGCCAACGACCGCGTCCAGCCGGTCCGGCTCAACCAGTGGGGCGCCGACAACTCCTTCTTCACCGACAAGAAGGACGAGATCCGCTTCGGCAAGGGCGGGGTGGACGACGCCGAGGACGCCGAGGTGATCGTCCACGAGTACGGCCACGCCGTGCACGACGCCCAGGTCCCCGGCTTCGGCAGCTCCCCCGAGGCCGGCGCGATCGGCGAGGCGTTCGGCGACTACCTCGCGGTGGCCGTCGGCACCCACGCCGTCACGAAGTACGGCTGGCCGATGAAGGCCGACCAGGCCTGCGTGGCCGACTGGGACTCGACCGGCTACAGCGCGGCCCCGCACTGCCTGCGCCGCGTCGACGGCACCAAGACGTACGCGGACATCGAGGGCGAGGTGCACGCCGACGGCGAGATCTGGTCGCGGGCCCTCTTCGACATCCGCGGCAAGCTCGGCGCCCGTACGGCCGACCGGATCATCGTGAACGCCCAGTTCGGCTTCGCCGCCGACACCAGCTTCCGCGACGCCGCCCTCACCACGATCGCCACCGCGCGCAAGATGTACGGCACCGCCGCCGCCGACGCCGTACGCGACGCCTTCCGCGCCCGCGCGATCCCGGGCGTCTGACACGCCTAGGGGGTGTCTTGTCGATCAGGCCGGATCAGGGAGCGGCGTCTGGTGCCGTGCATCGCAAGGCGGAGGAGGGAGGCAACGCGGAGCGTTGTGGACCGACGACAACGCGGCGAGGCGCGGTGCCAGACGCCGCGAGCCCGGCCTGATCGACAAGACACCCCCTAGGGGGTCAGTGCCTCCTCGACGAGCCGCGCCCACTGGGAGACCACGCGTTCCCGGCGGGCGCGGTCGTCGGTGAGGAGGGTGGCGAGGCCGAGGCCGCGGGCCATGTCGAGGAGGCCCTGGACGGTCTCGCGGACGCCGGGGCGTGACTCGTCCGCGCCGAGCACCTCGACCGCGATGCGGTGCGACTCGCGGCCGACGCGGGCCTCCAGGTCGGTGACGCGCTCGCGGAGCTGCTCCTCGTCGGTGGCGGCGACCCAGAGGTGGAGCGCGGCGCGGAAGAGCGGCCCGGTGTAGAGGTCGACGAGGGCGGCGACGGCCTCCTTGCGGTCGCGGGACGGCAGGGAGCGCAGCGCCTGGGACCGTTCCTCGGCGACGTACTCGACGGCGGCCGTGAACAGGTCCTCGCGGGTCGGGAAGTGGTGCTGGGCCGCGCCGCGCGAGACGCCGGCCCGTTCCGCGACGACGCCGACCGTGGACCCCGCCCAGCCGCGCTCGGCCAGACAGGCCACCGCGGCTTCCAGGAGCCGCTGCCGGGTGGCGCGGCTCCTGTCCTGCTTGGGGTTCCGGTCCGCCTTGGCGGGCGTGGCGGGCGTGGCGGGCTCGCGGTCGCGGTCCGGCTTGGGTGCGGTCACAGCCGCCATGCGGGGTCCCGTCGTTCGAGGAAGGCCGTCATCCCTTCGCGTGCCTCGGCGGAGGCGAAGAGCGTGGCCGATCTCCGGACCAGGTCCTCCGCGTCGCGTTCGAAGGTTTCCAGGACTCTAGCGGTGACCAGTCGTTTCGCCTCCCGCAGGCCCTGCGGAGAGCCGGCGCGCAGGGCGTCGAGGATCGTTCCGAGGTCCTCGTCGCCGGCCGTCACCAGGCCCATGGCGATCGCCTCGGGCACGCCGAAGCGCTCCCCGGTGAGGTAGTGGCGAGCGGCGGCACGGGGTTCGAGGCGCGGCAGCAGGGTGAGCGAGATGACGGCCGGCGCGACCCCTATCCGTACCTCCGTGAGGGCGAAGTCCGCCCCCTCCCCCGCCAGCACGATGTCGGCCGCCCCGAGCAGGCCGAGTCCGCCGGCCCGGGTGTGGCTGCCCGCCGTGACGTGGGCGACGACGGGTTTCGGCAGCTCGACGATCTGCCGGAGCAGGTCGACGAAGGCGTACGGGCTCGGCGGCGCCTTCAGGTCCGCGCCCGCGCTGAACGTGCCGCCGGTGTGGGTGAGGACGACCGCGCGGACGGCCGGGTCCTTGCCGCAGGCGGTCAGCGCGTCGGAGAGTTCGGCGACGAGCGGCGCGGACAGGGCGTTGCGGGTGTCGGGCGAGTCCAGGGCGAGGGTGGTGATGCCCCGTTCCTCGGTGACGTCGATCAGAGACAGGGTGGGCAGGGTCATGCGCGGTCCCTCAGTTCCCTTCGGAGGATCTTCCCGGACGCTGCCCGGGGGACGGTGTCGACGAACTCCACGGCGCGGACCTTCTTGTACGGGGAGACCCGGGCGGCCACATGGGCGATGACCTCGTCGGCGGTGAGTCCGGCCGCCGCCGGCTGGCGTACGACGAAGGCCTTCGGGATCTCCGTGCCCTCGGCGTCCGTCACGCCGATGACGGCCGCGTCGGCGATGCCCTCGTGGGTGAGCAGCAGCGCCTCCAGCTCGGCCGGGGCGACCTGGAAGCCCTTGTACTTGATGAGCTCCTTCACCCGGTCGACGACGAACAGCCAGCCGTCCTCGTCCACGCGGCCGATGTCCCCGGTGTGCACCCACCCGTCCGCGTCGATCATCTCGGCGGTCGCCTCCGGCCGCCCCAGGTAGCCCTTCATCACCTGCGGCCCCCGGATCGCCACCTCGCCCTCCTCGCCCGGCGCCGCGTCCTTCGCCGGGTCCTCCAGCGACAGGATCCGCATCTCGGTCGACGGCAGCAGCCGCCCCACGGTCCCGGGCGGGGGGTTCTCGGCGTCCAGCGGCACCACGTGCGTCCCCGGCGACAGCTCCGTCATCCCGTACGCCTGCCGCACCGGCGGCAGCCCGAGCCGCGCCGAGCACGCCTCCGCGAGCGCCGCGTCCAGCGGCGCCGCCGCGCTCACGATGTACTCCAGCGACGACAGGTCGTACTCCGCGACCGCCGGGTGCTTCGCCAGCGCCAGGACGATCGGCGGCGCCACGTACAGCCCGTTGATCCGGTGCTTCTGGATCGCCCCGAGGAACGTGTCCAGCTCGAACCGGGGCAGTACGACGACGGTGGCGCCCTTCCGCAGCGGGGCGTTCATCAGAGCCGTGAGGCCGTAGATGTGAAAGAAGGGCAGGATCGCCAGGATGCGGTCCCCCGGCCCCATCGGGATCAGCGGCTCCAGCTGCGCCAGGTTCGTCGCGATGGACGTGTGCGTCAGCATCACGCCCTTCGGGACACCGGTGGTCCCTGAGGAGTACGGCAGGGCCGCGACGTCCTCGTCGGGGTCGGTCACGTGCTCCGGGACGGGCCCGGTGGAGCCGAGGAAGGCCTGGAGCGACCGGACGCCCTCCCCCTCGGGCGCCTGGTCGCAGACGAATATCTCCCGGATGCCGCCCGCGAGTTCGGCCGCCGCCCGCGCGGCGGCGAGCAGCGGCGACACGGTCACGATCCACCGCGCCGCCGAGTCCCTCAGCTGCTTGGCGAACTCCTCCGGCGTCGCCAGCGGGTGGACGGTCGTCACCGCCGCACCCGCGCGCGTGGCCGCGTAGAACGCCACCGGGAACAGCACCGTGTTGGGGCTGTGCAACGCCAGCACGTCCCCCTTCCGCACCCCCGCCTCCGCCAGCCCCGCGGCGACCCGCCGGTGAAACGCGTCGACCTGCCCGTACGTGAGCGTGAACTCCCCGGCCCCGTCGACCAGGGCCGGGGTGTCCCCGAACTCGGCCGCCCGGCCGAGCACGGCGTCGTGGATGGGCAGGGAGAGCGTGGGAACGGCCTCGTACTCGCTGTGGAACACCATGCGTTGACCCCCAGGAGAGGTGAAAGGTGATCGCCAGGATCGCCGCCGCGAGCGGCACTTGGGGAGACCCTGTCAGCCCCCTAAAAAACAATCAAGCATGCCTGCATGGTTTTCCTCAGGCCCCCCGAGGGGCTCAGCCCTCGCAGGCCACCCCGTCGCCGTCCCGGTCCAGATGACTCCCATACCCGGGCTCCCCCCGATGGATCGGCGCCGCCCCGGCGGCACGGACCGCGGTGCAGTTGCGGTAGTAGACCGACTCGGACGCGTCCTCGGTGGTCCGCACGGGCTCCGGCTCCGGCGCCCGCGTCGTCGGCTTCGGCGCCGGCGTGCGGGTGGGCTCCGGCGTGGGCGTGGGGGTGGGGGTGGGCGTCCGGGGCGGGGCGCTGGTCGGCTCCGGGGTGGGCGGCTCGGTGGTCGGGCTCGGTTCCGGCGTGGTGGGCGTCGGGCTCGGCTCGGTCGGCGTCGGCGTCGGCGTCGGCGTCGGGTCGATGGAGGCCGTCGCCGTCGTGGTCGGCTTCGGGTCGTCCGTACCGCCCTTCTCCGGGTCGTCCACGGCCAGCGCGATCACGAACCACAGCGCCGCCAGCACCGTCGCCACGATCTTCGTCCGCCCGCTCCACCGGCTCAGCCACGCCAGCGCTATACCCCCCGGCGGGAACAGCACCAACAGCGTGATCACCAGCGCGGGATGCTGCCACCAGCGACGGGGCGGCACCCACTGCGGCGGCGACTGGTACGGGTTCGGCTGCTGGTACACGCGCGTCTCTTCCCTGGCTCAAGTCGGTGAATCGTGAACGAAATGGGGGGATCGTATACGCGGTCTTCACAATCGGAGGCGGGATTCGCCGAGTTGAGACCTGGAAAGGGCCTAGCCTGCGCGCATGGTTTTCAAGCGGCTGCTCGGCAGCGGTAAGGGAAGCGGCGGGATCCCGCTGGAGGTCGACACCGTGATACCCGATGAGGCGGTGACACCGGGAGGCCTGCTGAAGGGCGAGGTGGTGCTGCGCGCGCTGGACCGGGACGTGCGGGTGCGGAGGGTCAACGCGCGGTTCGTGGCCAACGCCTCGCGGGCGGTCGGGAAGGACGAGGACGTCGACACGGAGTCGGGCGACACCATCGCGCACTTCATCGTGACCGAGCTCTTCACCGTCCCGAAGGGACAGGAGGTGCGGGTGCCGCTGCGGTACAGGCTGCGGTGGGAGACGCCGGTCTCCGAGGTGCGGGGGACGCCGCTCGACGGGATGCGGCTGGCGCTGTACACCGAGGTCGACGCCGACGGGATCGAGGACCGGACGGACAGCGACCCGGTCCGCATCACCGCGACACCGCTGCACGAGACGGTCCTCGACGCGTTCGCCGCCGCCGGGTACACCTGCCGGAGCGCACAGGTCGACGACGACTTCATCCCGCGCACCGAGCGCGAGATCCTCTACATGCGGCAGGCCTTCCGGCTCGTCGACTCCCTTGCCGTCCACGGGTCGGACCGCCCCCAGAACATGGAGCTCTACTTCCACTCCAACGCGGTCGGCGCCGAGATCTACCTCCGCAAGGCCGGCCTGACGCAGAAGGACTGGTGGCAGAAGCCCCCCGCCCTGCGCTACGTCGCCGCCCACCACGAAGTCGGCCACGTCGACTTCGAGGCGAACGTCCGCCAGTGGATCGACGAGGTCCGCGCCCTGCCGGAGAAGGCCGTGGACGACCGCGAGCGGGTCGACTACCACCTGGACTTCCCCAGGCGGTGGCTCGACACGTAGACGCTGCGTGTCGGAGATCGGCGGGCGGGCCCTTGAGGGTGCCCTCCTCACCCTGCACACCGAGGTCGAGGCCGAGGGCATCAAGTCCCAGACGGACAACGACCTCGTGCGCGTCACAGGCACCCCCCTGCACGACGCCGTGTTCGAGGCCTTCGCCGCCGCCGGCTACGACTGCGACACCTCACGGATCGTGACGGGCACGATCCCGCGCTCCGAGTACCACCTCTGCCACGCCTGTTGGACACGCGTCCCCCCGCCATCAGTACTGGAAGGACAAGAAGCCCGCCCTCCGCTTCGTCGCCGCCCATCACGACGTCGGCCGCGTCGACTTCGCGGCCGAGGCGCTGCGCTGGGTCGGCGAGGTCGTGGCGATGGGGGACGGCGACGGCTGGTGCCCGACGGGGACCGACGAGGACGCCCGCTGACCTCGTGATCCGCTCGCCCGGGTCCGGGGTCAGTAGGACTTCGGGAGGCCCAGGGAGTGGGTGGAGACGAAGTTGAGGATCATTTCGCGGCTGACGGGGGCGATGCGGGCGACGCGGGCGGCGGTGACGAGGCGGGCGAGGCCGAACTCCTTGGTGAGGCCGTTGCCGCCGAGGGTGTGGACGGCGGTGTCGACGGCGCGGACGCAGGCTTCGGCGGCGGCGTACTTGGCCATGTTGGCGGCCTCGCCGGCGCCGAGGTCGTCGCCGGCGTCGTAGAGCCTGGCGGCCTTCTGCATCATGAGGCGGGCGAGTTCGAGCTCGATGTGGGCCTGGGCGAGGGGGTGGGCGATGGCCTGGTGGGAGCCGATGGGGGCCTTCCAGACCTGGCGCTCCTTCGCGTAGGTGACGGCCTTTTCGAGGGCGTGGCGGCCCATGCCGATCGCGAAGGCTGCGGTCATGATCCGCTCGGGGTTGAGGCCGGCGAAGAGCTGGAGGAGACCGGCGTCCTCGTCGCCGACGAGGGCGTCGGCGGGGAGGTGGACGTCGTCGAGAGTGAGCTCGAACTGCTTCTCGTCGGCGGCGAGTTCCATCTCGATGTGGCGGCGGCCGAAGCCGGGGGCGTCGCGCGGGACGACGAAGAGGCAGGGCTTGAGGTTGCCCGTGCGGGCGTCGGAGGTGCGGCCGACGATGAGGGTGGCGTCGGCGATGTCGACGCCGGAGACGAAGACCTTGCGGCCGTTCAGGACCCAGCCGTCCTCGGTGCGGGTGGCGGTGGTGGTGATGCGGTGCGAGTTGGAGCCCGCGTCGGGTTCGGTGATGCCGAAGGCCATGGTCTTGGACCCGTCGGCGAGGCCCGGGAGCCAGGCCCGCTTCTGTTCCTCGGTGCCGAAGCGGGCGATCACGGTGCCGCAGATGGCGGGCGAGACGACCATCATCAGGAGCGGTGCCCCGGCGGCGCCGGCCTCTTCCAGGACGAGGGAGAGTTCGGCGATGCCGCCGCCCCCGCCGCCGTACTCCTCGGGCAGGTTCACGCCGAGGTAGCCGAGCTTCCCGGCCTCGGCCCACAGTGCGGCCCGGTCGAAGCCGGGGCCGTGGCGGCGGCCGAGGGCGGCGACGGCGGCCCGGAGTTCGGTGTGTTCCTGGGGCTCGATGTCGGTGCTCATACGGGGTGTTCCTCCGTTGCTTCGGTCGGTGCGGCAGGCCGTTCTTCGGTCGGTGCGACGGGCCGTTCTTCGGTCTGTACGACGGCGAGCAGGGCGCCGACCTCGACCTGGCGGCCGGGGGCGGCGTGGAGCGCGGTGAGCGTGCCGGAGGCGGGAGCGGTGACGCGGTGCTCCATCTTCATGGCCTCCAGCCAGAGCAGTGGCTGTCCGGCGGTGACCCGGTCGCCGACGGCGAGGCCGTCCGCGACCCGCACGACGGTGCCGGGCATGGGGGCGAGCAGGGAGCCGGGGGCGGTCTGCCCGGCGGTGTCGGTGAAGCGGGGGCGGGGGGCGAGGCGGTGGGGGCCGCAGTGGACGGTGCCGTCGTCGTACGCGTCGACGGTGAAGTCCCGTACGACTCCGGCGACTTCGAGCCGTACGCGATCGGGGGCCGCCGACACCACCCGTACGCCGTCGGGGGCTGTCACCTCGAAGCCGCCGTCCCTGGTGGGCCGGTAGCGGACCTCGTGCTCGCCGTACGTCCTCGCCTCGTCCTGGGAGCGCAGATTGCGCCAACCGCCTCCGAAACGGCCCCTGTTGGCGGCGGCTTCGGCGAGGGCGGCGGCGACGGCCGCGTACCGCTCGCCGTCGGGGGCGGTGGTGAGGGCGGGCAGGTTGCGGTCGTAGAAGCCGGTGTCGAGGGCGGCCGGGGAGGTGTGCTCGGGGTGGCGGAGGGAGGCGACGAGGAGGGCCCGGTTGGTGACGGGGCCGTGCACGCGGGCGCGCTCCAGGGTGTGGGCGAGTTTGCGGGCGGCCTCGGCGCGGGTGGGGGCGTGGACGATGACCTTGGCGAGCATCGGGTCGTAGTGGACGCCGATGGTGTCGCCTGAGGCGAATCCGGTGTCGACGCGGACGCGGACGCCGCCCCGGCCCTCGGTCGGGACCTCGAAGCGGTGCAGGGTGCCGGTCTGGGGGGCCCAGGCGCGGGCCGGGTCCTCGGCGTAGAGGCGGGCCTCGATGGCGTGGCCGTGGGGGGCCGGGGGCTCGGGCGGCAGGGCGTGGCCTTCGGCGACGGCGAGCTGGAGGGCGACGAGGTCGACGCCGTGGATCTCCTCGGTGACGGGGTGCTCGACCTGGAGGCGGGTGTTCATCTCCAGGAAGTGGGCGCGGCCTTCCGCGACGAGGAATTCGACGGTGCCGGCTCCGGTGTAGCCGACGGCCTTGGCCGCGCGGACGGCCGTGTCGAGGAGGGAGGCTTCGAGGGCGGCGGGCAGGCCGGGCGCCGGGGCCTCCTCGATGACCTTCTGGTGGCGGCGCTGGAGGGAGCAGTCGCGGGTGCCGAGCGCCCAGACGGTGCCGTGGGCGTCGCAGAGGAGCTGGACCTCGATGTGGCGGCCGTTCTCGACGTACGGCTCGACGAAGACCTCGCCGTCGCCGAAGGCGCTCACGGCCTCGGCGGACGCGGCCCGCAACGCGTCGGGGAGTGCGGCGAGTTCCCGCACGATCCGCATGCCCCGGCCGCCGCCGCCCGCCGCCGCCTTGACGAGGACGGGCAGGTCGGCGGCGGTGACGTCCTCCGGGCGGAGGGGGGCGATGCCGAGGAGTTCCTTCGCGCGGGTCTTGGACGCCATCGCCTCGATCGCCGCCGGCGGCGGGCCGATCCAGAGCAGGCCGGCGTCGGTGACGGCCCGCGCGAAGTCGGCGTTCTCGGAGAGGAAGCCGTAGCCGGGGTGGACGGCGTCGGCGCCCGCCGCGAGCGCCGCCTTCACGACGAGGTCGCCGCGCAGGTACGTCTCCGAGGGCGCGGCCCCCGGCAGTCGTACGGCCGCGTCGGCCTCGCGGACGTGGAGGGCGTCGGCGTCCGCGTCGGAGTGGACGGCGACGGTGGAGATGCCGAGCTCACGGCAGGTGCGGAAGACGCGGCAGGCGATCTCGCCCCGGTTGGCGACCAGTACGGTCGAAATCATCAGTGCCTCACATTCGGAAGACGCCGAAGCCGCCGCGCGCGCCCTCGACCGGTGCCGTGTGGATCGCGGAGAGGCACAGCCCGAGGACCGTGCGGGTGTCGCGGGGGTCGATGACCCCGTCGTCGTAGAGCCGTCCGGAGAGGAACATCGGCAGGGACTCGGACTCGATCTGTGCCTCGACGAGCGCGCGGAGCCCGGCGTCGGCCTCGTCGTCGTACGGCTGCCCCTTCGCGGCGGCGGAGGCCCGCGCGACGATCGAGAGGACGCCGGCGAGCTGCTGCGGGCCCATGACGGCGGACTTGGCGCTCGGCCAGGCGAACAGGAAGCGGGGGTCGTAGGCCCGGCCGCACATGCCGTAGTGGCCGGCGCCGTAGGAGGCGCCCATGAGGACGGAGAGGTGGGGGACGCGGGAGTTCGACACCGCGTTGATCATCATCGCGCCGTGCTTGATGATGCCGCCCTGCTCGTACTCCTTGCCGACCATGTAGCCGGTGGTGTTGTGGAGGAAGACGAGCGGGATGTCGCGCTGGTTGGCGAGCTGGATGAACTGGGCCGCCTTCTGCGACTCGGCGGAGAACAGGACGCCCTGCGCGTTGGCGATCACGCCGACCGGGTAGCCGTGGAGGCGCGCCCAGCCGGTGGTGAGGGAGGTCCCGTACAGCGGCTTGAACTCGTCGAAGTCGGAGCCGTCGACGATCCGGGCGATCACCTCGCGCGGGTCGAAGGGCGTCTTGAGGTCCCCGGGGACGATGCCGAGGAGCTCGTCCCCGTCGTACTTCGGGGGCTCGGCCGGGCCCGGATCGGCGTGCCGCTTGCGGTGGTTGAGGCGGGCGACGATCCGGCGGGCCTGGCGGATCGCGTCGGGCTCGTCGACGGCGTAGTGGTCGGCGAGACCGGAGGTACGGGCGTGCATCTCGGCGCCGCCGAGCGACTCGTCGTCGCTCTCCTCGCCCGTCGCCATCTTCACGAGCGGCGGTCCGCCGAGGAAGACCTTCGACTGCTCCTTGATCATGACGGTGTGGTCGGACATGCCGGGGACGTACGCGCCTCCGGCCGTCGAGTTGCCGAAGACGACGGCGACCGTCGGGATGCCGGCGGCGGAGAGGCGGGTGAGGTCGCGGAAGAGCGCGCCGCCCGGGATGAAGATCTCCTTCTGCGAGGGCAGGTCGGCGCCGCCGGACTCCACGAGGGAGATCACGGGCAGCCGGTTGGCGAACGCGATCTCGTTGGCCCGCAGGGCCTTCTTCAGGGTCCACGGGTTGGAGGCTCCGCCGCGCACGGTCGGGTCGTTGGCGGTGATCAGGCACTCGACGCCCTCGACGACCCCGATGCCGGTGATCAGGGAGGCCCCCACGGCGTAGTCGCTGCCCCAGGCGGCGAGCGGGGACAGCTCGAGGAACGGCGAGTCCCGGTCCACGAGCAGTTCGATCCGCTCCCGGGCCAGCAGCTTCCCGCGCTTCCGGTGCCGCTCGGTGTACTTCTCGCCGCCGCCCGCGAGGGCCTTGGCGTGCTCGGCGTCGAGCGCGGCGAGCTTGTCGAGCATCGCGGCGCGGGCCGCCGCGTAGTCGGGTCCGCCGGTGTCGAGGGCGGAGGCGAGGACGGTCACTGCTGTTCCTCCAGTCGGTCCACCAGGAGTTCCTCCGGTACGTCGGTGCGGCGGGCGCGGAGCCACTCGCCGAGGGCCTTGGCCTGGGGGTCGAAGCGGGCCTGGGAGGCGACGCCCTCGCCGAGGATTCCGGCGATCGTGAAGTTGACCGCGCGGAGGTTGGGGAGGACGTGCCGGACGACCTCCGCGTCGGCGGTCTCCGGGAGGAGTTCGCGGAAGTGGTCGACGGTGAGGGCGTGGACGAGCCACCGCCACTCCTCGTCCGTGCGCACCCACACCCCGACGTTCGCGTCCCCGCCCTTGTCGCCGCTGCGGGCCCCGGCGATCCGCCCGAGCGGCACCGACCGGGTCTCCCCCTGGGGGTACGGCGGCGGAAGCTCCGGGTCGGGTACGGGTTCCAGGTCGAGCGTCCGCGCCGGTACGGCGATGCTCCTGCGGGTCCCGTCGGGCAGCACCGCCGTGTGCGGGACCTCGGCGGCCGGCACGTACACCGTCTCGAACACCCCGTAGGGGGCGCCCTTTCCGGGCGGGGCCGTGACGTGGAAGCCCGGGTAGCTCGCGAGCGCCAGCTCGATGGCGGCCCCGGTCAGGGCCCGTCCCACCGGCTCCGGCGCCGGGTCGCGGACGACGAGCCGGAGCAGGGCGCTGGCGGTCTCCTCGGTGGCGGCGTCGGGGTGGTCGGTGCGGGCGAGCTCCCAGCGGACCTCGGCGGGGCGCGGCGCGGCGGGGGCGCCGTGGGCCCGCTCCGGGCCTTCGCCGGTCAGGGCGTCCTCGATCTGGGTCCGGATCAGCGCGGCCTTGGCCTCGATGTCGAGGCCGGTGAGGACGAAGACGACCTCGTTGCGGAAGCCGCCGAGACGGCAGGACCCGGCCTTCAGCGTGGGCGGCGGGGCCTCGCCGCGCACCCCGTCGATCCTGACCCGGTCGGGGCCCTCCTGGGTGAGGCGTACGGAGTCGAGGCGGGCGGTCACGTCGGGGCCGGGGTAGCGGGCGCCGGCCGTCTCGTACAGGAGCTGTGCCGTGACCGTGCCGACGTCGACGAGGCCGCCGGTGCCGGGGTGCTTGGTGATGACGGCGCTGCCGTCGGCGTGGAGTTCGGCGAGCGGGAAGCCGGGGCGGCGGAAGAGCGCGGGGTCGTGGCGGGCGAAGAAGGCGTAGTTGCCGCCGGTGGCCTGGGTGCCGCACTCCAGGACGTGCCCGGCGACGACCGCGCCCGCGAGCTTGTCGTACTCCTCCGGCCCCCAGCCGAACCGCCACTGCGCGGGCCCGGTGACGAGCGCGGCGTCGGTGACGCGGCCGGTGACGACGACGTCCGCGCCGGCCGCGAGGCAGGCGGCGATGCCGGCGCCGCCGAGGTAGGCGTTCGCGGTCAGGACTCCGTCCGTGGCCGGCAGCCGGTCGCCCTCGACGTGCGCGATCCGCGTCGGCAGGCCGAGCTTGGCGGCGAGGGCGCGGAGGGCTTCGGCGAGCCCGGCGGGGTTCAGGCCTCCGGCGTTGGCGACGATCCTCACGCCCCGGTCGTGGGCGAGCCCGAGGCCCTCCTCCATCTGCCGCAGAAACGTCCTCGCGTACCCGGCCGACGGGTCCTTGAGCTGATCGCGGCCGAGGATGAGCATGGTCAGTTCGGCCAGGTAGTCGCCGGTGAGGACGTCGAGCTCGCCGCCGGTGAGCATCTCGCGCACGGCGTCGAAGCGGTCACCGTAGAAGCCGGAGGCGTTTCCGATACACAGCACCACTAGACCCCCCTGGGAGCGCGGCCGTCACCGGCCGGTCCCGCGAACGCCTGGGCGATGCCGAGCCACCGCTCCGCCTCGGCGCCCTCGGCGACCAGGGCCGTGTCCTCGCGGTGGACGCGCTGGGTCACGAGGAGGCAGAAGTCGAGTGCGGGCCCGGTGATCCGCTGCGGCGCGCCCTCGGGACCGTACGTCCACGACTCGCCGCCGGGCGCGGTCAGTTCGACACGGAACGGCTCGGCGGGCGCCGGGACGCCCCGTACGAGATAGGCGTAGTCGCGAGCCCGTACGCCGATCCAGGCGACGTGCCGGAGCCGGGCCGTGGGCGTCCGGGTGACCCCGAGGGCGTCGGCGACGTCCTGGCCGTGCGCCCAGGTCTCCATCAGCCGGGCCGTCGCCATCGCGGGAGCGCTCATCGGGGGCCCGTACCAGGGGAAACGCGCGCCGGGTTCGACCGCGCCCAGGGCTTCCGCGAGGAGTGCGCGGCCTTCGCGCCAGCGGGCGAGGAGCAGGGCGGGCGGCAGCTTCGCGCCCTCCTCCGCGCCCTCGTCCACGAAGCGGTCCGGCGCCGCGAGCGCCTTCTCGGTCTCGACGGCGAACGCCTCCGCGTCGGTGGCGGCGAGCAGGGCGGCCCGGTCGGTCCACGCGAGGTGCGCGATCTGGTGCGCGATGGTCCAGCCGGGCGCGGGGGTCGGCGCAGCCCACTGCTCCTCACTCAACTCACCTACGAGCAGATCGAGTTCTTCACTCTCGCCGCGCAGGTCGTCGAGGACGACGACGGGGTCGGACACGGTGCGCTCCCCTCGGGGACGGGCGTTCACGGGCCTTCGCGAGGAGCATGGCAGCGGCACCAGAAACAATCAAGCGTGCTTGCTTTAGATTTTGCCGGCCGGATGCCGGGGCGGGGCCTCGGACGGGGGCCCCTCCGACCGGGACCTCCGGCCTGGGCCTCCGCCGGGGACCTCCGACCTGGACCTCCGCCGGGGACCTCCGACGGGGACCTCCGACCGGGGCCTCCGACCTGGGCCGTCCCATCGGGGGTCATCCCCGGGGTCATCCCCGAGAGGTACGGCGGGCCCCGCCAGGTGACCACTCCGGGATGACCCCGAATCGTGCCTGGTGGGGCCGTGCCCGACCGCCTCCCCCTCCTAGCGTGGAGGGCATGTCGTCGTCACTGTTCGCCTTCACCGTCAAGGACTTCCGGGCCCAGCTGCGCCAGCTCGTGCTGACCGGCGCGGCCGTCGCCGTCGGCGTGGCCTTCCTGGTCCTCTCCGTCGGCGGCGCCGGCGCCCTCGTCCAGTCGTACGAACAGTCCGCCGCCGCCGACGTCGGCAACGCCGCCGTCCACGTCGTCCCCGGCGGCACCGACGGCTCCCTGCCCGCCGGCGCGGCCGCCCGCGCCGCCCGCGTCCCCCAGGTGACCTCGGTCGCCGAGCGCCTCGTCGGCCACGCCAACGTCATCACCCCCTCCGGCCGCCCCCTCGACGACCGCGCCCTCGTCACCTCCATCGCCGCCGACCCCGCCCTCCGCTGGCAACGCCTCGACAGCGGCCGCTGGCCCCAGGGCCCCGGCGAAGTCGTCCTCGACCACACCAGCGCCGAACGCGCCGGCGCCCGGCCCGGCGACACCGTACGGCTCACCACCGCCGACGGCGGCACGGCGGACGTCCGCCTCACCGGCCTCCTCGACACCTCCGCCTCGGCCACCCTCGGCTCCCAGCCCGCGATCGGCGTGCCCTACGCCCAGGTCAGGACCTACGCGGCGACGGTACGGGCGACACACCTCGACCTGTCCGTGGCGGCGGGGGCGGACGACCTCGCGGTGGCGCGGGCGGTCAAGAAGGCGGTGTCAGGGGGGACTTCGGGGACTTCGGGGGCGTCCGGCACGTCGGGCGGCACCGGGGCCGGCGCGCCGGGTGGGTCGGGTGCGCCGGGTGGGTCGGGTGCGCCGGGTGCGCCGGGCGCGTCCGGCGCGTCCGCCACCTCCGCCGGCGCGTCCGGCGCCTCCGCTGGGAAGGTCGCCGCGTACACGCACGCCGGGGCGGTCGAGAACGCCAAGCAGGGCGCCAAGACGCTCTACGCCATCGTCCTGACGGCGGCGCTGTCCTTCGTACTCATCGCGATGGCCGTGGCCCGCATGGTCGTCACCAACACCTTCTCCGTCGTCCTCGCCCAACGCGCCCGGCAGCTCGCCCTGTTGCGCTGCATCGGCAGCGACCGCGAACAGCTCCGCCGGATCATCCGCCGCCAGGGCCTGATGCTCGGCGCGCTCGCCTCCGCCGCAGGGCTCGCGGTGGGCGCGGCGGCCTGCGCGCTCGGCACGGTACTGCTCGGCACGTTCGCCGACCTGGGGCCGATCGAGGTCTCGCTCATGCCGGGCCCGTGGACCTTCGGCCTCGCCGGGGCGTTCGGCGTACTGCTCACCCTGTGGGCCGTACGGAAGCCGGCGCGGGCCGCGTCGGCCGTGCCGCCGGTCGCCGCGCTCGCCGCGAGCGGGGCCGCGAGCCTGCCCGAGCCCGGCAGCCGGGCCGTCCGCGAGGCCGTCTCGGTACTGATGCTGGTGTCCGGCGCCGGACTGCTCGCCCTCGGCGCGTTCGGCGGATCGGTGGTCTCCCTGCTCGCCGTCACGACGGGCGCGATCCTCACGCTCTTCGCCGCGCTCCGCTACGCCCGCTTCCTCCTCCCACCGCTCGTCGGCCTGCTCGGGACGGCGCTCCGGCGCCCGTTCGGGACCGTCGGCAGGCTCTCCGTACAGCAGCTGCGGGCGAACTCCCGCCGCACCGCCGCCGCGTCCTCCGCGATGCTCGTCGGCGTGACCGTCGCCGTCTCCGCCGTCACCGCGATCGGCGCGACCAAGGGCGGCCTGGACAGCATGCTCGCGAACCGCATGCCGGCCGTCTTCGCCCTCGACGCCGACGCCGACCGCGTACCCGCCGACGCCGTCACCGCCCTGCGCGCCGAACGCGGCCTGACCGTCACCCCCGTCCGCACCGCGACCCTCACCGTCGACGGCCGCCGGACGGTCGTCGCCACCGCCGACCCCACCGGGCTCAACCCTGCCGCCGAAGGCGTCGGCGCGGCCCGCGCCCTCAAGGACGGCGAGGCCATCGCCCTCTCCTCCCGGCCCGCCCTCACCATCGCGGGCACCCGGCTCACCACCGTGCCCGGGGCCGCCACCCTGCCCGTCTCGCTCTACCCCGAAGCCACCGTGTACGTCACCGGTGCCACCTTCGACCGGCTCGCCCCCCGCGCCGCCACCCTCTCCACCGTGCTCGTCAACCCGGCCGGCGACACCGGCCACGACGCCGCCCGCTCCGCCGTCGACCGCGCCCTCGCCGCCCACCCCGACATCCGCATCGCCGACACCGGCGCCGACGCCGACCTCATCCGCTCCATGCTCGACCGGATGATGCTCGTCGTCACCGTCCTCCTCGGCTTCTCCATCACCATCGCCGCGCTCGGCGTCGCCGCCACCCTCATGCTCAGCGTCGAGGAACGCACCCGCGAGTTCGGCATGCTCCGCGCCATCGGCCTCGCCGGCGAGCAACTCCGCCGCATGCTCACCCTGGAGTCCGTCCTCCTCTCCCTCACCGGCGCCCTCTCCGGCACCCTCCTCGGCCTCCTCTACGGCACCCTCGCCGCCCGCGCCGTCCTCACCGGCCACACCTCCCCCCTCACCGCCCTCACCTCCTCTCCCACCACCGCCCTCACCCTCCTCACCCTCCTCGCCACCACTACCCTCACCGGCGTGGCCGCCTCCGTCCTCCCTGCCCGCCGCGTACGCCGGATGGCGGTGGTGGACGCGCTGCACACGGCGTGAGGGGGGCGGGCCGATGGGGTGCCGGTCCCCGACGGGGTGCCCGGCTCACCCAACGGGGTGCCGGTCTCACCCGACGGGGTGCCCGTCCCACCCGGCCGGCGTCTCACCCGGCGGGGTGGGCGGTGCGGCGGGTGGGCCGGCGAGCGGCGCGGCGGGCGGCGGGGACGCCGCTCACCCCGCCCGGTGCGTCGCTCACCCGCCCGGCGGCGGTGCGGCCGGTCGGTGGGGTAGGCGGGGACGCCGATCGCCCGGCCCGGTGCGCCGTTCAACCCGGCCCAGCGACGGCGCGGCTGACGGCGGCGCCGCGTCCGCCGCCCCGAGCCCCCGGGGCCACCCGGGCCGCCCACGAGGCGGCCGGTGGGCAGGCGAGCGGCCGCGCGGACTGCTGTCAGGCCGGGGGGGGCGGCGGCCGCCGATCGCCCGGCCGGGGCCGGGGGGCGGCCGCGTTCAGGCGGGGGCCGGGGGGAAGACCGTCCCCGCGTGGGCGGCCGCCGCGGGGGTCGGTTGGAGGGTGGGGTGGGTGGCGATGGCGTGGATGTCGCGCCAGGAGCGTTCGAGGGTGTTGCCGGAGATGAGGGCGCGGGTGCCGCCGGTGCGCATGAGGCGTTCGACGGAGCCGGTGAGGAGGTCGACGGCGAGGGAGGCGTCGCGCTGGTTGAGGGCGGCGGCGATGAGGCCGGTGGCCGGCAGGGCGGGGGCGTCCGCGCGGGCGGCGGCCGTGTCGAGCATGAGGTGGGCGGCGTCGATTTCGGCGGAGCAGCGGGCCAGCGTCTGTTGGACGGCCGGGTCGGCGGTGAGGGGACGCCCGTCGGGGCCGCGCCGGGGGCCCTGGAGCGCCGTCCAGGCGTCGAGGGCACCACGGGCGGCGCCGAGGGCGGGGGCGGCGAAGAGGAGGGCGGCGACCAGTTGGTAGGGCACTCGGTGGCAGGGGGCCGCGTCGGCGTCGGGCACGCCGGTGAGCAGGCGTTCGCGCAGGAAGGTGCGGTGTTCGGGGACGTACACCTCGTCGGCGGAGACGCCGTGGCCGCCCGAGGCGCGGAGGCCGACCGCGTCCCAGGTCTCGCGTATCCGTACCTGTTCGCGCGGCACCGCGAGCACCCGGTAGGCGGGGGCGCCGGGCCCCGAGTGGTCGAGTGAGGCGAGCAGGACCCACTCGGCGTGCTCGACCCCGCTCGCGAACCCCCACTCCCCCGACAGCCTCCACCCGCCCGGCACGCGCGCGAGCCGGCCGGCCGGGGGCACGACCGCCGCCGCGATCCGCGTGTCGGGCGAGTGTCTCCACAGATCCCGCTGCCCCTCCTCCGGAAGGTGCGCCGCGAGCCGCCCGTGCGCGGCGAACAGCACCCCGCACCAGGCCGTCGACGCGCACGCCGCGCCCACTCCCGCGACCGTGCCGAGGAGTTCCGCGAAGCCCCCGGCGGCGCCGCCCCAGCGGCGCGGCACGAAGTGCCGGACGAGGCCGGCCGCGTCCATCGCGGCGACCACCTCGGGGTGGAGCCGCCCGCCGCGCTCCGACTCCCCGGCGTACCGCGCCGCGGTGGCGTAGAGGCGGCCGGCGGCGAGGGAGGCGTGGACGTCCTCCCGGACAGGGGCGGGAGAGGTCCGCGCGGCGGAGGTCCCGACGGGAGAGGTCCGGCCGACGGAGGTCTCGACGACTGTCATGACGTGCGCTCCTTGAGTGGCGGTACTGATGCGAGTAGAAAAAAATTCGGTCTGGAAGGTATTTTCTGAGGAACCGTCACGCGAACTCCGGCGGACCCATGGACAGCGGAAGGAAGGTGGACGCTCGGTGAGGCAACAGGACAGGGCCCGCATGACCTACGACCTGGTGATCGGCGCGGCAGCCGCCGAGTTCGCCCTGCACGGCTTCGCCGGGACCAACCTGGCCGACATCACGGCCCGCACCGGCCTCACCAAGGGCGCCCTCTACGGACACTTCTCGTCCAAGGCCGACCTCGCCGGCGAACTCACCCGCTCCTTCGAGTCCGCCTGGGCCGACACCCTCGCCGCCGCCGTCCGCGACGCGGGGGAACCTGGCCGCCCCGCCCTCCCGGCCCTCCGCGCCCTCCTCGTCGGCCTCGCCCGCAAGGTCGACACCGACCTCCCCTTCGCCGCCGGTCTCCGCCTCGTCATGGACGCCGCCCGCGCCGAGGGCACCACCCCCGCCCACCTCACCGACCTCCGCGGCGTCGTGACCCTCCTCCTCCGTACGAGCCAGGCCGACGGCTCCCTCTCCACCCCCCACCCCCCCGACCTCCTCGCCCGCCTCGCCGTCGCCCTCCTCATCGGCGCCCCCGCCGACCTCGTACGCGAAGCCTGCGACCTCCTCCAACCCCCTTCACCCGAACCGGAGTCGGGCTCGCCCGCGACGACCTCCGGCCTGGGTTGAGCACGGCAGGACGTCGGGCCGGCTTCGGCGGCGGTTCGGGATTGCCGAAGCCGCCCGCCGTCCGGGTGGTGGTTCAGAGGCGTCGCCCCGGGTGGTGGGCGTGGGTGATGGGCGTGGGTGATGGGCCCGGGCGGTGGGCGTGGGTGGTGGGCGTGGGTGGCGGCACCCGGTGGCGGGCCCGGATGGTGGGCGTGGGTGGCGGGCCCGATGGTAGGCGTGGGTGGCGGGCCCAACTGGTCGGCCCGGATGGAGGGCCAGGCCGGTGGTTCTGCCGGCGGCTCGGTTCACGTCCGTCGGAGGGCTCGGCTCACGACGGAGGGCCGGTGCCGTCGGCCGACGGGGCCACCGTGGCGGCGGGGCGTCCGTGACCGGCGCGTGTACGTGGGGAGGTGAGGCGGAGGCCTCAGGCCGCCTGCGGCGCGAGGACGCTCGCCGGTGGCAGGGACGTCCGGGCGGCGGGCGGCACGGGGGCCGACGGGGAGGCCGGGGCGGACGCGGTACAGGAAGAGGCGGCCGCGGGACCCGCGGTGACGGGCCGCGAAGGTACGCAGCCGGGCGCGGGCGCGGGCGCGGAGCCGAGCGCGGCCGGAAAAGCGGGCACCGAGCCGGGCGCGGCCGACGAGACGGACCCCGCGGCAGGCGCGGCCGACGAGGCGGACATGGCGCCAGGCGCGGCCGACGGGACGGACAAGGCGCCAGGCGCGGCCGGCAAGGCGGACGCCGAGGCAGACTCGGCCGACGAGACGGACAAAGAGCCAGGCGCGGCCGACGGGACGGACAAGGCGCCGGGCGCGGGCGGCGAGACGGGCAAAGAGCCGGGCGCAGGCGCGGGGGTGGGGCCCGGGAGGCGGTGCCAGGTGGCGGTTTCGGTGGGTGGGGCGGAGAGGGGGGTGTCGCCGACGAGGACGGGGTGGCCTACGGAGCGGAGGAGGGGGAGGTCGCTTTCGTCGTCGGCGTAGGCGTAGCAGGACGCGGGGGTGAGGTCGAGCGCGGTCATGATGCCGCGCGCGGCGGCGGCCTTGGCGTCGCCGATCATGGGCGGGCCGGTCAGTTCGCCGGTGAGGAGGCCTTCCGAGGTCACCTCGGGCACGGTGCAGACGACGAGGTCCGCGCCGACCTCACGGGCGAGGGGGTCGAGGCAGGCGGAGAAGGCGCCGGAGACGAGGACGATGAGGTCGCCGTCGCTCGCGTGGCGCCGCAGCGCGTCGTACACGGGGGTGTGGAGGAGTCCGCCGGTGCGGGCCGTTTCGTACCACTCGCGGCCGCAGGCCTCCAGGTCGTCGAGGCGGCTGCCGGCGAGGAAGCGGAAGAAGGAACGGTTCACCTGTTCACGCGGCACGCCCTGCGCGAGCTGCGCCCGGAGCGAGGCGCGCGCCGTGGCGAGCCTGCGGGCGGCCGTCTCACCGCGGCCAGAGAACCGGGCGAGGACACCGGCCATGCTCTTGCAGGTGATCAGGGTCTCGTCCACGTCGAAGAACGCGGCCCGGGTCGCGGCGAAACTCATCTCCGGCCCCCTCTCTCCCCGAGGCGGGCCGTCTCGACGAGGTCGAGGATCTGTTCCGCGAGCGGACGGAGGCGCGCGCCGGCCGGCGTCAGTTCCACGGAGCGGTTGCCGCGGCGCTGGAAGAGCGAGGCGCCCATGTCCTCTTCGAGGCCCTTGATCTGGGCGGTGACGGCGGGCTGGGAGTAGTGGAGGTTGTGCGCGGCGCGGGTGAAGCTCAGTTCGCGGGCGACTTCGCGGAAGGCCCGTAAGTGCTGGAGTTCCATCTCTCTTCCTCTCTACGTCTGTGCGTACGTGCGGTGCGCGTGCCGTCGCCGTCCCGCCGTCACGTGCACCGGGCCCCGGCCGTGGCGAGGAGCCGTCCGCCCTGCGAGGCCGAGAGGCGGATCCGGCCGCCGGCGGTCCTGTCCGCGCGGACCTCGACGTCCTCGGCCAGCTCGCCGAAGACCGCGAACTCGGCCTCCATGGAGGCGAGCGCGCCCCCGCCGCCGCCCACCAGCTCGGCGGCTTGCCGGAAGGACTCCAGGAGCAGCATCCCGGGCACGTGGTCCGAGGGGTGCTCGAAGTAGCCGGGGTGGGTGGGGTCGACGTGCAGCCGCCACTCCCCCGTGCCCGCGGGCCTGACGACCCTCCTGCCGGACTCCGGTACGTGGCGCAGCACGCCCCTCGTTCCGGTGACGCGCCCGGCCTGCCCGCGCCCGGCCTCCCCGCGCCCGGTCTCCCGGCCTACGGGCTCCTTGCCGGGTCCCGGCGTCCCGGGCGCCCCGCGCCTGCGCAGCCGCCCGTACCGGACGTCGTCGATGACGACGACCCCGGCGGTGGCGCGGGCGCACTCGCGGCCGGCGACCTCGATCACCATCTCGAAGCGGGCGTCGAAGCGGCGCGGGTTGCGGGTCCCTTCCGGGGTCACGACCTTCACGTCGAGGGCGACGGCGAGCGGTCCGCCGCCGACCCGGAGGGCAGCCGGGTCGCCGATGTGCAGCGACAGCGCCTTGAAGATGAAGTGATGGCCGAGCGGCACGTCGTGGTAGCGGTGGCAGAGGTAGATGCCTGCCTGCCGGACCGTCTCGACGAGGAGCATGAAGTCGCACTGCCCGGTCTCCTCCGGGCGGTACAGGGCGTGATTACGGGGCAGTTGGGCGCCGACCAGGAACCGGTCCGCTCCGGCGACGACCGAGTCGGTGAGGAAGACCTCCGTCACCGAGGCGCGGTGCACGAGCCGGCGCGAGATGGTGCGGTCGAAGCTCAGCCGCTCCTTGGCCTCTCTGACGAGAGACTCCAGCGATTCGAGCGACTCGAGTGATTCGAGCGACTCCAGTGGTTCAAGTGGTTCAAGTGATTCCAGTGATTCGAGCGACTCAAGCGAGCCGAGAGGCTCGTGCGCTTCTCTGGGGTCGAGCGCCTGCGCGGCGTCGAGCGACCCTAAGGACAGCGCGTTCCCCAGCACACCGATGGACATCCTCTTCCCCCTCAAGGTGAAACATCGTGCCGTCAGGGGCCTGGTCC
Organism: Streptomyces sp. NPDC037273; assembly: GCF_055603625.1. Taxonomy (NCBI): domain Bacteria; kingdom Bacillati; phylum Actinomycetota; class Actinomycetes; order Kitasatosporales; family Streptomycetaceae; genus Streptomyces; species Streptomyces sp. NPDC037273. The sequence continues at coordinate 138,356 of NZ_JBVJVO010000015.1, forward strand.
GCCCCCGACAGCAAGAAATATACCTTCGAGAATGTATATTGCAAGGCGTAGACGACGAGAGAGGCGGACAGGCATGGCGACCCCCCGGAGCGAACCGAAGCAAGAGCGCGCCCGGCGCACGAAGGTGCACATCCTCCAGTCGGCGGCCGAGCTCTTCGCGGAGCGCGGCTACGCCACGGTGACCCTCCAGGACGTGGCCGAACGCGCGGCCATGACCAAGGGAGCGGTGTACTTCCACTACACGAACAAGGAAGCCCTGGCCGTCGCGGTGGTCCAGGAGCACTACGCCCGCTGGCCCGGGATCCTCAAGGGCGCCGAAGGCACCCACGAGAAGCCCTTCGACACCCTCACCGCCGTGCTCGACACCGTCACCGCGGCCTTCGCGCGCGACATCGTCGTCCAGGCCGGCGCCCGGCTCCAGATCGAGCGCGCCCTCATCGACGCCGAGCTCCCCGAGCCGTACGTCGGCTGGGAGGACTACCTCTCCCGGCTCATCTCGGAAGCCCGCGACTCCGGCGAACTGCGGGCGGGAGTGGAACCCCGCGCGGCCGCCCGCGTCCTCGTCTCCGCCTTCTTCGGCATGCAGCACATCTCCGACGTCCTCAGCCGCCGCAAGGACCTCGCCGAGCGGTACGCCGAGATGCGCAGCGTCCTCATCGACGGCCTGCGCGCCTGATCGGCCGCGCGGCCGAAGTGACCACCCGCGGACCCCGGGGAGCCCGGGGAGCCCGGGGAACCCGGGGAGCCCGCGGAGCCCGGGGAACCCGCGGAGCCCGGGGAACCCAGGAAGCCCGCGGACCCCGGGAAGCCAGCGGACCCCGGGAAGCCCGCGGAGGCCGGGAAGCCCGCGGAGGCCGGGAAGCCCCGAACCGTGGAAGTCCCGAACCCGGAGAACGGCGTGGCCCCCCACCGGTGGTGGGAGGCCACGCCGTCCGCGTACGGGCGAGTCAGGACCTGCTGCCCGAGGCGACGGGCGCCGAGGCGGAAGCGGAGCCCGTACCGGAACCCGTACCGCCACCGGAAGCGGAACCCGCGCCCGCCCCGGAAGCCGAGCCCGCACCGGACCCTGCGCCCGAACCCGAGCCCGAGGCCGACCCGGAAGCCGAGCCCGCACCGGACCCTGCGCCCGAACCCGACCCCGACCCCGACCCCGACCCCGAGCCCGTGACCGGCGCCGAGGACGGGGACGGGGACGGGGACGCCGTCGCTGCCCTGGCCGCGACCCGTCGCAGGTACAGGTTGTTGAAGACCAGCGCGGCGGCGGTGAGCGAGGCGCCGAGGAGCTGGATGCCGGCCGGGACGACGCCGGTCAGGGCGGAGATGACGAAGGCGGTGATCGGGACGACGTCCATGAAGAGGACGCCGTTGAGCGGGCCGAGGTAGCGGTTGCCGAAGTTCCAGCCGAGGACGCCGACGAAGCCGGCGATGACGCTCATGTAGGCGAGCTGCGGGAGGATCGTGCCCACGGCGTCCGCCGTCGGGACGGGCACGCCGCCGGCGGCCAGGATGACGGCCGTGATGACGGTGGCGCTGGCGAGGCCGAGGACGGTGGTGATCGCCGTGTACTTGATCGGGGACCAGGTCGGGAAGAAGCTCGCGCCCGACGTGTAGACGACCCAGCACAGCGCGGCGAACAGCAGCAGCGCGTCGGCGCCGGCCTCCTTCGGGGAGGCGATCAGCTGGCCGATGTCGCCGTCGGAGACCACGAGGATCGTGCCGACGAAGGACATCGCGATGAAGGCCAGCGAGACCTTCGGCGGGACGACCTTCTTCAGCACCCAGTTCACCAGGAAGCCCATCATGGGCATGGTCGCCATCATGATCGAGGCGTTCAGCGCGCCCCGCTCGCCGATGAGGTCCTGTCCGAAGAACACCAGGAACTGGAAGCCCGCGAATCCGGCGGTGCCGAACAGCCAGGCCAGGCCGATCCGTTCGCCCTTGAGGCGCATCCCCTCCCGGCCCTCGCGGACCCGGAGGAAGACGAGGAACATCGCACCGGCGATCGCGTACCGCATGCAGGTGAAGGTGAACGGGTCGATGTGCTTCAGCGTGGAGTCCATGAGGGGGAACATCGCTCCCCAGGACACCGTGGCCAGGAGGCAGAGGAGGACGCCTCGCGTGTACGTGTTCTGACTGTTCATGACTCTTCCTGTCGGACCTGGGCGAGTAGGTGGAGGGGGACGGGCGCGGAGGGGCGCGGGCCGGGGTGGTCAGACCCCGGCCGGCTCGGCCTCGCGGGCCGGTTCCGCCGCCGGGCGGATGTCGAGCAGGGGCAGCACCGACTCCAGGAGCTGGGCGGCGCGGACCTTGCCGGTCGGGCTGTACGGGATGGCGTCGACGGGGACCACGTACGCCGGGAGGCACGGCACGCGGCGCGCGCAGGCGGCGCTGACCGCGCGGTAGCCGCTCTCCTGGCGCTCGGGGGCGACCGGGGTGAAGGGGACGACGAGCACCTCGCCCGCACCGGGGAGGCTGGTCCGCAGGACGGCGGTCTCGCGGACGCAGGGGAGGTCCATGAGGTCGGCCTCCAGGCCGAATATGTTGACGTCGAGCGGCTTGCCCGCCTCGGCCTTCGCCACGCCGTCGTTGCGGCCGGTGAGTTCGAGCCGGCCCGCCTCGTCGACGAGCCCGCTGTCGCCGGTGAGCAGGAACCGCTGGGTGCGGCCGCCGTAGTCCAGCGTCATGAAGTCGGGCTCGCTCGTCGCGTAACTGTCCATCAGCTGGTAGCTGGCGATGGCGACCCGGCCCCGACTGCCCTTCGGCAGCGGCTTGTTGTCGGCGTCGAGGACGACGACCGTGTTGCCGGGCATGGGGCGACCGGAGCGGGCTGGCGCCACGTGCAGCTCCTCGGGTCCGATCATGACGTTCACGCCGGTCTCGGTGGTGCCGTAGTAGAGGTGGAGGACGGGGCCGAGGCGGTCCCAGGCGTTGTTGATCACCCACCGGTTGAGGTGGCGGCCGCCGGAGAGGACGAAGTGCAGGCGTGACGTCTTGTGCAGGTGCTCGGACTTCGGGTGGGCGACGACCCGCGCCAGGACCGGCGGCACCATGAGGGTGGTGGAGACGCCCTCGTCCTGGATGATCCGTATCAGCTCCTCGGCGTCGTCGTGCGGGCCGAGGACGACCGTGCCGCCGAGGGTGAGGAAGATGCGCGCCCAGCCGGGCCCGGAGGCGTGGTAGAGCGGTACGGTCACCAGGTGCACGTCCTCCTCGTCGAAGGCGTACTGGTCGACCAGGTCGGCGAAGCGGCGCGCCTCGAACGAGGTCCTCCGCACCACCATCTTCGGGACCCCGCTGGTCCCGGACGTGAACGAGAACGCCTCGAACGGCTGCTCCACCGGCAGCGGTTCACCCGGTGCCGACACCAGCAGGTCGGTGAAGCTGACGGCCACCGTCCGCCCGTCCGGCAGCCCCACGGGCTCGCCGTCGATGTGGATGTCGAGGATGTCCCGGCCGCCCGGCCAGCCGCACTCCTCCACGAGCCCCCGGTGGGCACGCGAGGTGATGACGACCGTCGGCTCCAGCTGGTCGAGCGCGGCCTTGGTCGCGACCGGGCCCGCCGTGTAGTCGAGCCCGACGCACGGGATGCCGAGCGAGCTGACGGCCGCCATCGCCACCACCAGCTCCCAGCTGTTCTCGGCCAGGAACACCGCCCGCGCCGGCCGCGTCTCGGGCAGCAAGTCCCCCACGGCGCACGCCACCCGGCTCACCTTGTCGGAGAAGCTCGCCCAGGTCATACGGGTCTCCCCGTCGACGACGGCGACGCGCTGCGGCCAGCGGGCGGCGTGCTTGCGGATGTCCGCGATCTTGATCATGGAACTGATCTCCCTCGGAGTGGGAACGGAAACGGGGTGGTGCACGGGTACGGGGTGGTTCAGCTGGTGGCGGCGGCTGCGGCCGAGACGGTCGCCGCCGTGGTCTCCGGAGCCGACACGGCGGCGGCGCTGGCGGCGAGGCGCTCGGCACTGACGGCCACGGGCCTTCGATCGGCCACGGGCCTTCGATCGGAAACGACCGCACGGTCGGCTGCGGCCGCACGATCGGACACGACCGCCGCACGATCGGTCACGGCCGCACGATCGGCCACGACCGCCGCACGATCCGACGCGACCGCACGGTCAGACGCCGCCGCAGCCGCGAGCTCCGCGACCGACACCGTCGGGTTCCGCAGCGTGTAGATCTCGCAGCCGCTGGACCGCAGTGAGTCGATCTGGCTGAGCGTCCGCTCGCAGAGCTTCTCGCCGGGCACGGTGATGGGGATGCCGGGCGGGTAGGCGATGATGAAGTGCTCGGAGGTGCCCGTGGCCAGGGCGGCGGAGGCGCTGCGGTAGGTGCGCTGGATGGTGCGGAGGGCTTCGAGCAGCCGGAGCAGCGTGCCCTCGTCCACTCCGATGTGGATGTGGAAGAGGACGGCGTCGCCGCTCTCGCGGGCCACGTACAGCGCGTACTCGTCGAAGAGCATCCGGCGGAAGTCCGCAGCGGTGATGCCGAGCGCGCTGATGTCGACGAGGACCCGGGTCGGGTCGTCGCTGACCAGCTGCGCGGGGTCGGTGAGGTGCCCGTCGGGGCCGAGTGGGCGGTACGCGGAGAGGCGCGGGTCGGTGGCGAGTTCGACGCGCAGGGTGCCGGCGAGGCCGAGCGAACGGCCGAGGAGCGCCTCGCCCTCCGTCTCGGCCTGGAGCCTGGCCAGGTCGAGGCTGGCGAGCACCGGCCAGCTCGGCGAGGTGGTGTGGTGCTGGAACAGGGCCTGCGCGGTGCGCTCCCGCGCCTCGCCGTCGCCGATGAGGTGGAGGTACGAGCCCTGGCGCAGGGCCGACATCGACTTGTGCGCGGAGTGGGTGACGGCCACGTTCATCGCGAAGCGGGGGTCGGCGGCGCGCAGCGCCTCGACGGCGTGCAGGGCGGTGAGCGGGCGCAGTCGGGGGTGGAAGCGGTGCGCGGCGCCCCAGGCCTCGTCGACGAGGACGGAGACGCGGGGGTGGACGGCGGCGAGTTCGGCGAGGACGGTCGGCAGGTCGTAGCGGACGCCGTCGTAGGAGACGGCGGAGAGGACGACGGTGTCGAACGGCCTGCCCTCGACGGCCGCCGCCCGGAACATCTCCAGGAGCCGGGGCAGGTCCGCGTACGTCCGGGGGCAGTTGTCGCAGCAGCGCTGCATCGGCGCGTAGGCGACCTCGACGCCGAGCGAGTTGAGCGCGAAGTGCACCGACTGGTGGCAGGACCGGTCCGCGAGCACCCGTGAGCCGGGCTCGGTGAGCGCGGTGAGCGCGACCCGGTTGGCGGTGCTGGTGCCGGCCGACAGGAAGAAGGTCGCGTCGGCGCCGAAGCTGCGGGCCGCGAGGCGCTGCGCCTCGCGCAGCGGGCCCCGGGGCCGGAAGAAGGAGTCGAGCATCGTGCCGCTGTACGACACGTCGGCCGCGAGCTGCGCGGCGCCGAACAGCGCCTCGTAGGTCTCCCTCATGTGGGAGTCGCGGATAGACCGGCCGTGCGACAGCGGCAGCGCGTGGAACGTGGCGATGTCCCGTCGTGCCACTGCGAGCACGGCGTCAGCGAGCGGGGTCCTGCCGTCCGGGTAGGCCCCGGAACGAGCCGGCAGTGCTGCCGGCCCCGGAATGGAGCTGGTGGATGCGGTCATGCACCCATGAAATAAAAACCTTCGCGAAGGTATCAACTAACATCAGGGACCCTGATGAACCCTCCGCGCACCCCCTCACCCCACCTGCGAGAACGCCCCGGCTACCCGGCGGCCCGCCGCGTCGGCCGCGCCACCAGCTCGCCCCCACAGTTCGGACAGACCCCGGCCATCTCCTCCGCGCACGCCACACAGAAGCTGCACTCGTACGAGCAGATCCGCGCCGGCCCCTCGGCGGTCAGCACCGCCGTCTCGCACCGCTCGCACTTCTCCCGCATCTCCAGCGCCATGACCCGGCTCCCCTCCTCGTATCCCACGCACGCCCGCCGGCCGGCGGCCGGCGACCACCCCATCGTCGGCGCCGCCCCCCACCTCCCGAAACAGGCCCACGGCCAAAGAGCGACAGGATCAGGCCGCCGACTCCCCCCGCCACACCACCCCCGGCAGCCACAATGCACACGCAGGCGCGACGCATTCGACGACTTGGGGGAACCGCATGCTCACCGGCATCGTGATCGACGCACTCGACGTCCCGCGCATGGAACGCTTCTGGCTCGCCGCCACCCAGGGCCGCACCGACGGCCTCCGCTTCCGCTTCACCCCGACCACCGAGCCCAAGACCGCGCTCAAGAACCGGCTCCACCTCGACCTCGCCGGCGGCCCCGCCTGGGAATCCGAAGTGGCCCGCCTGCTCGGCCTCGGCGCCACCCGCGCCGACATCGGCCAGGGCGACGTCCCCTGGGACGTCCTCGCCGACCCCGAGGGCAACGAGTTCTGCGTCCTGCGCCCCGGCCACCCCGGCGTCCTCGCCGACTCCGGCCTCGTCGCCCTCTGCCTCGACACCACCGACGAGGACCTCGCGCGCCAGAGCGCCTTCTGGCAGTCCCACACCGCCTGGCACTCCCTCGAATCCCACCCCGGGTGCGTACGCCTCCGCCGCACCCCCACCAGCACGGTCTCCCTGATCATGGGCCCGCCCTCGGCCCCGAAGCCGGCCCGCAACCGCGTCCGCCTCGAAGTCACCCACCCCGACCGCGCACCCGGCGAATTCCTCGACACCGCGGGCAACGAGTACCACCTCGCCCACTGAACGCACGACCGGGCCCGGGGGCCCTCCGCCCCCGGACCCGGTCGGTCCGTCTTCGCGCGCGTCAGGCCGGCGCGACCGCCGACCACACGCCGAACCACTGCTCGGCCCCGAACTCCTCGAACCGCTCCACCTCCGTGAAGCCCAGCTTCCGCGCCAGCCGCATCGCCCGCCCGTTCGCGCTCCGCGTCGTCAGCACCACCGGCTCCCCGGGATGCGCGCCCGCGAACCAGCCGAGCGCCGCCCCGCACGCCTCGGCGGCGTACCCACGCCCCCACGCCTCCGGCAGGAACAGGTAGCCGAGCTCGGCCTCCCCGCCCTCCGGCCGCACCCGCCCCCGCCGCTCCGCGTCCCGCCGGTCCAGCGTGATCATCCCGATCATCGCCCCGTCCCGCTCCACCACGAACAACCCCCACCGCCGCCCGGGCACCTCCGGCATCACCGCCTCCAACCGCTCCCGCGGCTGCGCCCCTCCGACGTACGCCCCCACCTCCGGCGACGAGAACACCTCGACGAACCCCGCCCTGTCCCGCGCCTCCGACTCCCGCAACACGAGCCGTTCGGTGTCCACCGGGGCAGGCGGCCAGACAACGGAACCGAGTTCAGTCATGCCGGAGAACCTATCGCGGTCGATGCTCGCGGTCAGCGCTCGCGGTCGGTGCTCGCTGTCGGTCGCGGTCAGTGCCGTACCAGGCAGAAGGGATGCCCGGCGGGGTCCGCGTACACGCGCCAGCTCTGCCCCGGGCCCCCGGCGTCCAGGACGGTGGCCCCGAGGGCGAGCACGTCCTCATGCGCCCTCTCCAAATCGGCCACCCCGAAGTCCAGGTGGAACTGCTGAGGGCGGGCCGGGTCCGGCCACGCGGGCGGCCGGTGGTCCGCAACGCCCTGGAAGCAGAGCACCAGGCCCGTCGGGGTGTGCAGGGTCGACCAGCTCTCGTGCAGCGACCAGCGGGGGTCGGGGCGGTCGACCTCACCGCCCACCACGGCCCGGTAGAACTCCGCGAGTTCCCGCGGCGCGGGACAGTCGACCACGAGGCACTGCAGTTCGGCGATCATGCGCGGAGTGTAGGCGGGACGGACGCGTCGGTAAGCCCGCTTTTTCTAGGCCTCCGCCTTCGCCGCGCGCTTCGTAGCGGTGGACTGGGTGCGGACGGCGCCGATGCTGGCGGCGATGACGAGGGCGATGGCGAGGGTGTCGGGGAGGGAGAGGGCCTGGCTGAGGATGAGGAGGCCGGCGGCGGCGGCGATGGCCGGTTCGAGGCTCATGAGGATGGCGAAGGTGGGGGCCGGGAGGCGGCGGAGGGCCAGGAGTTCGAGGGTGTAGGGGAGGACGGAGGACATGAGGGCGACGGCGAGGCCGAGGGCGATCGTCGAGGGGACGAGGAGCTTGCCGCCGGCCTCCACGATGCCGAACGGCAGGCTCAGGACCGCGCCGAAGGCCATGGCGAGCGCCAGGCCGTCCGCCTGCGGGAAGCGCCGCCCGGTCCGGGCGCTGAAGACGATGTACGCCGCCCACATGGCGCCCGCGGCGAGGGCGAAGGCGGCTCCGACGGGGTCGAGGCGGTCGAAGCCGCCGCCGCTGAGCAGGACGACACCGCCGAGGGCGAGCCCGGCCCAGAGGAGGTTCATCAGGCGGCGGGAGGCGACGACGGAGAGGATCAGCGGGCCGAGGACTTCGAGGGTCACGGCGGCGCCCAGCGGTATCCGGTCGGCGGCCTGGTAGAAGAGCATGTTCATCGCGGCCATCGCGGCGCCGAAGACGAGGACGGTGCCCCAGTCCGCGCGGCTGTAGCCGCGGACCCTCGGCCGGCAGACGATCAGCAGGACCGCCGCCGCGAGGACGAGCCGCAGCGTGACGACCCCGAGGGCCCCGGCGCGGGGCATGAGGAGGACGGCGACCGCCGAGCCGAACTGTACGGAGAGCCCGCCCGCGACGACGAGCGCGACGGGCCCGAGGCGGTGGCCCGCGATCCCGCGCCCGGCGGCGGCACCCGCGCCGGGCGACCCGGCGACCGGGGCCACCGCGGGCGCCGGGTCGACGACCGTGACGGGCGCCGGGGCGGCCACATCCTTGACCGGACTGTCCACCGAGCACTCCTCCGTACGTTCCAATGAACTACTGGTTCAGAATAATGCACCCCCGGTCGGCCTGTCCTCCGACTTCTCCCCCACCGCCGACACTCTGCCGAGACCCTGACGGCACCCGGCCGACACCCACGCTACGAGCCCCCGCGCGTCATCGGAAATGCCGATTGCCCTGCGGTTATGCTCCGGACGCATGAGCATCGAGCTGCGTCACCTCCGCTGCTTCCTCGCCATCGCGGACGAGTCCAGTCTGACGAGGGCGGCCGCCAGACTCCACCTGACGCAGCCCGCCGTGTCGCGCACGCTCGCGGCCCTTGAGCAGCACCTCGGGGCGCGGCTCGTCGACCGCTCGACGCACCACGTGGCGCTCACCGCCGAGGGGCGCGCCTTCAGGGACCGGGCGGCGGCGGCGCTGACCGCGTTCGAGGACGCGGTGGACCCGGCGCGGCTGCGGCACCGGCCGCTGAGGCTCGGGCACGCGTGGTCGGCGTTCGGCCCGTACACCACGCCCTTGCTGCGGCGCTGGCAGCGCGAGCACCCCGAGACCCCGCTCGAACTCCTCCGCGTCGACGACCGCACCGCCGGTCTCGCCCGCGGCGAGGTCGACGCGGCGCTGCTGCGGGGGCCGGTCGACGCGCCGGGTCTGGTCACCGCGGAGCTCACCACCGAGCACCGGGTCGCCGCGCTGCCCGCCGACAGCCCGCTCGCCGACCGGCCGGCCCTGACGCTCGCCGAGCTGACGGCCGAGACCGTCGTCCTCAACACCGTCTCGGGCACGACCACCCTCGCGCTCTGGCCCACCGACGCCCGACCCGCCGCGACCCTCACCGTCGCCAACACCGACGACTGGCTCACCGCCATCGCCGCCGGCCGCGGCATCGGCGTCTCCTCCGCCTCCACCGCCGCCCTCCACCCGCACCCGGGCGTCGCCTACCGGCCCCTGCCCGACGCTCCCCCGCTCCCCGTCCTCCTCGCCTGGCGCGACGCCTTCCCCCACCCCGCGACGGACGCCCTCGTCACGATGGCCCGCGAGATCGTCACCGAAGCAAGCCACCCCGACCCGCCCGGCCCTCCCGGCCCTCCCACTCCTCCCGCAGCACCCCGTACGTGATCGAGTCCCGCCACCCGGAACCCGACGAGCGCACCCCCGGCTCTCTCCCCCCACCACCCACCTAACGGCCCTCCTCCAAGCCCTCCGCCAGCACCTCCGCCAGGTGCCGAGCCCGCTTCCCCTCGCCCAGGTGGCCGATCTGCGTGCGGCAGGAGAAGCCGTCCGCCAGGACCTCCGCCGCAGGGTCGGCCGCGCGGAGGGCGGGGAGGAGGCGGTCTTCCGCGCAGGCCACGGAGACCTCGTAGTGGCCGGGTTCGAAGCCGAAGTTGCCGGCGAGGCCGCAGCAGCCGCCGGCCAAGTCGCCGGTCAGGCCCGCGCGTTCGCGTAGGCGGCGGTCGGGGCCGTCGCCGAGGACCGCGTGTTGGTGGCAGTGGGTCTGGCCGGTGACCGGGAGGTCGAGGCGGGGTGGGGTCCAGTCGGGGGCGAGGGTCTCCAGGGCTTCGGCGAAGGTCAGGATGCGTGTGGCCAGGTGGGCGGCGCGGGGGTCGTCGGGGAGGAGTTCGGGGAGGTCGGTGCGGAGGGTGGCGGCGCAGGAGGGTTCGAGGAGGACGAGGGGGCCGGTCGTCGGGGCGAGGACGTCGAGGGTGCGGAGCATGACCTTGCGGGCGGCGGCCAGTTGGCCGGTGGAGACGTAGGTGAGGCCGCAGCAGACGCGGCCGGGCGGGAGTTCGACGCCGAGGCCGGCGTCTTCGAGGACGCGGACGGCGGACTCGCCGACGTGGGGGGCGAGGTGGTTGGCGAAGGTGTCGGGCCAGAGGGTGAGGGCGGGCGGGCGGTTGGAGGCGCGTTCGGCGAACCAGGAGACGAAGGTGCGGTCCGCGACGCGGGGCAGGGGCCGCTCGGGGGTCACGCCGGCGAGGCGGGCGGCGAACGGCAGGCGCAGGGCGGGGTTGAGGCCCCGGCCGAAGTGGGCAAGCCAGCCGGGCAGGCGGCCCATCGTCCAGTGGGAGCGGGGTCGGCGCCAGAGGCCCGTGAGGCCCGCGTAGTGGCGGTCGAGGAACTCGGCCTTGTACGCGGCCATGTCGACGCCCACCGGGCAGTCGCTGCGGCAGCCCTTGCAGGAGAGGCAGAGGTCGAGTGCCTCCCGGACCTCCTCCGAGCGCCAGCCGTCGGTGATGACCTCGCCGAGCGCCATCTCGTGCAGGAGGCGTGCGCGCCCGCGCGTGGAGTGCTTCTCCTCGCCGGTGGCCCGGTACGAGGGACACATCACGTCCGTGCCGGAACTCGGGCCCTGGACACGGCACTTGGCCACGCCGACGCAGCGCGCGGCCTCCCTCCCGACTCCGACGAGCGGCAGGCCCTGGAACCGCAGCCCCTCGTCCAGGCGGCGGGGCCGGACCAGCATGCCCGGGTTCAGGCCGCCGTCCGGGTCCCAGAGGTCCTTCACCGCGCCGAACAGGGCGACGAGCTCGTCGCCGTACATCCTGGGGAGCAGCTCGGCCCGTGCCTGCCCGTCGCCGTGTTCGCCGGAGAGTGAGCCGCCGTGGGCGACGACGAGGTCGGCCACCGCCTCGGAGAAGCGGCGGAAGTGCCGTACGCCCTGCTCCGTCCACAGGTCGAAGTCGATGCGGACGTGGACGCAGCCGTCGCCGAAGTGCCCGTACGGGGTTCCCCTGAGGCCGAAGTCGGCGAGGAGCGCGCGGAACTCGCGGAGGTACGCGCCGAGCCGGGCGGGGGGCACCGCGCAGTCTTCCCAGCCGGGCCAGGCCTCGCCGCCCTGGGGGGTGCGGGTCGCGGTGCCGGCGGCGTCCTCCCGGATGCGCCAGAGGGCGCGCTGCCCGGCGGGGTCGGTCATGGTCAGGGCGTCGAGTGCGTCGGCCGCGCGGACGAGTGAGGCCGCCGCCGCGGGGCCGTCCACCTCGACGAACAGCCAGGCCCCGCCGCGCGGCAGCCCTTCCGCGCCTCGCACGAGGTCGGCCGCCATCCCCTCCACCGTCAGCGGCCCCCGTTCCAGGAGTCCCGCCGCCGCGTCCGCGGCGGCGGTCTCGTCGGGGTAGCCGAGGACGACGAGGACCGGTTCGGCGGGCAGGGGGACGAGCCGTACGGTCGCCTCCGTCACGATGCCGAGGGTGCCCTCGCTGCCGCAGAAGGACCGGGCGACGTCGATGCCCCGCTCGGGGAGGAGGGCGTCGAGGGCGTACCCCGAGATCCGGCGGGGCAGCCCGGCCGGGTAGCCGGTGCGGAGGAGGGCGAGGTGGCGGTGGACGAGGTCGAGGAGGCCGGGCGGGGCGCCCCGGCCGTCGGGTCCGAGCGTCAGCGGCGTACCGCGGTAGGTCATCACGTCGAGTGAGTGGACGTTGTCGGCGGTGGTGCCCCAGGCGACGGAGTGGGCCCCGCAGGCGTTGTTGCCGATCATGCCGCCGAGGGTGCAGCGGCTGTGGGTGGAGGGGTCAGGGCCGAAGGTGAGGCCGTGGGGGCGTGCGGCCTGCCGGAGGCGGTCGAGGACGAGGCCGGGGCGGACCACGGCCGTGCGTGCCTCCGGGTCGAGGGAGACGATTCCGTTCATGTGCCGTGTGAGGTCGAGCACGACGCCGGTGCCGGTGGCCTGGCCTCCGATGGAGGTTCCGGCGCCGCGGGCGACGACCGGGGTGACGCCGTGGGCGCGGCACACCTCCAGGGCGGCGGCGATGTCGGCGGCGTCGCGCGGGGCGACCGTACCGGCGGGAACGCGGCGGTAGTTGGAGGCGTCCATGGTGTTCAGGGCCCTGGCGGAGGCGGAGAAGTCGACGTCTCCGGCGACGGCGGCGCGGAGGTCGGCGGCGAGGCCGGAGGCGTGTTCCTGGTGTGTTCCCACAACGCCAGGATGTCTCAGTCCTCGTCTCATCCGGCGGACATCGGGCGACCGGCCCCTTCCCGACCCGATACTCTCCGCCTCGTGGCTGATATCCAGATTCCCGCTGACATCAAGCCCGCCGACGGCCGTTTCGGCGCGGGCCCCTCCAAGGTGCGTACGGAGGCGCTGGACGCCCTGGCCGCCACCGGCACCTCTCTCCTCGGCACGTCCCACCGCCAGGCTCCGGTCAAGAACCTGGTCGGCGAGGTACGTACCGGCATCAGTGACCTGTTCTCGCTGCCCGAGGGTTACGAGGTGATCCTGGGCAACGGCGGCTCCACCGCGTTCTGGGACGTCGCGACCCACGGTCTCATCGAGAACAAGTCGCAGCACCTGACCTTCGGCGAGTTCTCCTCGAAGTTCGCGAAGGCCGCGAAGCTGGCCCCGTGGCTCGCCGAGCCGACCGTGGTCTCCTCCGACCCGGGCACCCACCCGGAGCCGGTGGCCGAGGCGGGCGTGGACGTCTACGCGTACACGCACAACGAGACCTCCACCGGTGTCGCCGCCCCGATCAAGCGGGTCGCGGGCGCCGACGAGGGTGCGCTCGTCCTGGTCGACGCGACCTCGGGCGCGGGCGGTCTGCCCGTCGACATCACCGAGACGGACGTCTACTACTTCGCCCCGCAGAAGTCCTTCGCCGCCGAGGGCGGCCTGTGGCTCGCGGCCTTCTCGCCGGCCGCGATCGAGCGGGCGAACCGGATCCACGCGTCCGGCCGGCACATCCCCGAGTTCTTCTCGCTGCCGACGGCGATCGACAACTCGCTGAAGAACCAGACGTACAACACCCCGGCGCTCTCCACCCTCTTCCTGCTCAACGAGCAGCTGAAGTGGATCAACGGCCAGGGCGGTCTCGACTGGGCCGTGGCCCGGACCAAGGAGTCCTCGGACGCGCTGTACGGCTGGGCCGAGGAGTCCAAGTACGCCTCCCCGTTCGTCACGGACGCGGCGAAGCGCTCGCAGGTCATCGGCACGATCGACTTCGCGGACGAGGTCGACGCGGCGGCCGTCGCGAAGGTCCTGCGCGCCAACGGGATCGTCGACACCGAGCCGTACCGCAAGCTGGGCCGCAACCAGCTGCGCATCGCGATGTTCCCGGCGATCGACCCGGCGGACGTGCGGGCGCTCACGGCCTGCATCGACTACGTGATCGACAAGCTGTAACACCCCGGTTCCGTACGAGGGGCCCGGCAGCGGACACCGTCCGCGCCGGGCCCTTCGGCGTACCGCCCGGGGGTCAGCGGTTCCCGCGCCGGTGGTCGCTGGGCGCCATGCCGTACGCGCGGCGGAACGCGCGGCTGAAGTCGGCCTGGTGGCGGAAGCCCCAGCGGCTCGCGATCTCGCCGACCGTGCGGTGGCCGAGGGCGGGGTCGGCGAGGTCCGCCTTGCTGCGTTCGAGCCGGAGGCGGCGGATGGTGGCGCCGACGGTCTCCTGCTCCTCGCGGAACAGCAGGTGCAGCAGGCGTACGGAGATGTGGTGGTGGGCCGCGATGACCGCCGGGCCGAGGTCGGGGTCGGCCAGGTTGTGCTCGATGAACGCGTGGACGCGGGCGCGCAGGACCCGCTGCCGGGTCTCGGCGGGCAGCGGCGCCGGGCTTTCGCTCGCGGCGGCCAGGAACGTGGCGGCGAGGTCGACCGCGACACCGGCGAGCCTGCGCAGTTCGGCGGGCCCGCACCGGTCCGCTTCCCGGCGCAGCCCGTCGAGGTACGCGGCGAGCAGCGCCCCCGAGCCCGTCCGGGACGGCAGCGCGGTGCCGAGCAGCCGGTCCACCCGGTCCTGGGGCAGCGGAAGCGCCGACCTCGGCAGGCGCAGCAGGCTGACCTGGGGCTGCGGTTCCTTGTCGTGGAACTCGCAGCTCAGGGGGTGGGAGGTGTCGAAGATCGCCATGTCGCCCGCGGTGAGGAGCGAGGTGTTGCGGCACTGTTCGATGCCGATGGGGCTGCCGTGGACGAGGAACAGGAAGTACTGCTCCGGGTCCGCCCGCCGGATGTGCGCGGCGGCCCGCCGCGCGGACATCGGGGAGAACGCGAAGGTGGCGATGCTCGTGTCGCCCAGGTCGATCGCGGTGGCCGTGCCTTCGAAGCTGTCCGCGTACGGGCTGCTGATCGACACCGGCATGACCAGGTCCCCGACCATCTGCGCCCACCACTCGTAGCCCTCGCGCGCGCTGACGCTCGTGGTGGAGACGGATGTCCTCACCTTCACCCCCCGGTGCTGTGTGTCCGGTCGACCAGTCAACTCTCCTCAATCTAAGGGGAGTCGACCGGAGGCGCCGCGTGGTGGGGCCCTCGCTCAGCCGCGCCGGAAGAGCCGCTTGGCGCCGAACACGAGGACGGTGGCGCCGGCGAGGACCAGGAAGCCGACGGTGGCGTTGCCCTGACCGCCCTGGTCCTTCGCGGTGGGTGATTCGGCCGCGCCGCCCGGCGCCTGGGTGGGCTTGTCGGCCGGGCGGTCGGACTCGGGGCGGTCGACGCGGACGACGCGGCTGTTCCTGCCCTCGGAGCCGAACATGAAGGCCGAGCCGTCGGTCGTGTACGTCACCGATTCGGCCTGCCCCTGGAAGGGGGCGCCGGCGGAGGTGCCGTCGCCGTCGAGGCGGCCGTCCTTCCAGTCGTACTCGCGGGCGCTGAAGTAGCCGCGCAGGACGAGGTGTCGCCCGTCCGGCGAGAAGGCGCCGTCGGTGACCCAGGGGACCTCGGCGACGCGGCGGAAGACGTTGGTGCCGGAGGTGGTGAGGCGCTCGGGTCCCGCGTAGAGGCCGCCGCCGTCCTCGTTCTTGCTGGCGATGTAGACCCGGCCGGTCGTGGGGTGGACCATCAGGGCTTCGGCGTTGCGCGGCCCGTCGGCGTACTTCACGTCGTACTGGGTGGCCGTCACCGTCCGGTCGCCGAGGGTCTTCGGCTCGGGGAAGCGGTAGATCCAGACGTGGTTCCAGGAGCCGTCGAGGTTGTCGCCGATGTCGCCGACGTAGATGTCGCCGTCCGGGCCGACGGCGATGGCCTCCATGTCGCGGGGCGTGCCGACGCCCTTCATCGTCAGGGTCGCGACCGTCTTTCCCGTACGGGAGTCGATGCCGTAGATCAGGGGCGCGTCCTGGTCGTTGTGCGTCCAGTAGATCCCGGGGTGGGCGCGGCTCGCGGCGAGGCCGCTGGACTCGGTGATCCGGGCGTCCTCGATCGTGAAGTCCCGGTCGGGTTCCTGCCCTTGGGCATGGGCATGGCCGGCGGGGAGCAGGGCCAGAACCGCGGCCGCGCCGAGGGCGCACAGAGCAGATCGCATGGGATCAAGCCTGCCACGACCCGATGGAAACCCGCTTGACCTGCGCCGAAGCCGCTGTCATGGTCGCGCGCATGCCTACCTTCACCGCGCCGGACGGCACGGAACTCGCCTACCACGTCTCCGGCTCCGGCCCCGTGCTGATCTGCCTGCCCGGCGGCCCGATGCAGGACTCCGGCTATCTCGGCGACCTGGGCGGGCTCGACGCCCACCGCCGCCTGATCCGGCTCGACCCGCGGGGCACCGGCGCGTCGGCGGTGCCGGAGGACCCGTCCTCGTACCGCTGCGACCGGCTGGTGGAGGACGTCGAGGCGCTGCGCGTCCACCTCGGGCTCGACACGGTGGACGTCCTCGGGCACTCGGCGGGCGCGAACCTGGCCGCGCTGTACACGGCCCGGTACCCGGAGCGGGTGTCCCGGCTCGTCCTGGTGACCCCGGGCACGGCGGCCGTCGGCCTCGACCCGAGCGGCGAGGAGCGGCTCGCGGCGGCACGGCAGCCGTGGCGCGAGGAGGAGCCGTGGTTCCCGGAGGCGTACGCGGCCCTTGAGGATCTGGCGGCGGGGCGGGGCGGGCCGGAGACCTTCAAGGCGGTGGCGCCGTTCTTCCACGGGACGTGGGACGAGGCCGCTCAGCGGCGGAACGCGGACATGGTGACCCAGCGGAACGGCGAGGCCGCCGGGGTGTACGGCGGCGACGGCGCCTTCGAACCGGCCGCCACCCGCGCGGCGTTCGCCGTCTTCGACCGCCCGGTCCTCGTCGTCGCCGGCGAGGGCGACGCGAACACCCCGGTCCCGACGGCCACCGCGTACGCCGGGCTGTTCCCCAAGGCCGAGCTCGCCGTCCTGGCGGGGGCCGGGCACTTCCCGTGGCACGACGACGCGGAGTGGTTCGCGACGACGGTCGACACGTTCCTCGGATAGGGGCTCGGGCTCGTGTCGGGGATCACGTATCAGCGCGGCTCAACGGTCCGCGATGATGTGACCATGCGTTTTCTGTTCGTCGGCGACAGCATGACCATCGGGCGCGTCGGCGACTGGACCTGGCGCCACCGGATGTGGCAGCACCTGGAGGCCACGCTTCCGGGCGGGTACGAGATCGTGGGCCCGCGCACCGGGCTCTACGACCCGACGGCCCCCGACGAACCCGACGGCGTCGAGGCGTACGCCGACCCGGACTTCCCCGCCCCCGCCCGGCGCCATCTGGCCGGGTGGGGCGAGGGCTGGCTGCACATGGCGCCGGTGATCGGCGAGACGGTCACCGCCACCGGCGCGGACGTCCTGCTGATCTCGCTGGGCCTGATCGACCTGGGCTTCTACACGAACAGCGACCAGACCGAGGAGAACGTCCGGGCGTTCCTCGCGGCGGCGCGCGCCGCGAACCCCCGCGTCCGGGCCGTGCTCCTGCCGGTCATCCCGAACGTCCGCGCCGGCTACGACGAGCCCTTCGCGGCCGAGTGCGCCCGCTTCAACGAGCTCCTCGCCAAGGCGGTCGCCGACCTGGACACGGCCGCGTCCCCACTGCTGCTCGCCACGGTCCCGGAGTCGTACGACCTCGGCGCCGACACCTACGACGGCACCCACCCCGGCCCCAGCGGCGAGCACAAGCTGGCCGCCGCCTTCGCCGACGCGATGCACCAGGCCTGGGGCCTCGGCGGGCCGTACGCCCCCCGCTGACGCGTCGGGTCCCGTCAGGCCGCCCGGGTCAGCCGGTTGGCGAAGGTCGACACCGTGTACGTACCGATGCCGAGGACGACCTCCAGGGCGTTGCGGCGGGTGTAGCCGGCCTTCTGGAAGGCGGCGAGGTCCTCGTCGGTGACGGCGCCGGAGGAGGCGAGCACCCGGAGGGTGAACGTCCGGACGGCGGCGAGGCGTTCGGCGTCGGGGGCCGGGCCGAGGGCGGCCATCTTGCCCTCGTGCATGTCGACGCAGAGGTGACACTGGTTGCGCTCGGCGACGGTCAGGATGACCGTCTCGCGGGAGTGCGGGTCGAGGGTGGTGGACTCGAAGATCGCGCTGAGCTTGAGGAAGCCGTCGAGGGTCTCCGGGGACTCCTTGAGGAGTGCGACGGCGGCGGCGGCTCGGGCGGACATGTCGATCGGTGCGGACAAGGCTGTTCCCCCAGACTAGAATGGACAACATGGTTGACCATGTCGCTGGAGAAAAAGTAAACCAGGTTGTCGATACTGGCAAGGGGACACCCGTCGACGGACCGGGATTCGAGCTCCCCCTGCTCCTCTTCGGCGGCTTCCGCACCCTCATCGACCGGCTCCACGCCCGCCTCGCCGACGAGGGCCACCCCGACCTGCGCCCCGCCCACGGCTTCGCCATGCAGGCCATCGGCCCCTACGGCGCCACCGCCAGCGACATCGGCCGCCGCCTCGGCGTCTCCAAGCAGGCCGCCGGCAAGACCGTCGACCGGCTGCTCGCCGTCGGCTACGCCGAACGCACCGACGACCCCGACGACGCCCGCCGCAAACTCGTCCGCCTCACCCCGCGCGGCTACGACGCCCTCGCCCGCTCCGCCGCCATCTTCGACGACCTCCGCGCCGAATGGGCCGCCGTCCTGGGCGCCGACCGCGTCCGCGACCTGGAGGCGGCCCTGCGGAACGTCGTCCCCGAAGAGACGGCGTTCCGCCTGGACGCCACGAGCTGGCTTGGCACGCCCTAGACGGCGTCCCGCCGGTCGGACCGGATCACCAGGCGAAGGCCTCCGGCGACGGGCCCGGGCCCGGGAAGATCTCGTCGAGGCCGGCCAGGACCTCCTCGCTCAGCTCGACCTCCAGAGCGCGGAGCGCGCCCGCGAGCTGCTCGGGCGTGCGCGGGCCGACGATCGGACCCGTGACGCCGGGGCGGGTGAGGAGCCAGGCGAGGGCGGCCTCGCCGGGCGCCAGACCGTGCTTGTCGAGCAGGTCCTCGTAGGCCTGGAGCTTGGCGCGGGACGCCGGGTCGGCCAGCGTGGCGGCCGCACGGCCCTCGGTGCGCCGCTTGCCCTCCGCCTCCTTCTTCAGGACGCCGCCGAGCAGACCGCCGTGCAGCGGGGACCACGGGATGACCCCGAGGCCGTACTCCCGCGCCGCCGGGATGACCTCCATCTCGGCGCGCCGCTCGAAGAGGTTGTAGAGGCACTGCTCGCTGACGAGGCCGACGGAACCGCGCCGGGCCGCGGTCTCGTTCGCCTGGGCGATCTTGTAGCCCGGGAAGTTCGAGGAGCCCGCGTAGAGCACCTTGCCCTGCTGGATCAGGACGTCGACGGCCTGCCAGATCTCCTCGAAGGGCGTCGAGCGGTCGATGTGGTGGAACTGGTAGACGTCGATGTAGTCGGTGCCGAGGCGCTTCAGGCTGGCCTCGACCGCGCGGCGGATGTTCAGCGCCGAGAGCTTGTCGTGGTTGGGCCACGCCTCGCCGTCGGCGCCCATGTTCCCGTACACCTTGGTGGCGAGCACGGTCCTGTCACGGCGGCCGTCGCCCTTCGCGAACCAGGAGCCGACGATCTCCTCGGTCCGCCCCTTGTTCTCACCCCAGCCGTAGACGTTGGCGGTGTCGAAGAAGTTGAGTCCCGCGTCCAGCGCCGTGTCCATGATGGCGTGGCTCGTCGGTTCGTCTGTCTGCGGTCCGAAGTTCATCGTCCCGAGGACGAGTCGACTGACCTTGAGTCCGGTGCGTCCGAGCTGCGTGTACTCCATGAGGCGCAAGCCAACTGCTTCGAGCGCACTCGAAGCAAGGGACTTCTCGCGGCCTGGGCACGGGGGGGGTCGAGGGGCTACTGGCCGACCAGCGACGCCACCGCGATGATCGCGAACATCAGTACGAGCGCGCCGGCCATGATTCGGTTTCGGGTCTTCGGGTCCACCTCTTGAGGTTAACCCGCCCCCTCGGCCCTCCCGGCCAGGGGCCAGGCGTCCACCCTCTCGTACCGGGGCCGCTCCCCCGGCACCCCGCTCACCGGCAGGTTCGAGCGGACGAGCGCCAGTTCCCCGGCCCGCCAGCGGGTGCCCTCGAACGAGGACAGCTCGTCGAGGAACGGCCGCAGGTCCACATCGTCGGCCCGCGTCCGGGCCCTGGCCAGCGTCAGATGCGCCTGGTACCTGCGGTGCTCCTCCATCGCGACCCCCGCCCGCCGCGCCGCCGCGTCCGCCCGCTCGGCCAGCAGCCGCAGCTCGTCCAGGTCCCCGGCCACCCCGGTCCACAGCGCCCGCCGCCCGAAGTGCCCGCCCCCGTGCAGCCGCAGCGGGAACGGCGGGGTCCGGTGCGCGGCACGGGCCAGCCGAACTCGCAGCTCGGGCAAGAGCTCCTCGTCGACCTCGCCCATGAACGCGAGAGTGAGGTGCCAGCCCGGCCGCGAGGTCCAGCGGAGCCCCCCGGCCCCGGGGAGCGCGTGCAGCCGGTCGGCGACGCGCGCGAGCTCGGTGAGCTGCTCCGGGGGCGGCAGGACGGCGGCGAAGAGCCTCATGGGGAAAGTCTGGCAGCGACCCGGCCGTGCGGGCATGCCCTAGGGGGTGTCTTGTCGATCAGGCCGGATCAGGGAGCGGCGTCTGGTGCCGTGCATCGCAAGGCGGAGGAGGGAGGCAACGCGGAGCGTTGTGGACCGACGACAACGCGGCGAGGCGCGGTGCCAGGCGTCGCGAGCCTGGCCTGATCGGCAAGACACCCCCTAGCCTCGACGGCATGAAGATCCGCAAGGCCGGGGCCGAAGACCTCCCCGCGATACTCACGATTCTCGACAGCGCCGTCGTCTGGCTGAACGGCAAGGGGATCACCACCCAGTGGGGCACGGAGTCGTTCTCCGGCCGCCCCGAGGCCGTCGAGCAGGTCGAGCGGACGATGGGCGAGGGCGACCCGTGGATCGCCGAGATCGACGGCGTACCGGCGGGCGCGATGACGCTGACCCCGCACCCCGGCCGGCACGTCGCCCCCGCCGACGAGCCCGAGGTGTACGTCCGCCTCCTCGCCACCGACGCCCGCTTCCACGGCCACGGGGTCGGCGCCGCCCTCCTCGCCCACGCCGAGGCCGAGACCCGCCGCCAGGGCGTCTCCCTGCTGCGCGTCGACTGCTTCGCGGGCAGCGAGGGCCGCCTGATCGCGTACTACGAGAGCCGGGGCTTCACCCGTACGGAACCGTTCACGGTCGGCGACTGGCCGGGCCAGGTCCTGGAGCGGCGGGTCTGAGAGGGCCTGGCTAGGCCCCCACGACCCGCCGTCGCGTGTCAGCTCGTGAAGTAGCCGGCGTCCAGGGCGATCCAGCCGGTCAGGCCGCGCTCGTCGTAGACGCGCAGCCGGCCGTCGGAGGTGACCTCGAAGCGGACGGTGAAGGGGCCGGCGGTCGGGCTCGCGCCCGTCCCCGTGCCCACCAGGCCCTGGGTGCGGGTGGGCCGGAGGTGCTCGGGGAGCGTGAGGATCGTCGTGCCACTGGCCCACGGCGCCTTCTCGTCGGCGGTGGCCAGGGACACCCGGAGGCGGAGGTCGACCCGGTCGCCCGACTGGCGGTACTGCGTGCGGTAGCCGCTGGAGGACGGCACGACGGCGGGGTCGAGGACCAGGTCGGTCCACGGGACGGTGGTGGCGGAGATGCCGTAGAGGGCCATGTGTCGTGTCTCCTGGGTGGCGAAGCCGAACACGAGCTGCGGCCCCGTGGGCGTTCGGCGGACGGTGAGCGCTTCGGTCTCGCGGTGGCTCAGGTCGAGGGCGGTGCCGTTGAAGGTCCGCTCGACGACGGCTCCGGTGAGGACGTCGTAGACGGTCCACCAGGAGTTGCCGGGACTCGGGTTGGCCGTGCTGTAGGCGTTGCCCTCGTTCTGGTACAGCAGGTTCCCGTACAGGCACCAGGACTGGGTGGTGTAGCGCGCCGGGAAGCTGTGCTCCGGGGTGAAGACGCGCTTCTTGAAGTCGTCGAGCCGGTAGACGCGGTACTCCGCGGCTCCGGACGTCTCGTGGCGTACCGCGATGCGGCCGTGGTCGACGTCGAGGGACGGGGTGATCATGGCGGCGCCCGGGACGGGGTCGAACACCTCGGCGACGCCGTCCGTGGCGTCGACGACGGCGCCGGGCGTGAACGCGATCCGGCCGATGTGCTTGCCGTAGGCGAACTTCTTCGGCTCGCTGACGGGGTCCGCGTCGGTCTCCAGCCACAGCCAGGGCGTGCCGTCGACGTGCTCGACGCCGAGTCCGCCGCCGTGGCCGAAGCCCCGCAGGTACATCGCGGCGAGGACGGTGCCGTCGGGCGCGAGCTGGTTGACGCACAGGTCGCCCCGCCGGTTGCGGTCCTCCGTGGACAGCAGGGGGGTGCCCGGGCCCTCGTCCGAGAGCCGGCGGTTGCCGCTCATGAGCTGTACGGCGTAGGCCAGGCCGGTCACCGGGTCGAAGGCGACCTGCTGGTGCACCCTGGTCTGGTCGAGCAGGATCTCCCTGCCCAGCAGATCCGTGGGCAGGGACTTCAGGTCGAACCGGTGCCCGGCGGGCAGCGTGACGGCGGCGGGCCACACGGCGGGCTCGGCCGCCGGGAGGACGGCCTGTGGGACGGCCTGCGGGACGGCCGCCTCGGCGGTGCCGGCCTGTGTGAGGGCCGGGGCGAGGACCGGCGCGGCGGCCATCGCGGTCAGGACGTTACGGCGGGTCAATGGCATGGGCGTGCAAGCCCCCCTTTTTCCTTGATCATTACCTGCACGGCTCGGCGATCCTCGCACGCGTGAGCGAAAGGTCAAGGGGGGCCCGGCACCTACCCGTCAGCCGGACGCCTACGCCGCCGTCGCCAGCCGCTCGCGCGGGACGAAGCGGACCTGCGGGTGGCCGTGGCGCCAGCCCATGGCGACCTTGAGGCCGCCGACCCGGGCCAGGACGAGACCGATGCCGACCGCCGCCGCCAGCGAGATCGCACCGCCCGTCGCGAAGCCGACGCGGGCGCCGTACGTGTCGGTGACCCAGCCGAGGAGCGGCGCGCCGATCGGCGTACCACCGGCGAAGACCATCATGTAGAGGCTCATGACACGGCCGCGCATGGCCGGGTCGGTGGCCATCTGGACGGCCGAGTTCGCGGTGATGTTGACCGTGAGGCCGATCATGCCGATCGGTACGAGCAGCAGCGCGAACAGCCAGAACGCCGGCGACAGGGCCGCCGCGATCTCCAGGACGCCGAAGACGGCCGCCGCGATCACCAGCATCCGCAGCCGCGTCGAGCCGCGCCGGGCGGCCGCGAGGGCGCCGACCAGGGAGCCGGCCGCCATCAGGGTGTTGAGGAAGCCGTACGCGCCGGCGCCGACGTGGAAGACGTCACCGGAGAAGGCCGTGAGCCAGATCGGGAAGTTGAACCCGAAGGTGCCGACGAAGCCGACCAGGACGATCGGCCAGATCAGGTCCGGCCGCCCGGCCACGTACCGCAGGCCCTCCCGCAGCTGGCCCTTGCCGCGCGGGGCGCGCTCCACCTTGTGGAGTTCGCCGGTCCGCATGAGCAGGAGGCTCACGAGCGGCGCGAGGAACGAGAGGCCGTTGAGGAGGAAGGCCCAGCCGCTGCCGACTCCGGCGATCAGGACACCGGCGACCGCCGGGCCGACGAGCCGCGCCGACTGGAAGTTCGCCGAGTTGAGCGAGACGGCGTTGCGCAGCTGCTTCGGGCCGACCATCTCGGAGACGAAGGACTGCCGGGCCGGGTTGTCGACGACGGTCACCATGCCGAGGAGGAAGGCGATCAGGTAGACGTGCCAGACCTGGACGGAGCCGGAGAGCGTCAGGACGGCGAGCGCGAGGCCGCACAGGCCGAGGGCTCCCTGGCTGACGAGGAGCAGGCGCCGCTTCGGGTACCGGTCGGCGATCACACCGCCGTACAGACCGAAGAGCAGCATCGGCAGGAACTGCAGGGCCGTCGTGATGCCGACGGCGGCGGCCGAGCCGGTGAGGCTCAGGACCAGCCAGTCCTGGGTGATCCGGGCCATCCACGTACCGGTGTTGGAGACGATCGCTCCGGTGAAGAACAGCCGGTAGTTCCGGATCCGGAGCGAGGAGAAGGTGTCCCCGAAGAGGTTGCGGGGAGTCCCTCGGCGGGGGGTCCCTCGCCGGAGGGTTCGTCGTCGGGCGGTTCCTCCTCGCCCGGGGGTGTCGAGGGTGGGTTTATGGACGGGTGCGGAGTCTGCTCCGTGTCCCGTACTCAAAGTGCGTCGCCTCCTTGGCGCATCGGTCCGGGGAGTGCCCCGGCCTGGGGCTACCCCCGGGGTGCCGGGGGTAGGTGGGCGAGCTTCTCCAGGACCGGGGCGGCCGCGCGCAGCTTGGCCCATTCGTCCTCGTCCAGGCCTTCGGCGAGGGCTGCCAGCCAGGCGTTCCGCTTGCGGCGGGACTCTTCGAGCATGGTCGTGGCCTGCTCGGTCTGGCTGACCACCTTCTGCCGGCGGTCGTCGGGGTGCGGCTCCAGCCGGACCAGTCCCTTGGCTTCGA
This sequence comes from Streptomyces sp. NPDC037273, assembly GCF_055603625.1. Taxonomy (NCBI): domain Bacteria; kingdom Bacillati; phylum Actinomycetota; class Actinomycetes; order Kitasatosporales; family Streptomycetaceae; genus Streptomyces; species Streptomyces sp. NPDC037273. The sequence goes on from NZ_JBVJVO010000015.1 coordinate 162,795, forward strand.
GCAGCGCGACGATGCGGGTCATCGACGGAGGCTGTACGTGCTCCTTGCGGGCCAGCTCACCGGGGGTGGCCGAGCCGCAGAGCGACAGGGTGCCGAGTACCGACATCTCGGTCGGGCTCAGCGACTCGTCGACGCGCTGGTGCTTGAGGCGTCGGCCCAGTCGCATGACGGAGGAGCGGAGCGCGTTCACGGCGGCGGCGTCGTCGGCGGTGCCGTGGGACAGGTCTGGCATGATTCTTAGCCTAACTCATTACTCTAGCTAAAGACCAATCGCGCCACGCGGGTCACGGGCACGCATCCATGTATCACCCAAATGAGTGAGTCGGATCCGGAAAGTGACGCAAAGAGGCACCTGCTGCCCCGACCCTGTTCCGCATGGGATCGACAGTGCTCAGCCTGCGTATCGACAGTGAGCTGCTCGACCGGCTCAGGAGTCACGCCGCGAAAAGAGGAATGAGCGTCCAGGACTATGTCGTCCGGACGCTCATTCGGGAGGACTTCGACGCGCGGTTCAAGACCGCCGTAGAGGAGACGGAGAAGTTCTACGGGGCCTCCGACGCGCCCCGCGACGATCAGGTCAGGCCGAGCGCCGGCATCGCGTAGTAGAAGACGAACACCGCCGACACGACGTACATGGCCACCGGGACCTCACGGCCCCGGCCGGTCGCGAGCCGCAGCACGCTGAACGCGATGAAGCCGATGCCGATGCCGTTCGTGATCGAGTACGTGAACGGCATCATCACCATGGCCAGGAACGCCGGCACCGCGATGGTGAAGTCGCTCCAGTCGATGTCCCTGACCGAACCGGCCAGGATCAGGAAGCCGACCGCGAGCAGCGCGGGCGTGGCCGCCTGGGACGGGACCATCGTCGCCAGCGGCGTGAGGAACAGCGCCACCGAGAAGAGACCACCGGTCACGACCGAGGCCAGGCCCGTACGGGCCCCCTCGCCGACGCCCGCCGTGGACTCCACGAAGCACGTGGTGGCCGACGAGGAGGTCGCGCCACCCGAGGCGACGGCCAGGCCGTCGACGAGCAGGACCTTGTTGATGCCCGGGAAGTTGCCGTCCTTGTCGATCAGCTTGGCCTCGTCGCCGACGCCGAGGATCGTGCCCATCGCGTCGAAGAAGCAGGACAGCAGCACGGTGAAGACGAAGAGGACGCCGGTCAGGACGCCGACCTTCTCGAAGCCGCCGAAGACGCTGACCTCGCCGACCAGACCGAAGTCGGGCGAGGCGACCGGGTTGCCCGGCCACTTCGGGGTGGTCAGGCCCCAGGACGGGACGGTCGCCACCGCGTTGATGACCATCGCCACGACCGTCATCGCGACGATCGAGATCAGGATCGCGCCCGGCACCTTGCGGATGATCAGGGCCAGGGTGAGCAGCGCGCCCAGGATGAAGACCAGGACCGGCCAGCCGTTCAGGTGGCCGTCGGCGCCCAGCTGGAGCGGGACGGTGGTGTGCGCGGCGTCCGGGATGCGGGAGACGAAGCCCGAGTCGACCAGGCCGATCAGCATGATGAAGAGGCCGATGCCGATCGCGATGCCCTTGCGCAGGCCGACCGGCACCGCGTTCATCACGCGCTCGCGCAGGCCCGTGGCGACCAGCAGCATCACCACGATGCCCGCGAGGACGACCATGCCCATCGCGTCCGGCCAGGACATCTTCGGTGCGAGCTGGAGCGCCACGACCGTGTTGACGCCGAGGCCGGCGGCGAGGGCGATCGGCACATTGCCGATGACGCCCATCAGGAGCGTCGTGAACGCGGCCGTCAGGACGGTCGCGGTGACGAGCTGGCCGCTGTCGAGCTGGTGCCCGTACATGTCCTTGGCGCTGCCGAGGATGATCGGGTTCAGCACGATGATGTAGGCCATCGCGAAGAACGTGGCGAAACCGCCCCGGACCTCGCGGGCGACGGTCGAACCGCGCTCGGAGATCTTGAAGTAGCGGTCGAGGGCCGAGACGGGGGTTCCAGGCGTCTCCGGCGGCGTGGCCTTGGCGGTGGCCGTCGTGCTCATGGGGGTTCCTCTTCGGAGGTTCAGAGAAGTCCTTCTTGGCGGTTCATACGAAGGGAACCCGCCAGAGGCAAACCGTTTCAGTATGAACACATGAACGAGGGAGCGTCCATCTCCGCGCGTAGACCATGCGTGGGTACGAATTCGCGCCACCTAGACTGACCCCATGGCGAAGTGGACACCGAAGCACGAGGCACCCGAGCCCCTTGAAGGGCCCGTCGTCGCCACCATCACCGGCGGAACGATCCTCTGGTTCGTCCTCTTCCTCGCCCAGCTCCCCTTCTACGGCTGGTTCGACGACCGGGACCTCACCTGGTGGATCTGGACCTGCCTGGCCGGCGCCGGCCTCGGCCTGATCGGCATCTGGTACGTCCGGAAGCGCGACGCGGCGATCAAGCGGCACGCGGCGGCGACGGCGGCGGCCGCGACCGGGCAGGCGCCAGGGGACGCGTAGTGCCAGGGGAGGATTCCGGTCCTCCCCCGGTCTGATCTTCACCCTTCTCGGCAGGTGAACGACCCGAACCGGTCGTACCGTCGAAAACATGACTCAGCGGGCGAAGATCGACACGGGCGGCGGCGGAACCGGGGCGGTGGAGCCGCCCGTCGTGCACCGCCCGGCCGGGCTCACCTCCGCCGAGGTCGCCGAGCGCGTCGCGCGCGGCGAGATCAACGACGTGCCCCTGCGGAGCTCACGCTCCACCGCCGACATCGTCCGGGGCAACGTCTTCACCCGCTTCAACGCCATCATCGGCGTCCTCTGGGTGATCATGCTGATCGTCGCGCCGATCCAGGACAGCCTCTTCGGCTTCGTCATCGTCGCCAACACCGGCATCGGCATCATCCAGGAACTCCGCGCCAAGAAGACCCTCGACAGCCTCGCCGTCATCGGCGAGGCCAAACCGACCGTCCGGCGCGACGGCGTCGCCGCCGAACTCTCCACCTCCGAGATCGTCCTCGGCGACCTCATCGAGCTCGGGCCCGGCGACAAGGCCGTCGTCGACGGAGTCGTCGCCGAGGCCGACAGCCTGGAGATCGACGAATCCCTCCTCACCGGCGAGGCCGACCCCGTCGTCAAACAGCCCGGCGACCCCGTCATGTCCGGCTCGTTCGTCGTCGCCGGCGGCGGCGCCTTCACCGCCACCAAGGTCGGCCGCGAGGCCTACGCCGCCCAGCTCGCCGAAGAGGCCTCCCGCTTCACCCTCGTCCACTCCGAGCTGCGCACCGGCATCTCCACGATCCTCAAGTACGTGACGTGGATGATGATCCCCACCGCCATCGGGCTCGTCATCAGCCAGCTCGTCGTCAAGGACAACAACTTCAAGGACGCCATCGCCCGCACCGTCGGCGGCATCGTCCCGATGATCCCCGAAGGCCTCGTCCTCCTCACCTCCGTCGCCTTCGCGATCGGCGTCATCCGCCTCGGCCGCAAACAGTGCCTCGTCCAGGAGCTGCCCGCCATCGAGGGCCTCGCCCGCGTCGACGTCGTCTGCCTCGACAAGACCGGCACCCTCACCGAAGGCGGCATGGACGTCACCGAGCTGCGTACCCTCCAGGACGCCGACGAGGCCTACGTACGCAAGGTGCTCGGCGCCCTCGGCGAATCCGACCCGCGCCCCAACGCCTCGCTCCAGGCCATCATCGACGCCTTCCCCGAGACCGTGGAGTGGCGCTGCACCGAGTCACTGCCCTTCTCCTCCGCCCGCAAGTACAGCGGCGCCGCCTTCAGCGAAGGAGACGGCGAGAACTCCACCTGGCTCCTCGGCGCCCCCGACGTCCTCCTGCCGTCCGGCGACCCCACCCTCACCGAGATCGACCACCTCAACGAGCAGGGCCTCCGCGTCCTCCTCCTCGCCCGTACGGCCCACGACCTCGACTCCCCCGACGTCGCCGCCGACACCCGGCCCACCGCCCTCGTCGTCCTCGAACAGCGCCTGCGCCCCGACGCCGCCGACACCCTCGCCTACTTCGCCGACCAGAACGTCGCCACCAAGGTCATCTCCGGCGACAACGCCGTCTCCGTCGGCGCCGTCGCCGGCAAACTCGACATGCCCGGCGCCGCGAACACCGTCGACGCCCGCACCCTCCCCACCGACCAGGAGGAGATGGCGAAGGTCCTCGACGCCAACGCCGTCTTCGGCCGCGTCACCCCCCAGCAGAAGCGCGACATGGTCGCCGCCCTCCAGTCCCACGGCCACACCGTCGCCATGACCGGCGACGGCGTCAACGACGTCCTCGCCCTCAAGGACGCCGACATCGGCGTCTCCATGGGCTCCGGCTCCGAGGCCACCCGCGCCGTCGCCCAGATCGTCCTGCTGAACAACAGCTTCGCGACCCTCCCCTCCGTCGTCGCCGAAGGCCGCCGCGTCATCGGCAACATCACCCGGGTCGCCACCCTCTTCCTCACCAAGACCGTCTACTCCGTCCTCCTCGCGGTCCTCGTCGTCTGCTCCCAGGTCGAATACCCCTTCCTCCCCCGCCACCTCACCCTGCTCTCCACCCTCACCATCGGCATCCCCGCCTTCTTCCTCGCCCTCGCCCCCAACAAGGAACGCGCCAAACCGAACTTCGTCCGCCGCGTCATGCGGTACGCCATCCCCAGCGGCGTCATCGCCGCGGCCGCCACCTTCGCCACCTACCTCCTCGCCCGCCACCACTACAGCGGCGAAGGCGCCCTCGAAGCCGAGACCAGCGCCGCCACCCTCACCCTCTTCCTCGTCTCCCTCTGGGTCCTCGCGATCATCGCCCGCCCCTACACCTGGTGGCGCCTCGCCCTCGTCGCCACCATGGCCGCCGCCTTCCTCCTCGTCCTCACCGTCCCCTCCCTCCAGCACTTCTTCGCCCTCAAACTCGTCGGCCTCACCCTCCCCTGGACCGCCGTAGCCATCGCCGCCACCGCCTCCGCCCTCCTCGAACTCACCTGGCGCTGGGTGAGCAGGAGGTTCCCGGCGTAAGCCCTGCCCCGCCCCACCGCACCCCGCTAGGGTGGCCGCCGCACGATCATGTGATCGTCCGTCAGGGGGAGCCGGCATGGCAGCGGGGGAAGCACGTCTCACATCACTCGGGCACTACGACGTGGCCGAGCTGCTCGGCTCCGGCGGCATGGGCGAGGTCTACCTCGCCCACTCCCCCTCCGGCCGGGCCGTCGCCATCAAGGTCATCCGCGCCGACCTCGCCGCCAAACCCGGGTTCCGCGAGCGCTTCGCCCGCGAGGTCCAGGCCGCCCGCCAGGTCAGCGGCGCCTTCACCGCCCCCGTACTCGACGCGGACACCACCGGCCCCACCCCCTGGATGGCCACCCAGTACGTCGAAGGGCCCACCCTCGCCGAGGTCGTCACCACCCGGGGCCCGCTGCCCGCCGACGACGTCTGGCGTCTCGCCTCCGGCCTCTGCGAAGCCCTCCGCGACATCCACCGCGCCGGCCTCGTCCACCGCGACCTCAAACCCGGCAACATCCTCCTCGCCGACGACGGCCCCCGCGTCATCGACTTCGGCATCTCCCGCGTCGTCGACGCCACCGCCCTCACCCAGAGCGGCCAGATCCTCGGCACGCCCCTCTTCATGGCGCCCGAACAGTTCCGCACCCCTCGCGAAGCCGGCCCCGCCGCCGACGTCTTCGCCCTCGGCTCCGTCCTCGTCCACGCCGCCACCGGCCACGGACCCTTCGACGCCGACAGCCCCTACGCCATCGCCTGGAACGCCGTCCACGAACCCCCCGACCTCACCGGCCTCCCCGACTCCCTCCACCCCATCGTCACCCCCTGCCTCCACAAAGACCCCGCGTCCCGCCCCACCCCCGACACCCTCCTCGCCCTCCTCTCCTCCCGCCGCCACCGCCGCACCACCACCCTCGCCCACACCCGCCGCACCCGACTTCGCCGCGCCACCCTCCCCCTCGCCGCCCTCACCTCCGCCACCCTCGCCCTCGGCCTCTGGACCTGGTGGCCCGACACAGACCCCCGAACCACCCCACCCCGCACCCCCCTCGCCACAGCCACCACCCCCCGCCCGACCCCCACCCCCGTACTCCTCCCTGGCTGGAAACCGTGGACCACCCGCGTCGACACGAACGCGGCGGCCTCGCCCCGGATACTCGGCTGCCACTACCGCTTCTCGGCCCTCTGGTGCACCGGTGCGGGCATCCTGGCGGCGCGCGTCGACCTCCGCACGGGAAAGGTCGTATGGCAGCAGAAGTCCACCGACGGCCAGGACTCGATCGTCTTCGAGCCGTCCCGCCATGCCGCGCTCGCCGTCTCGTACCAGGGGAACGAGCCGGGTGTCTCCCGCCAGATCCGGGCCTACGACTCCGAGAGGGGCATGCCACGGGGCCGGCGGACCGTCCCCGGCACCGACAACTGCGCCACGGCCCTCGAAACCCTCTTCTGCGCCCACGAGGGAAAGATCTCGGCCTGGGACCCCGTCGAGCTCACCCCGCTGTGGACCGCAGCGCCCGGCTGGGACCTCCTCCGGCCGCTCCCCAACTCCCAGCCGAACCGCGTCCACGTCGTCAAGCGCGCCCCCGACGGGCACGTCCTCGAAGTCGGCGAGATCACCCAGGGCGACGGCACGCTCCTCTGGAACCGCGCCGTCGCCGAGAACTCCGACGTCCTCGCCGTCTCCGACAGCGGACTCATCCACACCGCCTCGCCCGACCGGAGCACCATGACCGCCCTCACGAGCACCGACCGCAGGACCGGCGCCCGCAAGACCGTCGAACTGGGCTCACCCGAGGAGCTGTTGGGCATCACCGGCGACATCTTCTACAGCCACCACCTGGGCACCATCAGCGCCTACGACCTCACCGAACGCCGGCGCCTCTGGTCCTCCACCACCCTGCACGAAGGCTTCTCCGCGCCCACCGTCTCCGGCGACCGCGTCCACTTCACCGCCGAGGACGGCACCGTCATCGCCCTCGACCGCCACAACGGCGGCGTCCTCTGGCAGCACAGCCCGCCGAGCACCCGCCTCGACAACAGCCAGTCGGACCCCCCGCCCACCGACTTCCTCGCCCCTCCCGTCGTCCTCGGCGACATCGTCATCGCCACCACCCACGACGCCCAGATCCACTCCTTCCTCGCCCCCACCCCCTAGGGGGCCGCCGGGCCGACGTCAGTCGAACCAGCGGTCCCGGGCCAGTTCCGGGGTGCGGGAGGGGTCTTCGAGGAGGGCGGCTACTTCGAAGCGGCGGGGCCATTGGTGGGTGGACCAGGAGAGGCCGGCGGCTACGCCTTCGAGGGTGGAGGCGTGGAGGACGCCGTCGGGGGTGAGGCGCCAGTCGAGTTCGGTGCCGGCGGCGCGGAGTTCGTCGTGCTCGATGTAGGTGGCGGGGGTGGAGGGGCCGAGGAGGGCGTGGACGGAGGGGGGGACGTCGTGTTCCTCGCCGACGGTGGTGACCGGGGCTTCGACGGCTTCGCTGAGGCGGCGGACCTGGAAGAGCTCGGCGAGGTCGGCGGCGCGGGAGGGGGAGACGGGGAGGAGGGGGGTGCCGGCGGTGAGGGGGAGGAGGTCGGGGGCGTCGGCGACGAGGGCGTCGGCGGCGTCGACGACGACGAGGGTGCCGTCGACGACGGCGCGGAGCTCGTCGGGGAGGGTGACCTGCTCGGGGTCGAGGTCGGCGAGGGCCGTGTAGAGGGCGTGGAGCTGGGGGGCGGTGACCTCGCGGGTGGGGTCGGCGAGGCGGGTGAGGAGTTCGGCGGCGCCGCCGGGCTCGTCGAGGAGGGCGGGGACGGAGGTGCGGACGCCGAGGGCGCGGAGGACCTGTTCGTCGTCGAAGCCGGTGGCGTCGGCGGAGTCGTACAGGCCCGCGAGGAGGGGGTCGGAGCCTTCGGCGCGGAGGCCGGCGGGGCGGCGGCCGTCGAGGACGGGGTGGTCGCGGAGCCACCAGGCGGTGTACGGGCGGACGGTCTCGGTCGTGCCGTCGGGGAGGAGGACGCGGACGGGCTGGGTGAGGGCGTCGCGGAGGGGCGGCTGGGCGAGGAGGGCGAGGGCCTGGGGCCAGCAGTCGTCGTCGACGAGGTCGAGGTCCCGTACGGCGACGATCTCGGTCGCGACGGGCGGCACCGGTGACTCGGGCAGCCGGTCGAGGACGTCCTCGCACCACACGTCGACGGCGTCGAGGAGGCCGGCGTCGTCCGGCTCCGGGTAGTCGCCCTCGCGGGGCTCGACCTCGTCGGGGTCGAGGACGAGGTCGGTGGCGCGGACCAGGGCGAAGGTGGCGAGGACACCGCAGGCGGCGAGCGGGCGTTCGCCCCAGCGGGCGGCAAGTTCCGAGTCGACGAAGGCGAGTTCGTCCTCGCGCATGACGGCGGCGAAGGGCGAGCCGGGCAGGACGAGTTCGCCCGCCGGGGAGAGTTCGCCGTCCTCGTCGGGGAGGGCGAGCGCGCCGAGCCACGGCTCGTCGCCCGGTTCGAGCTCGGCGTCCCTGACCAGCGCGAGGACGGTGTCGGCCAGTTCGTCGGCGTCCAGGGTGTCGGCGTCCTCGTCCCAGATGTCGCCGGCGTCGAGGGAGGCGGCAACCGCGGCCCGTACCTGCGGAGTCGTCAGGACGGCGCGGGGTGTGGCGGGCAGCGCGCCCAGCTTCTCCAGGAGCGGGTGGGCGGCTTCGGGGTGCGCGACCTTCAGGCCGAGCCGGGTGAGTTCGGCGGGGGTGCGGTCCTGTGGCAGGAGGACCTGCCGGGGGCCGATGGTGGTACGGGCCCGGGCCCCTTCCGTGGTCTCCGCGAGCGGTACGGGGAGGCCGGTGAGCCGGTCGGGGTCGACGCCGGCGAGCGAGTCGTAGAGCCGCCACCACCAGGTCGGCGCCCTGTCGACGCCGGCGAGCCGGTCGATGGCCTCGGTGAGCGGTACGCGGCCGATGCCGAGGGTACGGAGCTCGGGACGGCGTTCCAGGCCGGCCGGGAGGAGCGTCGGGAACACCTCGGCGAGCACCTCGACCGTGTCCGCGCCCGCGCCCTCGGCGACTTCCGCCTCGATCGGGCGCAGCGCCGGGAGGTCCTCGGAGGGGGCGGCCGGGGCGAGGAACGCGACCCTCGGCAGCCGGTCCAGGATCGCCTCGCGGAGGGCCCCGTCCAGGGGGCCCTTGCCGAGCGGTCCGGGTACGAGGTCGAGGGTCGCGGTCGTCACCGGCTGCCATGCGGCGAGCAGTTCAGCGTACGCGTCGGCGGCGCGCTGTACGAGGAAGTCGGTGAGGGGGCCGGGTGCCGGGTGCCGGCGGGCGGTGTCGAGCGGCAGGGAGGCGATGAGGAGCGCGGGGATGCCGAGGGGCTCGTCGGTGGGGGTCGGGGCGTGCACGACGGGGGTCGTGCGGGGGTAGCGCGGGGCTCCTTCGCCGTCCACGGGTACGGCCCAGGTCACCGACCAGTGCGGCCGCAGCCGTTCCTCGACGGGCCGGTCCTTGAGGAGTCCGGGCTCGATGGGGCCGGTGTGGGTGACGGTCCGCCAGCGGTGGGTGCCGGTCGCGGAGTCGTCGATGCGGACGTACCCGTCCTCCTCGGAGCGGCGGAGGGTCCGGACCCCCTCGGGCGTCTCGACGACGATCTCCGCGAGGCCGGGGAGGGTGAGGAGGAGGGCGTCGTCGACGGAGTCGAGGAGGCGTTCGGCGAGGTCCTGGGCGGCCGAGTCCCGCAACGGCAGGACGACCACCGTGTCGTACCCCTCGGGCGCGGTGCCCTCGGCGGGCAGCGGCAGCCTGAGCAGCGGTACGTGGCCGTCTCGGCGGCGCAGTTCGTCGCCGAGGCCCGGACTGTACCGGGCGGCTTCGGCGGCCAGTTCGCGTGCCTCCGCCAACGACCAGCGGACGCCGCCGTGCCGGCCGAGGACGGCCGGTTCGTCGCTGACCGCGAGGACCGCGGCGAATCCCACGCCGAAACGGCCCACGGCCCCGGGGCCCTGTTCCCGCTTCGCGGAGGCCCGCAGCGTCGACAGCGACTCGGCGCCCGTCGCGTCCAGTGGCGCGCCGGTGTTCGCGGCGGCGAGGACGGCGGGGCCTTCGTGGTCCGCCGGGTGGAGGGTGAGCCGGAGGCGGCCGGTCACGCCGGCCCGGTGTGCCGCGTCCGCCGCGTTCTGCGCGAGCTCGACGACGAGGCGGTCCCGGTAGCCGCCGAGCGCCAGGTCCTCCTCGGCGTTCGCGTCCTCCCGGAACCGCGCGGGCGACGCGCCCCACGCGTCCAGGACCCCCCGCCGCAGCCGTGCCGTCCCGAAGGGATCGGTCCCGTCGGTCGTCGTCCGGACGCTGACGCTCACGTCTCACTCCACTCTGCGGCGCTGACCCTCATGGACCCCGGACCGAAGTCCGGTGCCCGAAGGTACCGCGCCCCACGCGGCCGCTGCCGCCGGGGCACGTCCGGCGGACGGGGCGCGCGGGGGCATTCACGCGGCCCGCGAGAGAGCGGTCCGCGGGAGGCCGGTCCGCGAGAGGCGGGTTACGAGTGGCCGAGGTCCTCGGAGGTGGCGTCCGGTTCGGTGGTGGAGCCGGAGTCGGGGGCGGGGCGGAGGGGGAAGGCGTCGGCGGCCATGGAGTCGAGGACCGGGGGGGCCGGGCGCGGGGGCTTGGGCATGATGGCGGCCTCGGAGTGGCCGCCGCAGCCGTAGGCGAGGGAGACGACGCGGCCGTCGGCGGGCGAGAACTCGTTGGCGCAGAGGCCGAAGGCCTGCTTGAGGGAGCCGGCGAGCGGTACGAGGAAGGCGCAGGACTCGCAGGAGGCGGGGGCCGCCTGGGCCATCGGCGTCTTGGCGCCGAAGGCCTCGTCCCAGCGGTCGGCCGCGAGGTGGAGGCCGTACCGGGAGAGGACGCGGGCGCGGCGCATGCCGAGCTCTTCGGCGACGGCGGCGATGGCACCCCGCGAAGGGGTACGGGTGACGATCTCGGCGTCCTCGGCGTCGAGGTGGTCGGCCAGCTCCTCCGAGACGACGGAGTTCGGCGGCGGCGTGTCCTCGCCGGTGTAGCCGGGCTCAAGGCGCAGGTCGTCCTGCTCGGTGGGCAGCAGGTCGCCCGGGCCCATGTCGCCGGGGCGGAGGCGTTCGCTCCACGGCACCCACTCGGGGGCGAGGAGGGCGTCGGAGCCGGGGAGCAGGACGGTTTCGTCAAGCGTGACGTTCTTGGCGCGGGAGGCGCGGGTGACCGTCACCGCCCAGCGCCAGCCCCGGTAGCCGGGCTCCTTGGACTCGAAGTAGTGCGTGACGACGCGGTCGCCCTCCGCGACCACCTCGACGTGCGCGCCGACGATGCCGGGCGCGGCCGCCTCCTCGGCGGCCTCTCGCGCGAGGTCTACGGCCTCGACGCACAGGCGGTCGGGGGTACGCGTGGCTCGCGGGGTACGCGGGGTACCGCTTCGCGTCGTCGCAGCACTCACAGGTCTCGCTTCTCTCCTACGCCGTCTCACGGGTGCGCCGGCCGAGGAGCGGGAGCGAAGCCACGGGCGGCGGGCGGAGCGGACCTGTGGGCCGCATCGACGTCCGCGCACCCGGCTTGTTCTCGCATGTCTCGGGCACACCTAACGCCATCCATTCTGCGGGATGCCGAAGAGGCGCGCGGCCGAGAGCTTCCGCCGGTGACGCGCTACGCACGCTACCCCGTTCGCGGGCCTCCGCCCACCTGCCCGCCCCAAGTGGCCCGGATCGCGGACGCCGGAGACCGCGCCCGGAGCCCACTTCACGTACGGTCACCGGCCGCGTACGGGCCGGGATTCCGGGCCTCCGGTACGGGTGGGACGTTCCGTGCGTGGGGGTTTCGCCGTCGTGGCACGGGTTCGTCCGGGGTGCGGGTGGGGCACTATGACGGAGTGGCAGCCGCACGGTCTCGCGCACGATCCGAAGATCATGCCGGACCGCTCCGCCGAGCGGGCCGGTCGGTGGGGCGTGCCCTGCACCTGCCGTTCACGGGGACGGCGCGGGGGATCAGGAAGGCGACGCACGCCCATGGGGCGGGTGAGTCGGGGCTCGGGAAGCTGATCGAGCTGCACGCGGTGAACGGCGCAGGAGACGTCATGATCACCGTGGCCCTGGCGTCGACGGTCTTCTTCTCGGTGCCGACCGACGAGGCCCGTGGCCGGGTCGCCCTCTATCTGGCCGTCACGATGGCTCCCTTCACGCTCCTCGCGCCGGTGATCGGGCCGCTCCTCGACCGCATTCCGCACGGGCGGCGGGCGGCGATGGCGGGCGCGATGCTGACCCGCGCGGTGCTCGCGATCATGATGTCGGGGGCGGTGGCGACGGGCGGCCTGGAGCTGTATCCGGCGGCGCTCGGCGTGCTCGTGGCGTCGAAGGCGTACGGGGTGGTGCGCAGCGCCGTGGTGCCGCGGCTGCTGCCGCCGAACTTCTCGCTGGTGAAGGCGAACTCGCGGGTGACCCTCGCCGGGCTGCTCGCGACCGGCATCGCCGCGCCGATCGGGGCGGGGCTCCAGCTGATCGGGCCGGGCTGGCCGCTGTACGGGGCGTGCGCGCTGTTCCTGCTCGGCGCGTTCTGGGCGTTGCGGATGCCGCACAAGGTCGACTCGGCGAAGGGTGAGCGGCGGGCGCATCTGCTGACGCACGGGGAGCGGAAGCCGAGTCTGCGGACGGTCGGCCCGTCGGTCCTGCACGGTCTTGAGGCAAACGCCGCCCAGCGCATGCTGTCGGGTTTCCTGATCTTCTTCCTGGCGTTCCTGCTGCGCGAGCATCCGCTCTCCGGGCAGAGCGCGGCCGTCTCGCTGGGCATCGTGGGCGTCGCGGCGGGCGTGGGCAACGCGTGCGGCACGGCGGCGGGCTCGCTGCTGCGGGACCGGGGGCACGGCCCCGAGGTGATCATCGCCACCATGATCAGCGTCGTGCTCGGCACGGCGATCTGTACGGCGGTCTTCTTCGGCGGGCTCATGGTCGCGGTCCTCGGCGCGGTCGCGGGCCTCACCCAGGCCCTGTCGAAGCTGTCCCTCGACGCGCTGATCCAGCGCGACGTGCCCGAGGAGGTGCGGACCTCGGCGTTCGCGCGCTCCGAGACGGCGCTGCAGATGGCCTGGGTGGTGGGCGGCGGCATCGGCATCGCCCTGCCTCTGAACGGCACCCTCGGCATGTCCGTCGCCGCCGCCATCCTGGCCCTCGGCGCCGCCCTCGCCGTCCGCGGCCTCCTCACGGCCGCCCGCCGCCGCCCCGGCCCCAAGGGCCGCCCGAAGACCCGCGTGGCCTAGCCACGGGCCGGCGGCCTCCGTACCCCCCGTGCGGGGCCGGAGGGGTGCCCGGGGGCGGCACGCCGTACCCCCGCGTGGCGCGGGCGGGGCGGCCCGATAGCCTTCGGCTCATGACCGTTGCGTTCTTCTCCGGCTCGCGCCGCCGGGCCGCCGTCGCCCTCGGGGCCGTCTCCGCCGGGCTCCTCGTACTCTCCGCCTGCGACAAGCCGACTCCGCTCGCGACCCTGACGGTCGGGACCGACTCGGTCCACTCCGAGGCCGCCTGCTACAACGACGGCGACCCCATCAAGGAGTCGCAGATCCAGCAGTGCCTGAACAAGAAGGCCGAGAAGACCATCACGGTCGCCTCGGACGACAAGATCCGCTTCGGCGTGGACCCGGAGATCGCGGACCACGGCTGGACGATCTTCCTGGGTGGCCAGCAGGCCGAGCAGGAGCCGTACAAGAAGACGTACCGGACCATTCCGGCCAGCGCCTTCTTCTCGTCCCAGACCGGCGAGGCCACCGACAAGACCCAGGTGACCATCGTCGAGAACACCGGCAAGACGCTGACCGGCATCTGGCACTTCCAGCTGAAGAAGGAATCCTGATCCGCCGGTGATCCACCGGATCCTGATCGTGACGGCCGTGGCGGCGGAGGCCGACTCCGTCGCCGCCGGCCTCGGCCTCGGCGGCCTCGAAGGCCCCGGGCACCTCCCGCTGCCGGGAGGTTTCGCCGTACGCCGTCACACGGGCCGCACCGCCCATGCCGATGTCCGTGTCGACGTGCTCGTCGGCGGGGTCGGCCCGGCCGCCGTCGCCGTCGCGACGGGTACGGCCCTGGCCCGCGCGTCCGCCGAAGCGGAGGACGGACCCTACGACCTCGTCGTCTCCGCCGGGATCGCCGGCGGATTCCGGCCCGCCGCGCCGCTCGGGAGCGTCGTGGTCTCGGGGGCGGTCGTCGCGGCCGACCTGGGGGCGCAGACGCCGGACGGGTATCTGACGGTGGAGGAGCTCGGCTTCGGGCGGGCCGCGCACGCCGTGCCGGAGGAACTGAGCGGGCGGATCGCCGCGGCCCTCGCGGCCGGGGGTCCCGCGCCCGTCGTGGGGCCGGTGCTGACCGTGTCCACCGTCACCGGGACCGAAGGGCGGGCCGCCGAGCTCGCCGAGCGGTATCCGGGGGCCGTGGCGGAGGCGATGGAGGGGTTCGGCGTGGCCGAGGCCGCCAGCACGTACGGCGTGCCGTTCGTCGAGATCCGGGCCGTTTCGAACGCCGTGGGGCCGCGTGACCGCGCGGCCTGGCGCATCGGGGAGGCCCTGGACGCGCTCCGGGGCGCCTTCGCGCTGCTCAGCAGGACCGTCTTCGTGGAGCTGCCGTGACCAAGCTGAAGATCGCCTATTCGCCCTGCCCGAACGACACGTTCGTGTTCGACGCCTGGGCGCACGGCCGGGTGCCCGGCGCGCCGCGGCTCGACGTGACCTTCGCGGACATCGACGTGACGAACGGCTGGGCCGAGGGCGGCACGGACGACCACGACGTCCTGAAGGTGTCGTACGCGGTGCTGCCGTGGATCCTCGACGAGTACGCGCTGCTGCCCTGCGGCGGCGCGCTGGGCCGGGGCTGCGGGCCGCTGGTGCTGACCAGGGAGGCCGGCACCGGGGCGGACCTCGCGGGGAAGACGGTCGCGGTGCCGAGCGAGCGTTCGACGGCGTACCTGCTGTTCCGGCTGTGGGCGGCGGAAGCCGTGCCCGGCGGGGTCGGGAACGTCGTCGTGATGCCGTTCCACGAGATCATGCCCGCGGTGCGCGACGGGAAGGTCGACGCCGGGCTCGTCATTCACGAGGCCCGTTTCACGTACGGGAGCTACGGGCTGCACTGCCTCGCCGACATGGGCGAGCACTGGGAGTCGACGACCGGCCTCCCGATCCCGCTGGGCGCGATCGTGGCCCGCCGCTCGCTCGGCGAGGAGACCCTGCGGCGGCTCGCCGAGGCCGCCCGGGCGTCCGTGCGGATGGCCTGGGACGACCCGGAGGCCTCGCGTCCGTACGTCCTGGAGCACGCCCAGGAGATGGACCCGAAGGTCGCCGACCAGCACATCGGCCTCTATGTGAACGAGTTCACCGCGGACCTCGGCGAGCACGGCTACGCGGCGGTCCGCGGGCTGCTCACCCGCGCCGCGGCGGAGGGGCTCGTACCGCCCCTCGCGCCGGACGCGCTGTCGTTCCCGTAAGGCCCCGGGGATTCCCGTAAGGGGTCAGACGTCGAGCTGGTCCGCCACCGCGCGGAGCAGGCCGGCGATCTTCTTGCCCTGGGTCTTCTCGGGGTAGCGGCCGCGCTCAAGGGCCGGGGTGATGTTCTCCAGGAGCGTCGTCAGGTCCTGCACGATGGACGCCAGTTCGTCGGGCTTACGGCGCTGGGCCGCGGCGACCGACGGGGTCGGGTCGAGGATGGCGACGGAGAGCGCCTGGTCACCGCGCTGCCCGGCGACCACGCCGAACTCCACCCGCTGCCCCGGCTTCAGTGCGTCGACTCCGGCAGGGAGCACCGACGAGTGGACGAAGACGTCGCCGCCGTCGTCGCGGGAGAGAAAGCCGAAGCCCTTCTCGCTGTTGAACCATTTGACCTTGCCGGTAGGCACGTCTGTCCTCGTCCTCGTACTCGTCGCTGGGTATGGCAAACGGCGGGTCGCTGGACCCGCCGACGCCAAGGCTAGTGCTCCGGGGAGCGCTGACAAGACGTCGCCGGAGTGTTCGTCCGGCCTGGGAACTACCCTGGCGGGATGCGTAGTGAAACCCCCGACGTGCCGGTGAACGACAGTGCCCCCGGTGACGGCCTCGTCAAGGCCGGTGTGGTGCTGTTCGCGATCGGCGCGGTAGCGACGCTGGTCACGGTGGCTCCGCTGTTCCTCGGGACCGAGCCGTTCCCGACCGTCGCGTACACCGTGTCGATGCTGATGGGCGTCGGATTCGCGGTCGCCGCCGCCGGTGTGCTGCGGTCGATCGCGGCCCAGCGGCGGCAGGCCCGGCGGGCTTCGGCCACGGCGGCTCAGCCGAGGTAGGCCTGCCACCACGGGCGGAAGTCCGTCAGGTCCGTGAGGACCACGTCCGCGCCCGCCGCACGGAGCTCATCGGGGGCGCAGGGGCCGGTCGCCACGGCCACCGAGACCGCTCCTGCGGCCGCCGCGCCGCGGACGTCGCCGACGTGGTCGCCGACGTACACCCGGGCGCCGTGGGCGCGCAGGGCCTCCGCCTTGCCCTCGGCCCACAGGCCGCCGACGATCGCGTCGGGCTCGATGCCGAGGTGCTCGAAGTGCAGCTCGGCGTGCGGGCCGTTCTTCGCGGTGACGACGATCGTGCGCCCGCCGGCCTCCCGCACGGCCGCGATGGCGTCCCGGGCGCCGGGCATCGGGACGGTGGGCTCGATGGCGTACGCCGGGTACAGCGCCCGGTAGCGGGCCGTCATCTCCGTGACGAGCTCCGCCGGGAACCAGTGCGCGATCTCCTGTTCGAGGGGCGGCCCGAGGCGGCTGACGACGAGGTCCGCGTCGATCGGGACGCCCGTCTCGGCGGAGAAGGCGAGCCAGGCGGCCTTGATGCCGGGGCGGGTGTCGAGCAGGGTCAGGTCGAGGTCGAAGCCGACGGTGAGCGGCGTGCCGGGCGTCTCGGGGGTCTCGTGCGTCTCGGGCGTGGTCGTCATGGGCCCATTCTGGGGGACCTCAGGCCCGGGGCGTTCGCATATGTGTGCTGCTTACACTGAGCCAAGCCTTACCGAACCCGCACTCCGCCCGATGGGTCCCCATGCCAGCCGCTTTTCCCTCCAGACGGGTCCTCGCGACCTCGGCGGCTGTCGTCGCCCTGCTCGTCGCCGTCCTGCTCAGCCTCGCCGTGGGGGCCCGCGCCATCGCGCCCTCGGTCGTGTTCGACGCGCTGCTGCACGGCGGGACGAGCCCGGACGCCGAGGTCGTACGCCAGCTCCGCGTGCCCCGTACGCTCATCGGCCTCATGGTCGGGGCGGCCCTCGCGCTCGCCGGGACCGCACTCCAGGGCATCACCCGCAACCCGATCGCCGACCCGGGCATCCTCGGCATCAGCCAGGGCTCCTCGGTCGCCGTCGTGTGCGCGATCGCCTTCCTCGGCGTGCACGAGCTCAGCGGGTACGTGTGGTTCGCCTTCGCGGGCGCCGCGGTCGCCGCCGTCGCCGTCTACGCCATCGCGTCCGGCGGGCGCGGGGGCGCGACGCCCGTGAAGCTGGCCCTGGGCGGGGCCGCGATCAACGCGCTGCTGCTCTCCGTCACCACCGGCATCCTCACCACCAAGGCCTCGGCGCTCGACGAGTTCCGGTTCTGGCAGATCGGCTCGCTCGACGGCCGTGACGCCCAGATCGTCGGCCAGATCTGGCCCTTCCTGCTGCTCGGCGCCGTCCTCGTGCTCTCCGTCGCGCGCGGCCTCGACGCGCTCGCGCTCGGCGAGGACGTCGCCAAGGGCCTCGGCCAGCGGGTCGCCACCGTCCGGATCGTCGGCGGGCTCGGCGCGACCGTCCTCACCGGCGCGGCCGTCGCCGCGGCGGGCCCCGTCGCCTTCGTCGGCCTCGCCGTCCCCCACATCGCCCGCGCCGTCGTCGGCGCCGACCACCGCTGGGTGCTGCCGATGGCCGCGCTCATCGGCCCCGTGATGCTCCTCGCCGCCGACGTCGCCGGCCGGATCGTCTTCCCGCCCGGCGAGGTGCCGGCCGGCGTGATGACCGCGCTCATCGGCGTGCCGTTCCTGGTGACGCTGGTACGACGGAAGGCGGTGCCGGCATGACGGGCACGCGTGATCCCCGTACGGCCGGAGGCGGTGCCGGCGTGACGGGCACGGCTGATCCCCGTACGGCCGAAGGCGGTGCCGGCGGGACGGGCACGGTGACGAAGGCCGCGGTGCGGCCCGCCGGGTACGGGCTGGTGCGCGCAGGGCGCGGCTCGTTCCTGGTGCACCGGCGCTCGGCCGCCGTGGCCGGGGGGCTCCTTGTGCTCCTGGCGGTGGCGTCGGTGGCGTACCTGTGCGTCGGGGAGCGGTTCGTCGGCCCCTCGGAGGTCGTACGGATCCTGCTCGGGCAGCCGTCGCCGTCGGCGTTCGTGGTGGCGGAGCTGCGGGAGCCGCGGCTGGTGGTCGCGCTGGCCGTGGGCGCCGCGTTCGGCATCGCGGGCGCGCTGATCCAGACCGTGGCGCGCAACCCGCTCGCCAGCCCCGACATCATCGGCATCAGCCAGGGCGCGGGGGCGGTCACCGTCGCCGCGATGACCTTCGGCCTCACCTCGTACACCGTCCTGCCGTACCTGTCGATCGCCGGCGGCATCCTCGCCGCCGCGCTCGTGTACGCCTTCGCCTGGCGCGGCGGACTGCACGCGACCCGCTTCGTGCTCATCGGCATCGGCATCGCGATCGCCCTGCGCTCCCTGATCACCCTGTTCATGACCAAGGGCGACTACCTCGTCGCCCAGCAGGCCCAGATCTGGATGACCGGCTCCCTCAACGGGCGCGGCTGGGACGAGTCCGCGCCGATCCGCTGGACCCTGCTCGTCATGCTGCCCGCCGTCCTGTGGGCCGCCCGCGCCCAGCGGACGGTGTCCCTCGACGACGACACGGCGACGGCGCTCGGCGTGCGGCTCGGGGGCGTCCGGCTCGGGCTCGTGGCCGTCGGCGTCGTCCTCGCGTCGGTCGCGACGGGCGTCGCGGGACCGGTCGACTTCGTCGCCCTGCTCGCCCCGCAGATCGCCCGCCGCATGACCCGGACGGCGCAGATCCCGCTGCTGTCCTCCGCGCTCGCCGGCGCGGTCGTCGTCGTCACCGCCGACCTCCTCGGCCGGCGGCTCTTCTCCCCCGTCGAACTGCCCGTGGGCGTCCTCACCGCGGCCGTCGGCGCCCCGTATCTGATCTGGCTCATCGTCCGGAGCCGAGCTGCTGGAGGTAAGGCGTGAGCGCAGGCATGGACAGCAGGCTGACCGCGCGCGGGCTGACGCTCGCCTACGAGGACCGCACGGTCGTCGACTCCCTCGACCTCGCCGTCCCCGACGGCAAGGTGACGGTGATCGTCGGCCCGAACGCCTGCGGCAAGTCGACGACGCTGCGGGCCCTCGGCCGGCTCCTCAAGCCGGCCGGCGGCGCCGTCCTCCTCGACGGCGAGGAGCTCGCGAAGCTGCCGACGAAGCGGATCGCGCGCTCGATCGGGCTGCTGCCCCAGACGCCCGTCGCGCCGGAGGCGATCACCGTCGCCGACCTGGTGTCGCGGGGCCGCCAGCCCCACCAGGCCTGGTGGAAGCAGTGGTCGGAGGAGGACGAGCGGGCCGTCGTCGACGCCATGGCCCGCACCGACGTGGCCGCCCTCGCCGACCGGTCCGTGGACGAGCTCTCCGGCGGCCAGCGCCAGCGCGTGTGGATCGCCATGGCCCTCGCCCAGGAGACCGACCTCCTGCTCCTCGACGAGCCCACCACCTACCTCGACATCTCCCACCAGGTCGAGGTCCTCGACCTGGTCCGCCGCCTCAACCACCTCCGCGGCCGCACCGTCGTCCTCGTCCTCCACGACCTCAACCAGGCCGCCCGTTACGCCGACCACCTCGTCGCCATGAAGGCCGGCCGCGTCGTCGCCGAAGGCCCGCCGGAGTCCGTCGTCACCGCCGAGCTCGTACGGGACGTCTTCGGGCTCGAATCCGTCGTCGTCCCCGACCCGGTCACCGGCTCGCCCCTCGTGGTGCCGGGCGCGCCGTGGCGGGCGGGCGAGCCGGAGGCGGAGACCGCCTCCTAGGACCTGCGGGAGCGCCAGAGGAGGAAGAGGGCCGAGGCGACCGCGGCGCTCTTGAGGGCCCAGGGCCAGGTCTCGGTGATGGCCGCGCCCAGGGCCTCGCCGCCGGGCGCTATCGGGGCGCCCCAGCGTCCGCCGAGACGGCCCCACAGCCACACGGCGCCCGCCGTGGCGGCCAGGCCCGGGATCCAGAGGACCGCCGCCTTGGCCTCGGCGGGCGTGAGGCGGCGGGAGGCGTAGGCGAGGAGCCAGCCCGCGGCCAGCGCGAGCAGCGAGCCGAAGACCGCCCCGGCGATGAGGAGCAGCGCGGCGAGCAGGACGAAGGGGTTGCCGAGGCGTACGCGCGGGCGTGCGGGCGCCGTGCCGCCGCCCTCCGCGTCCGGCTCCCCCGTGTCCTGCGCGTCCGCTGGGGTCTTGCGGCGCCGCAGGAGGCGGGCGAGGCCCCGGCGCTCGGCCGGTGCGGGGGCTCCGGGCGCCGCCTCGTCGTCCTCGTCCTCGTCGGCCGGGGGCACGAAGAGGTCGGGGCGTTCGACGCCGCCTTCGAAGAGCGGGGGTTCCGCGTCGGGGTCCTCGGCGTCGAGGTCCTTCTGCCACCAGTCCCTGGCGGGGGCTTTGCCGCGCGCGGGGTTCGCGGTGCCCGGGCCCGTGCCGGGGGCTTTGGCACGCGTCGGGCTCACGGTGCCCGGGCCCGGGCCGGGGGCTTTGTCGCGCGCGGGGTTTGCCGCGCCCGCGCCCGTGCCGGGGGTTTTGCCGCGTGCGGGGTTCGCCGCGCCCGCGTCCGTGGCGCCGGCGGTACGCGCGCGTGGGGAGTCGGCGGTACGCGCGCGCGGGGTGGTGGCTTCGCCGTCGCGGGGGTTGGGGACGGGGTGGGGTTCCGGGGAGGGGGTGGCGCGGGTGACGACCTCGTCGGGGGTGCCGAGGGAGCCGAGGAGGGCGCGGACGGCGGCTGGGGACTCCTCGCCGTGGGTGGCGCGGCGGCGGTCGATCTCGTCGCGGAGGCCGGAGACGAGGCGGGCGCGGTCGCTCGCGGGGAGATGGTGCTGCTGGGCCAGATCGCCGACCCGGCTCAGATAGTCGTAGACCAGCTGGTCGCTCTCGATGCCCACGGTGCCCCCTCCACGGCCGGTTCGCCCGGTACGGGGCCGACGTTAGCGCCTGCGTGGCGGCCTCAGTCGTACGGATTGGGGCTAACGTGGGGCGGATGGGGATCGGCGAGCTGGACCGGGAGGCGCACGTGGCCGAGGTAACTGGCACCGGCGGCGCGCCGCGCACGCTCGCGGAGGCGCTGCGGGCGCGGGGCGACGACGGGCTCGCCGCGCTGCTGCGGGCGCGTCCGGACCTGCTGAGCCCGGTCCCGAACGATCTGACGCAGCTGGCGACGCGGGCCGGGACGCGCGGTTCGGTGGTGCGGGCCCTTGAGCGGCTCGACCGGTTCGCCCTCCAGACGGCCGAAGCGCTCGCGGTGGCGCCGGACCCGGCCCCGTACTCCGTGCTCCTGGGGCTGCTCACCGGCGACGAGGGCGATCCGGAGATCGAGGCGGCGCTGCCGGGCGCGGTGGCGCTGCTGCGCGAGCAGGCGCTGCTGTGGGGCGACGACGAACGGCTGCGGCTCGTGCGGACGGCGCGGGAACTGCTCGCGCCCTCGGCGCAGCATCCGTCGCCGACGGGGCTCGGGCCGACGGTCGCGGAGGCGACGGCCGGCATGTCGCCGGGCCGGGTGCAGGAGATCATCGAGGCCGCCGGGCTGCCGTCGACGCACGATCCGGTGTCGGCGGTGGCCCTGCTCACGGAGCTGTTCACCGACCGGGCGCGGATGGGCGCGCTGCTCGACACGGCGGCGCCCGAGGCGCTGGCCGTGCTCGACCGGCTGGTGTGGGGCCCGCCGTACGGCGAGGTGACGGCGAACCCGGCGCCGCCGGTGCGCTGGCTGCGCGACCGGGGCCTGCTGCTTCCCGTGTCGCCGCGGACGATGGTGCTGCCGCGCGAGGTCGCGCTGCACCTGCGGGGCGGACGGGCGCACCGGGCGCCGGAGCCGGTGGCGCCGGAACCGGCCGTGCTGCGCGAGTACCGCCCACAGGTTGTGGACAACGCCGCCGCCGGCCAGGCGCACGCCGCGCTCGCGACCGTCGAGGAGCTCCTGAAGTCCTGGGACCAGGGCGGCCCGCAGGTCCTGCGCGCGGGCGGTCTCGCCGTACGGGACCTCAAGCGGACCGCGGCGGCCCTCGACCTCTCCGAGGAGACGACCGCGTTCTGGCTGGAGCTCGCCTTCGGCGCGGGCCTGCTCGCCTCCGACGGCGAGGCCGACGAGCGGTACGCGCCCACGCCCGCCTACGACGACTGGCTCGACCTGCCGCCCGCCGAACGCTGGGCCCGGCTCGTCACCCCCTGGCTCGCCGCCACCCGCACGCCCGGCCTCGTCGGCGGCGCCGACGCCAAGGGCCGCACCCTGTCCGCCCTCGGCCCCGACCTCGACCGGGCCGCCGCCCCCGAGGTCCGCCACCGCGTCCTCGAACTCCTCGCGACCCTCCCCCCCGGCTCCTCCGCCGACCCCGAGACCCTCCTCGCCCGGCTGCGCTGGGAGCGCCCGCTGCGCGGCGCGGCGCCCTCGGGGGCCCCTCGGCCGGTGGGCGCGGCCGGCGGGGCGGCCGGGGCCGCCGGCGGGACCGGTGCTCACGGCACGCCCGGCGCGCCCGACGCCCCGGAGGCCGCTCCCCACCCCGGCACCGGACCCGGCAGCGGAACCGGCCCCCAGGCGCCCACCGATCTGCGGTCGCGGCTGGCGCGCTGGACGCTCGACGAGGCCGAGCTGCTCGGGCTCACCGGGCGCGGCGCGCTGTCGGGACCGGCGCGGGCGCTGCTCAACCTGCCGCTCGCGGAGGCGGCGACCCCCGGCGACCACGGCGGCGGGGTGGAGCTCGCGGTGGCCGCCGGGCGGGCGGCGACGCTGCTCGCGCCGCTGCTGCCCGAGGCCGTCGACCATGTGCTGCTCCAGGCGGATCTGACGGCCGTCGCGCCCGGGCCGCTGCGGCGGCCGCTCGCCGACGCGCTGGCGGTCCTCGCGGACGTGGAGTCGAAGGGTGGTGCGACGGTCTACCGGTTCACGCCCGGTTCCGTACGGCGGGCCCTCGACTCCGGGCAGACCGCCACCGACCTGCACTCCTTCCTCGCCGCGCACTCCCGCACGCCGGTGCCGCAGCCGCTCGCGTACCTCATCGACGACGTGGCGCGCCGGCACGGGCACCTGAAGGTCGGGGCCGCCTCGGCGTACCTGCGCTGTGACGACGACACCGTCCTCGGCGAGATCCTGGCCGACCGGCGCTCGGCCGCCCTGGGCCTGCGCCGCCTCGCGCCGACCGTCCTCGCGGCCCAGACGGACCCGGCCTCGCTGCTCGCCGGGCTGCGGTCGATGGGGTACGCCCCCGCCGCCGAGTCCGCCGAGGGCGACGTCCTCGTC
The DNA here is from genome assembly GCF_055603625.1 of Streptomyces sp. NPDC037273. Classification (NCBI taxonomy): domain Bacteria; kingdom Bacillati; phylum Actinomycetota; class Actinomycetes; order Kitasatosporales; family Streptomycetaceae; genus Streptomyces; species Streptomyces sp. NPDC037273. Next base: position 186,180 of record NZ_JBVJVO010000015.1, read on the forward strand.
ACCCGCGCCGACGCCTACCGCACCCCCGCCCGCACGGCCCCCGTCCCCGTCCCCGACGGCCCGCCCGCGCCCGACGGCACGCTCCTCGGCGCGGCGGTCAAGGCCATCCGCGCGGGCGACCGGGCGGCGACGGCGGTACGCAAGGAGCCGGCGGTCGCCACCGCGGGCGGCACGCTCCCCCGCACCTCGGCCGCCGAGACCCTCGCCACCGTCCAGATGGCCGCCATGACCGGCTCCGCCGTCTGGATCGGCTACGTCAACGCCGACGGCGCCGCCAGCCAGCGCGTCATCGCCCCCGTCCGCGTCGAGGGCGGCTTCGTCACCGGCTACGACCACACCGCCGACGAGGTCCGCACCTACCCCCTGCACCGCATCACGGGCGTGGCGGAACTCGCGGACGACCAGGTCTGACCCCGCCGGGTCCGACCCCGCCGCGTCGGTCCGGCCCTTCTCAGGGCAGCAGCCCGAGCGCGTGGGCGAGCACGGGGCAGGCGAGGCCGACGGCGCACGCGAGGCCGGCGACGAACCGCCGGACCGGCCGCCGGTCCGGCGTGCGCGCGAGGAACCAGGTGGGGACGGCCACCAGGACCGGCAGCAGCAGACAGACGCCGATCACGGCCGGCCGCGCGGCCGGCAGCCCGAACCGGCTCCCCACGAGCAGCACGAGCAGGGGCCCGCCGAGGGCCCCGGTCAGCACCGCCGCCGACCAGTTCGGATCGTGCGCGGCCGGAACGGACCGCTCCCCGGCCCCGGGAGTCGGTGGCATGCCGCCATCCCACCGCCCCGGTCGGGGGCCGTCCATCCGTCCGCGTACTCATTCCGCTGAGTACCGGGTACTCAGCCCCATGCCGTCCCGTCCCGGCCCCGGATCAGGCAGACTGGAGGATTGGCCGACGTCGGAGCGGCCCGGGAAGGACCAGATCGCACGTGAATGGGCCACTCATCGTCCAGAGCGACAAGACGCTGCTCCTGGAGGTCGACCATGAGCTCGCCGAGGCGTGTCGGCGGGCGATCGCACCGTTCGCGGAACTGGAGCGGGCGCCGGAGCACATCCACACGTACCGGGTGACGCCGCTGGGCCTGTGGAACGCCCGCGCGGCCGGGCACGACGCCGAACAGGTCGTGGACGCCCTGGTGGAGTACTCGCGCTATCCGGTGCCGCACGCCCTGCTCGTGGACATCGCGGAGACGATGGCGCGGTACGGGCGGCTGACGCTGTCGAAGCACCCGACCCACGGCCTGGTGCTGACCAGCACGGACCGGCCGGTGCTCGAGGAGATCCTGCGGTCCAAGAAGGTGCAGCCGCTGGTCGGCGCGCGGATCGACGACGACACCGTGGTGGTGCACCCCTCGGAGCGCGGGCAGATCAAGCAGACGCTCCTGAAGCTGGGCTGGCCCGCCGAGGACCTGGCCGGGTACGTGGACGGCGAGGCGCACCGGATCGACCTGGCGGAGGACGGCTGGAGCCTGCGGCCGTACCAGAGGCAGGCCGTGGACGGCTTCTGGCACGGCGGCTCCGGCGTCGTCGTGCTGCCGTGTGGCGCGGGCAAGACGCTGGTCGGGGCCGGGGCGATGGCCGAGGCGAAGGCGACGACGCTGATCCTCGTCACCAACACCGTCTCCGCCCGCCAGTGGAAGCACGAGCTGGTGAAGCGGACGTCCCTGACCGAGGACGAGATCGGCGAGTACAGCGGTACGCGCAAGGAGATCCGGCCGGTCACGATCGCCACGTACCAGGTGCTCACGACGAAGCGGAAGGGCATCTACCCGCACCTGGAGCTCTTCGACTCCCGCGACTGGGGCCTGATCGTCTACGACGAGGTGCACCTGCTGCCCGCGCCCGTCTTCAAGTTCACCGCCGACCTCCAGGCGCGCCGGCGCCTCGGACTGACCGCCACGCTCGTCCGCGAGGACGGGCGGGAGTCGGACGTGTTCTCGCTGATCGGGCCGAAGAGGTTCGACGCGCCGTGGAAGGAGATCGAGGCGCAGGGCTACATCGCGCCCGCCGACTGCGTCGAGGTCCGGGTCAACCTCACCGACTCCGAGCGGCTGGCCTACGCGACGGCCGAGGCCGAGGAGAAGTACCGCTTCTGCGCGACGACCGCGACGAAGCGGAAGGTCACGGAAGCCCTGGTGAAGAAGTTCGAGGGCCAGCAGATCCTCGTCATCGGGCAGTACATCGACCAGCTCGACGAGCTCGGCGAGCACCTCGACGCGCCCGTCATCAAGGGCGAGACGTCGAACGCCCAGCGCGAGAAGCTCTTCGACGCCTTCCGCAACGGCGAGATCAACGTCCTCGTCGTGTCGAAGGTCGCCAACTTCTCGATCGACCTCCCGGAGGCGACGGTCGCCATCCAGGTCTCCGGCACCTTCGGCTCCCGCCAGGAGGAGGCCCAGCGCCTGGGTCGCGTGCTGCGGCCGAAGGCCGACGGCCACCAGGCGCACTTCTACTCCGTGGTCGCCCGGGACACCATCGACCAGGACTTCGCCGCGCACCGGCAGCGCTTCCTGGCCGAGCAGGGCTACGCCTACCGGATCATGGACGCGGACGAGCTGCTCGCGCCGTGAGGCGCGGGCCTGAGGTCTCTTTCGGGAGGCCTCAGGCCCGTATCCGGGAGATGTGCTCCGGGCGGGGGTTTCTGACGCCCGCCTGCTCGGGGCCGTGGTCGCCGAGGAGGGTCACCGCGGCCGCGGCGCTGCCGAAGGCGCGGAGGGCGCGGACGGCGGTGGCGAGGCGGTGGGGGCGGGGGACGGTGGTCACGAGGGTGAAGGTCGTCGCGGTCATGTCTCCATGATGGAATCCGGACATTCCGAACACATCGGCCTGGGGGTGGAAACCGGGTCCGACGTGAGGCGGATCCCGCCCCCTAGGGGCGAAAGTGGTTCGCCCCCTCGCGCGGGCGGAGTTACACTTGCCGGCTTCCCCGCCTCCCGTTCGTGGAGCGCCGCCGTCCGGTCGGAAACCGGCGGCCACTTTGTCGTGTCCGCGTATCCACCTGCTCGGAGGCTTCACCGTGTCCGTTTCCGCAACCGACCCGCTCGCGGACCCGCTCGCGCGGGAGCGCGCCCATCTGACCTCGTCCCGCGCCGCACTGCGCGCGATGCGCGAGGACGTGGAGGCGCTCGACATCAAGGACGTCACGGCGAACTGGGTGAACTCGCTGGTCCTCGGCCGGCAGATCGAGGACCGGATCAAGGCGCTCGCGGACCTCGCGGACACCCCGCTGTTCTTCGGCCGGCTCGACTACCTGCACACCACGCAGGAGGGCCAGCGGTTCTACATCGGGCGGCGGCACGTGCACGACGCCGACGGCGACCCGATGGTGATCGACTGGCGTGCGCCGGTCTCGCAGCCGTACTACCAGGCGTCGAAGAAGGACCCGCAGGACGTCGGGCTGCGGCGGCGCTTCGGGTACACGGGCGGCGACCTCACCGCGTACGAGGACGAGCACCTCTCCGACCCGGGCGAGCTGGAGCAGACGAGCAAGCTGCTCCAGGCGGAGATCGAGCGGCCCCGCGTGGGTCCGATGCGGGACATCGTCGCCACGATCCAGCCCGAGCAGGACGGGATCGTCCGCTCCGGTCTGTCGGGCACGGTCTGCGTGCAGGGAGGCCCCGGGACCGGCAAGACGGCCGTGGGCCTGCACCGTGTCGCGTACCTGCTGTACGCGCACCGGGACCGGCTGGCCCGCACCGGCACGCTGGTCATCGGCCCGAACCGCTCCTTCCTCCACTACATCGAGCAAGTCCTCCCCGCACTCGGCGAGTTGGAGGTGCAGCAGGCGACGGTGGACGACCTCGTGGCGCACGTCGAGGTGCGCGGTACGGACGAGGCGGCGACGGCGGTCGTCAAGGGTGACGCCCGGATGGCGGAGGTGCTGCGGCGGGCGGTCCGCTCGCACGTCTCGCTGCCGACGGAGCCCCTGATGGTGGTCCGCGGTTCGCGGCGCTGGCGGGTCCCGGCGTACGAACTGGAGGAGATGGTAAGGGAGTTGCTCGACCGCGACATCCGGTACGGCGCGGCCCGCGAGGCCCTGCCGCAGCGGATCGCGCACGCCGTCCTGGTGCGCATGGAGGAGGCCGGCGAGGCGCCCGACGACCGGGTGCAGAACGCGGTCGCGCGGAACGCGGCGGTGAAGGCCGTCGTGAAGGAGTGCTGGCCGCCCGTCGAGCCCGCGAAGCTGGTCCTGCGGCTGCTCGGCGACGCCGACTTCCTCGCCGAGCACGCCGAAGGCCTGCTCACCGAGGACGAGCAGAAGCTGCTGCTCTGGGCGAAGCCGGCGCGGAGCGTGAAGACCGCGAAGTGGTCGGCGGCGGACGCCGTCCTCATCGACGAGGCCACCGACCTGATCGAGCGGACGCACTCGCTCGGCCACGTGGTCCTCGACGAGGCGCAGGACCTGTCCCCGATGCAGTACCGGGCGGTGGGCCGCCGCTGCACCACCGGTTCGGCCACCATCCTCGGCGACCTCGCGCAGGGCACGACCCCCTGGGCGACGGAGAGTTGGGCACAGGCGCTCGGGCACCTGGGCAAGCCGGAGGCGGTCGTCGAGGAGCTCACCGCCGGCTTCCGCGTGCCGCGCGAGGTGATCGCGTACGCCTCCCGGCTCCTCCCCCACATGTCGCCGGGGCTCGCGGCGGTGGAGTCGGTGCGTGAGAACCCCGGCTCGCTGACCGTCCGCCCCGCTGAGGACCTCGACGCGGCCGTCGTCGCCGCCTGCGTGGAGTCGCTGGCCCACGAGGGCTCCATCGGCCTCATCGCCGCCGACGCCCGCGTCGCCCCCCTCGCCGAGGCCCTCGCCGCCGCCGGCCTCTCCCCCCTCTCGCCCGGCGAGGAGACCACCGCCGAATCCCGCCTCACGCTGGTCCCCGCCTCCCTCGCCAAGGGCCTCGAGTACGACTACGTGGTCCTCGACGAGCCCGCCGCCGTCGTCGACGGCGAACCCGACGAACGGACCGGCCTGCGCCGCCTGTACGTCGCCCTGACGCGTGCGGTGTCCGGCCTGACGGTCGTTCACTCGGCCCCGGTCCCGGCCCAGTTGGGCGCGTTGTGAGCCGGGTGGGAGCGCTGCACCACGTCGAGATCTGGGTGGGCGACCTGGACGGCGCCGAGGCCAGCTTCGGCTGGCTCCTCGGCGCCCTGGGGTACGAGCCGTTCCAGCGCTGGGACGGCGGACGCAGCTGGGCCCTCGGCTCCTGCTACCTCGTCGTCGAGCAGTCCCCCGCCCGCACCTCGGACGAGCACGACCGCCTCCGGCCCGGCCTCAACCACCTCGCCTTCCACGCCGGCGACCGGGCCGCCGTCGACGCCCTGACGGCCGAGGCCCCGGCGCACGGCTGGCGGCTCCTGTTCCCCGACCGCCATCCGCACGCGGGCGGCGAGGGCGTCTACGCGGCCTACCTGGAGAACGCCGACGGCTTCGAGGTGGAGCTGGTCGCGAGCCCTTAGGGGGTCCCGTCCGCGGGCGTCCGAAACTGTGCGACTCCTGGCGGTCCCTGTACTCGCGCGGACCGGCCGCCGCCGACAAGATGGTTCACAGTTGAACTAACGGAAACGGCGGGAGAGAACCATGGGCGCGGGACAGTCGGTAGTGGTCTACGGGGCGTACGGGCACACCGGGCGGTTCGTGGTGGCAGAGCTGCTCGAACGGGGCTTCGTACCGGTGCTGTCCGGGCGGGACGCGGCGAAGCTGGAGGCGCTGGCGGGGACGTACGGGAGCGTCCGCGGCGGTCTGGGCGTGCGGCCCGCCTCCGTCGACGACCCGGCGGCGCTCGACCGGGCGCTGGAGGGCGCGGCGGCCGTGGTGAACTGCGCCGGGCCGTTCGCGGTGACCGCGGGTCCGGTCATCGAGGCGGCGCTGCGGGCCGGGATCCCGTACGTGGACGTGGCGGCGGAGATCGAGGCGAACCTCGACACCTTCGCGCGGTACGAGGAGCGGGCGAAGGCCGCGGGGACGCTGGTCGTCCCGGCCATGGCCTTCTTCGGCGGCCTCGGCGACCTCCTCGTCACCGCCGCGATGGGCGACTGGGAGACGGCCGACGAGGCCCACGTGGCCTACGGCCTGAGCGGCTGGCACCCCACCGCCGGCACCATCGCCGCCGGCGCCGTCTCCCGCGAGCGCCGGGACGGACGCCGGATCGTGTACGCCGACGGCCGCATCCAGCACCGCACCGACGCGGCCCCGGCCCTGGACTGGACGTTCCCCGAGCCGATGGGCCCGAGGCCCGTGATCGGCGAGTTCAGCATGGCCGACATCGTCACCGTCCCGAGCCACCTCGCCGTCCCCGAGGTCCGCACCTACATGGCCGTCGAAGCGGCCCGCGAGCTCACCGCGCCCGACACCCCGGCGCCCACCGCCGTCGACGAGCGGGGGCGGTCGGCGCAGACGTTCCTCGTCGACGTCGTCGTCCGCTCGGGCAGCGAGGAGCGGCGCGCGGTCGCGAGCGGCCAGGACATCTACGCGGTCAGCGCGCCGCTCGCCGTGGAGGCCCTGCGCCACATCCTCACGGGGCGGACGAAGGCGGTCGGCGTCGCCTCCGCCGGCGCGGCCTTCGACGCGCCGGCCTTCCTCCGCGACCTGGCCCCGCACATCACGTACGAACCGGTCGGCTGAGCCCGCGGGTTCAGGACGTCTCCGGCTCCCCGTCGGCGGTCTCCGCCGACGGGGGTTTGGCGTAGAGGACCTCGCGGGCCTGCTCGGCGGCGCGCATGATGCTCTCGGAGACGAAGTCGAGGAAGCGGGCGACGTTCTCCAGGCGGACGGCGGCGGGGGTCTCGGAGCCGAGGACGCCGACGCCCTGCCGGGCGATCTCGACGATCTGGGCGGTGGACCGGGCGCTGGCGACCATCGACTGGTACCAGATGTCGTCGTCGACGACGTAGCGGTCGCGTCGGCGTTCGTCCCGCTCGCGGCGGACGAAGCCCTGACTCTCCAGGAACGCGATCGCCTTGGAGATGGACGCCGGGCTGACCTGGAGCCGCTCGACGAGCTCGGACGCGGTGAGGCTGCCCGTGTCCGTGAGGGTGAGGCAGGCCATCACCCTGGACATCATCGCCGGCATGCCGGAGCCCGCGAGGACGGCCGTGAACGTCTCCTCGTACGCGCGCATGGCCTCGGGGTCGCGCCCGTGCGGCTGCGGGAGCGCCTCCGGGCCCCGGGGCGCGGCCTGCTTGCGCCGGTGGGCGCGGCGTTCGGTGGCGCGGTGGGCCACCTCGGCCCGGTAGGCGGTGGGGCCGCCGTTGCGCATCACCTCGCGCGTGATGGTGGAGGTGGGCCGTTCGAGGCGGCGGGCGATCTCCGCGTACGCGAGGCCGTCGGCCAGACCGACTGCGATCTGCTGGCGTTCGGGCTGGGTGAGTCGGCCTCCCGGCATCACGGTCTCCTTCGATGTGCTTCCTGCGAGGCACTTCCTGCGCTCTGACGCCTCAGCATAGCGTTCACCCTCAATCCATTGCAATGGATTGGAGAGGTGACGTTGCATTACATCCAGGACCATTGCAATGAATTTCCGGCTCTGACCTGGGATTTCAACGTTCCTACGCAACGAAGTCGTTGCCAGAGCCTCGAACGCAACGTAGCTTTTCCTTCATCGGAAAGAGCGGGACGGCAAAGAGCCCGCCACTGAGAAGGAGCAGAGAAATGCAGCAGTTCGCCACCCCCGCCGCCATCGCCACCGTCCTCGACATCCCCGCCGGCAACATCCGCCTCATCGCCGCCGACCGCGCCGACACCACCGTCGAGGTCCTCCCGGCCAACGCCGGCAAGAGCCGCGACGTGAAGGCCGCCGAGCAGATCACCGTCGACTACACCGACGGCGTCCTGCGGATCGCCGCCCCCGCCGCCAAGAACCAGCTCTTCGGCAACTCCGGCTCCGTCGAGATCACCGTCCAGCTCCCGGCCGGCTCCCGCGTCGAGGCCAAGGCCGCCCTCGCCGAACTCCGCGGCGTCGGACGCCTCGGCGACGTCACCTTCGAAGCCGCCCAGGCCACCGTCAAGCTCGACGAGACCGCCGCCGCCCACCTCACCCTCCAGGCCGGCGACATCACCCTCGGCCGCCTCACCGGCCCCGCCGACCTGCGCACCCAGAAGGGCGCCCTCACCGTCACCGAAGCCCAGCGCGGCACCGTCACCCTCACCACCCAGCACGGCGACATCACCATCGGCGCCCCCCGCGGCACCTCCGCCACCCTCGACGCCGGCACCGCCTACGGCCGCATCAGCAACACCCTCACCAACGCCGAAGGCCCCCAGGCCGCGCTCAACATCCACGCCACCACCTCCTACGGCAACATCACCGCCCGCAGCCTCTGACCCACCCCGCACCGCCCCGCCCCGCCCCGAATTCCCCCAAGGAGCAACTCCCATGACCAACCCGGCCATCGCCGCGAACGGGCTCCGCAAGTCCTACGGCGACAAGAACGTCCTCGACGGCGTCGACCTGACCGTCCCCGAGGGAACCGTCTTCGCCCTCCTCGGCCCCAACGGCGCCGGCAAGACCACCGCCGTCAAGATCCTCTCCACCCTCATCGGCGCCGACGCCGGCCAGGTCCGCATCGCCGGCCACGACCTCGCCACCGACGCCCAGAAGGTCCGCTCCGCGATCGGCGTCACCGGCCAGTTCTCCGCCGTCGACGGCCTCATCACCGGCGAGGAGAACATGCTCCTCATGGCCGACCTCCACCACCTCCCCAAGAAGGAAGGCCGCCGCGTCACCACCGAACTCCTCGCCCGCTTCGACCTCACCGAAGCCGCCAAGAAGCCCGCCTCCACCTACTCCGGCGGCATGAAACGCCGCCTCGACATCGCCATGACCCTCGTCGGCGACCCCCGCGTCATCTTCCTCGACGAACCCACCACCGGCCTCGACCCCCGCTCCCGCCACAACATGTGGCAGATCATCCGCGAACTCGTCACCACCGGCGTCACCGTCTTCCTCACCACCCAGTACCTCGAAGAAGCCGACCAACTCGCCGACCGCATCGCCGTCCTCAACAACGGCAAGATCGCCGCCGAAGGCACCGCCGAACAACTCAAGCGCCTCATCCCCGGCGGACACGTACGACTCCGCTTCACCGACCCCGACACCTACCGCGCCGCCGCCACCACCCTCGCCGACTCGGCCCGCGACGACGAAGCCCTCGCCCTCCAGCTCCCCAGCGACGGCAGCCAGCGCGAACTCCGCGCCATCCTCGACCGCCTGGACTCCGCCGGCATCGAGGCCGACGAACTCACCGTCCACACCCCCGACCTCGACGACGTCTTCTTCGCCCTCACCGGCACGGCGGACATCCCGGGCCAGCAGAACCAGCCCGCCCCGTCCGTCTAGTCCACCCAGCCCACCCCGTCCGTCCAGTCCGCCCAGCCCACCCCGCAGAACCAGGAGAACCCCCGATGAGCACCCTGTCCCTCGCCCTCCGCGACTCGTCCACGATGCTGCGCCGCAACCTCCTCCACGCGCGCCGCTACCCGTCGCTCACCCTGAACCTGCTGCTCACGCCGATCATGCTGCTGCTGCTCTTCGTCTACATCTTCGGAGACGCGATGAGCGCCGGCCTCAGCGGCGGCGGAGGCCGCTCGGCGTACATCGCCTACATCGTCCCCGGCATCCTGATGATGACGATCGGCTCCACCGCCGTCGGCACCGCCGTCTCCGTCTGCACCGACATGACGGAGGGCATCATCGCCCGCTTCCGCACCATGGCCATCCACCGCGGCTCGGTCCTCTTCGGTCACGTCGCCGGCAGCGTCCTCCAGGCCATCGCGAGCGTCACCCTCGTCGGCGGCGTCGCCGCCGCGATCGGCTTCCGCTCCCTCGACGCCACCCTCGTCGAGTGGGTCGCCGCCTTCGGCCTCCTCGCCCTCGTCGCCCTCGCCTTCACCTGGATCGCGGTCGGCATGGGCATGGGCAGCCCGAACGCCGAGGCCGCCAGCAACAGCGCCACCCCGCTGATCCTCCTGCCGATGATCTCCAGCGCCTTCGTCCCGCTCGAGACGATGCCCGGCTGGTTCCAGCCCATCGCCCAGTACCAGCCCTTCACCCCGGCCATCGAGACCCTCCGCGGCCTGCTCCTCGGCACCGAGATCGGCTACAACGGCTGGCTCTCCGTCGCCTGGTGCCTCGCCCTCACCCTCCTCGGCTACCGCTGGTCCAAGGCCCAGTTCAACCGCGACCCCAAGTAACCGTCATGCACCCCCGGGCCCACCCGCCCGACCACCACCACCCCGAACCCCGAGAAGGCCCGACGCCACCATCATCCGATGGCAGCGCCGGGCCTTCCCCGTACAACCGCTCACACCAACCGGCTCACACCAGCCGTCTCACACCAGCTCGTCTCACACCCCGGCCGCGTACTCCTCCAACGCCTCCGTACGCGTCCGCCGCGCCACCTCCGCGAGCACCGGATTCGTCACCCGGTAGTAGTGCTCCGTCACCAGACCCCACGCCAGCGCCCAGCCCCGCCCCCGCGCCCAGGTCGCGTCATCGACCCCGGACGCCTCCCGGAACAACTCCCGCGTCCCGGCGGTCAGCAGACTCCACGCCGGCATCATGTCGCAGGCCGGATCACCGACCCCCAACCCCCCGAAATCGATGACGGCACTCAACCGCCCTTCCCGCGTCAGCAGATTCCCCGGCAGCAGATCGGCGTGCACCCACACCGGCTCCCCCTCCCACTGCGGCAGCCGCCCCACCGACTCCCAAGCCGCCAGCGCGAGTTCACCGTCCACAACCCCGTCCTCCGCGAGATCCCGTACGGCCCCGGGCAGCTGCCCCTCCTCCCACTCACCGACATGCCCACCCCGGAACGACACAGGCCCCCCACTCGCCCCGACCCCCCGCAGCGCCTTCCCGAACCGCCCCAACTCCACGGCCGCGTGCGCCAGATCGTCCACCGGCGCCTCGAAGGCGTCCCGCCCCTCCAACCACCGGTACACCGACCACGGCAGCGGAAACCCCTCCCCCGCCTCCGCCCGCCCCACCGGCACCGGAACCTCCAACGGCAACCCCGGCGCCAACACCGGCAACCACCGCTGCTCCTTCTCCACCTGCCCCGCCGCGTACGGCACCCGCGGCAACCTCACCACCAGCCCGTCCCCCAGCCTGAACATCGCATTGTCCGTCCCCGCCGACTCGACCCTCCGCACCTCCAGCCCCGCCCACTCCGGAAACCTCCGGGCCACGAGCCGTTCGACGAGCGCGCTGTCGATGTCGATTTCATCGGGATGCATCTTGGTGGCTGCCATGGCGCGGAGGCTAACCAGCTGCGCAGACACCGGGCCAGCGATATTCGCGTGCCCGGGACGGCCTAGACGGGCAGCGTCCAGCTCGGTCCATCGGCGGCACCCAGCCATACGCGTTGGGCGTCCCGTGTGATCGTCATGCCGAACTCCGACAGATGCGGTGAGCCGTGACGCCGCCAGGTCTCGACGGCTTCCTCGATGGCGTCCCACAGCCTGAGCGGACCGCGCTGGGTCACGGTCCAGCCGCCGCCGACGGGGCGGGTTCGGGCCTGGGACCCCGTGGCCACGTCGAGCAGGATCTGCTCGTCTCCCGCCCCGAGCCGTTCGGCCGACGGCGCGGCGAGCTGCGCCACGAACCTGCCCGACCATTCGTCGAGCAGAGTGGGGTCGATACGGCTCGGGCGCTCGTCACCCGGCAGCAGCTCGACAGGCCCGTGCGGGGGGCGCTCGTGGGGACGCGCCATCATGAACGAGGTGTACCCGGGCAGGAAGCGGCCTGTCGCACCACCGTCGCCGTCGGCGGTCAGGAGCACGAGCCCGTGGCCGAACCCCCAGCCCGCCAGCGTCACGAGCAGCGTTCCCCCCTCCTTGACCTGCCGCAGCAGCCCGTACGGGACGTGTCGCATCGAACAGAAGGCGAGCACGACGTCGTACGGGGCGCTCTCGGCGTGCCCCCGCAGTCCGTCGCCCGTGATGAGCGCCGGACCGTAACCGGCCTCGGCGAGGCCCTTCCGCGCGCGCTCCGCGGCGTCCCGGTCGGTCTCGATCGCGGTCGTGTGCTCCTCGCCGGCGATCTCGCAGACACACGCCGTCGAGTAACCGGTACCCGCTCCGACGATCAGCACGTCCTTCCCCGCGGCGACTCCGCTCTCCTCGATCATCCACAGGATGAGCCCGGGGAGGGTCGACGACGAGGTCGGCGTGCCTCCGGTGACCGGCCCGGGGCCCGCGTGTTCGGCGAGGACCCCGTCGAGTTGCGTCACCCACGTGGTGTTCTCGTAGGCGAGCCGAAGCCACTCACCGACGGGGAGGTCCTCGCGGCGCACCGGGCTCCAGACCGTGACGCCCGGGGGCTCACTCGCCGTGTAGACGGCCGACCCGAGGAAGGTCTCGCGGGGGACGGTCTCGGCGGCGCGGCGCACGTCCGCCGTGCGCAACAAGCCGTCGGCGACGAGCTGTTCGGCCATCCGGCGGCGCAGGCTCGCGGCGGTATCGGCGATGTCAGCGGTCATGCGTGGTCCCCTTCTGGAGAGTGGTCGCCAGCGCGCTCGCGATGGCGCGGCTCGTGTCCTCGTCGACGAAGGCCCATTGCCCGTTCGGGTTGCACTCCAGGAACCACCATCGGCCCTCACCATCGAGTGCGAAGTCGAAAGCTGCGAAGGTGAGTCCGAACGCGTGAAGGTAGGCACGGACGGCGTCGCCGACGGCAGCCGGCACCTGGAGCGGGGAGCAGGTGATCAGGCGTTGGTCCTGCCGCCAGTCGAGGTGGTCTCCGTCCGTGTCGATGCGTGTGGATCTCGACGACAGGTTCGGCGGCCGGATGGCCCGGCCCATGGCGGCGGCCTTCCTGGTGAACACCATCGTTCCCGCGCTGAGGGCGACGGCTTCGGACGAGGTGAGACGGGCCTTGTGCTCGGCCGCGGCGGACCACTGCTATCTGACCGGATACATGGCGATGGACGAGCGTCAGGACGGGCTGGCCCAGGCGTACTACACCAAGGCGCTCGAACTGGCGGGTGCGGCGGGCGACCACCTGACGTACTGCACCACTCTGCGGGGCATGAGCGTGCAGGCCGTCGATCTCGGCCACGGCCCTCTCGCCCTGCGTCTCGCGGACGCGGCGGCTGCGGCGTCCCCGCAGGCAGGGCCGAGGATGCGCGCGTTCCTGGCGGGGCAGCAGGCCCATGCCACGGCGCGGACCGGGGATCGTGCGGGGGCGCTGATGCGCCTCAGGGAGGCCGAGTCTGCGATGGAGAAGGCGGAGTCGAGCGCGAAGGCGTTCGGGTCGTACGACCCGTCGGCGCTGAACTATCACGCGGGGCAGGTGCGTGGTGAGCTCGGTGACGTCGCAGGGGCGATCGCGTCGCTGGAGCTGGCGGACCGGCTGCGTGAACCCGTGTACCGCCGCACGCGGGTCCGGTACAACGCGATGCTCGCGGAGCGGAAGCTGGCCGTGGGACGGCTGGACGAAGCGTGCGTCGAGTGGCACCGCGTCCTGGACGACTACCCGCACGTCCGGTCCGGCCGCTGCGACGACCGGGTCCGGAACATGCTGTCTCTCCTGCGCCCGCACCTCGGCAACGCCCACGCGAGAGAGGTCTTCGAGCGCGGTCGCCCCTTGCTGCAGGCGTGACGTGGTGGAGGGGCCGCGCGGCAGGCGGACCGCCGTCGGCGGTGACCCCTCCTACCAAGCTCTACGCGTCCAGTGCCTCGCGCCACGTCCGTACGGCTTCGGGGGAGACGGGGGAGGTCCAGCCGTGGGGGCGGGCGGCGCCGCCGATGTGGAAGGCGGTGAGGCCGGCGGAGCGGAGGTGGGGGAGGTGGTCGAGGCGGAGGCCGCCGCCGACGAGGATCTGGGGTTCGTAGCCGGGTTCGCCGGTGCGGGCGGCTTCGGCGACGAGGGTGGGGAGGCCGTCGTCGACGCCGGTGGCGGAGCCGGCGGTGAGGTAGGTGTCGAGGCCGGGGAGGTCGGCGAGGCGTTTGCGGAGGCCGTCGCGGTCGGCGGCGCGGTCGATGGCGCGGTGGAAGGTCCAGCGGGCGCCGTCGAGGACGGCGATGAGCCGTTCGACGGCGACGAGGTCGGGTGCGCCGTCGGGGGTGAGGAAGCCGAGGACGAACTCGTCGGCGCCGGCGGCGCGCAGTTCGTGGGCGCGGGCGACGAGGGCGTCGACGTCACCGGCGGCGAAGCCGTCGGCGAGGCGGAGCATCACGCGCAGCGGGATGTCGACGGCGGCGCGGATCGCGGTGAACGCCGCCGTGGACGGGGTGAGCCCGTCCGCCGCCATGTCGGTGACGAGTTCGAGCCGGTCGGCGCCGCCGGCCTGGGCGGCGACCGCGTCTTCCTCGTCGAGGGCGATCACCTCAAGGACTGCACGGTTGATCATCGCGGCCCATTCCTCCATGAATGACGGCTAATAGGTCTAGTCCAATGACCAGACTAGCCGTGCGCGTGGCCCGCCGCACCGTGCGTGGCCTCACCAGCTGCGGGAACAGCGGTCTTTCCGGCTCCGGTGGTGACCGTGAAGGCGGCGGTGCGGACCTTGCCCTGGTGTTGGAAGTCCAGGAAGAGACGGTACGTGCCGGGGCTGGGGGCGGTGGCCGTGAAGGAGACGTCGGGGCCGGGGCCACCCTCGTTCGGGTGTACGTGGAGGTAGGCGAGGTCGCCGGCGCGGAGGGCGACGAGGTGTCCGTAGGCGCCGAGGTAGGGCTGGAGGTCGGTGACCGGCTTGCCGGCCTTGGTGACGGTGAGGCGGAGCTCGCCGGCCTTGCCGGGGTCGAGGGTGCCGCCGAGCCGGACCTGGTAGCCGTCGACGGTCGCGGTCGGGGCGGCGGCGGGCAGCGGCCGGGGGGTGTACGTCCCCGCGACGGCGAGGTCGGCGCCGAGGGTGACGGCCTTGGCGCCGGGCGTGGCGGGCTTGAAGTCGGCGAAGGCCTTGTAGCCGCCGGCGGCGGGGAGGTCGGCGTCGACGGACCAGGTGCCGTCGGCGGCCTTGACGGGGTGGAGGTGGCGGAAGGTGTTGAGGTCGCGTGAGGCGACGATGAAGTGCAGTTCCTTGCCGTGCTCGGTGGTGAAGGCGGTGACCTTCTTCCCGGCGGCGTCCTTGATGGAGAACTTCAGGACGCTGCGGCCCGCGGCGGGGGTGGGGGTCTCCAGGGCGAGCGTGTAGCCGTCCTGGGAGACCTGGAGGCCGCCGGGGAGGTCCGCGGCGGTGGCGGTGCCGGTGGTGGCGCCTTCCTCGTGGCCCGCGTGGCCGCCGGCCGCGGGGCTCTTCGAGGGCGTGGGGGCGGCGGCGTGCTCGCCGTGGCCGGCCTTCTGCGGTTCGTCGACGGGCCCGACCCCCTTGCCTACCCCGTACGCGGTCCCGAAGGTCGCGGCGAGCGCGGCGGCAAAGGCAGTGATCTTCACTCCGGTGTTCATGACTGCTCTCCCGTGCGTGGGTGGGGCCGGTGAGGGCCCGTGCTGGCCGTTCGATGCACTTCACCATACCCCTGGGGGGTATCAAGTCAAGTCGGTTCGACACTTGCGCCGGATACCATGGGGGGGTATACATGGAGCCGACGAAGGGATACCCCCCAAGGGTATCCAGTGACCCTGATCGACGGAGGACACCATGGGTTCCTGCTGCACCCCCGACAACAGCTGCTCCACCGGCAACGACGGCACCACCGCCGTGGCCATCGCCGAGAGCACCGTCACCGTCTACGCGGTCTCGGGCATGACCTGCGGCCACTGCAAGTCCGCCATCACCAAGTCCGTCAGCGCGCTGGACGGCGTCCTCTCGGTCGACGTCGACGTCGCCGGCGGCCTCGTCACCGTCACCACCGGCGGCGAGCCCGACGACGCCGCGATCACCGCCGCCGTCGACGACGCCGGCTACGAGCTCACCGGCCGCGCCTGACCGACGCCGCGCCACCGGTCCGCCGCACCTGACCGGACCCGCACGACCCGGTCGGCCACGCCACCGCCGCACCACCCCGGCCGCCGGGACCCGCCCACCACGCCCGGGTCCCGGCCCCCGACCCCGCACTCACGAGGAGCAGTACTCATGACAACGACCACTCCGGGCACCGCCCAGGTCGAGCTCGCCATCGGCGGCATGACCTGCGCCTCGTGCGCGGCCCGTATCGAGAAGAAGCTGAACCGGATGGACGGGGTCGAGGCCACCGTCAACTACGCGACGGAGAAGGCGAAGGTCACGTTCGACGCCGACATCGACGTCGCCGCCCTGATCGCCACCGTCGAGGCCACCGGCTACACCGCCGAGGAGCCCGCTCCCCCGAAGAGCGACGACGGCAGCGGCGGCCCCTCCGACGAGGAGATCGCGGACGCGGAGCTGCGGCCGCTGAAGCAGCGGCTGGTCACGGCCGTCGCGCTCGCGGTGCCGACGATCCTGATGGCGATGGTCCCGGCGTTCCAGTTCGAGTACTGGCAGTGGCTGAGCCTCACGCTCGCCGCGCCGGTCGTCGTCTACGCCGCCTGGCCCTTCCACAAGGCCGCCTGGACCAACGCGAAGCACGGCGCGGCCACCATGGACACGCTGATCTCGGTCGGCACGATCGCCGCGTTCCTCTGGTCGCTGTGGGCGCTGTTCTTCGGCACCGCCGGCACGCCGGGGATGACGCACCCCTTCGAGTTCACGATCGCCCGCACCGACGGCGCCGGGAACATCTACCTGGAGGCCGCGGCCGGCGTCACCGCCTTCATCCTGGCGGGCCGCTACTTCGAGGCCCGGTCGAAGCGGAAGGCGGGCGCGGCGCTCAAGGCGCTGATGCAGCTGGGCGCGAAGGAGGTGACCGTCCTCAAGGGTGGTCGGGAAGTCACCGTGCCCACCGCCGAACTCCAGGTCGGGGACCGCTTCCTGGTCCGCCCGGGCGAGAAGATCGCCACCGACGGCACCGTCGTCGAGGGTTCGTCGGCGGTCGACGCGTCCATGCTGACCGGCGAGTCCGTGCCGGTCGAGGTCTCCGTCGGCGACTCCGTCACCGGCGCCACCCTGAACGCCGGCGGGCGGCTGGTCGTCGAGGCGACCCGCGTCGGCTCCGACACCCAGCTCGCCCGGATGGCGAAGCTCGTCGAGGACGCCCAGAACGGCAAGGCGGCCGCCCAGCGCCTCGCCGACAAGATCTCGGCCGTCTTCGTGCCGGTCGTCATCGCGCTCGCCCTCGGCACGCTCGGCTTCTGGCTGGGTACGGGACAGGGGCTCACCGCCGCCTTCACGGCCGCCGTCGCCGTGCTGATCATCGCCTGCCCCTGCGCCCTCGGCCTGGCCACCCCGACCGCCCTCATGGTCGGCACCGGCCGCGGCGCCCAGCTCGGCATCCTGATCAAGGGCCCGGAGGTCCTGGAGACCACCCGCAAGGTCGACACGATCGTCCTGGACAAGACCGGCACCGTCACCACCGGCCGCATGACCCTCATCAAGGTCCACACCGCCGAAGGCACCGACGAGAGCGACGTCCTGCGCCTGGCCGGCGCCCTGGAGCACTCCTCGGAGCACCCGATCGCCCAGGCCGTCGCGACCGGCGCCGCCGCCAGGGTCGGCACCCTGCCCACCCCCGAGGACTTCGCCAACATCCCCGGGCTCGGCGTGCAGGGCGTCGTCGACGGCCACGCCGTCCTCGTGGGCCGCGAGAAGCTGCTCGAAGAGTGGGCCATGGAGCTCCCGGCGGCGCTCAAGTCCGCCAAGGACGCGGCCGAGAAGGCCGGGAAGACCGCCATCGCGGTCGCCTGGGACGGCGAGGCCCGCGCGGTCCTCGAAGTCGCCGACGCGGTGAAGGAGACCAGCCCCGAGGCCATCCGGCGGCTGCGCGCCCTCGGCCTCACCCCGATCCTGCTCACCGGCGACAACAAGGCGGTCGCCGAGGCCGTCGCCGCCGAGGTCGGCATCGACGAGGTCATCGCGGAGGTCATGCCGCAGGACAAGGTCGACGTCGTCAAGAGGCTCCAGGCGGAGGGCCGTTCGGTCGCCATGGTCGGCGACGGCGTCAACGACGCCGCCGCGCTCGCCCAGGCCGACCTGGGCCTGGCGATGGGCACCGGGACGGACGCCGCGATCGAGGCCGGCGACCTGACCCTCGTACGGGGAGACCTGCGGGCAGCGGCCGACGCCATCCGGCTCTCCCGCAAGACCCTCGGCACGATCCGCTCGAACCTCTTCTGGGCCTTCGCCTACAACGTGGCCGCCCTGCCGCTCGCCGCGGCCGGACTGCTCAACCCGATGATCGCGGGCGCGGCCATGGCCTTCTCCTCGGTCTTCGTGGTCGGCAACAGCCTCCGCCTGCGGGGCTTCCAGGCCGCCGACCGCTGACCCCTGTGAATCCCTGAACCCCGAGGAGCCCGTCGTGGCCGGTTACGGACAGCACAAGGAAGACATCATCAGACGCCTGCGCCGCATCGAGGGCCAGGTCAGGGGGGTGCAGCGGATGGTCGACGAGGACGTCTACTGCATCGACGTCCTCACCCAGGTCTCCGCCATCAACGCGGCCCTCCAGTCCTGCGCGGTGGCCCTCCTGGACGAGCACCTGAGCTGCTGCGTCACGGAGGCCATCGCCCAGGGCGGGGACCAGGCGAAGGCCAAGGTGGGCGAGGCCTCGAAGGCCATCGCCCGGCTCATCAGGACGTGACGGGAAGACGGTCGGGACGGTGACGGGAACCCCCCTTGTTCGCGAGGGGGGTTCCCGTCACCGTACCCCTGGGGGGTATACCTGAGCGGTGTCGGCGGCCCGTACGATGAGCCGCCCATGGCAGGAGGGGGAGCCACGTGCGCCGGCTGGGAGAGCTGGAGGCCGAGATCATGGACCGGTTGTGGGCGTGGCAGCGGCCCGCGACGGTCCGCGAGGTCGTCGACGACATCAACCGGGGCCGCCGGGTCGCCTATACGACGGTGATGACCGTCGCGGACATACTGCACCGCAAGGGCTGGCTCCGCCGCGAGAAGGCCGGGCGGGCCTGGCTGTACGAGCCGGTCCGCGGCCGCGAGGAGTACACGGCGGGACTGATGCGGGACGCCCTCGGCGACAGCCAGGACCGCCCGGCCGCCCTGCTCCGGTTCGTCGAGGTCATCTCGGACGAGGACATGGAGGCCCTGGACGCGGCCCTGCGCGCCGCGCGCGGCGGCACGGGCGGCGAACCGGCCGGGGGCCCCGCGTGAGCCACCACGTCCTGGTGCCGCTCGGGCTCGTGCTCCTGACCGGCTTCGTCGTCCCGTGGCTGGTCGCCCGGGCCCGCTGGGCCCAGCAGGTGCCCCGGCTCGCGCTCACCGTCTGGGCCGCCTGCGGCGCCGTCTTCACCGGCGCGAGCGCCCTGGTCCCGGCCCAGCTCGTGCTGCCGAACGCCAGCAGTCACCGCCTCACCGACATGGCGCTCACTCTCCGACTCCCCACCCCCGCGCAGCTGTTCGCCCTCGAAGGCCGCGAGCTGCTCGCCCTCGCGCTCTTCCTCGCCGTCCTCTCGGTGCCCACCCTCGCCTTCGCCCGCCGGCTCGCCCGGGCCCGCCGCATCCGGGTGCGGCACGCGGGGGTGCTGCGGCTCGTCGGCCGGTACGACCCCGAGCTGCGCGCCACCGTCCTCGACGACGAACGGCCCGCGGTCTACTGCCTGCCGGGCCGCTCGCGCCGGGTCGTCGTCTCCTCGGGCGCGGTCGACACCCTGACCCCCGCGCAGCTCGCCGCGGCCCTCGCGCACGAGCGGGCGCACATCACCGGCCGCCACCACCTCCTCGTCACCGCGTCGGAGGCCTTCGCGGCGGTCCTGCCGCGCCTCCCGCTGGCCCGCGGCGGGGGCAGCGCCGTACCGCTGCTGCTCGAAATGGCCGCGGACGACCGGGCCTTGCGGCGGTGCACCCGGGACGCGCTGGCGACCGCGCTGTACGCGCTGGCCTCGGGACGGGCCCCGCGGTCCGCGTTCGCCGCGGGCGGCCCTTCTGCGGCGCTGCGGATGCGGCGCATCCTCACCCCGTACAGCGCCGGACACCCCGTGCTCCGCGGCCTGTTCACGATCGCTTCGGCGGCCCTCGCGATGGCGCCTCTGGTCTTCGCCTGCTGCTCATTCCCCCCGTAATGGCGAACGCCACTATTTACTAAGCGAATTCGTAGATTTCGCATCGGTCACGAGCACCCGAATTCACCGCTATCGTGGGTACGTTGGGGCTCGGACTCGATACGTCGAAGGGTGCACAACCAATGCAGATCGCTGGCGTTCGCACGGCAGCGGCCGGCGACGCGACGACGATATCCAGACTGCTTGCCGACATCATCCGGAGCAGCTACGCCGGAATACTGGACGAAATCCCGATGCGGCGGCTGATCTCGGCCCAATGCGCACTCCCCCGCATCCGCGCGGAAATTGAAATACCGGGAGGCGCGCCCGGATGGCTCGGCTGGCTCGTCGCCACCGACACCGCGGGCACGGTCGTCGGCGTGGCCGCCGGCGGCGTCCCCGTACCGGGCGAGGGCGAGGTCTACGCCCTCGCGGTCGCCCCCGGCTCGCGCCGCACCGGAGTCGGTACGGCCCTGCTCGCCGCCGCCACCGACCGCATGCGCGCCTACGACGCCCGCGAGCAGCGCGTGAAGCTCCCCGTCGACACCGACCCCGCCCTCCCCTTCTACGCCCACCAGGGCTTCGCGCCGCTTGAGGACCCGGCCCGCCTGAGCCGGCACCTGGGCTGACGCTCCCGCCCCGGCGGAGATCCCCCCGAGGATCCGCCGAGGATCCCCGCGGGCCGTGGCAGATCCACGCCATCGCGTGTTCACGCAGCCCGATCCGGTGGATCGGGGGTCGTTCGCCAGGTCACGATGGGTGCAGCGGCGCGGTCCCGGCGGCACGGGTACCTCGTCCGGACGGCACGGACCGAGCGAGCCCCTGGAGGAGCGGATGCACACACCGAGCGGCACTTCCCTGCCCGTCGTGCCCGCAGCGCTCGCACCGGTCCTGCCGTCCCGATACGGCCGGGTGACGGAGCCCGCGCCGGGGGCGGGGGTGCGGGTCACCGCGGACACCCTGCCCGGACTCGAATCGGTCGCACCGGCCGACGAGAACTCCGTGTGGCTGCACGACGCCCTGCTCGGCCCGCACAGCGCGGACATCGTCCGGTACCTCAGCCTCGCCCGCTCCACCGGCGGACCCGTCCTCGACCTCGGCTCCGGCGCCGGGCGGCTCGCCGTCCCGTTCGCCCGCCACGGATTCGCCGTGGAAGCCGTGGACCGGGACGCCTCCGCACTGGAGCGCCTCGAAAGCTGGGCGCACCGGATCGGCCCACAGGTCGCCGGCCTCGTCGTCACGCACCGGGCGGACCTCGCCGAACTGCGGCTCGACGGCAGCTACCGGCTCGCGCTCCTCGCGGGCGCGATGGTCTCGGCCGTACCGCCGGCCCGGCGGCCCGGGCTGCTCCGCGAGGTCGCGGCCCATCTGGAGACGGGCGGGGCGCTCGCCCTCGACTACACGGCGCACCGGCTGCCGGGGCTGATCGCGGAGCCGCAGCGGACCTGGGCGTTCCAGGTGCCGCGGTTCGACGGGATCGACGAGTGGGTGGTGGCGCGGCAGGTCTTCGACCTGCCGTCGATGAGCGAGCGGATCACGTACTACGCGGCCCGCACCGGCAAGCTGTCCACCGAGCGGGTGGTGCTGACCACGGACAAGTGGATCGTCGACCCCGAGCGGCTGGCGGCCGAGCTGCACTCGGCGGGCCTGCACATCGAGGGCCGGCGGCGGCACCGGATCGACGACCGGACGGAGAGCGTGCTCCTCGTGTGCCGGACGGACGAGTGACGCCGGACGAGTGACGCCGGACGAGTGACGCCGGACCAGTGACGCCGGACCAGTGACGCCGGACGAGTGACCGGATCGGTTTCCGGACGGCCGACGGACACCTCACCAGGTTGACGAGCAAGAGGTACGATGCCCACAAAAGTTTGAGCCGACCAGGTGGCGGGCGGAGAAGATGGCAGTCGTGGAAGAGCTGACGGGCCGCGAGGCGGTGATCCAGCGCCTGCGCGACGTCGGCCTGCGGGTCACGGGCCCGCGCCTCGAAGTGCTCACGGTGCTCGCCGCCGGCGGTCATCTCGACGTCGAGGCGATCACCGCGGCCGCCCGCGAGCGGCTCGGGACGCTGACCAGCCAGGCCGTGTACGAGATGCTGCGGCACTTCCAGGAGACCGGCCTGGTCGGCAAGTTCGACCGGCCCGGCCTGCCCGCCGTCTTCGAGATCTCCGGGCCGCCCCACCAGCACGCCCTGTGCACGAACTGCGGCCGGGTGGAGAACGTCACCGCGACCGTGCCCGAGCCGCCCCGCCGGGCCCTGCCCCAGTGGCGGGTGGACGACGCCGAGGTCGTGTTCAAGGGCCTGTGCCCCGACTGCCGGGCGAGCGCCGAGACCGCCTGAGGGGCGGTCAACTCCGTGCGTGTCGTTCGAATTTGTGGCAGGGTCTAGCGGGGCGATTCATCAGGGGTCCGGTGGGATCCGAGGGGAGTCTGCTGCGCCGTGTCCAGAAACGCCGCCGTCACCCGTGTGGGCAGCGACCAGGCTCTCGCCGTGTACCAGGAGCTCCGGGCCCGTCCCGACGCCGGATTCGACGAGGTCGCGGAGTGTTTCGGCCTCTCCGCCGACGAGCGGGACCGATGTCGCCGCGAACTCTCCTCCTTAGGACTGACCGGCCCCGAGGACCCCGCGGCCCCGCACGCCCCGGCCTCCGTCGTCGACCCCGACGTCGCCCTGCTCCGGCTGCTGCGGCGCGAGCGCGACCGGCTCCAGGACCGGCTCGCCGCCACCAGCCGCGCGCACACCGCGATCGAGGCCCTCGCCGGTCCGTTCCTGCGGGCCGGGGCCGCCCCGTGCTCCGAGGTCGAGGTGGAGATCGTCACCGACCCGCAGCGGGTGGGCCGCGAGCTGACGGACCTGACGGAATCGGTCCGTACCGCCGTCCACGTGATGCACACCGGCTCCGTGCGCCGCGAGGAGATGGCCGCCGAGCTGGAGCGGGACCGCTCCCGGGCGGCCCGCGGGGTGCGGATCCGCGCGATGTACAGCCGCCGGGTCGGGACCGTTCCCGAGATGACCCAGCACCTGGCGGACCGGGCGGCGCTCGGCGTCGAGCTGCGGCTCTCCTCCGTCGTCCCGATGAACATGGTCCTCGCCGACGAGAACTTCGCCCTCCTGCCGACGGACCCGCACGACCCCGACTCGCCCGTCATCCTGGCCCGCGGCCCCGGCCTGGTCCGCTCCTACCTCGCTCTGTACGAGTACTGCTGGCAGGCGGCCTCGCGGTACGGCGAGGAGCCGGGCGAGGCGGGCGGCGACGGCCTGTCCGACCAGCAGCGGGCCGCCCTGCACATGCTGGCCTCCGGCATCAAGGACGAGCAGATCGCCCGCAACCTCGGCGTCTCGCTGCGGACGGTCAGCCGGCTGCTCTCCGAGGTGATGCAGGAGCTCGGGGCGGCCAGCCGCTTCGAGGCCGGCGTCAAGGCCGCCCGGCTCGGCCTGCTCGACGGCGAGGGGTCGGAACCCGGGGCCTAGTACGAGGAGTTCACATGGCACGGAGCACACGCACGAGCCGCGCGAGCCGGACGGACCACTCGGGGCGCGCGGACCGCACGGGCTGCACGCACTGCACGACGGACACCCGCCGGGCCACCTGACACGGGGAGGGCGGGGCGACTCGGAGGATGAGGGGGTCACTTCGCCATGGTCATTGGGGGCGACGGCATCGGGGACGGCACGACCGGCGTCGGGGACGGGGCGAGCGGCGTCCTCCTCGCCGTGTACCAGGAGCTGCGCCGCCGGGGCGTCTCGGACTTCGAGGAGGTCCGCAGAGCGCTCGGCCTGGCCCCGGAGGAGTACGAGCGATGTCGCGCCGAACTCCTTTCCCTGGGTCTCGTCGTGCCGACGGGCCAGGCGCACGCCACCGTCACGGCCGTGCAGGACGGCAGCTGGCGGTCCGAGACGGACACGGTCGCCGCGATCGACCCCGAGATCGCGCTGCTCCGGCTGCTCGAACGGGAGCGGGAGCGGCTGCGCGAGCACCTGGCCGAGGCCGACGAGGCGTACAGCACCCTGGAGATCCTGGCGGGTTCGTATCTGCGGGCGGAGGCGCTGACCCGGGCCGAGGCGCATGTCGAGGCGCTGACCGACTACCGCAGGATCCAGCAGGCCATCGAGGACATCACGGACGTGATGCAGGAGAGTTCGGCTTCGCTGCACCCGGGCACGCCGGGCCGGCAGAACCCGGACCGGATGCTCGACCGCGACCGCCGCCAGATCGCCAACGGGGTGCGGGTGCGCGCCATCTACGGCCGGCACGAGGCCACCGACCCGTACATGGAGAAGCTGCTCGGGCAGCGGGCGGAGCTGGGCGTGGAGATCCGGCTCGCCCCCGTCGTCCCGATGAACATGATCATCGCGGACCAGCAGTTCGCGCTGGTCCCGATCCGCCCCGACGAGCCCGGCGAGGGCGCGATCCTCGCGCGCGGCAGCGCCCTGGTGCGGCCGTATCTGAGCCTGTACGAGCACTGCTGGCACACGGCGACCCCGTACGGCGTCGAGACGACCACGGAGGCGGGCGGCGACGGCCTGTCCGAACAGCAGCGGGCCGCGCTGCACATGCTGGCCTCGGGAATGAAGGACGAGCGGATCGCGCGGACGCTCGGGGTGTCGCTGCGGACGGTCAGCCGGATGATTTCCGAGTTGATGCAGGAACTGGGCGCGACGAGCCGTTTCGAGGCGGGGGCGCGCGCGGTGCGGCTCGGCTGGCTGGACTGAGGAATGCGACATGCGTGAGGCCCCGTGATCGTGGCAGCGATCACGGGGCCTGGTGTTGCGAAAATGCGTGGGGAATTCCCCTGGAATTGTTCTCAGTTGGTGGGGCTGGGGGTGGGCTTCGGCGGGGCGACCGGCCAGCCGTTGTCGTCCGCGACGCCGGCGACGGTCTGCGGGTCGACCGGGGCGCTGTCGGGGGAGACGGCGTAGGCGGCGCCGCCCGCGACGGCCATACAGGCCACGGCGGCGACCAGGAGCTGACGGATGGCCTTGCTGATGCCGGTGTTCTGCGCGGACATGCTTTCCTCCAGGATTCGGAATGTGCGTTCCGCCTTCCGGGGGCCCGTGCCGCCGGGCGTTCCCTGAAGACATCTCCATACTGTCCCGGCCTCGAGAACGAATCCAGGGATACTCGCTGCGTGGACCCGCCATGGCGTGGATGCGTCAATGCGCCATTCTCACAACGGAATTGAGGCATCCGGAGCTCGCCATACCTTTGGTCGAACCAAAAGAGATGCTAGACTTGTGCTACGGCCTTCTCGTTCCTCCAGGAGAGGGAGGCCGCCGGGGGGGGGGGGGGGGGGGGGGCCCGCCCCCCCCCCCCCCCCCCCCCCCCCCCCCCAAAAAAACCCCCCCCCCCCCCCCCCCCCCCCCCCCCCCCCCCCCCCCCCCCGCGCCCCCACAAAAGAAAGGCAACGCGCCGAGCAGG
>NZ_JBVJVO010000016.1:0-168603 GCF_055603625.1 Streptomyces sp. NPDC037273
CCACAACGCTCCGCGTTGCCTCCCTCCTCCGCCTTGCGATGCACGGCACCAGACGCCGCTCCCTGATCCGGCCTGATCGACAAGACACCCCCTAGTGGATGACGCTGTAGCTGCGCCAGGGCAGGGTGTCCGGCACGATCTGGTTGCTGCTGTTGCTGGGCAGGTAGGTGGAGACCGGGCCCCGGCAGTCGCGGGTGGGGTAGAGCACGATGTCGACCAGGGTGTTGTTCTCCACCTTGGTCACACCGGACGGGGCCATGCGGTGGCAGCCCTTCACCGACGGGCTCGTCACCGTCACCGCGAGCTCGTGCTCCGTCTCGTACGAGAGGGTGCCCACGGCGCTGCGGCCGAGGCCCGAGCAGCCGGCGACGGCGAGAGTGAGCAGCACGGCCCCGGTGGCGGTCGTGAGACGCCGGCGTACGGACATGGCGAAATCCTCTTCTGTCGTGTCGTTTCAGGCCACCATGCCGCCCGCGATGTCCGTTGTCATCTGTTGTTGCGCCAGCCGGGGGAACCGGCCATGGCAGCCGTTGTCAGACCCCACCCGTAAGGTCGGAGGTCCAATGAGGAGCGCGACGCGCACCGGGAGGAGGGCAGAGCCGTGGGACACACCTGGCTGACGAGCGCCGCCGTCTTCCTGCCGGCGAGCCTTCCCCGGGAAGGCCGGGTCGCCTTCTGGGCACCCGACGGCGGGGAACCGCCCGAGCCCGGGGAGAGCGGTGCCGAGCGCGTCGAGCTGACCGTCGCACGGCGGCACGGCGCCGGGGCCCGGGGGCGTGCCGTGCCCGCGGTCACCCTGCCGATCGAGGCCGCCCTGCCGCATCTCGTGGTCGCCCGGCACCATCCGGCGGCCCACCCCGCCACCGCCGGCTGGGGCGCCGCCGCCCTGCACGCCCTGCACCTGACCGCCCGGGGCCGGCTCCTCCCCGGACTCACCGCGGAGGACCTGGACGCCTGGCGGGCCGGTCCGCTGGACGCCGACGACATCGCGCATCTGCGGGCCGTCGCCGCCGCCCTGCCGTACGAGGCGTACGCCGTGCCCGTCCCCGGGCGGGGCGCGCTGCGGCTGCCCGAACCCGAGGCCCTCGTGCGGGCTTTCCTCGACGCGGTCGCCGACACGCTGCCGCGCACCCCGGCCGCCGCCCACGCGGTCGGGGCGCCGTTCGCCTCCCGCGCGCCCCAGCACCTGCCGCACGCGCGCGCCTGGGCGGCCGAGGCGGCGGCCGGGATGGACGCGGGCGTCCGCGTCTCGCTCCGCCTCGACCTCTCGGGGTACGAACTCTTCGACATCTCGGCCGACGGGGACGGCGACGAGCGGCACGCGGCCGCCGCGCTCCTCCAGATCCACAGCCTCGCCGACCCGACCCTCGTCATCGACGCCGCCGACCTGTGGGCGGGCGACGGCGAGCACTTCGGACCCCGCGCCCGCATCGACGCCGTCCTCGCCCTGCGCCGGGCCGCCCGGGTCTGGCCCCCGCTCTCCCGGCTCCTGGAGATGGACGTGCCCGACGTCCTCGCGGTCACCGAGAACGAGCTGTACGAGCTCCTCGGGCCGGCCGCCGCCCGGCTCGCCGACGCCGGGGTCGCCCTCCACTGGCCGCGCGAACTGGCCCGCTCGCTCAGCGCCTCCGCCGTCGTCCGGCCCGCCCTCGCCGCGCCCGGCTCGGCGACCGACGGCACGTCCTTCTTCGACAGCGAGGAGCTGCTGCGGTTCAACTGGCAGCTCGTCCTCGACGGCGATCCGCTCACCGAGCGCGAGATGGACCTGCTCGCCGAGTCCCACCGGCCCATCGTCCGCCTCCGCGACCAGTGGGTCGTCGTCGACCCCGCCCTCGTCCGCAAGGCCCGCAAGCGGGAACTCGGCCTGCTCGAACCGGTCGACGCCCTGTCCGTCGCCCTCACCGGCACCGCCGAGGTCGACGGCGAGACCGTCCCCGCCGTTCCCGTCGGGGCGCTCGCCGCGCTCCGCGACCGCCTCCTCGCCGGACCCGAGGACGTCCAGGCCCCGGCGGGACTCACCGCCACCCTGCGCGACTACCAGCTCCGCGGCCTCGCCTGGCTCGACCTGATGACCTCGCTCGGCCTCGGCGGCTGTCTCGCCGACGACATGGGCCTCGGCAAGACGGTCACCCTCATCGCCCTCCACCTGCGCCGCGCCCGCCGCGCACCCACCCTCGTCGTCTGCCCGGCCTCGCTCCTCGGCAACTGGCAGCGGGAGGTGCGGAGGTTCGCCCCCGACGTGCCCGTCCGCCGCTTCCACGGCACCGAGCGCGACCTCACCGGCACCGAGGGCGGATTCGTCCTCACCACCTACGGCACCCTGCGCACCAGCGCCGCCGAACTGGCCGGGCGGGACTGGGGGATGGTCGTCGCCGACGAGGCACAGCACGTCAAGAACCCGTTCTCGGCGACGGCGAAGGCGCTCCGCGAGATCCCCGCCCCCGCGCGCGTCGCCCTCACCGGCACCCCCGTCGAGAACAACCTCTCCGAACTCTGGGCGCTCCTCGACTGGACCACCCCCGGACTCCTGGGGCCGCTCAAGGCCTTCCGGGCACGCCACGCCAGGGCCGTCGAGAACCACGAGGAGATCGAGCACGAGGAGGCCGTCGAGCGGCTCGCCCGGCTCGTGCGGCCCTTCCTGCTGCGCCGCCGCAAGTCCGACCCCGGCATCGTGCCCGAGCTGCCGCCCAAGACGGAGTCCGACCATCCCGTCTCCCTCACCCGGGAGCAGGCCTCGCTGTACGAGGCGGTCGTCCGCGAGACCATGGCGCTGATCGAAGGGGCCGAGGGCATCGCCCGCCGCGGCCTCGTCATGAAGCTGCTGACCTCCCTCAAGCAGATCTGCAACCACCCCGCCCAGTACCTCAAGGAACAGGCCCCGCGGGGCAGCGGCACCGCCCGCCTCGCCGGCCGCTCGGGGAAGCTCGCCCTGCTTGACGAACTCCTCGACACGATCCTCGCCGAGGACGGCTCCGTGCTCGTCTTCACCCAGTACGTGTCGATGGCGCGGCTCCTCGCCGACCACCTGGCCGCGCGCGGCATCCCGGCCCAACTGCTGCACGGCGGCACCCCGGTGGCCGAGCGGGAGCGGATGGTCGACCGCTTCCAGGCCGGCGAGGTCCCCGTCTTCCTGCTCTCCCTCAAGGCCGCGGGCACCGGCCTCAACCTCACCCGGGCCGGCCATGTCGTGCACTACGACCGCTGGTGGAACCCGGCCGTCGAGGAGCAGGCGACGGACCGCGCCTACCGGATCGGGCAGACCCAGCCGGTGCAGGTGCACCGGCTCGTCGCCGAGGGCACGGTCGAGGACCGCATCGCCGAGATGCTCCGCGCCAAGCGGGCCCTCGCCGACGCCGTCCTCGGCTCCGGAGAGGCCGCCCTCACCGAACTGACCGACCGGGAACTGGCCGACCTGGTGTCCCTGAGGAGGCCCGCGTGAACCACGCCCGGAGCGCGCGCGGAGCCGCCCCCCGCCACGACGACCGCCGCCGCACCTTCCCCCAGGTCGCGCCCCGCGAGGCGCCCGACGGCCGGTTCGCCGCCACCTGGTGGGGGAACGCCTGGGTGGAGGCCCTGGAGGACACCGCTCTCGACCCGGCTCGTCTCGCCCGCGGGAAGGCGTACGCGGGACGCGGGCACGTCGACGCGATCACGGTCACCCCCGGCCGGGTCGTCGCCTACGTCCACGGCACCCGGGCCCGCCCGTACCGCACCGAGATCCGGATGCGGACGCTCGGCGACGACGGCTGGGAGCGGTTCCTCGACGAGGCCACCGCCCGCCCCGACCACATCGCCGCCCTCCTCGACAAGGACGTGCCGCACGCCCTGGAGGCGGTCGCCGGACTGCTGCCCGCGTCGGGGGACCTCGTCCCCGACTGCTCCTGCCCCGACGACGGTTACCCCTGCAAGCACGCCGCCGCCCTCTGCTACCAGGCGGCCCGGATCCTCGACGAGGACCCGTTCGTCCTCTTCCTGATGCGCGGCCGCGGCGAGCAGGAGCTGCTCGCCGAGCTCACCCGGCGCAACGCGGCCCGGTCCGCCGCCGAGACCACCGCCGCCGCGCCGCCGATGCCCACGGTCCTCGCCCGGACCGCGCTGGACACGGGCACCGGCACGCGCGCCTGGCTCCCGCCGCTGCCCCCCGAACTGCCCGTCCCGGACCGGCCCGGCCGCCCGGCCGTCTTCCCGTCGGACCCGTACGCCCCCGACCCGCTCGCCCTCGAGCTCCTCGCCACCGAGGCCGCCGCCCGCGCCCATGTCTTCCTCACCACCGGCCGCGACCCGGTCGCCGAACTCACCCCCTGGCAGGACGCGGTCCGGCTGGCCGCCGCGCACCCCGGCTCCGGGCTCACCGCCTCGACCCGCGCGCTCTACCGCGACCTGGCGTTCGCGCTCGACCGCACGCCCACCGACCTGGCGCGCGCCGTCGCCGCCTGGCGGCAGGGCGGCGCCGCCGGGCTCCTCGTCCTCGAAGAGCCGTGGGACCCGCCGGCCGGCCCGTTCGACCGCGCCAGACCCGCGCTGCTCGCCGCCGACTTCCCCGCCTTCCGTCCCTGGCGCAACCGGCTCTCCACCGAATCGCTCCAGCTCAGACTGGGCAAGGACGGTCTCTGGTACGGCTACGAGTCGGACGCGGGGCGCGAGGACTGGTGGCCGCGCGGCGGCCCCGACACCGACCCGGTCGGGGCCCTCACCGATCTTCTCGGGCGCTGACCGGACACCTGGACGGAATCCCACTCGATGGAGTGAAACCCGTCAACGGCCGGATCCGGCATACCCGATTGTCGCGTTGATTCCGGTACGGGCACTTGCCCGTGTACACCTCCGGAAGGCAGGAAGCCATGAGGCAGATTCGCCGAAGTGGTCTGGCCACACTGTTGGTCACGGGTGGGGCGCTCGCACTGTCGGCGGGCGCCGCGCACGCCGACTCCGGCGCCCAGGGCGCCGCGGTCGGTTCGCCGGGCGTCGGCTCCGGCAACGCGGTACAGCTCCCGGTGCACGTGCCGGTCAACCTCTGCGGGAACACGGTCAACGTCGTCGGACTGCTCAACCCGGCCTTCGGCAACGGCTGTTCCAACCGCTCCGCCGAGCCGGACGGCTACGGCTCGGACGACCACGGCGGCCGCGCCCACAAGGACGAGCCCGCCACCCCGCGCGGCGGAGAGCAGGCCGGCGGCTCGCACGGCGGCGGCGCCGGCTCCTCCAACGGCGGCGGGTCCACCGCCGAGGGCAAGGCCGTCGGCTCGCCCGGCGTCCTCTCCGGGAACGGCCTCCAGCTCCCCATCGACCTCCCCCTGAACCTCAGCGGCAACTCGGTCAACGTCGTCGGCGTCGGCAACCCGGTCTTCGGCAACACCTCGGTCAACGGCCCCGGCAAGCCCGAGCAGCCCGTCGAGATCCCGACGCCGCGCCCGCAGACCCCCGTGCGGAACGTGCCGGTCCCGCGCGCCGAGACCGAGGCCCCTGCCCCGGCCCCCGCGCCGCAGGGCGAGACCAGCTCGGTCGCGCTGGCCTCCACCGGCTCGGACACCATCGGTTACGCCGCCCCGGCGAGCGCCGCGCTGCTGCTCGGCGGCGCCCTGCTGTACCGTCGCGCGCGCCGCGCCGGAGACCGGGCCTGAGGCTTCGGCCCCCACCGGCCCGGCAGCCGCGTGCTGACCCCCGAGCGGTCAGCCGCGTCCCCGGCCGTGCGTGTCCCCGTCGCCGCGACGCCAGGCCCGGAGCACCGCCTCGATGGCGGGCGCGACCCTCGTCCGGGCCTGGTGCCGAGGGACCCCCTGCATCAGCAGGGTGTCGTACGGGGTGTCGACATGGCGTACGGAAGCGCGAACCGCGGCGGTGACGGCGCCGCGGTCGAGCGAGCGCCCCGCGGCCGTCCGTCCCACCCGTCCGCTGCCCTTCGCCGACGCGTGGACGGCGATCTCGCTGACCCGGTCCTCCGGGCAGGACGGGAAGAGGCGCCGGATCTCCGCCCGGAGGAGCGCGGTGATCTCGGCGTCGAGCGCCGCGCGCCGCACCGCGTCCCGGGCCCGTCGCCTGGCCCGCGCCTCGGCGTCCGCGAGGCAGGCGAGCTCCGCCCGGGCGAGCGCCTCCTCCTCCACGAGCAGGCCCTGGCGCTCGTACCGCGTCCGGCGCCGGTTGTGCCGGACCACCACGGCCCACAGGCCGCTGCCCTCGCGGGCCCGGCGGGTGAGCGCGGTGTCGCCCCGGCGGAGGAAGACCAGGTGCCCGAGGTCGGCGCAGTCCAGGCAGACCGGGGCGTTGAACTCGACGATCATCCGCTCCAGCGGCCCCCGCAGGCATTCCGAGCAGCGGCGGCGGCGGAGCGGTTCGACGACGACGGGTGCGACGAGGTCCATGGCCGGTCCTCTCTCCGGTGGTGCCTCAGCGGACGCCGGGCGCCGCGGCGGCGATGAACGTGGCGAGCGCTTCCTTCGCCTGCTCCGAGCGACGGGCGCGCTCCGCCTCGTCGGCCGACTCGTGGATGCAGTGGGACTCGACGAAGGCCGCGTCGGCGAGCCGGCGGACCTTCGGGTCGTCGCACACCAGCTGGACGCGGAAGAGGGCCTGCCGGGCGGCGGTGCGCTGCCGGTAGGAGGCGTGACGCGACTCCTCTGCCTCTTCCGAGCCGGGCTGCCGGAGCGCCGTGAACCAGCGGTCGTTCTGGCTGTGCCGGTAGTCGACGACCGCGCCGGCGAAGGCGCTGTAGGTCTCGATCCGTTCCTGCCGGAGCTGTTCGGTGCGGGCGAGCGCGGCCGTGCGCTCGGTGGCCCGCCCCTGGAACCAGTGTGTGAAGACGGCACCCAACAGGGTTCCCGCCACGGCTATCAGCGCCGCATCCATGACCGGCCGCCCTCCCCGATTCGTTCGGCCCGCAGACCCGTAGATCATGACAGCCGGGAGGGCGGGGCGTCACTGCCGGTAGCTGCTCAGGAAGCGTCCGATGCGGCTGATCGCGGCGTCCAGATCGTCGGCGTACGGCAGGGTCAGGATGCGGAAGTGGTCGGGGCTCGGCCAGTTGAAGCCCGTTCCCTGGACGACCTGGATCTTCTCGCGCAGGAGGAGGTCGAGGACGAACTTCTCGTCGTCGTGGATCTTGTGCACGGAGGGGTCGAGGCGCGGGAAGGCGTAGAGGGCGCCCTTCGGCTTCACGCAGGAGACGCCCGGGATCTCGTTGAGCTTCTCCCAGGCGCGGTCGCGCTGTTCGCGCAGCCGGCCCCCGGGGGCGGTGAGCTCGTGGATCGACTGCCGGCCGCCGAGGGCGGCCTGGATGGCGTACTGGGCGGGGGCGTTGGGGCAGAGCCGCATGGAGGCCAGCATGGTGAGGCCCTCCAGGTAGTTCCTGGCCTGCTCCTTGGGGCCGCTGACGACCAGCCAGCCGGAGCGGAAGCCCGCGACCCGGTAGGTCTTGGAGAGGCCGCCGAAGGTGAGGACGACCAGGTCGGGGCCGAGGGAGGCGGCCGGGTAGTGGACGGCCTCGTCGTAGACGATCTGGTCGTAGATCTCGTCGGCGAAGACCATCAGGCCGTGGCGCCGGGCGAGGTCGAGCATGCCCTCGACGATCTCCTTGGGGTAGACCGCGCCGGTGGGGTTGTTGGGGTTGATGATGACGATGGCCCGGGTCCGGTCGGTGATCTTCGACGCCATGTCGTCGAGGTCCGGGTACCAGTCGGCCGACTCGTCGCAGAGGTAGTGCACGGGCTTGCCGCCCGCGAGCGTGATCACCGCCGTCCACAGCGGGTAGTCGGGGGCGGGTACGAGAACCTCGTCGCCGTCCTCCAGCAGGGCCTGGACGGCCATCGAGATCAGCTCGGACACGCCGTTGCCGAGGAAGATGTCGTCGACGTCCACGTCCGGCAGGCCCATCGACTGGTAGCGCTGGGCGACCGCGCGGCGGGCGGAGAGGATGCCGCGCGAGTCCGTGTAGCCGTGGGCCTTGGGGAGCATCCGGATCATGTCCTGGACGATCTCCTCGGGAGCCTCGAAGCCGAAGAGCGCCGGGTTGCCGGTGTTGAGGCGCAGGACGCTGTGGCCCGCCTCCTCCAGGGCGTTGGCGTGTTCGATCACCGGGCCGCGGATCTCGTAGCAGACCTCGCTCAGCTTGCTCGACTGCCGGAACTCCATGTCGGATCTCCCCAAGGTCCCCATCGGTTTCGTGTTGCTTGGTTTTACCAAGTTCGAGCTTGGAAAGTCCAACAACATGTCTAGACTGCGTCGCATGCCACGTCAGCCACGCCGCCGCAGCTACGACCAGCACTGCGCCGCCGCGCGCGCCCTCGACCTCGTCGGCGACCGCTGGACCCTCCTCGTCGTCCGCGAACTCCTCGCCGGACCACGCCGGTACACCGACCTCCACGCCGACCTCCCCGGCGTCAGCACCGACATGCTCGCCGGCCGGCTCAAGGACATGGAGGGCGCCGAACTCGTCACCCGGCGCCGGCTCCCCCCGCCCGCCTCCGCGTACGTCTACGAACTCACCCCGCGCGGACGGGACCTCCTCCCCGTACTGCGCGCCCTCGCCGCCTGGGGCGCGCCCGACCTCGGCGAACCCCGGCCCACCGACGCCGTCCGGGCGCACTGGTACGCCGTCCCGCTGCTCGGCGCGCTCGCCGAACTCGGTGAACTCGGCCAGGGTGTCGTCCAAGTGACCCTCGACGAGGGGGAGTTCCATGTGCGGCTGGGGGGCGGTGACGGCGTGCACGGCGCCTACGGCGAAGGTGCGTACGGCGAGGCTGCGTACGGTGACGGTGCCGCCGAGCGGCCCGACGCCCGGCTGAGCACCGACACGGCGACCTGCCGCGCCCTCGCCGCCGGCGAGCTGACCCTCACCGAGGCGCTCGCGGCGGGGCGCGCCACCCTCGAACGGACCGCGCCGGCCGCCGACGCCCT
The DNA here is from genome assembly GCF_055603625.1 of Streptomyces sp. NPDC037273. Taxonomy (NCBI): domain Bacteria; kingdom Bacillati; phylum Actinomycetota; class Actinomycetes; order Kitasatosporales; family Streptomycetaceae; genus Streptomyces; species Streptomyces sp. NPDC037273. Next base: position 8,890 of record NZ_JBVJVO010000016.1, read on the forward strand.
CGCGGGCTGACCGGCCACCCGAACGCGCTCAGAGCCCGCCGGTCTCCGGTGACAGAGCCGGTGCGGGAGCCGGTACGTGAGACGGTGTGCGGGCCGGTTCGGGGGCCGGTTCCCGGGTCGCCGCGAGCGCGTCCGCGAGGCGGTCGCGGGCAGCGGTCTGCGCCGCGATCCGGGCGTCGAGGACGGCCAGCCGTTCGCGGGCGATCTCCAGGGCGCGAGGGGAGGGAGCGGCGGCGGTGACGTCCCCGTCGAGGCAGGTGCGGAAGGCGGACACGTCGTCCAGGGTGAGCCCGGCGGCCAGGAAGTGGCGGATGTTCGCCACCCGCGCGACGGCACCCTCCTCGTACACCCGGTACCCGTTGGCCGCGCGGGCCGAGGTGATGAGCCCCGCCGTCTCGTAGTGGCGCAGGGCACGCGCCGACACCCCGGTCCGCCGGGCCAGTTCGCCGATGCGCAAGGACGCCACCTCCGCACGCAGTCGTATCACGCGACCAGCGCACCCCCGTCGACGGGGAGGACGGTGCCGGTCACGAAGGCGGCACCGGGCGCGGCGAGCGCGGTGATCGCCCAGGCGACCTCCTCGGGCCGGCCGATCCGCGCCAGCGGGGTGTGCGCGAGCTGCCAGGCCCGCAGGGCGGCCCGCCGCTCGGGCGAGAGTCCCATGTGGTCCGCGATCGGGGTCTCGATCGCCCCTGGCGCGACCGCCACCACCCGGACGCCGTCCGGCGCGAGCTCCACCGCCCAGCAGCGGGTCAGGGTCTCCAGGGCGCTCTTGGTCGCCGGATAGAGGGAGTTGGCCGGCCAGCCGCGCTGACCGATCGTCGTCGACACGTTCACGACGACGCCCCGGGACTCCCGGAGGGCGGGCACGGCGGCCTGGGTGAGCAGGACGGGGGCGACGAGGTTCGTCTCCAGGAGCGGGGCCATGACGGCGCGGTCGAGGGTGCCGAGCGGGCCGCCGCCGGAGACCCCGGCGTTGTTGACGAGGACGTCGAGGCGGCCGTGGGCGGTGAGCGCGGTCCGCACGATCTCCTCGGCGGCGCCCTCCGCCGTGACGTCGGCGACCAGCGGGTGGATGCCCGCGTGCCCCTCGGCGGCCTCCCGCAGCGGCCCTTCCCGGCGGCCGACGGCGAGGACCGTCGCCCCCTGCCCGGCGAAGGCGCGCGCGGTGGCCCGGCCGATGCCGGTGCCCGCGCCGGTGACGACGACGACCCTGGTGTCTGCGGTGGTGGTGTCCATGGGGTGGATGCTCGAACAGTGACGCCAGTGACAAGGTCAAGCGGCGGGGCCTCGGTGGCCGGGCGCGGGCGGCCGCGGTCGCCGGGAGGCGCGCGGTGACGAGGCGCCCCGCGACCGTGGTGTGACCGCGGTTCGTGGTCCGGGGGCGCGGCGGACACAATGGGCGGGATGCGATACGAGGCGATCACCTGGGACCGGCTGGCCGAGGCCCTCGCCGGGCACGTCGGCGCGGCCGCCCCCGGCGACGGCGGCGAGTGGCTGAAGGTCGGCATCGACGGGCCGCCCGCCGCGCCCGGCGGCGAGCTTGCGGGGCTGCTCGCCGGGGCGCTGCGGGCCCGCGGACGCTCGGTCCATGTGGTGGGGACGGGCGGGTTCCTGCGGCCCGCGTCGCTCCGGTACGAGTACGGGAAGCGGGACCCCGACGCGTACTACGGCGGCTGGGTCGACACCGGGGCCCTCTGGCGCGAGGTCTTCGGCCCGCTGGGCCCCGACGGCACCGGCCGTGTGCTGCCCGACCTGTGGGACCCGGTCAAGGACCGCGCCACCCGCAGCCCGTACGTCATGCTGCCGCCCGGCGGGGTGCTCGTGGTGCACGGGCCGTTCCTCCTCGGCCACTGGTTCCCGTTCGACCTCACGGTGCACCTGCGGCTGTCGCGCGCCGCCCTGGCTCGGCGCACCGAGGAGCAGTGGACCCTGCCCGCCTTCGCCCGTTACGACTCCGAGGTCGACCCGGCGGCCAGCGCCGACGCCGTCGTCCGCGCCGACGACCCGCGTCACCCGGCCTGGACGGGGCTGGGCGGGAGCCGGACGGCGGAGTAGCGGTGGACCGGGTCGCGGGCCGCGGAGCCGACCGGACTCACTCCCCGGCCGGAGGTCTGCCGCCCACCAGGGTGACCGCTTCCGCGCCCGCGTGGCACCCCGCCTCGGTGGCGGGTACGGGCTCCGCGCCCGCGAGCAGGGCGGCGAGGAAGGCCCCGGTGAAGGCGTCGCCCGCACCCGTCGAGTCGAGGCGCCGCTCGGGTGGCACGAGGGGCGCGGGCACCCGGGCCGTGACCGCGCCGGCCTCGGCGACGAGGGCGCCCGCCGCGCCGAGGGTGACCACGACCAGCGGGAACAGCAGGCTCAACTCGGCCGCCGCGGCTTCCGGTTCGGCGCCGCCGGTGAGGGTGCGGGCCTCGTCGGCGTTGGGCAGCAGGACGTCGGCGCCCTTGGCCGAGGCCAGGAACCGGTCCACGCCGAGTTGGTCGAGGAATCCGGCCGATGCCGGGTCGACGCTCACCGGGACGCCGGCCTCCTGGGCGTCACGGAGTGCCCGCCGGGCGGTCTCGCGGCTGGGGGCGGCGAAGAACAGGTAGCCGGAGAGGTGGAGTCGGGCCACGCCGTCGAGCAGGCCGGCGGACCAGTCGGCGGGGGAGAGGCGGAGCGCGGCGCCGCTGTCGGTGAGGAAGGTGCGCTCCGAGGTCGCGTCGACGAGCGAGATCACCGTGGCGGTGGCGGTCTCCGCGTCCGGGACCAGGAGGGGCAGCACGCCCGCCCGCCGCAGTGCCCGGTCGTGCCAGCCCGCCGTGTCCGTCCCCACCCGGCCGAGCAGCCGTACCTCCCCGTGGCCTGAACGGGCGGCCCAGCAGGCCGCGTTGGCCCCGGCGCCGCCCGGCAGGGTCCGGATCTCCGCCGCCGTGTCGGTGGCGGGCGCGAGGGGCGTCCGGTGCCGGGCCACGACGTCGGTGACGACGTCCCCGACGACGAGCAGCGCGCCACCGCCACCGGGTGCGGGCCTCACCCGCCGGAGCGCGGGCGCGTCTTCGGGGCGCGCTCCCTCGGGCGAAGGTGTCACCGGAGCCTCACCGGCCGACCGCGCCGGGCGCCCCCGCGCCGTACGCTCCCGCGATGCTCGCCGCGAGCCGCACATTGCCACGCACGGCCGCGAGGTTCGCCTCCAGGGACGCGCCTTCGGTGTGCACCGTGAGGTATTCGAGCAGGAAGGGGGTGACCGCCTGGCCCGTGATCCCCTTCTCCCTGGCGGCGTCGAGGGCGCTCGCGAGCACCCGGTCGTGCAGGGCGGGGTCGAGCTGCTCGGTCACCGGGACCGGGTTGGCGACGACGAGCGCGGCCGGGGGGCCGCCGAGGGCGTCCTGGGAGCGTATGACCGAGGCGACCTCCTCGGGGGTGCGCAGGGTCCAGTCGACGGCTTCGCCCGAGGAGGAGAGGTAGAAGCCGGGGAAGCGGTCGGTGCCGTATCCGACGACGGTGACGCCGAGCGTCTCCAGGCGCTGGAGGGTCGCGGGCACGTCGAGGATGGACTTGACCCCGGCGCACACGACGGTGATCCCGACGCGGGCGAGCAGCCGCAGGTCGGCCGACTCGTCCTGGGTCTCGCTCCATGCGCGGTGCACGCCGCCGAGGCCGCCGGTGGCGAACACCCGTATGCCGGCGGAGTGCGCGAGCCAGGCGGTCGCCGAGACCGTCGTCGCCCCGGTGACTCCGGTCGCCAGGGCCGGGGCCAGGTCGCGGTGCCCGAGTTTGCGTACGGCCGGGTCCTCGGCGATCCGGGTCAGGGCCGTACGGTCGAGGCCCACTCTGGCCGTGCCGTCGACGACCGCGATGGTGGCGGGGACGGCGCCGCCGGCCCGTACGAGCTCTTCCAGCTCCACCGCCACGGCGAGGTTGCGCGGGCGCGGCAGGCCGTGGGCGATGATCGTCGATTCGAGCGCGACGACGGGGCGGCCCTCGTGGAGCGCTTCCCTTACCTCTTCGGACACCTGTGTGGACATGTGTCATTCCTTGGCGCGCCCACGGGCCCCGCAAACCTCGTTGGCGAGCTCCTGCCACGCTCCGGGAGGGGGCTGCGGAATCCGTCACGGGGAGAGCGCCGGGGGCGGCGGGGGAGTGGGCGGGGCCCGGCGGGGACTGCGGGGGAGGGTCGGTACGGATTTCGTCGCCGCGCCGGGATTCCGGCATCGCGCCTGGTGGGAGGCGATGCGGAGCGGAAAATTCCACCCGGTCCCGGTCGCCGGGAGGCCTTGGAGTCCCGCTACAGTCACCGCCCATGACGACACATGACCTGCCTTCCTTCGCCGTGCACATCCCCGACGCCGAGCTCGAAGCGGAGCCGCTCGACCCCGGCCAGATCGTCTCCGGCACGCCCGAGGTGACCGGCAAGGTCCTGTGGGAGTCGGCCGACGGCAAGCAGCTGCGGGGCATCTGGCAGATCACCCCCGGCGTCGTCACCGACACCGAGGCCAACGAGCTCTTCGTGGTGGTCTCCGGCCGGGCGACCGTGGCCGTCGAGGGCGGCGCGACGCTGGAGATCGGGCCCGGTGACGCCTGCGTGCTGCGCGAGGGCGACAAGACGACCTGGACCGTGCACGAGACCCTCCGCAAGGCGTACCACATCAGCCTCTGAAGTCCCTGGGAACGCCGCCGGTCGAGAGTCTGGTAGGAAACCTTCCTATCCGATAGCATCCCCGGCGGCGGCTTGGCGCGGCGCCCGAACCAGGGGCGTGACGCGCTCAGCGAGAGCTCTGACCCGGCCGCCGAGCACCACCCCGCCGCGTGGCGCCCGAATCGCCACCGGCCGGGCGCTCACGTCCGCTTCCCCGCGGGCGCGTGCGTCCGGCCCGCGCGGCCGGACCGTGGTGCGCCGCACCGGTGTCCAGCTCTCGCCACCCCCTCAGGCCAGGGAGCCCAGGTATGCGCCTGTACGCCTCCGCCCCACCCCATCGCCCCACCACCCGCCTCCCGCTCGTCCTCGCGGCCGTCCTGCTGCTCGTCGGCGGGCTCGTGCTCGCCCTCCCGGACCGGGCCGGAGCGGCCGCCGACTCCCTGATATCCCAGGGACGGCCCGCCACCTCCTCCTCCGTCGAGGACTCCACCTTCGGCCCGGAGAAGGCCTTCGACGGGATCGCCACCACCCGCTGGGCCAGCGCCGAAGGCGTCGACCCGCAGTGGATCAAGGTCGACCTCGGCCCCTCGTCCACCGTCTCCCGCGTCAAGCTCGTCTGGGAGGCCGCCTACGCCAAGACCTACCGCGTGGAGATCTCCGCCGACGGCTCCACCTGGACCCGTCTCGCCACCGAGACCGCCGGGAACGGCGGCACCGACGACTGGACCGGACTCACCGGAACCGGCCGCTACCTCCGTGTCTACGGGACCGCCCGCGGCACCTCGTACGGCTACTCGCTCTACAGCGTGGAGGTCTACGGCACCACCTCCACCACGCCCCCGCCCACCGGCTCCTTCACGGTCGTCGCGGCGGGTGACATCGCCGCCCAGTGCACGGCCTCCAGCAGCTCCTGCGCGCACCCCAAGACGGCCGCGCTGGCCCAGCGGATCGCGCCCTCCTTCTACCTGACCATGGGCGACAACCAGTACGACGACGCCCTGCTCTCCGACTTCCGCGCCTACTACGACAAGAGCTGGGGCGCCTTCAAGGCGAAGACCCGGCCGGTCCCCGGCAACCACGAGACCTACGACCCGGCGGGATCGCTCGCCGGCTACAAGTCCTACTTCGGCGCCATCGCCTACCCCCAGGGCAAGCCCTACTACAGCTACGACCAGGGCAACTGGCACTTCGTCGCCCTCGACTCCAACTCCTTCGACGACGCCGCGCAGATCCAGTGGCTCAAGGACGACCTCGCGCGGAACACCAAGGGCTGCATCGCCGCCTACTTCCACCACCCGCTGTACTCCTCCGGCGGCCACGGCAACGACCCGGTCTCCAAGCCCGTCTGGCAGATCCTCTACGGCGCCAAGGCCGACCTGGTCCTCAACGGACACGACCACCACTACGAGCGCTTCGCCCCGCAGGACCCGAGCGGGCGGGCCACCGCCGACGGCATCGTCGAGATCGTCGGCGGCATGGGCGGCGCCGAGCCGTACGACATCGAGACCGTCCAGCCGAACAGCCAGAAGCGGATCAGCGGACCGTACGGCGTCCTGAAGCTGAACTTCACGGACACCACCTACACCTGGCAGTACGTCGGCACCGACGACCAGGTCAAGGACTCCGGCCCGACCTACACCTGCCACTGATGTACCTCGCGACCACCGGTCGCCGCGACGCGCCGCCCGCCCCCTCGGGGGTCAGGCGGCGCGTCCCGGGCACCGTCCTCGCGCTCGGCGCGGTCAGCCTGGTCACCGACGTCTCCTCGGAGATGGTGACGGCCGTCCTGCCGCTCTACCTGGTCCTCGGACTCGGCCTCTCCCCCCTCCAGTTCGGGCTGCTCGACGGCCTGTCCACCGGCGCCACCGCGCTCGTACGGCTCCTCGGCGGCGCCACCGCCGACCGCGGCGGCCGCCACAAGCAGGTCGGCGGACTCGGCTACGCCCTCTCCGCCTGCTCCCGGCTCGGCCTCCTCCTCGCGGGCGGCGCGACCGGCTGGATCGCCACCGCGCTCGCCGCCGACCGGCTCGGCAAAGGAGTCCGCACCGCCCCGCGCGACGCGCTCATCACCCTGCACAGCCCGCCGGAGGACCTGGGCCGCGCCTTCGGCACACACCGCGCCATGGACACCACCGGCGCCCTCCTCGGCCCCCTCGCCGCGTTCGCCCTCCTGTCGGCGACGGCCGAGGCGTACGAGGCCGTCTTCGCCGTCAGCTTCTGCGTCGGCGCGTTCGGCGTCCTCCTCTGGCTCCTCCTGGTCCCCGGCCGACGGGACACGCGGGCCGCGTCCCCCCGGCCTCGCCCACGCGCGCGCGGCCGGCTCCTCGCGGCGCCGCGCTCACCCGCGTACCGGCGGATCGTGCTCTGCGCCGGCCTCCTCGGGGCCGCCACCGTCGGCGACTCCTTCCTCTACCTGCTGCTCCAGCGGCGGCTCGACCTTGACCCGACCTGGTTCCCGTTCCTGCCGCTCGGCGCGGCCGCCGTCTATCTGCTGCTCGCCGTCCCGGCCGGCCGCCTCGCCGACCGCACCGGGCGGCGCGGACCGCTCCTGTACGGCCACGGGGCCCTGCTCCTGGCGTACGGGCTGCTGCTCGCCCCCGTGCCCGGCGGCGTGGCGCTCCCCGGCGTCCTGCTGCTGCTCGGGGTGTTCTACGCGGCCACCGACGGCGTCCTGATGGCGCTGGCCGGCCCCTTCCTCACCGAGGGACGGCAGGCGGGCGGCCTCGCCCTCGTCCAGACCGTCCAGGCGCTCGCCCGGGTCGGCGCCGGCGTCGCCTTCGGGGCCGTCTGGACCGCGAGCGGCACCGGGACCGCCCTCGTGGCCGCGCTCGTCGCCCTCGCCGCCGCCCTGTGCTGCGCCGCCCGCCTGCTGCCCACGACACCGCCCCTCACCGCGCCCACCACCCCCGCAGCCCCGCGAGAGGACTGACCCATGAACGCCCCGACCGGTGCCCGCCTCTCCGCACGCGCGCGCGTGGGCATCCTCGTCCTCGCCCTGCTGCTGCTCGGCGGCGGCGCCACGGCCTACACCCTGCGGGTGGCCTCCGGCCGGCCGGCCGCGGCCGCCGGAACCGCCGCGGCGGGCTTCACCCTCGACGGCGGTGCCGGGGCGCTCTACGTCCGGGACACCGCGAGCGGGCGCGTCGCGCGCGTGGAGCCGTCCGCGCCCGGCGGACGGGTGGTGGGCGGCCCCACCTGCGACCGCTTCCACGCGGCGGGCGGCACCGCCGTCTGCCTCCAGCGGCGGCCGGGCGTACCGGCCCGCTCGTACGTCCTCGTCCTCGACCGCGACCTGCGCGAGGTGCGCCGCATCGCCCTGCCGGGCATCCCCAGCAGGGCCCGGGTGTCGGCCTCGGGCAGGATGCTGTCGTGGACGATGTTCGCGACGGGCGACTCCTACGCGCGCGCGTCCTTCGCGACCCGCACCTCGATCCTCGACCTGCGCACCGGCTATCTGGTGAAGAACATGGAGCAGATCCCGCTCACCCTCGCCGGCCGCCGCCACCACGCCCCGGACGTCAACTACTGGGGCGTCACCTTCGCCGCCGACGACAACCGTTTCTACGCCACCGTGTCCACCGGCGGCCGCACCCACCTCGTCGAGGGCGACATGGCGGCCTGGAAGGCGCGGGACCTCAGGGAGAACGCCGAATGCCCGTCGCTTTCCCCGGACGGCACCCGGATCGCCTTCAAGAAGCGGGTCTCGGACGGCCCGCGGGACCCGTGGCGGCTGTACGTGTACGACCTGCGCTCCGGCCGCGAGCACCCGGTCGCCGAGCGGCGCGGCATCGACGACCAGGCTTTGTGGACGGACGGCGGGACCCTCGCGTACGGCTACGGGGGAGCGGTCTGGTCGGTGCCGGCCGACGGCACCGGCTCCCCGCGCCGGCTCGCCGACGGGGCCTCGTCCCCGGCGGCGCCCCGCTGACCGGGGGCCGGGGGAGTCGGGAGCAGCGGCGGTCAGGCCTTGCGGAAGGCGCTCCGGACCGCGAGCGCGGCCATCGGGAGGAGCAGGCAGGCGGCGATCGCGTTCAGCGGGCCGTAGCCGGCCTGCGACACGATCAGGCCCGCGGCGAGACCGCCGAGACCGGCGGCGGTGTTCATGACGGTGTCGGAGAGGCCCTGGACCGCCGCCCGCGCGGCCTGCGGCACCGAGTCGGTGAGCAGCGCGGAGCCGGAGACGAGCCCCGCCGACCAGCCGAGGCCGAGGATGAAGAGGCCCGCGGCGGTCTGGCCGTGGCTCGCCCCCGAGGTGCCCGCGACCAGCGCGGCGATGCCGAGGAGGCCGACGGCGAGACCGATGACCGACAGCCGGCCGAGCCGGTCGGAGAGCCAGCCCATCACGGGCGAGAAGGCGTACATGCCCGCGATGTGCCCGCTGATGACCAGACCGATCAGCTGGATGTCCGCGCCGTGGTGGGTGAGCGCCACGGGGGTCATCGACATGATCGACACCATCGCGGTGTGCGAGGCGGCGACGGTGACCAGGGCGAGCCGGGCCATCGGCGACTCGCGCACCGCCCGCAGGCCGGCGCGCAGCGACCGTCCCTCGGCGGCGGCCTCGCCCGCCTCGGAGCCGGTCAGCGCGCGGGCGGTGAGCAGCGGGTCGGGGCGAAGCAGCACGGCGACCAGGACCGCCGCGATGACGAAGACGCCGGCGGCCCAGACGAACGGGCCGGCCGTGGCCGGGATGCCGAGGCCGGTGACGCTCTTCCCGGCGGGCGCGGCGATGTTCGGGCCGAGCACCGCACCGATGGTGGTGGCCCACACGACGGTGGAGATGGCCCGCGCCCTGCGGTCCGGTTCGGCCAGGTCGGCGGCGGCGAAGCGGGCCGCCAGATTCGCCGAGGACCCGGCCCCGAAGCCGACCAGGCCGACGAGCAGCAGCGGGAAGCTGTCGGCGACGGCCCCGAGCACCGCGACCCCGGCGCCGAGCGCCCCGATGAGATACGCGAGGACGAGCCCGGCCCGGCGGCCGCGCGCGGCCATCAGGGAGGCCAGCGGCATGGCGAGCAGGGCGGGCCCTGCCACGCTGGCCGTCGACGCGAGGCCGGACAGGGCCTCGGAGCCGCTGACGTCCCTGGCCAGGACGGCGGCGAGCGCGACGCCGGTGGCGATGCCGAGGCCGCCGAGGATCTGGGTGCCGATCAGCACCGCCTGGATACGGCGGCGCAGCGCCGGCAGTTCGGCCTCGCTGACGGGTATCCGCCCGGGCAGCGCTGAGTCAGGGGCATCGGAGGTCTGGGTCACTTACGTGAGTGTGCCAGCCCTCCCACCCCAGGGGAACGCCACCCGGGCTTCCGGGGGACGCCCCCGCTCAGAACAGCGGCGCGGGCAGCACGCCCTCCAGGGCGAGCAGCTGCCGCTTGGTCTCCAGGCCACCCCCGAAGCCGCCCAGGCCCCCGTCGCTCTCCACCACGCGGTGGCACGGCACGACCAGCGGCAGCGGATTGGCGCCCATCGCCGCCCCGACCGCCTGCGCGGCCCCGGGCTGCCCCACGCGCCGCGCCAGCTCGCCGTACCCGACGACCGTCCCGTACGGCACGCCGGCCACCAGTTCGCGCAGCACCTGCCGGTTGAAGCCGGTCGTCAGGCTCCAGTCAAGGGGGAGGACGATGTCGCCCGGCTCGCCCGCGAAGTAGCGCTCGAACCGCCGTATCGGCTCGGCGAGCAGACCCGAGGCGCGCTCCACCGGCTCCGCGCCGAGCTGCCCGGCGAGCCGGTCGGGCATCCGCTCCCGCCGCGCCGCGTCCGCGTGGAACTCGACCCGCACCAGACCCCGCTCGGTCGCGGCGAGGAAGAGCGGCCCGATGGGGCTCTCCACGACCGTCCACTCCACCGGGACGGGCGCCCCGGGAGAGGTCCCGCCCGTCGTCCCCGCTTCGATGTCCATGCCGTTCACGATACGACCGGGCACTGACAGCGCTCTCAAGATCACGGGCCGGTCTCGCTCCGGTCTCACCACCGGAAATTCCCCGGTCACGTGGTCGTGAGGGCGTCGGCGCGCCATAATCTCGCCGGTAGTACTACCCAGCGGTACCGACTGTTTTCGGACGACGTGGGACCAGGGGTGGAGGACACACGCTCATGCAGGGCACGGTCGACGGATTCAGCTACGGTCTCGTCACGCCGGTGGCCGCCTTTCTCATGGCGTGCCTCGGCGGCGCCCTCGGGCTGAGGTGCACCACCAGATCGCTCCGCCACCGCGACAGCTTCAAGGCGGGCTGGCTCGCCCTCGGCGCCACCTCGATCGGCACCGGCATCTGGACGATGCACTTCATCGCCATGATGGGCTTCTCCGTCCAGCAGGCGCCCGTCAGCTACGACCGCCCCATCACCTTCGCCAGCCTGGGCGTCGCCGTCCTCATGGTCGGCATCGGCATCTTCATCGTCGGCTACCGCGGCGCGACCGCCCTCACCCTGGTCACCGGCGGCACCATCACCGGCCTCGGCGTCGCCACCATGCACTACCTCGGCATGGCCGGCATGCGGCTCCAGGGGCGCATCGAGTACGACACCCTCACCGTCGCCCTCTCCGTGGTCATCGCCGTCGTGGCGGCCACCGCGGCCCTCTGGGCGGCCGTATCCGTACATGGATTTCTGGCCAGCCTCGGTGCCAGCCTGGTGATGGGCGTCGCCGTCAGTGGTATGCACTACACCGCCATGGCCGCCGTCAGCGTCCACCTGCACGGCGCCGAGCCCCGCGGCGGGAGCGGCGACACCGCCACCTCGCTCCTCCTGCCGATGCTGATCGGCCCGGCCGTCTTCCTGATCCTGGCCGCCGTCGTCGTCATGTTCGACCCGCTGCTCGTGATGGGCGACCCGGACTGGCAGCGGTCCGACGCCCGGAGCGTGCACCGGCCCGGCGTGCCCGCCCCGCGCCACGTGCCCTCCTACGGCGAGCCGGCCAACTGGACCGCCAAGCCCGGACGCGCCGCCCGCCGCAGCGTCCCGAGGGGCGGCCACCGCTCCCAGGACTGGTGACGGGACACCCGCCGGAAGGCCGCTGAGCCGGTCGCCGTCCACAAGAGCCCCCGAGTGTCAGTGCCGGGTCGTACGGTGGTTCCATGCGGCCCGTTTCCAAGATCGAACGTTCGGTGGCGCCCTTCGAGGTCGTCAGCTCCTACCAGCCAAGCGGCGACCAGCCCGCTGCCATCGCCGACCTCGAGCGGCGCATCCGCGCGGGCGAGAAGGACGTCGTGCTCCTCGGCGCGACCGGCACCGGCAAGTCGGCGACCACCGCCTGGATGATCGAGAAACTCCAGCGCCCCACCCTCGTGATGGCGCCGAACAAGACGCTGGCCGCCCAGCTGGCGAACGAGTTCCGCGAGCTCCTGCCGAACAACGCGGTGGAGTACTTCGTCTCGTACTACGACTACTACCAGCCCGAGGCGTACGTCCCCCAGTCGGACACCTACATCGAGAAGGACTCCTCCATCAACGAGGAGGTGGAGCGGCTCCGCCACTCCGCCACGAACTCGCTGCTCACCCGCAGGGACGTCATCGTGGTCGCCTCCGTCTCCTGCATCTACGGCCTCGGCACCCCCCAGGAGTACGTGGACCGCATGGTCCCGCTCAAGGTCGGCGAGGAGATCGACCGCGACCAGCTGCTCCGCCGCTTCGTCGACATCCAGTACACGCGCAACGACCTGGCGTTCACCCGCGGCACCTTCCGCGTCCGCGGCGACACCATCGAGATCTTCCCGGTGTACGAGGAGCTCGCCGTCCGCATCGAGATGTTCGGCGACGAGATCGAGGCCCTCTCCACCCTCCACCCGCTCACCGGCGAGGTCATCAGCGAGGACCGCGAGCTGTACGTCTTCCCCGCCAGCCACTACGTCGCCGGCCCCGAGCGCATGGAGCGCGCGGTCAACGACATCGAGCGCGAGCTGGAGGGCCGCCTCGCCGAGCTCGACAAGCAGGGCAAGCACCTGGAGTCCCAGCGGCTGCGCATGCGGACCACGTACGACATCGAGATGATGCGGCAGATCGGCTCCTGCTCCGGCATCGAGAACTACTCGATGCACTTCGACGGCCGCGAGCCCGGCTCCGCGCCCAACACCCTCATCGACTACTTCCCCGAGGACTTCCTCCTCGTCATCGACGAGTCGCACGTCACCGTGCCGCAGATCGGCGCCATGTACGAGGGCGACGCCTCCCGCAAGCGGACCCTCGTCGACCACGGCTTCCGGCTCCCCTCCGCCCTCGACAACCGCCCGCTGAAGTGGGAGGAGTTCCAGGAGCGGATCGGCCAGACCGTCTACCTCTCCGCGACCCCCGGGACGTACGAGCTCTCGCGCGGCGACGGCTTCGTCGAGCAGATCATCCGCCCCACCGGCCTCGTCGACCCCGAGGTCGTCGTCAAGCCCACCGAGGGCCAGATCGACGACCTGGTCCACGAGATCCGGCTGCGCACCGAGAAGGACGAGCGCGTCCTCGTCACCACCCTCACCAAGAAGATGGCCGAGGACCTCACCGACTACTTCCTGGAGCTCGGCATCCAGGTGCGCTACCTCCACAGCGACGTCGACACCCTCCGCCGCATCGAACTGCTCCGCGAACTGCGCGCCGGAGAGTACGACGTCCTCGTCGGCATCAACCTGCTCCGCGAGGGCCTCGACCTGCCCGAGGTCTCCCTCGTCGCCATCCTCGACGCCGACAAGCAGGGCTTCCTGCGCTCCGGGACCTCCCTCATCCAGACCATCGGCCGAGCCGCCCGAAACGTCTCCGGCCAGGTCCACATGTACGCCGACCGGATCACCCCGGCGATGGAGCAGGCCATCGACGAGACCAACCGGCGCCGCGAGAAGCAGATCGCGTACAACACGGAACACGGCATCGACCCCCAGCCGCTCCGCAAGAAGATCAACGACATCGTCGCGACCATCGCGCGCGAGGAGATCGACACCGAGGAACTCCTCGGCAGCGGCTACCGCCAGGCCAAGGAGGGCAAGGGCGCCAAGGCGCCCGTCCCCGCGCTCGCCGCACACGCCCCCAAGGGCCGCGGCAAGGCGGGCTCGACCGTCGAGCTCGGCGACCGGCCCGCGACCGAACTGGCCGCGATCATCGAGGAGATGACGGAGCGGATGCGGGCCGCCGCGGCCGAGCTCCAGTTCGAGGTGGCCGCCCGGCTCCGCGACGAAGTGGGGGAGCTGAAGAAGGAGTTGCGCCAGATGAAGGAGGCGGGACTCGCCTGACCGGGAGCGGTCCGGTGTGTTGCAAGACCGACACAAAACCGGACCGCACCCTCCGCGGTGTCAGTGGCGCTGCGTAGTGTGCTCGACAACCGCACGCACCGGAACAGCGGACGCGGGGAACGCCAACGAGAGGGGCAGACGCGTGTCGGTCAACATGACCAAGGGCCAGGCCATCAGCCTGGAGAAGAGGGGCGGGGGCAGCCTGACGCAGGTGCGGATGGGCCTCGGCTGGCAGGCCGCGCCGCGCCGCGGCCTCTTCGGTTCGCGCACCCGGGAGATCGACCTGGACGCCTCGGCGGTCCTCTTCGCCGACAAGCAGCCGGTCGACGTGGTCTTCTTCCGCCACCTGGTCAGCGATGACGGCTCGGTCAAGCACACCGGCGACAACCTCGTCGGCGGCGCGGGCCAGGGCGGCGACGACGAGGCGATCCTCGTCGACCTGGAGCGGGTCCCGGTCCACATCGACCAGATCGTCTTCACGGTGAACTCCTTCACCGGCCAGACGTTCCAGGAGGTGCAGAACGCGTTCTGCCGCATCGTCGACGAGACGAACGGCCAGGAGCTCGCGCGCTACACCCTCGACGGCGGCGGCAACTACACCGCGCAGATCATGGCGAAGGTCCACCGGGTCGGCTCCGGCTGGCAGATGACCGCCCTGGGCAACCCGGCCAACGGCCGCACCTTCCAGGACCTGATGCCCGCGATCCTGCCGCACCTGTAACCGCGGCACGGCCCACCCACAGCTCCCGGAGGCAGCAGGCCGCCGGGAGCTGTCCCGCATGAACGCGTACCGGAACCAGGAAGCACCGAGGGGACAGAGTCGATGACGGCCGAGCTGGTCCGGGGGCAGAACCACCCCCTGCCCGACACCCGACTGGAGATCCGCGTGTCGGCCGGTCACCCCGTCCTCGCCGGAGCCACCCTCGGCGACGAGCACGGCAGGGTCCCCGGCGCGGAGTGGATCGCCCACCCCGGCGCCCCCTCGCTCCCCGGCGTCGACGTCCCCGGGCGGTGCGCCGCCGAGCACCGGCTCACCGTCGACCTGGCCGCGGTCCCCGAGGCCGTCCACCGGGTCTCCGTCGTCCTGGTGCTCCCGGCGGGTCCCGGCGCCGGCCGCTTCGGAGCCCTCGCCGCCCCCTTCGTCGCCGTCTCCGGCCACGACGGCGCGGACCTCGCCAGCTACACGATCACCGGACTCGCCGACGAGTCCGCCGTCGTGGCCCTGGAGCTCTACCGCCGCCAGGGCGCCTGGAAGGTCCGCGCCATGGGCCAGGGGTACGAGGGGGGTCTCGCCGCCCTCCTCGGCGACCAGGGCCTGGAGCGCCCCGCCGAACTCGCCGCCTCCGTCCTGGCCGCGGCCGCCCCGGAGCCGGTCGCCTCCGAGCGGGTCACCGCCGGGCAGACCGTTCCCGAGCCGGTCGCCTCCGAGCGGGTCACCGCCGGGCAGACCGTTCCCGAGCCGGTCGCCTCCGAGCGGGTCACCGCCGAGCAGACCGTTCCCGAGCCGGTCGCCTCCGAGCAGGTCACGGCCGGGCAGGTCGTTCCCGAGCCCTCGCTTCCGGCGACGGTGCCGGACCTGCAGGTGACGCCCCCGCCCATGCCGACGACGCCCCCGCCCACGCCTCCGGCGGGCACGCCCACGCCCCCGATGGGCACGGGCGGACCCATCAGCTACGCCCACCCCCGCCGCCAGGCGGCCGAGACCCCGCCGCCCCGGCAGGCGCCGCCGGTGCCGGTCGCCGGGGACGCGTCGGGGTGGTCGATGGACGAGCGCCTGTACAACCAGGTCTGGGGGATGTTCGAGGACCTGGCCCGTACTGCCGCCGCCTACCGCAGCGCCTGCGACTTCGCGGAGTCGCGGCTCGACCGGGAGCTCGACCAGTCGCTCACCGACTACCGCTCCCGGGTCGGCGGCGCGAACGACGCGGCGCGGGCGACCGCCCGCGCCCGCCACGACGAGCTGGTGGAGCGGGCCCAGGAGGTGCTCGACCGGGACCTCGCGCAGCTCGCGGCCGAGTCCGAGGTCGTCGAACCGGCGCTGCCACCGGCGTACGCCCGCTGGGACAGCCCCGTCTGGCACGCCTACCGCGTCCCGGCCGAGGAGCCGATGGCCGTCCGCCTGGGCGACCTCCACCTCCCCGAGCGCACCGACCTGCGGATCCCGATGCTGGTCCGGCTGCCTCTGGAGCGCGGGCTGTGGGTGGACTCGGGACGGGGCAACTCCGAGGCCGCGGGTCTGCTCGACGAGATCGAGCTGCGGCGGCTCGCCCTGGACAGCGCGGTGGCGCACGCGGCCCGGCTGCTCGCGGCGCACCCGGCCGGCGAGTTCGCCGTCCACGTCCTCGACGCCGCCGGCGCGGGCACCACCGCGCTCGCGCCGCTGGTGGACACGGGCGTCCTCGCCGCCCCGCCGGCCCGGGGCGCGGCCGGGGTCTCGGCGGTCCTGGAACAGCTCACCGAGCGGGTCGACCTCCTCCAGATGGCGGTACGGGGCGGAGCCGCCGACGCGCTGCCTCCCGGGCTCGACACTGCCCGGCAGCTGCTGATCGTGCACGACTTCCCGCACGGCTTCGACGACCGGGCGGTGACCCGGCTGCGGTACCTGGCCGACGAGGGCCCGTCGGTCGGTGTCCACCTGCTGATGGTCGCGGACCGGGCGGACGCCGCCGCGTACGGACCCCTGCTCGATCCGCTGTGGCGCTCGCTGCTGAGGCTCACCCCGGTGCCCGACGACCACCTCGCCGACCCCTGGGTCGGCCACGCCTGGTCGTACGAGCCCCCGATCCTCCCGCCGGGCAGCGGAGTGCTCCGGCAGGTCCTCGGGCAGGTGGCCGCCGCCCGCTATGGAAAGCAGCCCTGACCTGGCCTTTTGGTGGCTCTTTACCCTGCCCTTTACCTTCTCTTGGTCTTTCGGGTAGTCTTTTTCGTGCGGAGGGGAGTACTCCCCATGCGCGGCGTACCCGTCAATACGGACGGATCCTCGGTGATCCGATCCCGGGGCGTCGGCCCGGCGGCGATAGCCCGCCCGGGTGGAAGAGACCTCCGGCAGCGACGACGCTGATCAAGTAGCCGTACGACGCCGGAGGCGCAGTGGACGTTTCAATGACCCTGTGGGTGCTGACCATTCTCGGTCTGTGCGCCCTCATCGGAGCCGACTTCTTCATCGGGCGGAAGCCCCACGACGTCTCGGTGAAGGAAGCCGGCATCTGGACGATCGTCTGGATCGTGCTCGCCGCGCTCTTCGGACTCGGCCTGCTGATCTTCGGCAACAGCCAGGCGTCGGGAGAGTTCTTCGCCGGCTACATCACCGAGAAGTCGCTCAGTGTCGACAACCTCTTCGTCTTCGTCCTGATCATGGCGAAGTTCTCGGTGCCCTCCCACCTCCAGCAGCGTGTCCTGCTCGTGGGCGTGCTGATCGCCCTGGTGCTCCGCGCGATCTTCATCGCCGCCGGCGCCGCGATCATCGCGAGCTTCTCCTGGGTCTTCTACATCTTCGGCGCGTTCCTGATCTACACCGCCTGGAAGCTCATCCAGGAGGCGCGTTCCGACGAGGACGAGGACGACTGGGAGGAGAACCGTCTCCTCAAGACCGTCGAGAAGAAGTTCGGCGTCGCCGACCGGTACCACGGCACCAAGCTCTTCATCCGCAACAACGGCAAGCGGGTGCTCACGCCGCTGATGGTCGTCATGCTCGCCATCGGCACCACCGACATCCTCTTCGCCCTCGACTCCATCCCGGCGATCTTCGGACTCACCCAGGACCCGTACATCGTCTTCACCGCCAACGCCTTCGCCCTCATGGGTCTGCGCCAGCTGTACTTCCTGATCGGCGGCCTGCTCAAGAAGCTGGTCCACCTCAGCTACGGCCTGTCGGTGATCCTCGGCTTCATCGGCGTCAAGCTGGTGCTGCACGCCCTGCACGAGTCCGGGGTCCACGTCCCGGAGATCTCCATCCCGGTCTCGCTCGCGGTCATCGGCGGCGTCCTGGTCGTCACCACGATCACCAGCCTCATCGCCTCCAAGAAGCAGGCGGAGCGCGAGGCCGCCGAGAGCGTGGCCGACGCCGACGGTGCCGAGAAGGACAGCATCGGCGCCTGACGCGGCACGACACGGCGACGGCCGGCCCCGGGACAGCGTCCCGCGGCCGGCCGTCGCCGTTCTCCGGTGAGGCCGTTCTCCGGTGAGGCCGTTCTCCGGTCAGGCGGGCGCGACCTCCTCGGCCTCCGCGCGCGACCGCTCCGGCAGGGTCTCCGGCAGCAGCGCGAAGCAGCCCAGACTGACCAGCGCCACCACCGTCAGATAGGCCGCCACACCCCACGGCGGCCCGGAACCGCCGTCGGAGAGTGCCGTCGCCACGATCGGCGTGAGGGCCCCGCCCAGGACGCCGGCGAGGTTGTAGCCGACGGCCGCCCCCGTACAGCGCACGCGGGGCTCGTACAGCTCCGGCAGATACGCGGCGACCACCGCGAACATCGTGATGAAGGCCAGCAGCGAGCCCAGGAAGCCCAGGAACATCAGGAACGGCCGCGCGGTGTGCAGCAGCGCCACCATCGGGAACATCCAGAGCGCCGAGGCCGCGCACCCCGCCAGACACAGCGGCCGGCGGCCCCAGCGGTCGGCGAGCAGCGCCACGAACGGGGTCGCCGCGCCCTTGACCGCCACCGCCGCCATCACACAGGTCAGCATCACCGTGCTGCTCACCCCGAGCCGCTCGGTGCCGTAGGCCAGCGCCCAGGTGGAGACCGTGTAGAAGACGGCGTACCCGACCGCGAGCGCACCGGCCGTGAGGAGCACCAGGCGCCAGTGGTCGCGCGCCACCTCGGCCAGCGGGGCACCCGCCCGCCGCCCGGACGCGGACAGCTCCTCGAACTGCGGGGTCTCGGCCAGCGAGGAGCGCAGCAGCAGTCCGGCCGCCGCCAGCACCCCGGCGGCCCAGAACGGCACCCGCCAGCCCCAGGAGCGGAACTCCGCCTCGCTCAGTCCGGCCGTGAGCGCCAGCATCACCCCGTTCGCGAGCAGGAAGCCGACCGCCGGACCGATCTGCGGGAAGCTCGACCACAGCGCGCGCCGGTGCGGCGGGGCGTGCTCGGCGGTCAGCAGCACCGCACCGCCCCACTCGCCGCCGAGCCCCAGGCCCTGGAGGAAGCGGAGGACGAGCAGCAGCACGGGGGCGGTGATGCCGAGCGTCGCGTACGTGGGGACGCAGCCGACCGCGACCGTCGCGCAGCCGGTCAGCAGCAGCGAGGCGAAGAGGACCGGTCTGCGGCCGTACCGGTCGCCGACGTGACCGAAGAGGACCGAGCCCAGCGGCCTGGCGAGGAATCCGGCGGCGAAGGTGCCGAAGGCGGCCAGGGTCCCGGCGAGCGGCGAGAAGGTCGGGAAGAAGAGCGGTCCGAGGACGAGGGCCGCGGCGGTCCCGTAGACGAAGAAGTCGAAGAACTCGATGGCGGTGCCGACGAGCGAGGCCGCGGCGAGCCGCCCCATCGAGGGGGCCGTCCCGGCGGCCGGGGGAGTCGGCGGACCGGGGACGGCGGGCGGGGCGGAAGGCGACGGAGGGTGACTGTGGGGCATGTGCCGCCAACTACCCCGCATCCGTCCGGGTTACGGGGGGCGTGCGGAGGCGTACGGCCCCGAGGCCGCACGCCGGGTGTCACCAGCCGCGCTCGCGCCACTCGGCGAGGTGCGGGCGCTCGTCACCGAGCGTGGTGTCCTTGCCGTGGCCCGGGTAGACCCAGGACTCGTCCGGCAGGACCGCGAAGAGCTTGGTCTCCACGTCGTGGAGCAGGCTCGTGAAGGCGTCCGGCTCCTTCCAGGTGTTGCCCACCCCGCCGGGGAAGAGGCAGTCGCCGGTGAAGACGTGCGGGTGGCCGTGCGGGTCGTCGTAGACCAGGGCGATCGAGCCCGGGGTGTGCCCGACAAGACGGCGGGCGGTCAGCTCGACCCGGCCCACCCGGATCGTGTCGCCGTCCTCGACCGGCACGTCGGTGGGGACCGGGATGCCCTCCGCGTCGTACGCGCCCGCGTAGGTGCGCGCGCCGGTGGCGCGGACCACCTCGGCCAGGGCCTGCCAGTGGTCGCCGTGACGGTGGGTGGTGACGACGGCGGCGATGCCGTCGTCACCGATCAGCGTGAGCAGCGTGTCCGCGTCGTTGGCCGCGTCGATCAGCAGCTGCTCGCCGGTCGCCCGACACCGCAGCAGGTACGCGTTGTTGTCCATCGGGCCGACCGCGACCTTCGAGATCATCAGGTCCGTCAGCTCGTGCACGTCCGCCGCTCCGCCGACCTTCACCACTCCGCTGTACGTCATGGGCTCAGCCTAGCTCCGCGCACCGACAGCGCGGGGGCTCGTGCGGCTACAGCGCGGGGAGCACCGGGAGCGGGCCGCCCTCGGTCTTCAGCGCGGAGCCGTCGCGGCGGCCGGAGAGCCAGCCGAGGAGCTCCGCCGCGGGCCCCGACACGGTCACGGCCGCCCCGGTGCCCTCGGCCGCGCCGGTGGTCCAGGTCCCGGTGCCGTCGGTGGCCGCGAGCCGGGTCGGCGGCACGCCGGCGGCGCCCGTCCAGCGGTCCGCGAGGAAGTCGGTCTCCCGTCGGACGAACTCCTCCGGCAGGTCCTCGAGCTCGTAGCCGGTGCCCAGGTCGACGTGGTGCAGGGCGACCTCCACCCAGCGGCGGAACGGGACGCGCGAGGCGCTGTCCGTGACGCCGTTGCGGAGCTCGACCGTGCGGGCCCAGTCGGCGGGCTCGGCGCCCACGGCCTGGAACCGGTCGGCGGACTCGCGCAGGTCGGCGAGGTGGACGTCGAGCGGGCGGCCGGAGTCGCGCTCGATGTCGGCGTCGCGGGTGGCGGCGTCCGCGTACATGGGCAGACCCCGGAGCACGTTGACCAGAGCGTCGGCGTTACGGGCGAGGTGGGCGAGCACATGGCCGCGGGTCCAGCCCGGAAGCCGTGACGGCTCGGCCGCCGCGGCGTTGTCCCATGAGGCGACGTCGGCGATCAGCCGGTCGGTCGCTTCGCGTACGGAGGCAAGGTCGAGTTCGTGGTCGATCATGGCGCCGACCCTAGCGCCGCCACTCGTTCGGGTGAAGCGGTCTCCACGCGGCCGGAAATCGAATGTGCGTGCTATAGGCTCGGTGGAAGCATCCGGCATCCTTGGTTGTTGGGTGTGTCAGGCACATCCGCTCTCTCAAGAAAGGTGCGGACCGGCGTGGCCGACCGTCTCATCGTCCGTGGCGCTCGCGAGCACAACCTCAAGAACGTCTCGCTCGACCTCCCGCGTGACTCCCTCATCGTCTTCACCGGGCTCTCGGGATCGGGCAAGTCCTCCCTCGCGTTCGACACGATCTTCGCCGAGGGGCAGCGCCGGTACGTCGAGTCGCTCTCCTCGTACGCCCGGCAGTTCCTCGGCCAGATGGACAAGCCGGACGTCGACTTCATCGAAGGTCTGTCGCCCGCCGTCTCCATCGACCAGAAGTCGACCTCGCGCAACCCGCGCTCGACGGTCGGCACCATCACGGAGGTCTACGACTACCTCCGGCTGCTCTTCGCCCGCATCGGCAAGCCGCACTGTCCCGAGTGCCGCCGCCCGATCTCCCGCCAGTCGCCCCAGGCCATCGTCGACAAGGTCCTCGACCTGCCCGAGGGCAGCCGCTTCCAGGTCCTCTCGCCGCTCGTCCGCGAGCGGAAGGGCGAGTTCGTCGACCTCTTCGCCGACCTCCAGACCAAGGGCTACAGCCGGGCCCGGGTCGACGGGCAGACGATCCAGCTCAGCGAGCCGCCGACGCTGAAGAAGCAGGAGAAGCACACGATCGAGGTGGTCGTCGACCGCCTCACCGTGAAGGACAGCGCCAAGCGCCGGCTCACCGACTCCGTCGAGACCGCGCTCGGACTCTCCGGCGGCATGGTCGTGCTCGACTTCGTCGACCTCCCGGAGGACGACCCCGAGCGCGAGAGGATGTACTCGGAGCACCTCTACTGCCCGTACGACGACCTGTCCTTCGAGGAGCTGGAGCCGCGCTCCTTCTCCTTCAACTCGCCCTTCGGCGCCTGCCCCGACTGCACCGGCATCGGCACCCGCATGGAGGTCGACCCCGAGCTGGTCGTCCCCGACGAGGACAAGTCCCTCGACGAGGGCGCCATTCACCCCTGGTCGCACGGCCACACCAAGGAGTACTTCGGCCGGCTCATCGGCGGCCTCTCCCAGGCCCTCGGCTTCCGCACGGACATCCCGTACGCGGGACTGCCGCAGCGAGCCAAGAAGGCCCTGATGTACGGCCACAAGACCCAGGTCGAGGTCCGCTACCGCAACCGGTACGGACGCGAGCGGGCCTACACCACCCCCGCCTTCGAAGGTGCCGTCTCCTTCGTCAAGCGGCGCCACAGCGAGGCCGAGAGCGACTCGAGCCGCGAGCGCTTCGAGGGCTACATGCGCGAGGTGCCCTGCCCCACTTGTGAGGGCAGCCGCCTCAAGCCGATCGTCCTCGCGGTCACGGTCATGGACCGGTCCATCGCCGAGGTCTCCGCGATGTCCATCAGCGACTGCGCCGAGTTCCTCGCCCGCCTGACGCTCAACGCCCGCGACAAGAAGATCGCCGAGCGGGTCCTCAAGGAGGTCAACGAGCGGCTGCGCTTCCTCGTCGACGTCGGCCTCGACTACCTCTCGCTCAACCGCGCCGCGGGCACCCTCTCCGGCGGCGAGGCCCAGCGCATCCGGCTCGCCACCCAGATCGGCTCCGGCCTGGTCGGCGTGCTGTACGTGCTCGACGAGCCGTCCATCGGCCTGCACCAGCGCGACAACCACCGGCTCATCGAGACCCTGGTCCGGCTCCGCGACATGGGCAACACGCTCATCGTCGTCGAGCACGACGAGGACACCATCAAGGTCGCCGACTGGGTCGTCGACATCGGCCCCGGCGCCGGCGAGCACGGCGGCAAGGTCGTCCACTCCGGGTCCCTCAAGGAGCTCCTCGCCAACGAGGAGTCGATGACCGGGCAGTACCTCTCCGGCCGCCGCTCGATCGCCACCCCCGACATCCGCCGCCCCGTGGACCCCTCGCGCCGGCTCACCGTGCACGGCGCCCGGGAGAACAACCTGCGGGACATCGACGTCTCCTTCCCGCTGGGCGTCCTCACCGCCGTCACCGGAGTCTCCGGCTCCGGCAAGTCGACCCTGGTCAACGACATCCTCTACACCCACCTCGCGCGCGAGCTCAACGGCGCCAAGTCGGTGCCCGGCCGGCACACGCGGGTGGACGGGGACGACCTCGTCGACAAGGTCGTGCACGTCGACCAGTCCCCGATCGGCCGCACCCCGCGGTCGAACCCGGCGACGTACACCGGCGTCTTCGACCACGTCCGCAAGCTCTTCGCCGAGACGATGGAGGCCAAGGTCCGGGGCTACCTGCCCGGCCGGTTCTCCTTCAACGTCAAGGGCGGCCGCTGCGAGAACTGCTCCGGCGACGGCACGATCAAGATCGAGATGAACTTCCTCCCGGACGTCTACGTCCCGTGCGAGGTCTGCCACGGCGACCGGTACAACCGGGAGACCCTGGAGGTCCACTACAAGGGCAAGTCCATCGCCGAGGTCCTGGACATGCCGATCGAGGAGGCCCTCGACTTCTTCGAGGCCGTCCCGACCATCGCCCGCCACCTGCGCACGCTCAACGAGGTCGGCCTCGGCTACGTCCGCCTCGGCCAGTCGGCGCCGACGCTCTCCGGCGGCGAGGCGCAGCGCGTCAAGCTCGCCTCCGAGCTCCAGAAGCGCTCGACGGGCCGCACGGTCTACGTCCTGGACGAGCCGACCACCGGTCTGCACTTCGAGGACATCTCGAAGCTGATCAAGGTCCTCTCCAACCTCGTCGACAAGGGCAACTCGGTGATCGTCATCGAGCACAACCTCGATGTCATCAAGACCGCCGACTGGGTCGTCGACATGGGTCCCGAGGGCGGCAGCGGCGGTGGCCTGGTCGTCGCCGAGGGCACGCCGGAGGAGGTCGCCTCCGTCCCTGAGAGCCACACCGGCAAGTTCCTCCGCGAGATCCTCGGCGCCGACCGCGTCAGCGACTCCGGCGCGACCGTCCCGGCCGCCCGCGGCGCGAAGAAGGCGGCGGCGAAGAAGGCCCCCGCCAAGAAGACCGCCGCCCCGGCCAAGAAGACGGCCACGAAGGCGACGGCCACGAAGGCGGCGGCCACGAAGGCGACCGCCACCAAGGCCGCGGCCAAGAAGGCCACCACCCGGGCCCGCAAGGCGTGACCCCACGGCAGGGCCCCCGACCGGGGGCCCTGCCGCGTACGGGGCCAGGTCAGGGGTGGCCGTCGGGGCCCGGAGAGGGCGCCGGTATCGTCGGTCGGGTCACCCCTGGGGTGTGTTTGTCCCCGATCTCACGTGGAGCGCTCATGTCCGGCCAGTCCAGCCGCCGCACCGTACTGAAAGGCGCGGCCCTCGCCGGTGCCGCCGGGCTGGGAGTCGCCGCCTGCTCCACGGACTCGAAGCTCGGCCACGCCCAGGTCCCGACCCCGACCGCGCCCGTGCCGCTCGGCGCCCCGGACGAGGTCCCGGTCGGCGGTTCCAAGCTCTACCGCGAGCAGCGACTCGTGGTGAGCTGCCCGGCCAAGGGCCAGTACAAGGCGTTCAGCGCCCAGTGCACCCACGCCGGCTGCGTCCTCGACAAGGTCGAGGCGAACGAGGGCAACTGCCCCTGCCACGGCAGCCGCTTCGACGTCACCACCGGCAAGGCCCTCCGCGGCCCCGCCACCGTCCCGCTCCCCGAGGTCCCGATCCGCGTCGAGGACGGCAAGCTGGTCGCCGGCCCCGAGGCCTGAGTCCCCGGGACGCCCTCGGAGCCCGACCGGGGCCGGGCCTCAGGCCCAGTCCCAGTCGATGCCCAGGATTCCGGGGCGTACGCCCTGCTCGACGAGGTGCACCGTGCGGTGCCGGCCGCTCAGGGTCAGCTCCGCGCGGCCCCCGCGGGACGCGCCGGCGGAGGCCTGGGCGAAGCGCCGGCAGCGCACCGGAAGCGCGGCCTCGTCGAAGCGGACCTGGAGCACGTACTGCCCACCCGCGAAGCTGAACCCGCGCACGTACTCGCCGCTCGCACCCGCCGTACCGTCCTCGAAGCCGTACGAGAAGAGGTACGTGTCCCCGGCGCGCAGCCGCGCGTCGAAGAGCAGCTCGGCGACGAGCACGCCCGTCCCGGCATGCCACCGCACCCGACCGGTGCGGCAGTTCTCCACCGCACGCACCGCCACCCGGGACGGGTCGCAGCCCGGATCCCCGTGGTGGATCGCGAGATAGCGGTCGACGCCGTCCCGGTGCGCCCGCACCACGTGCTGCGAATCCCGCCCCACCAGCTCCCGGCCCGCCCCGATCCGTACCCGCTCATGGTGCCCCACCGTGTGCAGCCCGCCGTCCGTCGGCACGTCCAGCTCCGCGAGCAGCTCCTCGACCGAGCCGGACGCCTCCACCAGTGAGCGGTACGAGCGGGCCGCCGGACGCTCCACCTCGGACCGGGCGGCCGCGTCCTCGGTGAGCAGCCGGAGCAGCGAGTTCCCCGGCAGCTGCAGCACCTCCTCCAGGGCCCGTACAGCCTTCAGGGACTCCGGCCGCTGCGGGCGGCGGGCGCCCTGCTGCCAGTAGCTCAGGCTCGTCACCCCGACCCGGACGCCCCGGTGCGCGAGATGGTGCTGGACCCGCTGGAGCGGCAGCCCGCGCACCGCGAAAGCCGTGCGCAGCGCCAGATGGAAGGGGCCGGTGTGCAGCAGCTGCACCAGATCGGCCTCGGTGTGGCTCACGAGGACTCCTCAGTGAACGTTCACGGTGGGGGTGCGGACCGTCGCGCCGCGTGGGGTGGGCGGGCAGGTGGGCCGAGGGCGTCCGTTCACACCCGGGTCACACCGTTCACAGTCCGATGTCACCCCGCATTGAAGCGTGTTGACCCGCTCCGGACAACGGAACATGCTCCTGACCAGCGTCCGGACGCGCTCCTCCACTCCCCACATCCCCACCCCCCGCCATGGGAGGAACGCGATGCGCAGCAGAAGAACGACCCTCGCGGCACTCGCCGCAGCCGCCCTCTTCCTCGTCCCGACCACCTCGGCCTCCGCCGCCCCCGCCGGCGAGGACGTCTCCGCCCTCGCCTCCAAGCGACTGAACATCACCATGCAGGCCCAGCAGAAGACCAACTGGTGCTGGGCCGCGAGCGGCAACACCATCGCCACCTGGTTCGGCCGCGGCTACAGCCAGAACCAGTTCTGCAACGCCGCCTTCAACCGCCAGCAGGGCTACGACTGCCCCAACTGGCAGGCCACGCTCGGCAACGTCCAGACCGGACTGAGCTGGGCCGGCATCAACCCCGGCTCGTACGTCGACGGCTGGCTGCGCTACTCCACCGTCCAGACCGAGATCAACGCCAACCGGCCCGTCGAGACCCGCATCCAATGGGCCAGCGGCGGCGGCCACATGCACGTCGTCTACGGCTACGACGACGCGAACAGCTGGGTCTACTGGGGCGATCCCTGGCCGTCGAGCGACCGCTACAACTGGGCCTCGCACGCCTGGTACGTCGACAACAGCTCCTTCTCCTGGACCCACTCCCTCTACCGGATCGGGGCGTGACCACGATGACCCGACGCCCCACCGCCCTCCTCCTCACCGCCCTCGCCGGCCTGGCGGCGACGGCCCCCACCGCCTCGGCGGCCCCCGGCGGCGCCCTGCCGCCCGCGGCCACCCCCGAACAGGCCGCCTCCGCGCCGCAGACCCTGGACACCCTGTCCCGGTTCTTCGCCCGGGACGGCGCGCTCGCCCGGTCCGCCGCCGCGCCGCACGTCGAAGGCGCGTCCGTGCCGGTACGGATCCTCTCCCCGGACTTCGTCGCCGGTAAGGCGGGCGCGCCCGTCGCCCGGGTCGAGTTCCGGGCCAGCCGGGCCGTCGCGTCGGACGGCCAGAAGGCCTCGCTCTGGACCGTCGAACAGCCCGGCGGCTGGCAGGTCGTCAACATCGCCACCGGCGACGACGAGATCCGCTACGCGGAGCAGGGCGGGCGGCTGCTGCCCGGCGGACTCGTCTTCCGCGAGCCCCAGATCGACGCGTGGTACGTCCAGAAGGGCACCAAGGTCCTGCCCCTCGACGAGGACGCGATACGGGCCGTCGGCCGCAACGGCACGACCCTCGCGGCCTACCGCGACCGCGTCGTCCGCGCCTACGCCGACAAGCTCCCCGGCTCCTCCTACGCCCGCAAGGGCGCGGCGGGCGGCTACGCCTCGCCGCCCGCCGCTCCCCAGGAGGACACCGGCCTCCCGCTCGCCGCGGGCGCGGGTGCCGTCGCCGCCCTCGCCCTCGCGGCCACCGCCCTCCACCACCGTCGCCGCACCTCCCCGCGGCCCTAGCCCTCCCTCCCTTCCTCCCGCCCACCCCCGCGGCCGCCCCGGCCACGGGGGTGGGCGTGCGGGTCAGCGGGCGAGGTAGCCGCCGTCCACGGGAAGGACGGCGCCGGTGATGAAGGAGGCGTCGTCGGAGGCGAGGAAGAGGATGGCGGCGGCGACCTCGGCGGGGGTGCCGAAGCGGGCCATGGGGTGGGCGCCGAGTGCCTCGGCGAGGTACTCGGGACCGCCGGGCTCGTGGCGGGCGGCGGCGACCCGTTCCGTCTCGATGGTGCCCGGGGCGACCGCGTTGACGCGGATGCCGTGCGCCGCCCACTCCACCGCGAGGTGCTTCGTGAGGCCGGTGGCGACGAACTTCGCGGGGCCGTAGACGGCCTGCCGGGCCTGGCCGGCGACGCCGGAGATGGAGGAGGTGCAGATGATTGACCCGCCGCCCGATCCGATCATGGCCTCGATGGCGTACTTGCAGGTGAGGAACATGCCGCGGCCGTCGACGGCCATGACCTCGTCGAAGTCGGAGGCCTCCGCCTCGGTGACGGAGAGCAGCGGGATGACGCCCGCGTTGGCCACCAGGACGTCGAGGCGTCCGAAGCGGTCCACGGCCGTGCCGATCATGCGGCGGGCGTCCTCCGCGCGGGAGACGTCGCCGACGACCGGGACGACGCCGGACAGCGTCGCGAGGCGTTCCGCGTCGCGGTCGGCGGCCACGACGAGGGCCCCTTCGCGGAGGAACCGTTCCACCGTCGCCCGCCCGATGCCGCTCGCCGCACCCGTGATCACGCACACCCGGTCCGCCAGCCGTCCGTGAGCCGTTTCCGCACCATGATTCGCCATGCCTCGCCAACGAGTACGCGAGGCCGGAGTGTCGGTCCCCGCCAGTAGGGTGGGGAGCATGGCAGACCCCTCCAGCTACCGCCCCAAGCCGGGTCAGATCCCCGACTCGCCGGGGGTCTACAAGTTCCGCGACGAGCACCGGCGAGTGATCTACGTCGGCAAGGCGAAGTCGTTGCGCCAGCGGCTGGCGAACTACTTCCAGCCGCTGACGAGCCTGCATCCGCGCACGGCGACGATGGTGACGACCGCCGCCTCCGTCGAGTGGACGGTGGTGTCGACCGAGGTCGAGGCGCTCCAGCTGGAGTACACCTGGATCAAGGAGTTCGACCCGCGGTTCAACGTCAAGTACCGGGACGACAAGAGCTACCCGTACCTCGCGGTCACCCTGGACGAGGAGTTCCCCCGGGTCCAGGTCATGCGCGGCCACAAGAAGAAGGGCGTGCGCTACTTCGGGCCGTACGGGCACGCCTGGGCGATCCGCGAGACGGTCGACCTGATGCTGCGGGTCTTCCCGGTGCGGACCTGCTCGGCGGGCGTCTTCCGGAACGCCGCCTCGGCCGGCCGGCCGTGCCTCCTCGGCTACATCGGCAAGTGCTCGGCGCCCTGCGTCGGCCGCGTGTCGCCCGAGGAGCACCGTGAACTGGCCGAGGAGTTCTGCGACTTCATGGCCGGCCGCACCGGCACGTACATCCGCAGGCTCGAGAAGCAGATGACGATCGCGGCCGAGGACATGGAGTACGAGAAGGCCGCCCGGCTCCGGGACGACATAGAGGCGCTGCGCCGGGCGATGGAGAAGAGCGCCGTCGTCCTCGCCGACGCCACCGACGCCGACCTGATCGCCCTCGCCGAGGACGAGCTGGAGGCCGCCGTCCAGATCTTCCACGTCCGCGGCGGACGCGTCCGCGGCCAGCGCGGCTGGGTCACCGACAAGGTCGAGGCCGTCGACACGGCGGGCCTCGTCGAGCACGCCCTCCAGCAGCTGTACGGCGAGGAGAGCGGCGACACGGTCCCCAAGGAGGTCCTGGTCCCGGCCCTCCCCGAGGACGCGGCGGCGGTCACCGCCTGGCTCACCGGCCGCCGCGGGTCCAACGTCTCGCTGCGCGTCCCGCAGCGCGGCGACAAGAAGGACCTGATGGAGACCGTCGCGCGGAACGCGCAGCAGGCCCTCGTGCTGCACAAGACCAAGCGGGCCAGCGACCTGACCACCCGCTCCCGGGCCCTGGAGGAGATCGCCGAGGCACTCGACCTGGACTCGGCGCCGCTGCGGATCGAGTGCTTCGACATCTCGCACCTCCAGGGCGAGGACGTCGTCGCCTCGATGGTGGTCTTCGAGGACGGCCTGCCCCGCAAGAGCGAGTACCGCCGCTTCCAGATCAAGGGCTTCGAGGGCCAGGACGACGTCCGGTCCATGCACGAGGTGATCAGCCGCCGCTTCAAGCGCTACCTCGCCGAGAAGGACCGTACGGGGGAGTGGGGGCCGGCGGCCGACGGCGAGGTCCCGGCGGAGACGCCGGAGGACGACGGCCGGCCGAAGCGCTTCGCGTACCCGCCGCAGCTCGTGGTGGTCGACGGCGGGCAGCCGCAGGTCGCCGCGGCCCGCCGGGCCCTCGACGAGCTGGGGATCGACGACATCGCGGTCTGCGGGCTCGCCAAGCGCCTGGAGGAGGTGTGGCTGCCCGGCGACGACGACCCGGTGGTGCTGCCGCGCTCCAGCGAGGGCCTCTACCTGCTCCAGCGGGTACGTGACACGGCTCACGACTTCGCCATCCGCTACCAGCGGTCCAAGCGGACGAAACGCATCCGTACCAGCCCCCTGGACGCCGTCCCCGGCCTCGGAGACACCCGGAAACAAGCGTTGATCAAGCATTTCGGCTCGGTGAAGCGGCTCCGGCAGGCGACAATCGAGCAGATCTGCGAGGTCCCCGGCATGGGCCGGAAGACCGCGGAGGCGGTCGTCGTGGCCCTCGCCCAGGCGGCCCCGGCCGCACCCGCCGTGAACACGGCGACAGGAGAGATCATGGAAGACGGGGACGGCACGGCATGACCGCGCACGAGCAGCACCGGAACGAACCGCACGACCAGCACGACCGAGAAGACGGAGCAGGACACGTGAGTACGGGCACGAAGGAGACCCCCGGCGACAACGGCGCCGAGGCGGCCATTCCCGAGCTGGTGATCATCTCCGGCATGTCCGGAGCCGGCCGGTCCACCGCGGCGAAGTGCCTGGAGGACCTCGGCTGGTTCGTCGTGGACAACCTGCCGCCCGCGCTGATCCCCACCATGGTGGAGCTCGGCGCACGCTCCCAGGGCAACGTCGCCCGGATCGCCGTCGTCGTGGACGTCCGCGGCCGGCAGTTCTTCGACAACCTCAGGGACTCCCTCGCCGACCTCGACTCCAAGCAGGTCACCCGCCGGATCGTCTTCCTGGAGTCCTCAGACGACGCCCTGGTCCGCCGCTTCGAGTCGGTCCGCAGGCCGCACCCGCTCCAGGGCGACGGCCGGATCACCGACGGCATCGCCGCCGAGCGCGACCTGCTGCGCGAGCTGCGCGGCGACGCCGACCTGGTGATCGACACCTCCAGCCTCAACGTCCACGAGCTGCGCGCCAAGATGGACGCCCAGTTCGCCGGCGACGAGGAGCCCGAGCTCCGGGCCACCGTGATGTCCTTCGGCTTCAAGTACGGCCTGCCGGTCGACGCCGACCTCGTCGTCGACATGCGCTTCCTGCCGAACCCGCACTGGGTCCCCGAGCTGCGCCCCTTCACCGGCCTCAACGAGGAGGTGTCGAACTACGTCTACAACCAGCCCGGCGCCAAGGAGTTCCTCGACCGCTACACGGAGCTGCTCCAGCTGATCGCCGCGGGCTACCGCCGCGAGGGCAAGCGGTACGTCACCATCGCCGTCGGCTGTACCGGCGGCAAGCACCGCTCCGTGGCCACCGCCGAGCGGCTCGCCGCCCGCCTCGCGGCCGAAGGCGTCGAGACCGTCGTCGTCCACCGGGACATGGGGCGCGAGTGAAACCGTACCGCCGGCGTGCCTCCACCCTCGCGGTGCGGCGCACGCTCCGCAGGCGCGGCGCGCAGCCCAAGGTCGTCGCGCTCGGCGGCGGCATGGGCCTGTCGGCCTCGCTGGCCGCGCTGCGCCGGATCACCGGCGACCTGACGGCCGTCGTCACCGTCGCCGACGACGGGGGCTCCAGCGGCCGGCTCCGCGAGGAGCTCGGCGTGCTGCCCCCGGGCGACCTGCGCAAGGCGCTCGCCGCGCTCTGCGGGGACGACGACTGGGGCCAGACCTGGGCCCGGGTGATCCAGCACCGCTTCCAGTCCAAGGGCGAGATGGGCGGCCACGCCGTCGGCAACCTGCTGATCGTCGCCCTCTGGGAGCAGCTCGGCGACCCCGTCCAGGCCCTCGACCTGGTCGGGCGGCTGCTGGGCGCCCAGGGCAGGGTGCTGCCCATGTCCGCCGTGCCGCTGGAGCTCCAGGCCCTGGTCAGGGGCCACGACCCGGCGCGTCCGGACGACGTGGACACGGTGGCCGGGCAGGCGACGGTGGCGCTCACGCCGGGCGAGGTGCAGTCCGTGCACCTCGTCCCGCACGACCCGCCGGCGGTGCCCGAGGCGGTCGCGGCGGTCCTCGACGCGGACTGGGTCGTGCTCGGTCCGGGCTCCTGGTTCTCCTCCGTGATCCCGCACCTCCTGGTCCCCGAACTCCTCGACGCCCTGGCCGAGACGAAGGCCCGGAAAGTGCTCTCGCTGAACCTCGCGCCGCAGCCCGGAGAAACAGAGGGCTTCTCCCCGCAGCGTCATTTGGAGGTTTTGGGACGACACGCCCCTAAACTCGCCCTGGACGTGGTGCTCGCCGACGAGGCTGCCGTGCCCGATCGCGAGTCCCTCGCCGATGCCGCCAAGCGGCTCGGCGCCGCGGTCGAGCTGGCGCCGGTGGCCGGGCCCGACGGCTCCGCGAAGCATGACCCGGAGCTGTTGGCCGCCGCGTACGACCGTATTTTTCGGATGCATGGAAGGATCGGCCCATGGCGATGACGGCAGCGGTGAAGGACGAGATCTCCCGGCTTCCCGTCACCCGGACCTGCTGCAGGAAGGCAGAGGTCTCGTCGATCCTGCGGTTCGCGGGCGGGCTGCACCTGGTGAGCGGCCGCATCGTGATCGAGGCGGAGCTGGACACGGCGATGGCGGCCCGCCGCCTCAAGCGGGACATCCTGGAGATCTTCGGGCACAGCTCCGAGCTGATCGTGATGGCCCCCGGCGGGCTGCGGCGCGGTTCGCGCTTCGTGGTGCGGGTGGTGGCCGGCGGCGACCAGCTGGCCCGGCAGACGGGGCTCGTGGACGGCCGGGGTCGCCCCATCCGGGGTCTCCCGCCGCAGGTGGTCTCCGGCGCGACCTGCGACGCGGAGGCGGCCTGGCGCGGCGCGTTCCTGGCGCACGGCTCGCTGACCGAGCCCGGCAGGTCCTCGTCCCTTGAGGTGACCTGCCCTGGTCCCGAGGCGGCCCTCGCCCTGGTCGGGGCGGCCCGCCGGCTTTCGATCGCGGCGAAGGCCCGCGAGGTGCGGGGGGTGGACCGGGTCGTCGTCCGCGACGGCGACGCGATCGGCGCCCTGCTCACCCGGCTCGGCGCGCACGAGTCGGTGCTGGCCTGGGAGGAGCGGCGGATGCGGCGCGAGGTCCGCGCCACCGCCAACCGCCTGGCCAACTTCGACGACGCCAACCTGCGCCGTTCGGCCCGTGCCGCGGTCGCCGCGGGTGCCCGGGTGCAGCGCGCCCTGGAGATCCTCGCGGAGGAGGTGCCCGAGCACCTCGCCGCGGCCGGCCGGCTCCGCATGGAGCACAAGCAGGCCTCCCTGGAGGAGCTGGGCGCCCTCGCCGACCCGCCGCTGACGAAGGACGCGGTGGCCGGCCGGATCCGCCGGCTGCTCGCGATGGCCGACAAGCGGGCGCAGGACCTGGGCATCCCCGGGACCGAGTCGAACCTGACCGAGGAGCTCGACGACAGCCTGGTGGGCTGACGGGAGCCGCCGCCCGGCGGAGACCGTACGGAACCGTGAACTCCACGCTGCCGGTGCCTTTCTGAGGCACCGGCAGCTTTTTCGTACACCCCGCGAGGCACCCTTGACAGGCCCATGGGCGCCCATGAGCCTGGCGTCTGTTCACCTTCGTGGCAGACAACAGCAAGGGGGGCTCATGGGACGCAGAGCGAGATCGATCCTCGCCGCGGCTTCACTGCTGATCGCCGGTGTGGCGGCGGCACCCGTCGCCGGAGCGCAGC
The DNA here is from genome assembly GCF_055603625.1 of Streptomyces sp. NPDC037273. Lineage (NCBI taxonomy): Bacteria > Bacillati > Actinomycetota > Actinomycetes > Kitasatosporales > Streptomycetaceae > Streptomyces > Streptomyces sp. NPDC037273. The sequence goes on from NZ_JBVJVO010000016.1 coordinate 42,197, forward strand.
CGGACGACCGGGACGGCGGTGACGCCCTCTCCGTATGGCGTGCCGTGGTCACCAAGGAACAGGTACCCCTGCTCCTGGACGCGGGCGCCGACGCGCACGAACTGACCGAGCAGGTGCCCGCCAAGGGCTCCGCGACGGTCGAGCTCTTCCTCACCGGCCGGCAGGCCGGGCAACTGCGCGGCCAGGGCGTCGAACTCGCCGAGCACCAGCTGTCCGCCCAGGCCGAGAAGCGGGTGGCCGCCGCGGGGGACGGCGTCTTCCGCCCGTACGGCGGTCCGAACGGCCTCAAGCAGGAGATCCTGGACACCGCCCGGGCCAACCCCGGCATCACCAAGGTCGTCTCCATCGGAAAGACCGTCAAGGGCCAGGACATCCTCGCCCTCAAGGTCAGCAAGGGCGCCCAGCGCACCAAGGACGGCTCCAAGCCGGCCACGCTGTACATGTCCAACCAGCACGCGCGCGAGTGGATCACCCCCGAGATGACCCGGCGGCTGCTCCACCACTACCTCGACGGCTACGGCAAGGACGAGCGGATCACCCGGATCGTCGACTCGACCGAGCTGTGGTTCGTGCTCTCCGCCAACCCGGACGGCTACGACTTCACGCACGCCGACCCCGCCAACCGGCAGTGGCGCAAGAACCTCCGCGACAACGACGGCGACGGACGGATCGCCTCCGGCGACGGCGTCGACCTCAACCGCAACTTCGCCTACAAGTGGGGCTACGACAACGAGGGTTCGTCGCCCGACCCGGCCGACGAGACCTTCCGCGGCAAGGCCGCCATGTCGGAGCCCGAGACCAGGGCCCTCGACGCCTTCCAGAAGCGCATCGGCTTCGCGTACGGCATCAACTACCACTCGGCCGCCCAACTGCTGCTGTACGGCGTCGGCTGGCAGGTCGCCACCGACACCCCCGACGACGTGGCCCTCAAGGCCCTCGCCGGCACCCCGCAGAAGTCGGCCGTGCCCGGCTACCGGCCGCAGGTCTCCTCCGAGCTGTACATCACCAACGGCGAGGCGGACGGACACGCCGCCAACGTCAACGGGATGCAGATGTTCACCCCGGAGATGTCGACCTGCGCCACCGCGTCCCGGGTCGACCCGAACGACGCCTGGAACCCGGCCGACTGCGCCTCCGTGTTCACCTTCCCGGACGACGAGAAGCTGATCCAGGCCGAGTTCGCCAAGAACATCCCGTTCGCGCTCGCCGTCGCCGAGACCGCCGCCCACCCGGACCGGCCCGTCTCCCCGGTCGGCATCGAGGCCCCCGACTTCACCCCGAAGGCCTTCGCCACCTCCTACGCCCGCGGCGGGGACCAGGAGGTCGCCGTCACCGCGCGCAAGTCGCTGCGCGGCAAGACCCTGAAGTACCGCGTCAACGGCGGCCGTACGCACAGCGAGGAGCTCGACGCCTGGAAGGGCGGCGAGACCTACGGCGGCGAGGACAACCTCTACTTCGACGAGTACCGCGCCGAGGTCGAGGGCGCCCGGCCGGGCGACTCCGTCGAGGTCTGGTTCACCGCCCGCACCCGCGAAGGCCGAGCCACCGCCTCCGCCCCCTTCACCTACAAGGTGGCCGAACGCCCCCGCGGCGACGTCCTCGTGCTCGCCGACGAGGGCGGCACCACCGCCGCCCGGCACAGCGCCGCGTACGTGAAGGCGCTCGCCGACAACGGCCGCAAGGCCGCCGTCTGGGACGTCGCCACCCAGGGCGCCCCGGACACCCTCGGCGTGCTCTCCCACTTCCGTACCGTCGTCTGGTACACCGGCGCCGAGCGCCCCTCCGGAGCCACCCAGCTCGCCGTCCGCGGCTACCTCAACGAAGGCGGCAAGCTGGTCAACGCCGGCGAGAAGTCCGGCGGACTCACCCAGATCGGCCGCGCCGAGTCCAACGACTTCGCCCAGTACTACCTCGGTGCCTACCACCGCGCGGGCCTCAAGAACCCGCCCGCCTTCGCCGGCACCGGCGCCTTCGCGGGCGCCGGCGCGGCCCTCGGCGCCGCCACCGACAACCCGCTCGACAACGCGGGCGCGTACACGGTCACCTCGGACACCCTGAAGCCGAAGGAGTTCCCGCAGTTCGCCGACAGCGCCTCGGCCGGCGACTACCCGGGCATCCGGACCCCCTTCGAACCCGCCGAGGGCGCCTCCTTCGCCGCCGTCAAGCACAGCGACGGCACCTGGGCCCGGCTCGGCAGGACCGTCGACCTCACCGGCGTCACCGCGGCCGACCGGCCCCGGCTCGACTTCCAGGTCAGCTACGACACCGAGCCCGGCTACGACAACCTCGTCGTCGAGGCCCACACCACCGGCCTGGACGACTGGACCACCCTGCCCGACGTCAACGGCGGCACCTCCACCGAACCCCCGGCCGACTGCGGCGAGGGCTTCTACCTCCGCGGCCACCCCTTCCTCGCCCACTACCTCACCGTCGGCGAGGACGGCTGCGCCGCCACCGGCACCACCGGCTCCTGGAACGCCTTCACCGGCCCCTCCAACGGCTGGCGGCAGGCCTCCGTCGACCTGAGCGCCTGGGCGGGCAAGAAGGTCGAGCTCTCGATCTCGTACGTCTCCGACCCCGGTACGGGCGAGATGGGCGCCTTCGTCGACGACACCCGGCTCATCACCGGCGCCACCACCGACGCGGAGGGCTTCGAGAGCTCCCTCGGCGCCTGGACCGTGCCGGGCGCCCCCGCCGGCAGCCCCGGCAACGGCACCGACTGGACCCGCTCCGCCGCACTCTTCCACTCCCAGGCGGCGGTCACCACGAAGGACACCGTGCTCCTGGGCTTCGGCCTGGAACACGTGACCGGTGAGGCCGAGCGGGCACGGCTCATCGGACGCGCCCTCGGGGTGCTCCGGCGCTGACGGAGAGTAGTGGGGACAAAGGTCCCACGGCGGCCCGTACCCGTTGGTAGGGACGGGCCGTCGGCCTTTTTCCCTCACTTTCCGGGCTCGTACGGCTGCGCTGGATGTCACTCCGCGGCCCCTGTGGGGGTAGGGTCGTAAGCGGTCGGGGACATCCCAAAAAACAAAAATCTCGCCGGCGTCGAGCACACCGGCGTACCTGACGAGGAGATCGGTTCGTGACGATCCGCGTAGGCATCAACGGCTTTGGCCGCATCGGCCGGAACTACTTCCGCGCGCTCCTTGAGCAGGGTGCCGACATCGAGATCGTGGCTGTCAACGACCTCGGTGACACCGCGACCACCGCACACCTGCTGAAGTACGACACCATCCTGGGCCGCCTCAAGGCCGAGGTCACCCACACCGCCGACACCATCACGGTCGACGGCCACACGATCAAGGTGCTCTCCGAGCGCGACCCGGCCGACATCCCCTGGGGCGAGCTCGGCGTCGACATCGTCATCGAGTCGACCGGCATCTTCACCAAGAAGGCCGACGCCGAGAAGCACATCGCAGGCGGCGCCAAGAAGGTCCTCATCTCGGCTCCGGCCACCGACGAGGACATCACCATCGTCATGGGCGTCAACCAGGACAAGTACGACCCGGCGCAGCACAACGTCATCTCGAACGCGTCCTGCACCACCAACTGTGTCGCCCCGATGGCGAAGGTCCTCGACGAGAACTTCGGCATCGTCAAGGGCCTGATGACCACGGTCCACGCGTACACCAACGACCAGCGCATCCTGGACTTCCCGCACAAGGACCTGCGCCGCGCCCGCGCCGCCGCCGAGAACATCATCCCGACCACGACGGGTGCCGCCAAGGCCACCGCCCTGGTCCTCCCGCAGCTCAAGGGCAAGCTCGACGGCATCGCGATGCGCGTCCCGGTCCCGACCGGCTCCGCCACCGACCTGGTCGTCACCCTGGACCGCGAGGTCACCAAGGACGAGGTCAACGCCGCGTTCAAGAAGGCCGCCGACGACGGCGACCTCAAGGGCATCCTGTTCTACACCGAGGACCCGATCGTCTCCTCGGACATCGTCAGCGACCCGGCGTCCTGCACCTTCGACGCCTCGCTGACCATGGTCCAGGAAGGCAACACGGTCAAGATCCTGGGTTGGTACGACAACGAGTGGGGTTACTCCAACCGTCTCGTCGACCTCACCGTCTTCGTCGGCGGCCAGCTCTAAACTTCAGGGCAGGCTTTCGATGTGAGCAGGGCTCGGGCAGCGCAATGTCGCGCTGTGCGAGCCCTGTTTGTGTGCTCCACCGCGTACCAAGGAGTCTGTTAACAGATGAAGACGATCGACGAGCTTATCCAAGAGGGCGTCGCAGGCAAGCGCGTGTTCGTCCGCGCCGACCTGAACGTGCCGCTGGACGGCACGACCATCACGGATGACGGCCGCATCCGCGCCGTCGTCCCCACGGTGAAGGCCCTCGCCGACGCCGGCGCCCGCGTCGTGGTCGCCTCGCACCTGGGCCGCCCCAAGGGCGCCCCGGACCCGGCGTTCTCCCTCGCCCCGGCCGCCGCGCGCCTCGGCGAGCTGCTCGGCGCCGACGTGGCCTTCGCGACCGACACCGTCGGCGACTCCGCCAAGGCCGTCGTCGCGGGCCTCGCCGACGGCCAGGTCGCCGTGCTCGAGAACCTCCGCTTCAACGCCGGCGAGACCTCGAAGGACGACGCCGAGCGCGGCGCCTTCGCGGACAGCCTGGCCGGGCTCGCCGACCTGTACGTCGGCGACGGCTTCGGCGCCGTGCACCGCAAGCACGCCTCGGTCTTCGACCTCCCGGCGCGCCTCCCGCACGCCGCGGGCTACCTCATCGCCACCGAGGTCGGCGTCCTCAAGAAGCTCACCGAGGACGTCCAGCGGCCGTACGTGGTCGTCCTCGGCGGCGCCAAGGTCTCCGACAAGCTCGGGGTCATCGACCACCTCCTGGAGAAGGCCGACCGCATCCTCATCGGCGGCGGCATGGCGTACACCTTCCTCAAGGCCAAGGGCCACGAGGTCGGCATCTCGCTGCTCCAGGAGGACCAGATCCCCGCGGTCCTCGACTACCTGGACCGTGCCGAGAAGCGCGGCGTGGAGTTCGTCCTCCCCGTCGACGTCCTGGTCTCGTCCGAGTTCCCGGACCTCAAGACCAAGGCCCCGGCCAACCCGACCACGGTCGCCTTCGACGCCATTCCGGCCGACGAGGAGGGCCTGGACATCGGTCCGGAGACCCGTAAGCTCTACGCCTCGAAGCTCGCCGACGCCGGCACCGTCTTCTGGAACGGTCCGATGGGCGTCTTCGAGCACCCCGACTACGCCGAGGGCACCAAGGCCGTCGCCCAGGCGCTCGTCGACTCCCCGGCCTTCACGGTCGTCGGTGGTGGCGACTCCGCCGCCGCCGTCCGCATCCTGGGCTTCGACGAGAAGGCATTCGGCCACATTTCGACCGGCGGCGGCGCCTCCCTCGAGTACCTCGAGGGCAAGACGCTTCCCGGCCTCGCCGCACTGGAGGGCTAAAACCCATATGAGCACCCGCACCCCGCTGATGGCGGGCAACTGGAAGATGAACCTCAACCACCTCGAGGCCATCGCCCACGTCCAGAAGCTCGCCTTCGCCCTGACGGACAAGGACTACGACGCCTGTGAGGTCGCCGTCCTCGTCCCCTTCACCGACCTGCGGTCCGTCCAGACCCTGGTCGACGGCGACAAGCTGAAGATCAAGTACGGCGCCCAGGACATCTCGGCGCACGATTCCGGGGCCTACACCGGCGAGATCTCCGGCCTGATGCTGTCCAAGCTGAAGTGCGCCTACGTCGCCGTCGGCCACTCCGAGCGCCGCCAGTACCACGCCGAGAACGACGAGGTCTGCAACGCCAAGGTGAAGGCCGCCTTCAAGCACGGCATCACCCCGATCCTCTGCGTCGGCGAGGGCCTGGACATCCGCAAGGCCGGCAACCAGGTCGAGTACACCCTCGCGCAGATCGACGGCGGTCTGAAGGACATCCCGGCCGAGCAGGCCGAGACCATCGTGATCGCGTACGAGCCCGTCTGGGCGATCGGCACCGGCGAGGTCGCCACCCCCGAGGACGCCCAGGAGGTCTGCGGGGCGATCCGCGGCCGCCTCGCCGAGCTGTACTCGCAGGAGCTGGCCGACAAGGTCCGCATCCAGTACGGCGGCTCGGTGAAGTCCGGGAACGTCGCCGCGATCATGGCGCAGCCCGACGTCGACGGCGCCCTGGTGGGCGGCGCGGCGCTGGACGCCGACGAGTTCGTCAAGATCGTTCGCTTCCGCGACCAGTGAGTATGCGGTAGCGGAGTTACGTCGTACCCTTGCGGGGGTCGGGCAGGTGCCCGGCCCCCGTCCGTATAAGTCCGAGGAAGTTGGTCCAGCCGTGGTTATGGGGTTCTCGATCGCCCTCATCGTCTTCAGCGGGCTGCTGATGCTGCTCGTTCTGATGCACAAGGGCAAGGGTGGCGGCCTCTCCGACATGTTCGGAGGCGGAATGCAGTCTTCCGTCGGTGGCTCCTCGGTCGCCGAGCGCAACCTGGACCGCATCACCGTCGTGGTCGGTCTGCTCTGGTTCGCGTGCATTGTCGTACTCGGCCTGCTGATGAAGTTGGACGGGTAACTCCAATCACTGGACGCGCGTTGGGCCTTACGTAGACTGGGGCATCTTCGAGCACCATCACGCAGGGAGTTACGACCGTGGCAAGTGGCAACGCGATCCGGGGAAGCCGGGTCGGAGCGGGGCCGATGGGGGAGGCCGAGCGGGGCGAGTCGGCACCGCGCCTCCGCATCTCCTTCTGGTGCTCGAACGGGCACGAGACGCAGCCGAGCTTCGCCAGCGACGCAGCGGTCCCGGACACCTGGGACTGCCCGCGCTGCGGCTTCCCGGCAGGTCAGGACCGGGACAACCCGCCGGACCCGCCGCGCACGGAGCCGTACAAGACCCATCTCGCCTATGTCCGTGAGCGGCGCAGCGACGCCGACGGCGAGGCGATCCTCGCCGAGGCGCTCGCCAAACTGCGCGGCGAGATCTGAGCGTGGTGTGACGGTGTGACGAACGGGCCCCGCCCGCGAATTCGATTCGCGGGCGGGGCCCGTTCGCCGTTCCCGCTCCGCTGCGCGTCGACCGCCCCCCTGATCAATTAGGTTGGGGGGTGCAGCGGGGCAGACAAGCAGTAAGAGAAGAAGTGGGCGATGTCCGAGATGACTACCGAAGGCCGTACCAGGCTCAACCGGCTGCCCGAGTGGGCGGCCCTCGGCAAGCACCGTGAGCAGCTGGGCGAGACCCACCTGCGTGAGCTGTTCGCCGCCGAACCGGCGCGCGGCACCGACCACACCCTGCGGGTCGGCGACCTCTACCTGGACTACTCCAAGCACCTCGTCACCGGCGAGACGCTGAACCTGCTGCGCGAACTGGCCGCCGCCACCGGCGTCGCCGAGCTCCGCGACGCCATGTTCCGCGGCGAGAAGATCAACACCACCGAGGACCGGGCGGTCCTCCACACCGCGCTCCGCGCCCCCCGCGGGGCCGTGATCGAGGTCGACGGGGAGAACGTCGTCCCCGCCGTCCACGCGGTCCTCGACAAGATGGCCGCCTTCGCCGGCACCGTCCGCGCGGGCTCCTGGACCGGCCACACCGGCAAGCCGATCAAGAACATCGTCAACATCGGCATCGGCGGCTCCGACCTCGGCCCCGCCATGGCCTACGAGGTCCTGCGCTCCTACACGCAGCGGGACCTGACGTTCCGTTTCGTCTCGAACGTCGACGGCGCCGACCTCCACGAGGCCGTCCGCGACCTCGACGCGGCCGAGACGCTCTTCATCGTCGCCTCGAAGACCTTCACCACCATCGAGACGATCACCAACGCCACCTCGGCGCGGGACTGGCTCCTCACCGAACTGCGAGCCGGCCAGGAGGCCGTCGCCAAGCACTTCGTCGCCCTCTCGACCAACGCCGAGAAGGTCGAGGAGTTCGGCATCGACACGGCGAACATGTTCGAGTTCTGGGACTGGGTCGGCGGCCGCTACTCCTACGACTCCGCCATCGGCCTCTCCCTGATGATCGCCATCGGCCCGGAGCGCTTCCGCGAGATGCTCGACGGCTTCCACCTCGTCGACGAGCACTTCCGCACCGCCCCGCCCGAGGAGAACGCGCCCCTGCTCCTCGGCCTCCTCGGCGTCTGGTACGGCGCCTTCTTCGACGCCCAGTCGCACGCCGTCCTGCCGTACTCCCACTACCTCTCCAAGTTCACCGCCTACCTCCAGCAGCTCGACATGGAGTCCAACGGCAAGTCGGTGGACCGCGACGGCAACCCCGTCGACTGGCAGACCGGACCCGTCGTCTGGGGCACCCCGGGCACCAACGGGCAGCACGCGTACTACCAGTTGATCCACCAGGGCACCAAGGTCATCCCCGCCGACTTCATCGGCTTCGCCCGGCCCGTCGACGACCTGCTCCCCGGTCTCGTCGCCCAGCACGACCTGCTGATGGCCAACTTCTTCGCCCAGACCCAGGCACTCGCCTTCGGCAAGACGCCCGAAGAGGTACGGGCCGAGGGCGTCCCGGAGGAGCTCGTCCCGCACAAGACCTTCCAGGGCAACCACCCGACCACCACGATCCTCGCCGACGCGCTCACCCCGTCCGTCCTCGGCCAGCTGATCGCGCTCTACGAGCACAAGGTCTTCGTCCAGGGCGCCGTCTGGAACATCGACTCCTTCGACCAGTGGGGCGTCGAACTCGGCAAGGTCCTCGCCAAGAAGATCGAGCCGGTCCTGACGGCTGCCGACGGGGTCCAGGGCGGCGAACACCTCGACAGCTCGACCTCCGGGCTCGTCACCGCCTACCGAACGCTGCGCGACCGGGGCTGAACACCATGACGGGGGAGAACGCGGTGCGGCTGAGGCCGCCGAGGAACGCCGTGGACGAGCGGGCCGTCACCTGGTGGCGATGCCGGCTCCTGATCACCACCGCCCTCCCGGTGCTGGTGCTCGCCGTCCTCGGCGCGCTCATCGGGCCCGCCCGGCCCTGGCTGCTCACCGCCGCCGGCGCCGTGGCGGCCCTCGGCCTCGCCTGCACCACGTTCCTCCCCGCCTGGTGGTACCGCGTCCACCGCTGGGAAGTCACCGACGACGCCGTCTACGTCCGCACCGGGGCCTTCTGGCAGGAATGGCGGATCGCCCCGATGTCCCGGATCCAGACCGTCGACACCGTGCGCGGCCCGCTGGAGCAGTACTTCGGACTGGCCACCGTCACCGTGACCACCGCCTCCGCCAAGGGCGCCATCCGCATCGAGGGCCTCGACCACGAGCCGGCCGCCGAACTCGCCGAACGGCTCACGCTGCTCACCCGGGCCACCCCCGGGGACGCCACATGAGCGAGGCGCCCGGCGGCGCCGACGGCGGGGAGTGGCGGCAGCTGGACCCCCGTACCGTCGTCGTCCGGGTCGCCCTCTTCGCCGGCGTCCTCGGCGGCGCCGCACTGCCCATCGCCTTCGGCCTGGCCGGGGACCGGCCGCTGTGGCAGGCCTTCGGCTGGGTCGCCGCCGGGGTCGCGCTCGCCCTCGCCGTCGACATCGTCACCGAGACCGTCCGCTACCGCCGCACCCGCTACCGCATCGGCCCCGAACGGGTGGAACTCCACACCGGACTGCTCGTCATACAGCGCCGCTCGCTCGCCCGCGAGCGCGTCCGCAGCGCCGACCTGAGCGCCAACCCCCTCCAGCGCGTCTTCGGCCTCGTCAAGGTCCGCGTCGGCACCGGCGAGCACAGCGGCGGCGAGTCGACCCTCGAACTCGACCTGGTCACCCGGGCCGAGGGCGAGCGGCTCCGGCACGAACTGCTCGCCCGCACCGCCGAGCCCGCCGGGGAAACGGACGAGGACCACACCCTCGCCACCCTCGACCCGCGCTGGATCCGCTACGCCCCCGTCTCCTTCCTCGCGCCCGCCCTCGGCGGCGCGGCCGCCGGCGCCGTCATGCAGGTCAGCGAGTGGTTCGGTGCCCAGGGCAAGGTCATCCACTGGATAGGGGACCGCTTCCAGGACATCTCCGTGCCCTGGATGATCGTCGACCTGGCCCTGATCGCCACCGTCGTCGGAGCCGTCGGCGCCCTCGGCCTCTGGGTCGAGATGTGGTGGAACTACCGCCTGGAGCGCGAACCCGGCGGCACCCTCCGCGTCGTCCGCGGCCTCTTCACCGCCCGTTCGGTCTCCCTGGAGGAACGCAGGCTGCGCGGGATCGAGCTGGTCCAGCCGCTCGGCGTACGACTGTTCGGCGCCGCCCGCGTCGACGCCGTCGCCACCGGCCTCGCCCAGGACGACGGCGACAAACACGCAGACCTCAAGAACCTGCTCCCGGCCGTGGACCGCGCCACCGCCGACAGGGTCGCCGCCCTCGTCCTGCGCGAGCCCGAACCCCCCACCGCCGCCCCCCTCACCCCCCACCCCCGCGCCGCCCGCACCCGCCGCGTGCGCTGGGCCCTGTGGAGCGTCCTGGCCCCCGTCGCCCTCCTCGCCCTCCTCGGCCTCCTCCTCACCCCGGTCCTGCTCTACGTCGCCGCCGGCTGCGCCCTCGTCCTCACCCCCCTCGCCACCCTCCTCGCCCTCGACGCCTACCGCGGCCTCGGCCACGCCCTCACCGACGACTACCTCGTCACCCGTTCCGGCACCCTCCGCCGCGCCACCGTCGCCCTCCAACGCTCCGGCGTCATCGGCTGGACCCTCAAACAGTCCTACTTCCAACGCAAGGCAGGCCTCCTCACCCTCACCGCCACGACAGCGGCGGGACAGGGCGCCTACGACATCCTGGACGCGAGCGACACCCAGGGCCTGTCCTTCGCCGCCGGGGCCGTGCCCGGCCTCCTGGAGCCGTTCCTCGAAACGGAGCCCGCGCGAGGAGGACGCGAAGCCCCTGGGGAACGTGTGAGCGGTGCACCGTAATATGTGCGCCTGAATCGGGCCTGATCGCGGTGTGCCGCGCTCCTGCCGGTCCACCGTCGAACGGAGTCCGCTCTTGCCCACGCTCATACGCGAGGCGCCGCTGCCCGAGGCCCCGGCCGCTCCTTCGGCCGGACGCGCGGGCGGCATGCTGCCGTCACTGACGGGCATGCGCTGGGCCGCGGCTTTCCTGGTCTTCGCGTTCCACACGTACAAGTTCGGATATTACGGACCCGAGGAGGAGAAGCTGGTGGCCTGGGCCACCCGCTCCGGCAGCGTCGGGGTCATGTTCTTCTTCGTCCTCTCCGGATTCGTGCTGACCTGGTCGGCCCGTCCGAAGGATCGGTTCTTCACCTTCTTCCGGCGAAGGCTCGCCCGTATCTACCCGGTCCACCTGGTCACCGCCGGCATCGCCCTCGCCCTCGCCTTCACCGTGCTGCCCTGGCTGCGTAGCGGGGAGCGGACCGCACCCGAGGCGATCGCCGCCAACCTGCTCCTGGTGAGCTCCTGGGACTACGACTGGTGGCAGGCGGCCAACCCGGTCAGCTGGTCCCTGGTCTGCGAGGCGTTCTTCTACGCGTGCTTCCCGCTGCTCTACGCGGTGCTGCGAAGGGTGGGACCGAAGGTCCTGACCGGGGTGGCGGTGCTGTGTGTGCTCAGCGTCGTCTACCAGCCCGACGACTACTACCTCTACAGCTTCCCGCCGGCCAGGCTCGCCGAGTTCGTCCTCGGCATCGCGGTGGCGAGGCTCGTCCAGCTCGGCAAGTGGCGTGGGCCCGGCCTCGAAGGCGCGATGGCCCTGACGCTGATCGGCTACTTCGCCGTCCCGCTCGTGTCACCGCGCGGTCTTTCCTGGACCGCGCTCATCGGCCTCACCACGCTGATCGCCGCGGGCGCCGTGGCCGACATCAAGGCGGAGCCGTCGATGTGGCGCCGTCCGGCGCTCGTGAAGCTGGGCGAGTGGTCGTTCGCCTTCTACATGATCCACCTGCTGGTGATGCACTCCCTGCGGCTGTGGGTGGGCGAGAAGCCGGGGCTCGACACGCTGCCGGCGCTCGGCCTCACCGGACTGGCCTTCGCCGCCTCCCTCGCGCTCGCCGCCCTTCTCTACACGTATGTGGAGGAGCCCGGACGCCGGCTGGTCCTGGGCAGGACGCGCCTCTCGCTCCGCGGGCGCCGCTGACCGCGCCGCGACCCTGCACATGCCAAAGGCCCGGTCCACCGAGGGGTGAACCGGGCCTGTGGGGTGGTGCGTCAGGCCGAGGCCGGTGGGTACAGGTCTCGTGGGAGCTCGGACGCGGCGGCGGCGTCGAGGAGCCAGAGGGTGCGGGTGCGGCCGTAGGCGCCGGCGGCGGGGGCTTGGATCTCGCCGGCGCCGGAGAGGGCGATGGCGGCGGCCTTGGCCTTGTCCTCGCCGGCGGCGAGGAGCCAGACCTCCTTGGCGGCGCGGATGGCCGGGAGGGTGAGGGAGACGCGGAGCGGCGGGGGCTTGGGGGCGCCGTGGACGCCGACCACCGTGCGCTCGGTCTCGCGGACGGCCGGGAGCTCGGGGAAGAGCGAGGCCACGTGGGTGTCGGGGCCGACACCCAGCATCAGGACGTCGAAGGCCGGTACCGGGCCGTGTTCGGCGGCCGCGGCCAGTTCCTCCGCGTACGCGGCGGCGGCGGAGTCGACGTCGCCGTACGGGCCGTCGGAGGCGGGCATGGCGTGCACCCGCGCCGGGTCCAGCGGGACCCGGTCGAGGAGTGCCCCACGTGCCTGGGTGACGTTCCGCTCGGGGTCGCCCTCGGGCAGGAAGCGCTCGTCACCCCACCACAGGTCGAGCCGGGACCAGTCGACCGCGTCCCGCGCGGGCGCCGAACCGAGCGCCGCGAGCAGGCCGTTGCCGTTGCGGCCGCCGGTCAGCACGACCGAGGCCGAGCCGCGGGTGGCCTGGGCGTCCACGATCCGGGTGATGAGCCGGGCCGCGGCGGCCTGCGCCATCAGCTCCTTGTCGCGGTGGACGACCAGCTGAGGGGCGCTCACTTGGCCGCCGCCTTCTTGGCCGTGGCCTTCTTCGCGGCGGGCTTGGCGGCCGGCTCGGGCGTCACGACGGCCTCGGCCTCGGCCTCGGGGGCCTCGGGCGCGGCTTCGGGGGCGATGGTGGCCGCCTCCTCGTCGAGACGCTCAAGGCCGTACTTGAGCGCCGTCGCGTACGTGTCGTCCGGGTCGAGCCTGCGCAGCTCCTCCGCGATCAGCTCGGCCGTCTCGCGGCGCTTCAGCGCCACGGCACGGTCGGGCTGCCCCTGGATGGAGAGCGTCGCGAGCGAGCCGTCCGGCCGGTCGAGGACGATCGGCCCCGTGCTGGTCTCCATGCGGACGGAGGTCAGGCCCGGGCCGGTCGACTTCGAGCGCCGCACCGGCACCTTCAGCCGCTCGGCCAGCCACATCGCGAGCAGTTCGACGCTGGGGTTGAACTCCTCGCCCTCCACCTCGGCGGAGGTGACCTCGCACGCGACCTGGTCGAGCGCGGCGGCCAGCATCGAGCGCCACGGGGTGATCCGGGTCCACGAGAGGTCCGTGTCGCCCGGGGTGTACGTGTCCGCCCGCGCCGTCAGCTCCTGGATGGGCTGCTCGGCGGAGTAGGTGTCGGTCACCCGGCGCTGGGCGAGGGCGCCCAGCGGGTCGTGCGCCGGGTCGGTCGGCGCGTTCACCGGCCACCAGACGACGACGGGGGCGTCCGGGAGGAGCAGCGGGAGCACCACCGACTGGGCGTGGTCGACGACCTCGCCGTACAGCCGGAGCACCACCGTCTCGCCGGTGCTGGCGTCGGCGCCGAGGCGGACCTCGGCGTCGAGCCGCGCCGTGGCGCGGTCCCGCGGCGAGCGCGAGACCCGCTTGATGACGACGAGCGTCCGCGAGGGGTGCTCGCGGGACGCGTCGTTGGCCGCCTTCAGCGCGTCGTAGGCGTTCTCCTCGTCGGTGACGATCACGAGGGTGAGCACCATGCCGACGGCCGGCGTACCGATCGCCCGCCGCCCGAGCACCAGCGCCTTGTTGATCTTGGAGGACGTGGTGTCCGTCAGGTCGGTCTTCATGGCCGGCGCCAGCTCCTGCCGTCTCGTGCGAGCATCTCGTCCGCCTCGACCGGACCCCAGGTCCCGGACTGGTACTGCGCGGGCTTGCCGTGCTTGTCCCAGAACTGCTCGATCGGATCGAGGATCTTCCAGGACAGCTCGACCTCCTCGACGCGCGGGAAGAGGTTCGAGTCGCCGAGCAGGACGTCGAGGATGAGCCGCTCGTACGCCTCGGGGCTGGACTCCGTGAAGGACTCGCCGTACGCGAAGTCCATGGACACGTCCCGGATCTCCATCTGGGTGCCGGGCACCTTGGAGCCGAACCGCATCGTCACGCCCTCGTCCGGCTGGACCCGGATGACGATGGCGTTGCGGCCGAGTTCCTCGGTCGCGGTGTGGTCGAAGATGGAGTGCGGGGCGCGCTGGAAGACGACCGCGATCTCCGTGACGCGGCGGCCGAGACGCTTGCCGGTGCGCAGGTAGAAGGGGACGCCCGCCCAGCGGCGGTTGTCGATCTCCAGCTTGATCGCCGCGTAGGTGTCGGTCTTCGACTGGGGGTCGATGCCGTCTTCCTGGAGGTAGCCGACGGCCTTCGCGCCGCCCTGCCAGCCGGCCGCATACTGGCCGCGGACCGTGGACTCGCCCAGGTCCTTGGGCAGCTTCACGGCGCCGAGGACCTTGGTCTTCTCGGCGGCGAGCGCGTCGGCGTCGAAGGAGGCGGGCTCCTCCATCGCGGTCAGCGCGAGCAGCTGGAGCAGGTGGTTCTGGATGACGTCACGGGCGGCACCGATGCCGTCGTAGTAGCCGGCGCGGCCGCCGATGCCGATGTCCTCGGCCATGGTGATCTGGACGTGGTCGACGTACGACCGGTTCCAGAGCGGCTCGAAGAGGGTGTTGGCGAAGCGGAGCGCCAGGATGTTCTGGACGGTCTCCTTGCCGAGGTAGTGGTCGATGCGGAAGACCGCCTCGGGCGGGAAGACCTCGTGGACGACCTCGTTGAGCTCCTTGGCGGAGGCCAGGTCGTGGCCGAAGGGCTTCTCGATGACGGCACGGCGCCAGGAGCCGTTCTTCTGGTCGGCCAGGCCGTGCTTCTTGAGCTGCCGGACGACGAGGGGGAAGAACTTCGGCGGCACCGACAGGTAGAAGGCGAAGTTGCCGCCCGTTCCCTGCGCCTTGTCCAGCTCCTCGATGGTGGCCTTCAGCTGGTCGAAGGCGTCGTCGTCGTCGAAGTCGCCCTGGACGAAGCGCATCCCCTGGATCAGCTGCTGCCACACCTCCTCGCGGAACGGGGTGCGGGCGTGCTGCTTGACGGCATCGTGGACTTCCTGGGCGAAGTCCTCGTCCTGCCACTCGCGACGGGCGAAGCCGATCAGCGAGAAGCCCGGCGGCAGCAGACCACGGTTCGCGAGGTCGTAGACGGCGGGCATCAGCTTCTTACGGGACAAATCGCCCGTGACACCGAAAATCACCAGACCCGACGGCCCCGCGATACGCGGGAGCCGTCGGTCTGCGGCGTCACGGAGCGGGTTGGCTCCGGTGACTGCGCTCAAGGTGCTTACGCCTCCGAGGGTGCGCGGCGGGCGAGCTCCGCCTCGGTCGACTTGAGGAGGTCGTTCCAGGACGCCTCGAACTTCTCGACGCCCTCGTCCTCCAGGAGCTGGACGACCTCGTCGTAGCTGATGCCCAGCTTCTCGATGGCCGCCAGCTCGGCGCGGGACTGCTCGTAGGTGCCGCGCACGGTGTCACCGGTGACCTCGCCGTGGTCGGCGGTGGCCTCCAGGGTGGCTTCCGGCATGGTGTTCACGGTGCCGGGGGCGACCAGGTCCACCACGTACAGGGTGTCCTTGTACGCCGGGTCCTTGACGCCGGTCGAGGCCCACAGCGGACGCTGCTTGTTGGCCTGCGCCTTGTCGAGGGCGGCCCAGCGGTCGGAGGAGAAGACCTCCTCGTACGCCTCGTAGGCCAGGCGGGCGTTGGCCAGCGCGGCCTTGCCCTTGAGTGCCTTGGCCTCGTCGGTGCCGATGCCGTCCAGGCGCTTGTCGATCTCCGTGTCCACGCGGGAGACGAAGAAGGAGGCCACCGAGTGGATCTTGGAGAGGTCGAGGCCGCGCTCGCGGGCCTTCTCCAGGCCCGCCAGGTAGGCGTCCATGACCGCGCGGTAGCGCTCCAGCGAGAAGATCAGCGTCACGTTGACGCTGATGCCGAGGCCGATGACCTCGGTGATCGCCGGCAGACCCGCCTTGGTGGCCGGGATCTTGATGAGCGTGTTGGGGCGGTCCACCAGCCAGGCCAGCTGCTTGGCCTCGGCGATGGTGGGGGCCGTCTCGTGGGCGAGACGGGGGTCGACCTCGATGGAGACCCGGCCGTCCTGGCCGTCGGTCGCGTCGAAGACCGGCCGCAGGATGTCGGCGGCGTCGCGGACGTCCGCCGTCGTGATCATGCGGATGGCCTCGTCGACGGTCACCTTGCGGGCGGCGAGGTCGGCGAGCTGCTGCTCGTAACCGTCGCCCGAGGAGATCGCCTTCTGGAAGATCGACGGGTTGGTGGTCACACCGACCACATGGCTCTGGTCGATGAGCTCGGCCAGGTTGCCGGACGTGATCCGCTTGCGCGAGAGGTCGTCCAGCCAGATCGCGACGCCTTCGTCGGAGAGGCGCTTGAGAGCGTCTGTCATGGGAATTGCATCTCCATTAAGTCGTACGTATGGGCGTCAGCGCGCGGCGGCGTCGAGGGATTCCCGCGCCGCGGCGACGATCGCCTCGGGCGTGAAGCCGAACTCGCGGAAGAGGACCTTCGCGTCGGCCGAGGCGCCGAAGTGCTCCAGGGAGACGATCCGGCCGGCGTCGCCGACGTACTTGTGCCAGGTGAGACCGATGCCCGCCTCGACGGCGACCCGGGCCTTGACCGACGGCGGCAGGACCGAGTCCTTGTACGCCTGGTCCTGCTCCTCGAACCATTCCACGGACGGCATCGAGACCACCCGGGTCGGGACACCGGCGGCCTGGAGCTGATCGCGGGCCTCGACGGCGAGGTGCACCTCGGAGCCGGTGCCGATCAGCACGACCTGGGCGTCGCCGCCTTCGGCCTCGAACAGCACGTAGCCGCCCTTGGCGGTGCCCTCGTTCGGCGCGTACGTCGGCACGCCCTGGCGGGTCAGCGCGAGGCCGTGCGGGGCGCCCTTGCCGAAGACCTTGGTGTGGCGCTGCATGATCTCGCGCCAGGCGATCGCCGTCTCGTTGGCGTCGGCCGGGCGAACCACGTTCAGACCCGGGATCGCGCGCAGCGAGGCCAGGTGCTCCACCGGCTGGTGCGTCGGGCCGTCCTCGCCAAGACCGATCGAGTCGTGGGTCCAGACGTACGTCACCGGCAGGTGCATCAGGGCCGACAGACGCACGGCGTTGCGCATGTAGTCGGAGAACACCAGGAAGGTGCCGCCGTAGATGCGCGTGTTGCCGTGCAGCGCGATGCCGTTCATCTCCGCGGCCATGGAGTGCTCGCGGATGCCGAAGTGGATCGTGCGGCCGTACTTGTCGGCCTCCGGCAGCGGGTTGCCCTCGGGCAGGAACGACGAGTTCTTGTCGATCGTCGTGTTGTTGGAGCCGGCGAGGTCGGCCGAGCCGCCCCACAGCTCCGGGATGACCGCGCCGAGCGCCTGCAGGACCTGGCCCGAGGCGGCGCGGGTGGCGACACCCTTGCCCGGCTCGAAGACCGGGAGCTTCTCGGCCCAGCCGGCCGGCAGCTCGTTCGCCTGGATCCGGTCGAAGAGGGCGGCCTGCTCCGCGTTGGCCGTACGCCATTCGGCGAGCGACTTCTCCCAGGCGGCGCGGGCCTCGCGGCCGCGGTCGCCGAGCGAGCGGGTGTGCGCGATGACCTCGTCGGAGACCTCGAAGGTCTGCTCCGGGTCGAAGCCGAGGACGCGCTTGGTGGCCGCGATCTCCTCGTCGCCGAGCGCCGAGCCGTGCGCGGCCTCGGTGTTCTGCGCGTTCGGCGCGGGCCAGGCGATGATCGAGCGCATCGCGATGAACGACGGACGCTCGGTCTCGGCCTCGGCGGCCTTGATCGCCGCGTACAGCCCGGCCGGGTCCAGGTCGCCGTTGGCCTGCGGCTCGACGCGCTGGACGTGCCAGCCGTACGCCTCGTACCGCTTCATCGTGTCCTCGGACACGGCCGTCTCGGTGTCGCCCTCGATCGAGATGTGGTTGTCGTCCCACAGCAGGATCAGGTTGCCGAGCTTCTGGTGGCCGGCGAGCGAGGACGCCTCCGCGGAGATGCCCTCCTGGAGGCAGCCGTCACCGGCGATCACGTAGATGTGGTGGTCGAACGGGGAGGTGCCGGTGGCCGCCTCCGGGTCGAACAGACCGCGCTCGTAGCGGGCGGCCATGGCCATGCCCACGGCGTTGGCGACACCCTGGCCCAGCGGGCCCGTGGTCGTCTCGACGCCGGCGGTGTGGCCGTACTCCGGGTGACCGGGGGTCTTCGAGCCCCAGGTGCGGAAGGTCTTCAGGTCGTCCAGCTCGAGACCGAAGCCACCCAGGTAGAGCTGGGTGTACAGGGTCAGGGACGAGTGGCCGGCGGAGAGGACGAACCGGTCGCGTCCGACCCACTCGGGGTCGGCCGGGTCGTGCCGCATCACCTTCTGGAAGAGGGTGTACGCGGCGGGCGCCAGGCTCATCGCCGTACCGGGATGGCCGTTGCCGACCTTCTGTACGGCGTCCGCGGCCAGGATGCGGGCGGTGTCGACGGCCCGCTGGTCCAACTCGGTCCACTCGAGGTCTGTGGTGGTCGGCTTAGTGCTCACCCTGGGTCAGGGCTCCTCTCCACATGTCTTGGGCCGGTGACTGAGGGTGTACCGGCGTTGTCGAGCCTACCCCCGCCGAACGCCCCTCTTTTCGTGTCCATGCCCCTCAAATGAGCGGAGAAATGAAAGGACACAGCAAGAGTGCCGGTGGCTGTGCGACTTCGCCTGCCGAGCCGCGCCCGGACTCGCCGCAGAACGCGTCCACCCCTTGGGACGTACCCCTCCAACACGACCCCACCCCCGCGAAGATCGGCGTCTGGGCAACGTCTACAGTGGCGTGGTACGCGCAAGCTTCACCCCGCCTTCATCCGGGGAGCTTGCTGGGAAATTCTCTGTCAGGGGTGTGCGTGACGGCCGTCGAGTCCCGACCCGCAGGGGTCGTCTTGACTCCCAGCCCGGGGGGCCATCGGCCGTTCGGGGCCCGCGTCAAGGCATACGTGGCGCTGACCAAGCCGCGGATCATCGAGCTTCTGCTCATCACCACCGTCCCGGTGATGTTCCTCGCCGAGCAGGGCGTGCCCGACCTCTGGCTGGTGCTCGCCACCTGCTTCGGCGGCTACCTGTCGGCGGGCGGCGCCAACGCGCTGAACATGTACATCGACCGCGACATCGACGCGCTGATGGACCGCACCTCCCAGCGGCCGCTGGTCACCGGCGTCCTCACCCCGCGTGAGGGCCTGGTCTTCGGACTCACCCTCGCCGTGGTCTCCACGCTCTGGTTCGGCCTGCTGGTCAACTGGCTCTCCGCCGCGCTCTCGCTCGGCGCGCTCCTCTTCTACGTCGTGGTCTACACGATGATCCTGAAGCGGCGCACCGCCCAGAACATCGTCTGGGGCGGCATCGCGGGCTGCCTGCCGGTGCTCATCGGCTGGTCGGCCGTCACGAACTCGATGTCGTGGGCCGCGGTCATCCTCTTCCTGGTCATCTTCTTCTGGACGCCGCCGCACTACTGGCCGCTGTCCATGAAGGTGAAGGACGACTACGCACGCGCGGGCGTGCCCATGCTGCCGGTGCTGGCCTCCAACAAGGTGGTCGCCAAGCAGATCGTGCTCTACAGCTGGGTCATGGTCGCCGTCTCGCTGCTGCTCACCCCGCTGGGCTACACGGGCTGGTTCTACACCTCGGTGGCGCTGCTCACCGGCGGCTGGTGGCTCTGGGAGGCGCACGCGCTCCTCAACCGCGCGAAGGCCGAGGCGACGGGCGCCAAGCTCAAGGAGATGCGCCTCTTCCACTGGTCCATCACCTATGTCTCGCTGCTCTTCGTGGCGGTCGCGGTGGACCCCTTCCTGCGCTGACGCGCTCATCTGATACGCACGGCCGGCGGCCGGGTCACGTGGGATAGGCCACGTGACCCGGCCGTCGCCAGTCGATCTACCGCTCGGTAGCATCCCTGTCATGGCAGACACGAAGCAGGCAGAGCGCAAGGCGGCCAAGCTCGCCAAGGAGATCCAGGCCTTCTCCAAGGAGCACGGCGGCTCCGAGGGCCACCTCGCGCACATCGGCCAGGCCGGCACCCGGATCGTCCTCGTCGGCACGGACGGCGGCTGGGGCGACCTGGTGGCGCCGACCTACGAGGTCGCGCGACAGGCCGCCGACAAGGCCGGCCTCACCCTCCACGAGGAGTTCGACGGCGAGTTCGCCGCCAAGGTCGAGACCGGCCCGTACGAGTGGACCCGGATGGCCGGTATCCAGATCGGCGGCCCGTCCAACAGCTGACGGCCGAGGCAACAACCTCGCGCGGGGCTCACCCGTTAGGACGTGTGGAGACACGTCCACACAGGGAGCCCCCCGAGATGATCGACACGCCGAGCCTGGTCGACCAGTACTGCCACGGGGTGCTCCGTACCGAGCTCGGCCTCGGCACCTTCGAGGCCCGGCTCGGCGCCCACCTCGGCCAGGCCACCGCGCTGCCCGCCGCCGGCACTACCCTGTTCGACACCCAGACCGGGTTCGCCGTACGCCGCTGGTGCCCGCCGCTCCTCGGCCTCGAACCGCACTGCCCGCCCGCCCGCTACCTCGCCCGCCGCCGCGAACTCGGCGCCGCCGAGGCGGGCCGCCGGCTGCTGCGGGCCTCCGGGATCTCCACGTACCTGGTCGACACCGGGCTCCCCGGCGACCTCACAGGACCTGCCGAGCTCGCCGCCGCGGGCGCCGCCGAGGCCCATGAGATCGTCCGCCTCGAACCCCTCGCCGAACAGGTCGCCGACACCTCGGGGACCGTCGAGGCCTTCCTCGCCAACCTCGCCGAGGCCGTCCACGGAGCCGCCGCCGGCGCGGTGGCCCTCGCCTCCTCCTCGGGGGTACGCCGAGGGCTCGCGCACACCCCCGACCCGCCGGGTCCCGGTGAGGTACGCGGGGCCGCCGGGCGCTGGCTCGCCGGCCGCGCCGCCGGCGACCGGCTCACCGACCCCGTCCTGCTGCGCCATCTGCTCTGGATCGCCGTCACCGCCGGGCGCCCCCTCCAGCTGCACACCGGGGACCGCGACCCGTCCGTCGTCGCCGGTTTCGCCGCCGCGACCGCGGGGCTCGGGGCCGATCTCGTGCTGCTCCACGCCTACCCGTACCACCGGGAGGCGGCGCGGCTGACCGGGGTCCACGCGCACGTGTACGCCGACCTGGGACCCGTACTCGCGCACACGGGGGCGCGGGCGGCGGCGGCGCTCGCCGAGGTCCTCGAACGGGCGCCGTTCGGCAAACTGCTCTTCTCCAGCGGCGCCCACGCGCTGCCCGAGCTCCATGTGGTGGCCGCGAGCACCTTCCGCTCGGCGCTCTCCCGGGTGCTCGGCGAATGGGTCGCCGACGGCGCCTGGTCCCCCTCGGACGCCCGGCGCGTCGCCGGCATGATCGCCGCGGACAACGCACGCCGCGTCTACCGGCTGGGACCCGCTGCCGGGCCCCGCTGGTAGACGCGGCGGGTGATCAGGCGGTCGCGAGCTCGGAGTCGGCCTGCGCCGGGATCTCCGGGGTGGGGGCCGGGCGCTCGCGCAGGCTCAGGGCCAGGCGGACGACGGCGATCCACATCAGCGAGGAGCCGAACATGTGGGCGGCGACCAGGACTTCCGGGACACCGGTGAAGTACTGGAGGTAGCCCACGCCACCCTGGGCGAGCAGCACGATCAGCAGGTCGCGGGCGCGGGCGCGGGTGTCGTCCGGGGCGTCGACGACGCGGAGGACCAGCCACATGGCGAGGGCGAGGGCGCAGACGACCCAGGCGGCGATGGCGTGGACGTGGGCGGCGTTCGTCCAGTCCCACGGCATGCGCGGGACGTCGCTGCTGTCGCCGGCGTGCTTGCCGGCGCCGGTGACCGTCGTGCCGAGGACGATCAGCAGGCCCGAGACGACCGTGATGGCCCAGGAGAGCTTGCGGACCGGGCGCGGCACGCGCGGGCGGGGGGCGGTGTCGCCCTCGCCGGCCCGGTGCCAGGTGATGACGGCGACCGTGAGCAGCGAGTTCGCGGCGATGAAGTGGCCGGCCACGGTCCACGGGTTGAGGCCCATCCACACCGTGATGCCGCCGATCACGGCGTTGCTCATGACGATCCAGAACTGCGCCCAGGCCCAGCGGGTCAGCGTCCGGCGCCACGGCTTGGTGGAGCGGGCGGCGACGATCGCCCAGCCGACGGCCGCCGACAGGACGTAGGTCAGCATCCGGTTGCCGAACTCGATCAGGCCGCGGTAGCCCTGCTCGGGCGTCACGATGAGGCTGTCGTCGGTGCACTTCGGCCACGTGTCGCAGCCGAGACCGGAACCGGTCAGCCGGACCGCGCCGCCCGTGACGATGATGAGCACGCTCATCACGACGGCGGAGAGCGCGGCGCGCCGGAGCGTCCGGGGGGACGGGGTCCAGCGCTGGGCGATGTAGGCGAGGGGGGTCAGCACGGGCCCCATCGTAGGCCGGGGCTTGTGCACGCTTTCACGAGGGGGTGCCTTGTCGGGAAACGTCACCCTCTGAGCCGCTTCGGCTACTCCCAGCGGAAGAACTTCGCCGCCGCGCCCAGGCCCAGGACCGCCCAGACCGCGAGGATCAAAGCGTCGCCCCAGGGCATTCCGGCGCCGTTCTGGAGGACGTCCCTGAGGCCGTCCGAGAGCGCCGAGATCGGGAGCAGTTCCAGGACCGCGCGGGCGGGCTCGGGGAACTTGTCGAGCGGCACGATGACCCCGCCGGCCACGATGAGCAGCAGGAAGACCAGGTTGGCGGCGGCGAGGGTGGCCTCGGCCCTGAGCGTGCCCGCCATGAGCAGGCCGAGGCCGGAGAAGGCGGCCGTGCCCAGGACCAGGAGCAGGACGACGGCGAGCGGGTTGCCGTGCGGCGACCAGCCGAGGGCGAGCGCGATCGCCGTGAGCAGGACGACCTGGAGGACCTCGGTGACCAGGACGGCGAGCGTCTTGGCGGTCATCAGCGCCCAGCGGGGGAGCGGTGAGGCGCCGAGCCGCTTGAGGACTCCGTACCGCCGCTCGAAGCCGGTGGCGATGGCCTGGCCGGTGAAGGCGGTGGAGAGCACGGCGAGCGCGAGGACGCCGGGCGCGAGGAAGTCGACCGCCTTGTCCGCGCCGGTGTCGATGATGTCGACGGTGGAGAACAGGACGAGCAGCAGCGACGGGATGATCACCGTCAGGAGCAGCTGTTCGCCGTTGCGCAGCAGCATCCGGGTCTCCAGCGCCGTCTGCGCCGCGATCATCCGGCCGACGGGCGCCGCGCCCGGCTTGGGGGAGTAGGTGCCCGTGCTCATGACCGCAGTTCCTTGCCTGTCAGTTCCAGGCTGTGTCCATCCGGGGGACAACCCCCGGACCCCCGGCGAGTCTCCATGTCGGCCGGCATCATGCGCGCAGCTCCTTGCCCGTGAGCTCAAGAAAAACGTCTTCGAGGGTGTGGCGCTCGACGGAGATGCCCTCGGGCATCACGCCGTGCTGGGCGCACCAGGTGGTGACGGTGGCGAGCAGCTGGGGGCCGACGGCGCCGGTGATCCGGTAGGTGCCGGGGAGCGGCTCCACCGCGGCGGTGCCGTCGGGCAGCGCCTTGAGCAGGGAGCCCAGGTCGAGGCCGGGGCGGCCGGTGAAGCGGAGGGTGTTCTCGGCGCCGCCGCGGCAGAGCTCCTCGGGGCTGCCCTGGGCGGCGACGCGGCCGGCGTCGACGATGGCGACGTCGTCGGCGAGTTCCTCGGCCTCCTGCATGAAGTGGGTGGTGAGGACGACGCTCACCCCGTCGGCGCGCAGCTCGCGGACGAGGTCCCAGGTGGCGCGGCGGGCCTGCGGGTCGAGTCCGGCGGTCGGTTCGTCGAGGAAGACCAGCTCGGGGCGGCCGACGACGGCCATGGCGAGCGCGAGGCGCTGCTGCTGGCCGCCGGAGAGCCGCCGGTAGGTCGTACGGCCGCAGGAGCCGAGGCCGAGGCGCTCGATCAGGGCGTCGACGTCGAGGGGGTGGGCGTGCAGTTTCGCCATGTGGCGGAGCATCTCGTCGGCGCGGGCGCCGGAGTAGACGCCACCGGACTGGAGCATCACGCCGATCCGGGGTCGCAGGGCGGCGGCCTCGGTGACCGGGTCGAGGCCGAGGACGCGGACGGTGCCGCCGTCGGGCCTGCGGTAGCCCTCGCAGGTCTCGATGGTGGTGGTCTTGCCGGCCCCGTTGGGGCCGAGGACGGCGGTGACGGTGCCGGCCCGTACGTCGAGGTCGAGGCCGTCGACCGCGGTCTTGCTGCCGTACCGCTTGACCAGACCCCGGACCTGGACGACGGACTGATTTCCCATGGGAGGAAGTCTAGAGAGGGGGCGAAGGTCCCTCCGGCGCGGGGCCCGGGTCCCTGGAATCGGGACTTTTCCGTGCGGTTCGCCTCCGGGGGCGGGCATAGCGTCGAGGGGTGATCAGTGTGGCGGAGAACCTCCAGGAGACCGTCGGTCAGGCCGCGCACAAGGCGCACGACCTGGCCAGACCGGGCCGGTACACGGTGTCGGCGATGCTGGCGGGGGCGTACATCGGGATCGGCGAGGTGCTGCTGCTCGTGGCGGTGTCGCCGTTCGTGGCGCAGCACTCGGCGGCGGTGAAGCTGCTGGAGGGGGCGGTCTTCCCGGTCGCGCTGACGATCGTGATGTTCGCCGGGGCGCAGCTGTTCACCAGCAACGTGATGGTGATGCTGCTGGGCGCGCTGTCCGGGCGTACGGGGGTGCGGGACCTGGTGGGGAGCTGGGCGCTGTCGCTGGCGGGGAACCTGGCGGGGGCGTTCGCGTTCGGGGCGATGGTGCACGCCTCGGGGGTGCTGTCGGCGCCGTCCGCGAAGGCGATGCTGGCGGAGCTGGTGGCCGGCAAGGAGGCGCTCGGGGGCGGTCAGCTGTTCTGGCGGGCGGTGCTCTGCAACATGCTGGTCTGCCTGGGGGTCTGGATGTTCTACCGGGCGAAGGGCGACGGGGCGAAGGTCTTCGTGCTGTGGCTGCCGGTGCTGGTCTTCGTGGCGGTGGGCTTCGAGCACTGCGTGGCGAACATGGCGCTGTTCGCGCTGGCGATCCTCGACGGGACGGCCGGTTTCGGCGATCTGGGACGGAACCTGATCTTCACGGTGCCGGGGAACATCGTGGGCGGCGGGGCGCTGGTGGCCTGCGCGTACTGGTTCACGGGGCGTCCCGAGCGGGCCGCCGATTCGTCCTACGAATGATCGTTTACGCAGGTCAGGTAAGCCTTACCTGAGTGACGCACGGCACCGCCGCCGGTCCCGGCGCGGCTTGTCAGTCTTCGATTAATTACGCAACAATGGCGTTGTGAAAAACGTTGGCGCGGCTCCGGTGGAGGAACTCGCGACCCGAGAGCGTTCGACGCGCAACCGGGTCGCGCGGTCGATCCTGGACCACGGTCCCTCGACCGTCGCCGACCTGGCGGGACGGCTCCGCCTCACCCAGGCCGCCGTCCGCCGCCACCTCGACTCGCTGGTCGCCGAGAGCGTCGTCGAAGCGCGCGAGAAGCGCGTCTACGGCACCCGCTCCCGCGGCCGACCGGCCAAGGTCTTCGCGCTCACCGACGGCGGCCGCGACGCCTTCGACCAGTCGTACGACTCCCTCGCCGTCGAGGCGCTCCGCTGGATCGAGCGCAACGCCGGAGGAGAGGCGGCCGTCGCCGCCTTCGCCCGCGACCGGATCGAGGCCCAGGCCGACGCCTACCGCGCGGCGGTCGAATCGGCCGAGCCCGCCCAGCGCACCGAGGCGCTGGCCAAGGCTCTGACGGCGGACGGGTACGCTGCCACTGCGCGGAACGCGCCGGTCGGCGAGCAGCTCTGCCAGCACCACTGCCCGGTCGCCCACGTCGCCGAGCAGTACCCCCAGCTGTGTGAGGCGGAGACAGAATTCTTCTCCCGCCTCCTGGGAACGCACGTCCAGCGTCTGGCCACCATCGCGCATGGTGACGGCGTCTGCACCACGTTCATCCCGCACGGCGCCCCACAGACCACCGAATCAGCATCCGCAAGCACGGCCGGGAGGAACCCCGCATGACCACCGAGATCAGCCACCCCGAGCTCGAGGGCCTGGGTCGGTACGAGTACGGCTGGGCCGACTCCGACGCCGCCGGCGCCGCTGCCAAGCGCGGTCTCAACGAGGACGTCGTCCGCGACATCTCCTCGAAGAAGAACGAGCCCGAGTGGATGCTGAAGCTCCGCCTCAAGGGTCTGCGCCTCTTCGACAAGAAGCCCATGCCGACCTGGGGCTCCGACCTCTCCGGCATCGACTTCGACAACATCAAGTACTTCGTGCGGTCCACCGAGAAGCAGGCCGAGTCCTGGGAGGACCTGCCGGAGGACATCAAGAACACGTACGACAAGCTCGGCATCCCGGAGGCGGAGAAGCAGCGCCTCGTCGCCGGTGTCGCCGCCCAGTACGAGTCCGAGGTCGTCTACCACCAGATCCGCGAGGACCTGGAGGAGCAGGGCGTCATCTTCGTCGACACCGACACCGCGCTGAAGGAGCACGAGGAGCTCTTCAAGGAGTACTTCGGCACCGTCATCCCGGTCGGCGACAACAAGTTCGCCTCCCTGAACACGGCCGTGTGGTCCGGCGGCTCCTTCATCTACGTGCCGAAGGGCGTGCAGGTCGAGATCCCGCTCCAGGCCTACTTCCGTATCAACACGGAGAACATGGGCCAGTTCGAGCGGACGCTGATCATCGTCGACGAGGACGCTTACGTCCACTACGTCGAGGGCTGCACCGCCCCGATCTACTCCTCGGACTCGCTGCACAGCGCCGTCGTCGAGATCATCGTCAAGAAGGGCGGCCGCTGCCGCTACACGACCATCCAGAACTGGTCGAACAACGTCTACAACCTGGTGACCAAGCGCGCCGTCGCCTACGAGGGCGCCACCATGGAGTGGGTCGACGGCAACATCGGCTCCAAGGTCACCATGAAGTACCCGGCCGTCTACCTGATGGGCGAGCACGCCAAGGGCGAGACCCTCTCCATCGCCTTCGCGGGCGAGGGCCAGCACCAGGACGCCGGCGCCAAGATGGTCCACATGGCCCCGAACACCTCCTCCAACATCGTCTCCAAGTCGGTGGCGCGAGGCGGCGGCCGCACCTCCTACCGCGGTCTCATCGAGATCGGCGAGGGTGCCCCGGGCGCCAAGTCGAACGTGCTCTGCGACGCGCTGCTCGTCGACACCATCTCCCGCTCGGACACGTACCCCTACGTGGACGTGCGCGAGGACGACGTCTCCATGGGTCACGAGGCCACCGTCTCCAAGGTCTCCGAGGACCAGCTCTTCTACCTCATGAGCCGCGGCCTCACCGAGTTCGAGGCGATGGCGATGATCGTTCGAGGCTTCGTCGAGCCCATCGCCAAGGAGCTGCCGATGGAATACGCGCTGGAGCTCAACCGGCTGATCGAGCTGCAGATGGAAGGCGCGGTCGGCTAAGAGCCCCGCACCCGCAGCGACCGACTTCTACGTACGCAGGAAGAGAGCAACACGACAGCCATGGCTGAGGCTCAGAACATCCCCGCGGGTTCCACGACCGCGGGCTCGATCGCGGTGGCCGCCGAGTCCACCGTCGCCACGCGCATGAGCGCGCCCCCGTCCTTCGACGTCGCGGACTTCCCCGTCCCGCACGGCCGTGAAGAGGAGTGGCGGTTCACGCCGCTGGCGCGGCTGCGCGGGCTCCACGACGGCACCGCCGTCGCCTCCGGCGAGGGCGTCAAGGTCGAGATCGAGGCCCCCGAGGGCGTCACCGTCGAGACCGTCGGCCGCGACGACGCCCGACTCGGCAAGGCCGGCACGCCCGTCGACCGGGTCGCCGCCCAGGCGTACACCTCCTTCGAGAAGGCCTCGGTCGTCACCGTCGCCAAGGAGGCCGTCCTCACCGAGCCGATCCGCATCGCGGTGCACGGCGTCGGCGGGGTCGCGTTCGGCCACCAGGTGATCGAGCTCGGCGCCTTCGCCGAGGCCGTCGTGGTCATCGACCACACCGGTGACGCCGTCCTCGCCGCCAACGTCGACTACGTCCTCGGCGACGGCGCGAAGCTCACCGTCGTCTCCGTCCAGGACTGGGACGAGAACGCCGTCCACGTCGCCCAGCACAACGCGCTGGTCGGCCGCGACGCCTCCTTCAAGTCGGTCGTCGTCACCTTCGGCGGCGACGTCGTCCGCATCCACCCGCGCGTCTCCTACGCGGCTCCGGGCGGCGAGGCCGAGCTCTTCGGCCTCTACTTCACCGACGCGGGCCAGCACCAGGAGCACCGCCTCCTGGTCGACCACAACACCCCGCACTGCAAGTCCAACGTGGCCTACAAGGGCGCGCTGCAGGGCCAGGACGCGCACGCCGTCTGGATCGGCGACGTGCTCATCCAGGCCGCCGCCGAGGGCACCGACACGTACGAGCTCAACCGGAACCTGGTCCTCACGGACGGCGCCCGGGTCGACTCCGTGCCGAACCTGGAGATCGAGACCGGCGAGATCGCCGGCGCCGGTCACGCCTCGGCCACCGGCCGCTTCGACGACGAGCAGCTGTTCTACCTGATGGCCCGCGGCATCCCGGAGGCCGAGGCCCGCCGCCTCGTCGTCCGCGGCTTCTTCGCCGAGCTGGTCCAGCAGATCGGGCTGCCGGACGTCCAGGAGCGCCTGATCGCCAAGATCGAGGCCGAGCTGGAGGCCTCCGTCTGATGGCCTTCGTCCGAGTCTGCGCGCTGAGCGAGCTGGAGGCCGACACCCCGAAGCGGGTCGAGGTCGACGGCACGCCGATCTCCCTCGTGCACACCGAGGGCGAGGTGTTCGCCATCAACGACATCTGCTCGCACGCGAACGTCTCCCTCTCCGAGGGCGAGGTCGAGGACTGCGCGATCGAGTGCTGGCTCCACGGCTCCAGCTTCGACCTGCGCACCGGCAAGCCTTCCGGCCTTCCCGCGACGCGCCCCGTCCCCGTATACCCCGTACAGATCGAAGGGGACGATGTGCTCGTCTCCGTCACCCAGGAGTCCTGAGTCACCCATGGCTACGCTTGAAATCCACGACCTGCACGTCTCCGTCGAGGCGGAGAACGGCCCCCGCGAGATCCTCAAGGGCGTCGACCTGACCATCAAGCAGGGCGAGACCCACGCCGTCATGGGCCCCAACGGCTCCGGCAAGTCGACCCTGGCGTACTCCCTCGCCGGCCACCCGAAGTACACGGTCACCGGCGGCACCGTCACCCTCGACGGTGAGGACGTCCTGGAGATGTCGGTCGACGAGCGCGCCCGCGCCGGCGTCTTCCTCGCCATGCAGTACCCGGTCGAGGTCCCCGGTGTCTCGGTCTCCAACTTCCTGCGCACCTCCGCCACCGCCGTCCGCGGCGAGGCGCCCAAGCTGCGCACCTGGGTGAAGGAGGTCAAGTCCGCGATGGAGCAGCTCCAGATGGACCCGGCCTTCGCCGAGCGCAACGTCAACGAGGGCTTCTCCGGCGGTGAGAAGAAGCGCCACGAGATCCTCCAGCTGGAGCTCCTCAAGCCGAAGATCGCGATCCTCGACGAGACCGACTCCGGCCTGGACGTCGACGCGCTCCGCATCGTCTCCGAGGGCGTCAACCGCGTCCGCGAGACCGGCGAGGTCGGCACCCTGCTGATCACCCACTACACGCGCATCCTGCGCTACATCAAGCCCGACTTCGTGCACGTCTTCGCGAACGGCCGCATCGCCGAGTCCGGCGGCGCCGAGCTCGCCGACCAGCTGGAGAACGAGGGCTACGACAAGTACGTGAAGGGTGGCGCATCCGCGTGACTTCTGCCCATCAGGGGCTCTCCGGCCTCCTCGACACCGAGGCGATCCGCAAGGACTTCCCGCTCCTGGATCGCGTGGTCCACGACGGCAAGAAGATCGTGTACCTCGACTCCGCGGCGACCTCGCAGAAGCCGCGCCAGGTGCTCGACGCGCTGAACGAGTACTACGAGCAGCACAACGCCAACGTGCACCGCGGCGTCTACCTGGTCGCCGAGGAGGCGACGGCGCTGTACGAAGGCGCCCGTGACAAGGTCGCGGCCTTCATCAACGCGCCGAGCCGCGACGAGGTGATCTTCACCAAGAACGCCTCCGAGTCGCTCAACCTCGTGGCCAACATGCTGGGCTGGGCCGAAGAGCCCTACCGCGTGGACCACGAGACCGAGATCGCCATCACGGAGATGGAGCACCACTCCAACATCGTGCCGTGGCAGCTGCTCTCGCAGCGCACGGGCGCGAAGCTGAAGTGGTTCGGCCTCACCGACGACGGCCGTCTCGACCTCTCGAACATCGAAGAGGTCATCACCGAGAAGACCAAGATCGTCTCGTTCACGCTGGTCTCGAACCTGCTGGGCACGGTCAACCCGGTGGAGACGATCATCCGTCGCGCCCAGGAGGTCGGTGCGCTCGTCTGCATCGACGCCTCCCAGGCGGCCCCGCACATGGTCCTGGACGTGCAGGCGCTCCAGGCCGACTTCGTGGCCTTCACCGGCCACAAGATGTGCGGTCCGACCGGCATCGGCGTGCTGTGGGGACGGCAGGAGCTCCTGGAGGACCTCCCGCCCTTCCTCGGCGGCGGCGAGATGATCGAGACCGTCTCGATGCACTCCTCGACGTACGCGCCGGCCCCGCACAAGTTCGAGGCGGGTACGCCCCCGATCGCCCAGGCCGTCGGCCTCGGCGCGGCCGTGGACTACCTGTCGGCGATCGGCATGGAGAACATCGCGCGCCACGAGCACGCGATCACGGAGTACGCCGTCCGGCGCCTCCAGGAGGTCCCCGACCTGCGGATCATCGGCCCCACCACGGCCGAGGACCGCGGCGCCGCGATCTCCTTCACGCTGGGCGACATCCACCCGCACGACGTGGGCCAGGTCCTCGACGAGCAGGGCATCGCGGTCCGGGTCGGCCACCACTGCGCGCGGCCGGTCTGCCTGCGGTACGGAATTCCCGCGACCACGCGAGCGTCGTTCTATCTGTACTCCACTCCGGCCGAGGTCGACGCCCTGGTCGAGGGGCTGGAGCACGTCCGTAACTTCTTCGGCTAGGGGAACGGCTCGTGAAGCTGGATTCGATGTACCAGGACGTCATCCTGGACCACTACAAGCACCCGCACGGGCGCGGTCTTCGGGACGGCGACGCCGAGGTGCACCACGTCAACCCGACGTGCGGCGACGAGATCACGCTCCGCGTGAAGTACGACGGCTCGCGCATCGAGGACGTGTCGTACGAGGGCCAGGGCTGCTCCATCAGCCAGGCCTCGGCGTCCGTCCTCAACGAGCTGCTCGTCGGCAAGGAGCTGGCCGAGGCGCAGAAGATCCAGGGCACCTTCCTGGAGCTGATGCAGTCCAAGGGCCAGATCGAGCCGGACGACGCGATGGAGGAGATCCTGGAGGACGCGGTCGCGTTCGCGGGTGTCTCCAAGTACCCGGCCCGTGTGAAGTGCGCGCTGCTCAGCTGGATGGCGTGGAAGGACGCGACCGCCCAGGCGCTGGGCGACGCGGAGAGGAAGTCGGCATGACCGAGAACGCCGAGGCCACCATGAAGCCGGCCTCCGAGGAAGAAGTCCGCGAGGCGCTGTACGACGTCGTCGACCCCGAGCTGGGCATCGACGTCGTCAACCTGGGCCTGATCTACGGCATCCACATCGACGACTCCAACGTCGCGACCCTGGACATGACGCTCACGTCCGCGGCCTGCCCGCTGACCGACGTCATCGAGGACCAGGCCAAGTCCGCGACCGACGGCATCGTCAACGAGCTCAAGATCAACTGGGTCTGGATGCCCCCGTGGGGCCCCGACAAGATCACCGACGACGGCCGCGAGCAGCTCCGCGCGCTCGGCTTCAACGTCTGATCACCGGCGTCCCGCGGACGCCGCCGCATGACGCGAAGAGGGCCGCACCCCCTGGGGGTGCGGCCCTCTTCCGTTGCTCAGATCACGCCCGCCGCCTGGGCGAGGGACGGGGCCAGGTTTTCCTTGCGGATGCGCTGGTCGACGTAGAGGAAGGCGGAGACGAGGGGCTGGAAGGGGGCGAGGAGGGCCTGGGAGGCGATGGCGCCGAGGTAGACGAAGCCGAGGACGCCGGCCATGGAGGCGAGGAAGTCGCCGGGGGTGGTGTCGGGGTCGACGTCGACGGTGGTCATGGGGATCCAGGCGGCGAAGGAGAAGATCTGCTGGACCAGCCAGCCGGCCACGGCGACCATGGCGGCCATGGCGAGGGTGCAGCCGAAGACGCGCCACCAGGAGCCGCGGACGAGGGCGGCGGAGCGGCGCATGGAGGCGACGGCGCCGGTGCCCTCGATGACGGCGGCGGAGGGGGCGAGGCTGAACTTCACCCAGAGCCAGAGGGCGAGGGGGAAGGTGGCCAGGGCGAGCAGGAAGATCAGCAGGGCGGCGATGAGGGGGCCGTAGTCCTCGTCGGCGCCGGACGCGTTGACGTTCGAGACGATGCCGAACATCAGGAAGCCGAAGCCGAGCAGGAAGAGCAGGGTCGGCAGGAAGGCGGCCAGCATCGTCAGGAAGACGGAGCCGAGGACCGCGCCGAGGCGTGACCAGGCGCGGCGCCAGGTGGCCCGGAAGCCGAGGGGGCGGCCGAGGACGGCCTCCTGGGCGACGGCGGGGGCGGCGGCGGAGACCAGGCCGGTGGCGAGCACCAGACAGATCGCGCCGGTCAGCCAGACGCAGCCGAAGGTGAGGAAGAGCGCCCGGAGGTCGGCGAAGTCGGGGTCCTGGTACCGCGGCAGGTTCGAGAGCCGCTCGACGTTGTCGGACACGGCGTTCCAGCCGAGCACCATCGCGCCGCCGACGATCGCCGTCGCCAGCCCGTAGGCGGTGACGGCGACGCCCAGGAGGGGCTTCCAGTAGCGCCCGTACGTACTGAACACGCCGGTCAGGATCTGGCCGAAGGACAGCGGCGTCAGGGGTATGACGCCGGGCTTCGGCGGTGGCGGCGGGGGAGCGTATCCGTATCCGTACGGCCCCGAGGGATATGTCATGGCCACACGGTAGCGTCCGTCGATGTGTACGCTCGTACGCATGGGATACGGACTGCTCGCGGGCGCCATCGCGGCGGAGATTCTGGCCACCACCTCGATGAAGTACAGCGAGGGGTTCACCAGGCTGTGGCCCTCGGTCGTCACCGGGGCCGGGTATCTGATCGCGTTCGCCCTGCTCGCGCAGGCTCTGAAGACGCTGCAGGTCGGGACGGCGTACGCCATATGGTCCGGGGTGGGCACCGCGGCCGTGGCGGCCATCGGCTTCCTCTTCCTGGGCGAGAGCCTCAACGCGACCAAGATCGCGGGGATCGTGCTGATCATCGCCGGGGTCGCGGTCCTGAACCTCGGAGGGGCGCATTGACCGCCCGTGCGCGACGGTACGACCCCGGGCGGCGGGAGCGGATCGTGGACGCGGCGCTCAGGGTGGCGGGGCGGTCCGGGATCGCGGGGCTGAGCCACCGGAGCGTGGCCGCCGAGGCGGACGTGCCGCTGGGCTCGACCACGTACCACTTCGCCTCGCTCGACGAGCTGCTCGTCGCCGCGCTGCGGAAGGCGAACGAGGGCTTCGGGAGGCTGCTGCGCGAGAGCCCCGGCGTCACCGTGCCGGAGGGCGACCTCGCCGGCGTCATCGCCCGGCTGCTGGGCGAGTGGCTCGGCGGGGAACGCGCGCGCGTGGAGCTGGAATACGAGCTGTACCTCGCGGCCCTGCGCAGGCCCGCGCTGCGGCCGGTCGCCGCCGAGTGGTGCGAGGGCGTCGCCGCCGCCCTTGCCCCGCACACCGACCCGGTCACGGCCCGGGCCGTCGTTGCCCTGATGGACGGAATCTGCCTCCAGGTGCTGCTCACCGACGGGACGTACGACGAGGAGTACGCGAGGACCGTGCTGGCGCGGGTCCTGAACGAAGAGCCGAAGAGCGGCTCCGGGAGTTCGTCGAAACCGCCTACGAGCTCGACCGACACCTGAGACCGGTTGGCCCGGGCGGGGGCCCGCCGGTTAGGTTTTCCGTCATGACCACTGCTCCTCGCACCACCGGCGCCGTCGCCGCCGGCCTCGCCACCATCTCCGGCGACGGCACCGTTCTCGACACCTGGTTCCCCGCCCCCGAGCTGACCGACGCGCCCGGCGTCGCCGGCACCGAGCGGCTCAGCCCCGACGAGGCCGTGAACGCCCTCGGCGAGGGCGCCGCCAAGGCCCTCGGCGTGGACGCCCGCCGTGGCGTCGAGGTGGTCGCCGTCCGTACCGTCATCGCCTCGCTCGACGACAAGCCGCTCGACGCCCACGACGCGTACCTCCGCCTCCACCTGCTCAGCCACCGGCTGGTCAAGCCGCACGGCCAGAGCCTGGACGGCGTCTTCGGCCTGCTCGCCAACGTCGCCTGGACCTCGCTCGGCCCGGTCGCCGTCGACGACATCGAGAAGGTGCGGCTCAACGCCCGCGCCGAGGGCCTGCACCTCCAGGTCACCTCGATCGACAAGTTCCCGCGCATGACCGACTACGTCGTGCCCGCCGGCGTCCGGATCGCCGACGCCGACCGCGTCCGCCTCGGCGCCCACCTCGCCGCCGGCACCACCGTCATGCACGAGGGCTTCGTCAACTTCAACGCCGGCACCCTCGGCACCTCCATGGTCGAGGGCCGCATCTCCGCCGGCGTCGTCGTCGGCAACGGCTCCGACATCGGCGGCGGCGCCTCCACCATGGGCACCCTCTCCGGCGGCGGCAACGTCGTCATCGCGATCGGCGAGCGCTGCCTGATCGGCGCCGAGGCGGGCGTCGGCATCGCGCTGGGCGACGAGTGCGTCGTCGAGGCCGGTCTGTACGTCACCGCCGGCACCCGGGTCACCCTGCCCGACGGCCAGATCGTCAAGGCCCGCGAGCTCTCCGGCGCCTCGAACATCCTCTTCCGCCGCAACTCGGTCACCGGCGCCGTCGAGGCCCGCCCGAACAACGCGGTCTGGGGCGGCCTGAACGACGTCCTGCACAGCCACAACTGACGTGGTGACTCTGCGTCAGCGACTGCCGTTAGGCAGGGCGCAGAGTCACTGCACGCAGACAAGGCGAGGAGTCGACATGAGGACGAAGCCCACGGTCGTCGGGGTGCTCACGATGGCGGCGGTCCTGCTGCCGGCCGGCGAGGCCCTGGCGGACGAGACGCACAGTCACTCGCACAACGGACCGAACGTCTCCCTGATCTCCACCGGGCAGATCGACGACCCGCTGGAGGACGTCCTGGAGCACGCCGCGATCCTGGGTCACACCACGACCACCGACTCCGCCTGAATCAGCGCCTCGTACGCCGCCCGCAGCCCGTCGACCGTCTCCTGGTCGGCGGGCTGCAGCGGTTCGCGCACCGGGCCGCCGAGGAGCGCCTTGGCGGTGACCGTGCCGGGCAGGCCGGAGGCCATCATCAGCTCGGTGAGCGGGAGCAGCCGGGCGTTGAGGCGGGCCGCGCCGGCCGTGTCGCCCGCGTCGAAGGCGTCCAGGACCGCGCGCAGCTGCCGGGGCGCCACGTTCGCGACCGTGCTGACGTAGCCCGCGCCGCCGACCGCGTACAGCGGCAGGTTCAGCTCCTCGGAGCCCGAGTAGTACGCGAGGCCGCCCTCCGCGATCACCCGCGCCGAGCCCAGCAGGTCGTTCGCGCAGTCCTTGACCGCGACGATCCGCGGATGGGCGGCGAGCCGCAGCATCGTGGCCGGCTCGACGCGGGTGCCGGTGCGGCCCGGGATGTCGTAGACCATGACCGGCAGGCCGGTGGCGTCCGCGACCTTCAGGAAGTGCGCCTCGACGGCCGCCTGGGGCGGGCGGCTGTAGTACGGGGTGACGACGAGCAGGCCGTCGGCGCCGGCCCGCTCGGCCTCCCGGGCCAGTTCGGCGGTGTGCCGGGTGTCCGCGGTGCCGACCCCCGCGACGACCGAGGGGCCGGGACCGACGGCCTCCCGGACGGCCCGGACGAGCGCGGCCTTCTCGGCGTCGGTGGTGGTCGGGGACTCGCCGGTGGTGCCGTTGAGCACGAGCCCGTCGCAGCCCTCCGCGACGAGCCGGGCGGCCAGCTCGCCGGCCCGGTCGAGGTCGAGCGCGCCGGACGGGGCGAACGGGGTGACCATCGCGCAGAGCGCGCGGCCGAAGGGGCGTTCCGTGTTCATCAGAGAAGTCTGTGCGCCAGTGACCGTGAAGGTCCACTTAGATCTGCTTGGCTTGAGAATTCAGTTTCTGTGAACGATGGGTGTCTGGCATGATCGGCCGGGCGCGACAGGGGGACATGGAGAACAACACAGCATGAGCTCACACAGCACGGCCGGACAGCGCGTCGCACTCGTCACCGGCTCGTCCTCGGGCATCGGGGCCGCCATCGCCCGGCGGCTCGCCGACGCCGGCCTCCGGGTCGTCGTCAACTCCGCGCGCTCCGTCGAAGCCGGCCGGGCCCTCGCCGCCGAACTGCCGGACGCCGTCTACGTCCAGGCCGACGTCTCCGACGAGACCCAGGCCGCCGGACTCGTCGCCGCCGCGGTGGAGGCGTACGGCCGCCTCGACATCCTCGTCAACTGCGCGGGCACCACCCGGTTCATCCCGCACGACGACCTCGAAGCCGCCTCCCCGGACGTCTGGCGCCACCTCTACGACGTCAACGTCATCGGCGTCTGGCAGACCGTCACGGCCGCCGTCCCGCACCTGCGGAAGACCCGCGGCGCCATCGTCACCATCTCCTCCCAGGCCGGCGTCCGGCCCGGCGGCAGCTCCATCCCGTACGCCGTCTCCAAGGCGGCCGTCAACCACATGACGAAGCTCCTCGCCAAGACCCTCGGGCCGGACATCCGGGTCAACGCGGTCGCGCCCGGACTGATCGACACCCCCTGGTTCGACGGGGTCGACGGCGCCGACGCCGCCAAGGAACACGTGGCCGGAGTCGTCCCGCTGCGCCGCGTCGGCCGCCCCGAGGACATCGCCGGCGCCGTCCACGACCTGGCCCACTCCCCGTACATCACCGGCGAGGTGCTCCTCGTCGACGGCGGCGGTCACCTGCTGGGCTAGGGGGGTGTCTTGCCGATCAGGCCGGGCTCGCGGCGGCTAGAGCGCGCGCTTGAAGCCGTCGTGGCTGCGGGTGAAGCCCAGGGAGGCGTAGAAGCGGTGGGCCTCGGTTCGCTGCTTGTTGCTCGTCAGCTGGATCAGCGCGCAGCCGCGTTCCTCCGCGCGTGCCATGGCGCCCTCCATCAGGGCCCGGCCGAGACCGGTGCCGCGTCGGTCGGCCCTGATGCGGACCGCCTCGATCAGGGCGCGCTCGGCGCCGCCCTTGCCGAGGCCGGGGATGTACGTGGCCTGGAGGCAGCCGAGGACGAGGTCGCCGTCCACGAGGACGAGGATCTCGTTGCGCGGATCGGCCTCGATGGCGGTGAAGGCCCGCTCGTAGGCCTCGGTGACGGTGACCGAGGCCGGCTCCACGACCGTGTCCTCGTCGGCCAGGAGGGCGAGGACGGCGGGGAGTTCGGCGCGGGTGGCGGGGCGAAGGATCATGGCGCCGAGTGTCGCACGGAGGATTCCCTTGACCTCAAGCGTGGTTGAGGGAGGAGGGTCGAACCATCCGCACCGAGCAGGAGGAGAAACCCCGTGAACGCCGTCGCACACCCCGACGCCCGCCCCGACCTGCACCGCCCCGGAGTCGGCGCCGTCCTCGTCAGCACCTGGCGGGTCGGCACCCCCGAGCGCCAGCGCGCCGCCGTCGCGGCGATCAAGGCCGCCTGGGAGAGCCGCCCGTGGCCGGACCTCGGCCTGCTCTCGTACAGCGTCGCCGTCGGGACCGACGGGGACACGCTGCTGCACTATTCGCAGTGGACCGAGCAGCGGGCGTACGACGACTTCGTCCGCACCTACCGCGACGACCGGAACGCCGAGATCGACGCGGCCGTCCCCGGCATCGAGCGGGTGGAACTCCGCCGCTACGGGCCCATCCACCGCTCCACGGCCCTCGACGGGACGGGGACGGCGAAGGAGCCCGGGGTCGTCGTGATCGTCGAGGCGGACTTCGACGGGGCGGACGGGAGCAGGGAGGAGTGGGTGGACGCGGTGTTCACCGCCCTGGCGGAGGACGCGGCGGCCGGGCGGGAGTCCGGCGGGATCAGCGGACAGTTCCATCTGACCGTCGACGGCGGCCGGGTCCTGAACTACGCCGAGTGGGAGAGCGAGCGGGCCCATGAGGACTGGCTGGCCGAGGAGGGCCGGCTGACCGAGGCCTGGAAGCGGGTGCACCACCACCCGGGGCTCACGGGCGGCCGGGTGAAGCGGTACACGCCCGCGCTCAGCCTGAGCGCGGGCGTGTGACCGGACCGGTTCTCCCGGACGGGTGTGCTTACGGGCGGAAGCGCAGGACCTGGGGGTCGTGGTCGCTGTCCTGGTCGGCGAACTCCGCGTTGATGTGCACGCTGTCGTACTCGAAGTGGTGCACGCCGGGGCTGGTCAGGATCTGGTCGAGGACCTGGCTGTTGCCCTGGTAGACGTACGAGTAGCGCTCGCTGCGGGGCAGCGACTTGACGGCCGGGTACAGCGCGCCGCCGTCGGTCAGCGCCTGCGTCGTGCCGGAGAACTCGAAGTCGTTGATGTCGCCGACGACGAGGACGTCGGCCTGCTTCTCGACCGCGGTGATCTCCTTCACGAAGGCGTTGACGGCCTGTGCCTGGAGGAGGCGCTTCGCCTCGGAGGAACGGTTCGGCGGCTGGTGGTGCGAGACGATCGACTCGTCGCCGCCCTTCGAGCCGAAGTGGTTGGCGATCACGAAGACCGTGCGGCCGCGGAAGACGAACTCGCCCGCGAGCGGCTTGCGGCTGGCCTCCCAGGCGGCGTTCGCCGGGTCGATGCGGCCGGGGGAGAGGGTCAGGGCCGCGCGGCCCTTGGTGCCCGTGACGGCGGTGGCGGTGGTCGCGTCGCCGCCGGCGCGGTCCGTGAAGGAGACCCGCTCGGGGTTGAAGAGGAAGACCTGACGGATGTTGCCGCCGGGCTCGCCGCCGTCCTTGCCGTTCTGCGGGTCGACCGAGCGCCACTCGTACGCGGGGCCGCCGGCGGCCACGATCGCGTCGGTGAACTTCTTCACCGTCACGTCGGCGGCGACCGTGCCGTCGTTCTTGGCGCCGTTGTTGTCCTGGATCTCCTCCAGGGCCACGATGTCGGGCGAGGCGAGGTTGTCGACGACCGCCTTGGCGAGCGCGTCGAACTTCTCCTGCGGGTCGGTCGGGTCGAGGTTCTCGACGTTGTACGTCGCCACGGCCAGCTCGTTCTTGTGCTGCTTGTCCGTGGTCTCGCGCTCCAGGCCCTCGTCGACGACCGTGCCCAGGGTGCGGGCGGTCAGCGTGTAGCCGCCGAACTGGTTGAAGTCGAGCGGGCCCTCGGTGGTGCCGGTCAGCCGGTCGCCGACGTTCGCCTTGGGGAAGGGCTGCTGGGCGAGCGGGGTCAGCGACTGGATCTGGAGCCGGCCGGTGTTCTGGGACTCGTACGAGCCGTAGACCGTGCCGCCGCGCTCGTTGTCGTTCTCGCAGGGCTTCACCGTCACCCAGAGCTCGGCGTACGCGTCGGTGGCGCCGACGACCCGCGAGGAGTCGATCCGGACGTTGGTGCCCTCCAGGGACTCGTAGTAGTCCAGGGCGTACGTCTCCGGGTCGAGCGTCAGGCCGTTGATCGAGCCGCCCGCGGCCGGGTCGCCCTCGGGGGCGTACTCCTCGGGGACCGACCACTCCGAGATCGTGACCGGGGCCGGGACTGGGTTGCCCTTCGACAGCACGGTGACGACCGGCTTGGAGATCTGGGTCAGCGACTGGTTGCCGGAGGTCAGGCCGCCGGGGACGTACTCCGTGACCGTGCCGTTCAGGCGGACCGCGTCGCCGACGGCGACGGTCGGGACGGAGCTGGTGAAGACGAAGATGCCCTCGCTGGTCGCCGCGTCCGCGTCGGCCTCGGGGTCCTGGATCCAGAAACCGCGCGAGCCGTAGGTGCGGACGCCGGTGACGATGCCCGTGACGCCGGTGACCTGCTTGCCGACGAGCGGGGAGACGCGGGTCGTGCCCTGGATGTCGTGGATGCGGACACCGGCGGCCGCCTCGTCGGCGGCGGCGCTCGACGAGCTCGCCAGCAGACCGGCGGCGAGAGCGGCGGCGACGACGGCGGAGACCGCGGCGGATCTCGGTATGGAGGAAGACATCAGAGGACTCCGAGGGTGCTTGGACGATCGGCAGAAACATCTACGCGCGTCAATCTCCGGTGAGAGCGGTGGACTTGTCAAGAGTCGACGGGTGTACGAAGGCTGACGGATCCGTGAACCGGCGGACGGGCCCCCGGATGCGTCTACGCTGAGGACCGCTCCGTGAGCCCTTCCCCCTTCACCCACGCACGCGTCGAGGAGACCCCCCAGATGTCAGCGGACCACCCCACCCTTCCCCCCGTTCGGCTCCGTGCGGACGCGGAGCTGGCGCGGGACGCCCTGGCCGCCCCCCTCCTCGTCCAGGCGGTACGGCTCGCCCGTTGGGCCGGGCCCGACACCCGGGTCGACGCGGGCGGCGAACTCGTCGACGAACAGCTCCCCGAGGCCGTCGAGGTCCTCGGCCTCGCCGGCGAGGAGGACGCCGAGCTCCTGGCCGGTGACGCCTGGCGGCTCGCCGTCGACACCGGGCTCGTGGACGTCGAGGACGGCGAGGAGACCGAGGGCGGCGAGACGCCCGGGCGCGCCGCCCCCGGCGAGAACCTGGCGCTCGTCACCGGCGGCTCCCCCCAGGACGTCCTCGCGCTCTGGCTCGACGGCTTCGACGCGGTCTTCGCGGACGCCGTCGCCCCCGTCCTCGACGACCTGGACGCCATCGTCGGCGAGGACGGCGAGGTCGACTTCGAGGCCCTCGACTGGGACCCCGAGGCGGAGGCCGACTTCCTGGAGGGCGTCCTCGGCAACCTCTACCTGCTGACCGTCAGCGAGGGCGGCGCCGGCGAGGGCCCGGTGCCGCTGCCCGCGCTCGCCGCGTCCATGGTCGTGCCCGACGACATGGGCGAGCCCACCGACGACGTCCTGGAGCAGGTCTCCGACGCGATGATGCGGCTCGACGAGCAGTTCCGGCTCCTGGAGCCGATCGGCCTCGTCGAGTACCAGCCCGTCGACGAGGCCCTGATGGCCGAGGAGGGCGAGGAGCCCGCGCCGCCCGTCGACGACGAGGACGTCTCCCGGTACGGCATGGTCCGGCTCACCCCCCTCGGGCTCTACGGCATCCGGGCCCGCATGCTGGAGGCCGGCGTCGACGCGCCCGCCGTCGGCGACCTGACGGAGAAGGGCGCCGACGCGCTCCTCGACGGCATCGCCGGCTACCCCGAGGGCGCCGCCCGCGAGGAGACCGCCGCGTGGCTCGCCGGCCGCGACGCGGTCAGCGCCGCCCGCGAACTGCTCGCCGCCGCCCGGGGCTCCGACGCCGGCTCGCCGCTGCGCCGCCTGCACTGCCAGCAGACGCTCTCCCTGGTGGGCCCCGAGGCCGAGCCCGCGGTACGCGAGGTGCTGGACGACGCCGAACTCGGCGGCCTGGCCCGGGTCTGGCTCGCCGAGCGGGGCGCGGCGGACGTGCCCGCGCCGCCGGAGTCGATGATCTTCTGGCTGGCCATCGACACCATCGCCGCCCAGCTCGGCTCGGACGGCGACCTGGAGGAGCTCCAGGAGCTCATCGAGGGCCTCACCGGCCGGCACAGCGGCTTCTTCGAGGCCGCCTGGAGGGTCGAACACCCGGCGACCGCCGAGGTCCTGGAGGCGATGGGCCGCCTCCACCGCGACAAGACGGCCGCGAAGGACGCCCGCAAGGCCGCCTTCAAGGCCCGCTCGCGCGCGGGGTCCTGAGGCCCCGCGCCCGGTCCCAGCCCGGGTGGGCGGCGTCCGGTGGTGTTTCCGTGGCGTTCAGGCGGTGTTCGCGGAGGCGGGGCAGGGTGGCGCGCGAGATCCGGCCGTCACAGGGAGAACCCCACACCATGCCTCTCAACCGCAGAGAGTTCGCCAAGCAGTCCGCCGCCACCGGTGCGGGCCTCGCCCTCACCGGTGTCGTCGGGGCCCTCGCCACCGCGCCCGAGGCGCTCGCCTCCGACGAGCCGGAGACGTACGGGGCGGGCCACGAGCACGGCCACCACCACGGCCGCACGCTCGGGTACGGGCCGCTGGAGGCCGA
Source organism: Streptomyces sp. NPDC037273 (assembly GCF_055603625.1). Taxonomy (NCBI): domain Bacteria; kingdom Bacillati; phylum Actinomycetota; class Actinomycetes; order Kitasatosporales; family Streptomycetaceae; genus Streptomyces; species Streptomyces sp. NPDC037273. Next base: position 84,482 of record NZ_JBVJVO010000016.1, read on the forward strand.
CCCGGACGGGATACTCGCGCTGCCCGCCGGATTCTCGTACCGCGTCATCACGCACAGCGGCGTGACGCGCCTGGAGAGCGGCGAGTTCACGCCGTCCAACCACGACGGCACGGCCGCCTTCGCGGGCCCGCGCGGCACCACGTACCTCGTCAACAACCACGAGCTGAAGGGCCCCCGCGCCAAGTGGGCCCACCCGGTGCCGCTCACCGAGGGCCTCGTCTACGACCCGGCCGCGGCCGGCGGCTGCACGGTCGTCGAGGTGCACCGCGACGGCACCGTCGCCGAGTGGGTCGGCATCGCCGGCACCTCCACCAACTGCGCCGGCGGCCGCACCGCCTGGGGCACCTGGCTGACCGGCGAGGAGAACTCCGACCGCGCCGGCGTGAACGGCATGACGAAGGACCACGGCTACATCTTCGAGGTCGACCCGCGCGACCGCCGCGCCAACCTCGACCCGAAGCCGGTCAAGGCCTTCGGCCGCTACGACCACGAGGCCGTCGTCGTCGACCCCAAGCGCGGTCACGCCTACCTCACCGAGGACGCCTCCAACCCCAACGGGCTGCTCTTCCGCTGGACGCCGCCGGCGGGCTTCGAGCACGGCCGCGGGAAGCTCCGTACCCTCGCCGACGACGCCGGTGTGCTCCAGGCCTTCAAGTGCACCGACTCCACGGGCCGGTTCGTCGACGACCTCTCGCGCGCCACCCGGATCGGCACCGTCTACGGCGTCGACTGGGTCGACGTCCCCGACCGCGACGGCCGCACCACCGCCGTCCGCAAGCAGTTCGCCGACGGCCAGGTCACCCGCGCCCGCAAGCTGGAGGGCATGTGGTGGGCCGACGGCGGCACCTACGTCGTCTCCTCCTACGCGCGCGCGGAGAGCCCCGGCGCCGCGCACGACGGCCAGGTCTGGTTCTACGACCCCAAGCGCCGCACCCTCACCCTCAAGGTGCTGCTCGGCGTGAACCCGGCGCCCGCCGAGGACGGTGCCTACGACGGCCCCGACAACATCACCGTCTCGCCCTACGGCGGGCTCGTCATCGCCGAGGACGGCGAGGGGGTCCAGCACCTCTTCGGCGCCACCGACTCCGGCCGCACGTACGCGATCGCCCGGAACGACCTCAACGACAGCGAGTTCACCGGCGTGACCTTCTCGCCCGACGGCGACACCCTGTTCGCCAACATCCAGGACCCGGGCATCATGGTGGCCATCACCGGCCCGTGGCGCCGCCAGCCGCGCGGCTAGGTCCCGACGCACGGCCCTCTCCCGGTCGGGGGGGCCGAAACTGATCCCTGTTCACCCCCATGGGCTGACATCTAACATGTCAGCCCATGGACGCACTGCGGCCCGTGGGCCGGACCCTGCTGCGTGACCGGGCGTACGAGGCACTGCGCGAGGCCATCGTGCGCGGCGACCTCGCGCCCGGCGCCCCGCTGAAGGACGCCGATCTCGCCGAACGGCTCGGGCTCTCGCGCGCACCCGTGCGCGAGGCCCTGGCCCGGCTCGGCGACGAGGGACTCGTCGAGTCCAAGCCCCAGAGCTACACCCGGGTCACCCGGCCGGTCAGCCGGGTCGTCCGCGACGCCGCCTCGGTGGTGCGCGTGATGCACGAACTCGCCGCCCGCACCGGCGTACCCCTCCTCGGCCCCGAGGGCATCCGGGCCATGCGCGAGGCCAACGAGCGCTTCGCCGCCGCCGTCCGCGCCTCCGACGTCGAGGCCGCCCTGAGCGCCGACGACGAACTGCACGAGGTCCTCGTGGTCGCCAGCGGCAACCACGCCGCCGCCGCCACGATCGCGCGCTACACCCCGCTCATCCGCCGTGTCGAACGGCGGCTCTTCGGCGACTCCGGAAGTTGCGGCTCGGCCGAACTGCACGCCCGGCTCATCGACGCCTGCGCGGCGGGGGACGCCGAGGAGGCGGTCCGCGTCACCACCGAGATCTGGGCGGCGCTCGAACAGCTCGCGGACGACGCCATCGAGGTCGCCGAGGTCACCGGCATCCCGGCCCCCGCGGAACGCACCCCCTGAACAGCCCCAGTCGTCCCAGCAGCCGCCACTCACCGGGAGCCGCCTTGCCGATCACCGACTTCGAACGCTACCCGCTCCTCTTCGGGCCTTCGCCGGTCCATCCGCTGGAGCGGCTCACGCATCATCTGGGCGGGGCCACGCTGTGGGCCAAGCGCGAGGACTGCAACTCGGGTGTGGCGTACGGCGGGAACAAGACCCGCAAGCTGGAGTACCTGGTCGCGGACGCCCTCGCGCAGGGCTGCGACACCCTCGTGTCCATCGGCGGCGTGCAGTCCAACCACACCCGGCAGGTCGCCGCCGTCGCCGCGCGGGCGGGACTGAAGTGCGTCCTGGTCCAGGAGAGCTGGGTCGACTGGCCCGACCCGGTCTACGACAAGGTCGGCAACATCCTGATCAGCCGGCTCGCGGGCGCCGACGTGCGCCTGGTGAAGGCCGGCTTCGGCATCGGCTTCAAGGAGAGCTGGGAGCAGGCGCTGCGGGAGGTCGAGGAGGGCGGCGGGAAGCCGTACGCGATCCCGGCCGGCGCCTCCGACCACCGGCTCGGCGGGCTCGGCTTCGCGAACTGGGCCTACGAGGTGGCCGAACAGGAGCGGGAGCTCGGCGTCTTCTTCGACACGGTCGTCGTCTGCTCGGTGACCGGCTCCACCCAGGCCGGCATGGTCGCGGGCTTCGCCGCGCTCGCCGAGGAGGGCGGCCCGGCCCGCCGGATCATCGGCGTCGACGCCTCGGCGAAGCCCGGCCCGACGCACGAGCAGATCACCCGGATCGCCCGGAACACGGCCGCCCTCATCGGCGTCGAGCGCGAGGTGACGGCGGCCGACGTGGAGCTGGACGAGCGCTACCACGGCGGGGTGTACGGCGTCCCGGACGAGGCCACCCTCGACGCGATGCGGCTCGCCGCCCGCACCGAGGGCATGGTCACGGACCCCGTCTACGAGGGGAAGTCGATGGCGGGCATGGTCGACCTGGTGGACCGGGGGGAGATCGGCCGGGACTCGACCGTGCTCTACGCCCACCTCGGCGGCCAGCCCGCCCTCAACGCCTACAGCGCCCTGTTCTAGCGGCGCCGCGGCCGGCCGCTCAGAGTGACTGGGCGGCCGGCTTCACCATGCCCCGGACGGTCCGGGACTTCACGAACTCGCCCATCGCGGTCATCTCCCACTCGCCGGAGAACTGCTTGATGAGCTTGGCCATCATGACGCCGGTCTGCGGCTCGGCGGTGGTGAGGTCGAAGCGGACCAGCTCCTCGCCGGTCGCGGCGTCGATGAGCCGGCAGTAGGCCTTGGCGACCTCGGTGAACTTCTGGCCGGAGAAGGAGTTGACCGTGAAGACCAGGCCGGTGGCGTCGGCCGGAAGGCGGCCGAGGTCGACGACGATCACCTCGTCGTCGCCCGCGCCCTCGCCCGTGAGGTTGTCGCCGGAGTGCTTGATCGAGCCGTTCAGGATGGACAGCTTGCCGAAGTAGCAGCTGTCCAGGTGGTTGCGCTGCGGGCCGTACGCGATGACGGAGGCGTCCAGGTCGATGTCCTTGCCGCGGTAGGCGGGCTCCCAGCCGAGGCCCATCTTGACCTGGGAGAGCAGCGGGCGGCCGCCCTTGACCAGGGACACCGTCTGGTTCTTCTGGAGGCTGACCCGGCCCTTGTCGAGGTTGATCTTGCCGGTGGAGACGGGGGCGGCGGGCGCGGCGGCCGGGGGAGCGGGCGGCGCCGGCGGGGCGGCGATCCGCGGGTCCACTGGGGCGGCGGGCGGCGCGGGCGGGACCGGCGGGGCGACGGCGGCGGGGGCGGCGGGGGCGGCGGCCGGCTCCTCGTCCACCGAGACGCCGAAGTCGGTCGCGATGCCGGCCAGGCCGTTCGCGTACCCCTGGCCCACCGCGCGGGCCTTCCAGGCGCCGTTGCGCAGATAGATCTCGACGACCACCAGGGCCGTCTCGGTGGCCAGGCTCGGGGGCGTGAAGGTGGCGAGGACGGTGCCGTCGTCCGCGTTGCGCAGGGTGGCCGTGGGCTCGATGCCCTGGAAGGTCTGGCCGGCGGCGTCGGGGCTCGCCGTGACGACGATCCGCTCGACGCCGGCCGGGACGGCGCCGGTGTCCACCAGGATGGCGTCGGGGGCGGTCCCGCCGCCGGAGCGGTAGGAGACGCCGGGCCCGGTGGGCTGGTTGTAGAAGATGAAGTCGTCGTCCGAGCGCACCTTGCCGTTGGCGCCGAGCAGCAGGCCCGAGACGTCGAGCCGCACCGGGGCGGCGACGTCCACCGCCACGCGCGCGGCGGTGAGAGGGATGTTCGAGCCGGGGGTCATAGCGGTCATGCCAGGGCTAACGATCCGGGTCCCTTTGCCGTTCCCTTACCCGCGCCCGGTTCGGCCACCCTGGTTACCGGCGGCCCTGGTTACGGGGGTGGTTCCTGGCCTGCCGCTCGTTCCCGAAGCGGTACGAGCCCGTCCACCGGGCCATGACCAGCTGGGCGTCGCCCGACTCCACCTCCGCGAGGAACTTCTCGGCGCGCCCGCCGCGCAGCACGCCGGCGGCGCGCCCCTGGTGGGTGAGGACGACCGAGCCGTCCGCGCGCTGTTCGTAGCTGAATCCATGGGGTCGTGGCATGCCGGGCATCCTGCCGTTCCCGGTCAGATCCGTCATATGAATATTCTTTCGGTCCATGGGTGCAGTGGGGACCGCGGACGCCGCGGGGTCGATGGGCGGGCGTTCGTTCCGGACGGAGGACGTGGACGAGGCGCGGTTGGAGCTCGACACGCGCTACTACGCGAACCGGATGGACGTCCTGGCGGGGGAGCGGCGGCCCTTCGCGGCCCGCTTCGACACCGTGACGCTGGGGCCGCTGGTCATCGGCGACCTGAGCTGCGGCGCCGACGTGCGGATGAGCTTCGGCGAGCTCGGCGCCTACCACCTGAACGCGCCGCTCAGCGGGACGATGGAGCTGCGCCAGGGCCACGGGCCCACGATCGTCGCCTCGCCGGCCGAGGCGCTGCTCCTCGACCCGTCCGGGGACACCTATCTGGACCGCTGGAGCGGGGACTGCCGCGCGCTGTCGGTGAAGGTGGGGGCGGCCGCGCTGCGCGAGCGCCTGGGCGAGCTCATCGGCCGGCCGCCGGGCGGCCCGCTCGCCTTCGCGCCCCACCTGGACATCACGAGCGGCCCCGGCCTCAGCTGGGTGCGCTTCGCCCGGCAGGTCGCCGCGGAGGCGCTCGCGGGCGAGGGCCTCGCCCGGCACGAACTGGTGGCGCGGCCCCTCCAGGAGGCCCTCCTGAACGGGCTGCTGCTCGCCGCCGACCACCCCTGGCGCGAGGCGCTCGCCCACCCGGCGGAGCCGCTCCGCCCGGCGCCGGTCAAGCGGGCGATGGACGCGGTGCGGGAGCGCCCCGAGTACCCCTTCACGACGACCGAGCTCGCGGCCCTCTCCCGGGTCAGCGTGCGGCGCCTCCAGGAGTCGTTCCGCGAGTACGTGGGGATGTCGCCGATGGCGTACGTCCGCGAGGTCCGGCTCGACCGGGTCCACGAGGAGCTCAGGGCGGCGGCTCCCGACGAGGTGAGCGTGAGCGAGGTGGCGTGGCGCTGGGGCTTCGCGCACCAGGGCCGGTTCGCGGCCCGCTACCGGGAGAGGTTCGGCGAATCGCCGTCCCGGACGCTCCGCGAGGGCCGCTGACGCACCGGGGGCGCGCGGTGCGGGGCGGGGCGAGGGGCCGACGGGCGCGCTGTGTGCCCCCTGCACGCCGGTTCGTGCTTCTGTGCGCCCATTCGTCGCGTATTCCGGACAGGGGTCGCGTTCCGCGGATCGCGATGATCTTCGTGCGGGCCTACGGTGGGCAGGTCCGGTCGCCAGCGCGCACCGAGACCCGGGCCCCGGCCGGCTCCCCCGTATCAGTCCGGCCGGGTCCTGCGTACCCCCGTCCCCCGCATGGCCGCCCCCCGCTCAGTGCGGCCAGCGGGGCGGGTCCACGCAGAAGTGGCCGCCCAGATAGAGGTCGTCGGCGCTGCCTTCCGGCGGGTATCCCTTCTCGGCGACGAGCTTCTCCGCGTACGGCTCCGAGTCGTCCCGCGGCTCGTAGCCGAGCGCCCGGGCGCTGCCGAGGTCCCAGCACGCGCGCGTGTTGGCCGAGGAGCCGTACACGACGGTGTGGGCCACGTCGGGGGCGGTGAGCGCGGCGTGCAGGAGGCGGGCGCAGTCGGCGGGGCTGAGCCACATCGAGAGCATCCGCACGGACGTGGGCTCGGGGAAGCAGGAGCCGATGCGGACGGAGACGGTCTCGATGCCGTGCAGGTCCCAGTAGAGCTGCGCCAGGTCCTCGCCGAAGCACTTGGAGAGGCCGTAGAAGGTGTCGGGGCGGTGCGGGGTGTCGACCGGGATCAGGGGGTCGCCCGCACGCGGGCGCGGGGTGAAGCCGACGGCGTGGTTGCTGGAGGCGAACACCACGCGCCGGACGCCCTCTTCGCGGGCGGTCTCGTAGAGGTGGTGGGTGCCGGCGATGTTGGCGGCCATGATCTTCTCGAAGTCGGCCTCCAGGGAGATGCCCGCCAGGTGCACGATCGCGTCGACGCCCCGCACCGCCTCGCGCAGCGCCGCGCGGTCCGCGAGGTCGGCGACGACCGCGTCCGGCTCGCCGGGCACGGGGACGGCGTCCAGGAGGCGGAGCGCGTAGCCGTACGGGGGCAGCAGCTCCCGCATCAGCGTGCCGACGCCTCCGGCGGCGCCGGTGAGCAGGACGGTGCGGGGTGCGGGCATGGGGCGGGTCTCCTCCGTCGGGTGCCATGCGGCTGGTCAAGCGTCGTTCACAACCATGGACACGCTAGGGAGCGGTCCGACGGAGCGTCAAGGGTCGGTCATCCCGGCGCACTTCGCCTTGACCCTTGTTCGGGGCTGATCTAGCGTGCCTGACGGCATCGTTCAAGCATATGGATGACAGTCATGACTGTGCACAGCATCTGTGTGCGGCATCTGTGTACGACGGACTTCCCTGGGAGCGCCCGTGACCACTGCCCCGCTCGCCGGCCGGCTCGACGGCCTGCTCTTCTTCCCCGTCACCGCCTTCGCGCCGGACGGCTCCGTCGACCTCGACGCCTTCCGGGCCCACGTCCGCGCCGGAGTCGACGCGGGCGCCGCCGCCGTGTTCGCCTGCTGCGGCACCGGCGAGTTCCACGCCCTCGGCCCCGAGGAGTACCGCGACTGCGTCGCCGCCGCCGTCGAGGAGGCCGCGGGCCGCGTCCCGGTCGTCGCCGGCACCGGCTACGGCACCGCGCTCGCCGTCGCGTTCGCCCGCCTCGCCGAGGAGGCGGGCGCGGACGGGCTCCTCGCCATGCCCCCGTACCTCGTCGTCGCCGACCAGGCCGGACTGCTCCGCCACTACACCGAACTCGCCGCCGCCACCTCGCTCGACGTCATCGTCTACCAGCGCGACAACGCGATCCTCACCCCCGAGACCGCCGTCGCCCTCGCCCGCACCGACGGCGTCATCGGCCTCAAGGACGGCCACGGCGACCTCGGCCTCATGCAGCGGATCGTCAGCGCCGTCCGCGCCGAAGGCCTCGACCTGCTGTACTTCAACGGCCTGCCGACCGCCGAACTCACCGGCGCCGCCTACCGGGCCATCGGCGTCACCCTCTACTCCTCCGCCGTCTTCTGCTTCGCCCCCGACCTCGCCCTCGCCTTCCACCGCGCCCTCGCCGCCGGCGACGACGCCACCGTCGACCTGCTCGTCGACGGCTTCTTCCGGCCGCTCGTCGAACTCCGCGACCAGGGACGGGGATACGCCGTCTCCCTCGTCAAGGCGGCGGTACGGGCCGGAGGCCTGGACGTCGGCGAGGTACGGCCGCCGCTCAGCGAGCCCACCCCCGCCCACCTGCGCGAACTCGCCGCCCTCGTCGAGCGCGGCCGGGCCCTCCTCAAGGAGGCCGGAGCATGAGGGCGGGAGCCTTCCTCTACCCGTGGGACGTCGACGGAGACCCCGCCGCGCCCGCGCTGCTCGCCGGACTCGGCATCGCCCAGGTCACCCTGGCCGCCGCCTACCACTCCACCCGGGCCCTGAGTCCCCGCCACCCGGCCCACCGGATCGTCACCGCCGACCACGCCGCCGTGCTCTACCCGCCGGACCCGGACCGCTGGGCGGGCCGCGCCCTCCGCCCGTACCCGGCGGGGGAGTGGGCACCCGGCGACGCGTACGGGCGGGCCGCCGAAGCCCTCGCGGACACCGGCCTCGACGTGCACAGCTGGGTCGTCCTCGCGCACAACTCCCGGCTCGGCGCCGAACACCCCGAGACCTCCGTCGTCAACGCCTACGGCGACCGCTACCCCTGGGCCCCCTGCGTCGCCCGCCCCGACGTCCGAGAGCTCCTCGTCGACCTCGCCGCCGAGGCCGCCGTACGCCCCGGCGCCGCCGGCACCGAACTGGAATCCTGCGGCTGGTACGGCCTCGCCCACCTGCACGCCCACGACAAGACCGGCGGGATCGCCCTGGAGGAGCGCGAGCGGTACCTGATGTCGCTCTGCTTCTGCCCCGCCTGCCGGCAGGGGTACGGAGACGGGGGCGCCGACCCCGACGAACTGGCCGCCGCCGTGCGCGCCGCCCTGGAACCCGTGTGGGCCGGCAAGGGACCCGCGGGCGGCCTCGGCGCCCTGGAGGCCCCCGCCCTCGCCTGGCGCGCCGGGACCGCCCGCGGCTTCCAGGAGGCCGCCGTGGCCGCCGTACGGGCCGCCGCCCCGCCCGGCTTCCGCGTCCTGCTGCACGCCGACCCCGACCCGTACCGCTGCGGCGCCGACGCCGGCACCGACCCGGCGCACATCCTGGGCCTCGCGGACGGGGTCGTCGCCCGCCCCCCGAAGCTCGCCGCCTTCGCCGCCCACGCCCGCCCGGATTCCGTCCTCGCCGCCAACCTCTCCGTCGTCACCGGCATGGGCGGCGCCCCGGAGCGGCTGGCCGGGCTCGGCGCGCGGGCCCGCGCCGAGGGCGCCACCGAACTGCGGCTCTACCACGCGGGACTGGCCTCCGACGAGGACCTGGACGCGGTCCGCAGGGCACTGGGGGAGCTGTGAGGGGCACCCCCTAGGAGGCGTCCTCCTCCGGGGGTTCGGGGAGGAGGCGCCGGGCCGCGGCGCGGGTGTCGGCGACGTGGGCGCGGGCCAGGGCCTCGGCGCGGTCCTCGTCGCGGTCGCGGACGGCCGCGTAGAGCCGCTCGTGGGCGCCGCACATCGGCTCGCCGTCGGACTGCGCGGAGGTGAGCCGGAAGAGGCGGCGCAGCCGGGAGTCGAGCGGGGCCATCAGGTCCACCAGGAGGGGGTTGCCGGAGAGTTCGACGATCCGCCGGTGGAAGTCGGCGTTGAGGGAGACCGCCTCGCGCAGCCGCCCCGCCTCGGACGCCCTCCTCGCGCGGGCGAGCAGCCCTTCCAGGTCGTCGAGCTGAGCGGCGGTGGCGTGCCGGGCGGCGAGGCGGGCGGCCAGGCCCTCCAGGTTCTCCCGCACGTCGAAGAGGTACGCGGCGTCACGCGGGCCGAAGTCCGTCACCACCGCGCCCCGGCGCGGCCGCACCGAGAGGAAGCCCTCCGATTCGAGCCGCTGCATCGCCTCGCGCACCGGCACCCGCGAGACCCGGAGCTCGTCGGCGATCTCCCGCTCCACGAGCCGCGTGCCCGCCGGGTACTCCGCCTCGACGATCCGCTCGCGCAGCTCCACGTACACGCGCTCGCGCAGGGACGGGCGGCCGTCCTCACCGGCGGGGCGGGGGGTGGTCATGGGGAGGGCTCCAGGAGGGCGTGGGGGGCGGTGGACGTCCGATCCTCGCAGACCGGCCGGCGCCCCCTGTCGTGCCGTCACACCAGGCGGCCGTCCCTGGCCACCACCCGGCCCGCGCGGACCACGAGGTCGCGCCGGGGCAGGTCCACCACGGTCTGCGGCAGGCACTCGCCGTCCACGAGCATGAAGTCGGCCGGGGAGCCCGGCGCGAGGTCCGCCTTCGGGAGGCCGAGGAGTTCCGCGCCGCCGTCGGCGGCCAGCCGGAAGCAGGCCTCGATCTCCTCGTCGAGCCGCACGTCGAGCGCCCAGGCGGCGAGCCAGGCGCGGTGCAGCATGTCCGCGTTCCCGAACGGGCTCCAGCTGTCCCGCACCCCGTCCGAGCCGAGACCGACCCGCACCCCGCGCTCGGCGAGCCGCCGGAACGGCAGGATCGTCGTCACCGAGAGCGCCACCGTCGTCAGCGAGACCCCGGCGTCCGCGAGCAGGTCCGCCGTCTCGTCCAGCTCGCGCCCGGACAGCTGCGCCACCGCGAAGGCGTGCGCCACGCTCACCCGGCCCTGGAGACCGAGGGCGCGGGTGCGGGCCGCGATGTCGCGCAGCGGGGCCAGGCCCTGCTCGCCCCGGTCGTGGAGGTGGATGTCGAGCCCGAGCCCGTGCTTCTCGGCGAGGCCGAAGACCGTGCCCAGCTGGTCGCCGTCGTGGTCGCCCTCGGCGTCGAAACCGGCCGGGTCGATCCCGCCGATGTGCGTGACGAGACCGCTCGCGGCCGCTTCGGCGAGGAGCTCGGCCACTCCCGGCGTCCGCACCACCCCGTGCTGCGGGAAGGCCACCAGCTCCACGTCCACCACCCCGGCGAGCTTCGCCGCGGCCTCGGCGACGCCCTCGATCCCCGCGAGCCCGAACGCCGGAGCCACGTCCGCGTGGGCGCGCATCGCCCGCGTGCCCCGCGCCGCCGCGTGGGACATCAGGCGCAGCGCCCGCTCGCCCACCGGGGTCGGCAGCGCGCGGGCCAGTTCCACGTCCCCCTCGACGTACTCGGCGATGCCCCGGGCGGGCCGCCGGCTGTGCCACGGCTCGCCCCAGGACGTCTTGTCGGGGTGGATGTGCGCGTCGACCAGCGTCGGCAGCGCCAGCCGCCCGCCCCCGTCCACGCGCTCGACCCGCGCGTCCGCCGGGACCTCCGCCACGAGGACCCCGTCCACCGCGAACAGGTCGCGCGCCGGGCCGCCGAAGGGGCGTACGTCGTGGAACAGGGTCGCGGTGCGGGGCTGCGGCGTGGTCACGGGGGCTCCTTGGGGTGGCGGGGCGAGGGCGAAGGGGCGAAGGGGCGAAGGGGCGAAGGGGCGAAGGGGCGAAGGGGCGAAGGGGCGAAGGGGCGAAGGGGCGAAGGGGCGCCTTCTGGTATACCACGGCTTGGTATACCAAGGGTCGTGGTGGTCCGCCTCGCCGTCACCAGGCGAGGTCCTCCAGCGCGTCCAGGTCCGGCACGGCCGTCGCGACCGGCTCGGCGTCGCCGGCGCCCGCGCGGAGTTCGGCCCAGATCGTCTTGCCGCGGCGGGCGTAACGGGTGCCCCAGCGGTCGGCGTACTGGGCGACGAGGTAGAGCCCGCGGCCGCCCTCGTCGGTCGTGGCCGCGTGCCGCAGGTGCGGGGACGTGCTGCTGCCGTCGGACACCTCGCAGATCAGGGCCCGGTCGTGGAGGAGCCGTACGCGTACCGGATCGGCCCCGTACCGCACGGCGTTCGTGATGAGTTCGCTGAGGACCAGTTCGGCCGAGAAGGCGAGCCCTTCGAGCCCCCACTCGGCCAGCTTCGCCGCCGCCGCGTTCCGTACCGGCGAGACCGCCGACGGGTCCCGTACGACCTCCCACTCGGCGATCCGAGACCGGTCGAGGCGCTGGGTGCGGGCCACGAGCAGGGCGATGTCGTCGCGGGGCGTGGCGGACAGGAGCGTGGCGAGGACGTCGGCGCAGGTCTGCTCGGGGCTGCGGTCCGGGCGGGCGAGCGCGGACCGCAGCAGCCCGAGCCCGGTGTCCATGTCCCGGCCGTGGTCCTCCAGGAGCCCGTCCGTGAACAGGACCAGCTTGCTGTCCTCCGGCAGCCGCAGCTCGGCCGCCTCGAACGGCACGTCGCCGAGCCCCAGGCCGAGCGGCAGCCCCGGCGACAGCTCGGGGAACTCGACCCGCCCGTCCGGGCTCACCAGCGCGGGGCCCGGATGCCCGGCGCTCGCCATCGTGCACAGCCCGGACGCCGGATCGTAGATCGCGTACAGACAGGTCGCACCGGTGATGCCCTCGTCCCGCCGCCGCCCTACGGCGTCCGCGCCTTCCGCGCCCCCCGTCTCCACGTCGTCGATCCGGCCCGTCAGCTCGTCGAGATGGCCGAGGAGCTCGTCCGGCGGCACGTCCAGGGTCGAGAAGTTGTGCACCGCCGTCCGCAGCCGCCCCATCGTCGCCGCCGCGTGCAGGCCGTGCCCGACCACGTCGCCCACCACCAGCGCCACCCGCGCACCCGGCAGCGGGATCACGTCGAACCAGTCGCCGCCCACCCCCGCCTTCGCCGGGAGATAGCGGTACGCCACCTCCACCGCGCTCTGGTCCGGCAGCACCCGGGGCAGCAGGCTCCGCTGGAGCGTCACCGCCATCGCGTGCTCCCGGGTGAACCGGCGCGCGTTGTCGATCGCCACCGCCGCCCGCGCCGCCAGCTCCTCCGCGAACGACAGGTCCTCCTCGCCGAACGGCTCCGGGGTGTCCGCGCGCCAGAAGTTCGCCATCCCGAGGACCACCCCGCGGGCCAGCAGCGGCACCGTGAGCAGCGAGTGCATCCCGTACGCCAGCGCCCGGGCCGCACCCTCCGGGTCCTGCGCCCGCCAGCCCTCCGCCGACGCCAGCTCCGGCTGCACCACGGCGTGCCCCGCGTGCAGGGCCTTCGCCATCGGCGTGCTGGGCACGTCGAAGCGGACGGTGTCCCCGACGGGCTGGAGCGGCTGGTCGGGCCGCAGCCCGCTCAGCGCCGTCCGCCGCAGCTCCGTGGCCGCCGCCCCGGTCTCCGGCGGCTCCTCCCCGCGCAGCACCGGTTCGAGAAGCTCCACGGTGGCGAAGTCCGCGAACCGCGGCACCGCCACCTCCGCCAGCTCCTCCGCCGTCCGTACGACCTCCAGGGTCGTCCCGATCCGCACCCCCGCCTCGTACAGCAGCTGGAGCCGGCCCCGGGCCACCGCGGCCCGGCCCGTCAGGGCGGCGAGCTCCGTGGTGTCCCGCATCGTCATCACGCACCCGGACTCCGCGCCGCCCGCGACGGTGGGCCGGACGCTCACCGCGAGCAGCCGGTCGCCCGCCCGGTGCACCTCGTCGGTCGCCGACCGGCCCGACTCCAGGAGCTCGACCGTACGGGGATCGAGACCGAGCTCCGAGACGTGCCGCCGCTCCGCGTCCGCGGCGAGCCCGAGGAGACGGCGGGCCTCGTCGTTGGCGAGCAGCAGCCGGCGGTCCGCGCCCACGATCAGCACCCCTTCGCGGACCGCGTGCAGCACCGCCTCGTGATGCTCCTTCATCCGGGTCATCTCCGCCGGGCCGAGACCGTGCGTCTGCCGCCGCAGCCGCCGGCTCACCAGCGCCGCCCCGCCCACCGCGAGCGCGAGCGCCCCGCCCGCCGCACCGATCAGCAGCGGCAGCCGGCCCTCCACCGCGTGCGTGATGCTCTCCACCTCGATGCCGCTGCTCACCATGCCGACGATCCGGCCGCGCTCGTCCTCCACCGGGACCACGGCCCGTACCGCGTCGTTCGGGGCGCCGTGGAACAGCTCGGTGAACGACTCGCCGTCCACCGCCGCCCGCGAGAGGTCCCCGGTCGCCTTCCGCCCGATCAGCTCCGGCTCCGAGTCGGTGTAGCGCACCCCGGACGGGCTCAGCACCGCGATGAAGTCGACGCCCGTCGCCCGCCGGGTCGCCTCCGCCCGGCTCTGCAGCTCCGCCGTCGGATCGGCGGACATCAGCGCCGCGTCGACGCCCGGCGCGTGCGCGAAGCCCTCCGCGACCGCGAGCGAGCGGATCCGGGCGTCCCGCTCGGTGTCGAGGCGCGCCTGGTGGAACGTCACGAACACCGCCGCCGCGATCACAAGCAGCGCGATCAGCGCCTCGAGCGCGAACACCTGCCCGGCGAGGCTCCGCAGCCCGGTCGCCCGCCCTTCCCGCTCCCGCCCGCGCGCCCCGCCCCGCCCCCGGTTCCACCACCGGCCCGCACCGGGGTCCCGCCGTCCCCCGTTCCCGCGGCCCGCGCCGGGCCCGTCCCGGGCCGTCATCCCGTGCTCCGCGCGATCAGCAGCGCCACGTCGTCCGGCGCACCCGGCCGGCGCAGCGCCCGCAGCAGCAGGTCGCAGGTCTCTTCCAAGGGCCCGCGGGCCTCGTCGAGCAGCCCCACGAGCAGTTCGAGCCGCTCGTCGATCCCCTCGTCACGGGTCTCGATCAGGCCGTCCGTGTACAGCACCAGACGGTCCCCCGGCCGGAACGGCACCCGCGCCGTGTGGAAGCTGCCGCCGCCGACGCCCAGCGGCACCCCCGTCGACAGCCGGACCAGCTCGGCCGGCCCGTCCACCGGGACGCGCACGGGCGGCAGATGGCCCGCGTTCGCGATCCGGCACCGGCCGCGCACCGGGTCGTGCACCGCGAACAGGCACGTGGCGATGTAGTGCTCAAGACCCGCGGTGATCCGGTCCAGATGCCGGAGCACCTGCGCGGGGGAGAGGTCGAGGTCGGCGAAGGCGCAGGTCGCGGTCCGCAGACGGCCCATCGTCGCCGCCGCGTCGATCCCGCTGCCCATCACGTCCCCGACCACCAGCGCCGTCTTGTCGTCGGGCAGCGGGATCACGTCGTACCAGTCCCCGCCGACCTCGCTCGACGCCTGCGCCGGCTGGTACCGGGCCGCGATCTCCAGGCCCGCGAGCTCCGGCGGTGCGCCCGGCAGCAGGCTGCGCTGGAGCGTCACCGCCGAGTTCCGCACGCTCTGGTACCAGCGCGCGTTGTCGATGCTGACCGCCGCCCGGGCCGCCAGCTCCGTCGCGAGCAGCACGTCGTCGCCGTCGAACGGCAGCGCGTTCCGGTCCCGCTTCAGGTCGAGCGCCCCCAGCACCTCGCCGCGCGCGATCAGCGGCACCGCCAGATACGAATGCACCCCGGCCCGGGCGAGCAGCTCCGCCGCCTGCGGACTGCGGGCGATCCGCGACAGGTCCCCCGGTCCGACGTGCTCCACGAGCACCGGCAGACCCGTGTGCACACACCGGGTGACGAGCCGGTCCGCCCCGTACATCGCCACCGCCCCCGGCGGGTCCGCCGCCGGCAGCGCCTCCGTCCGCCCCGCCGCCTTCACCGCCAGCGCCCGGAACAGCTCCGGGCCCTCCTCCGGCGCCCCCGGCCGCCGCAGCGCGAGGACCGAGTCCAGCACGTCGACCGCCGCGATGTCCGCGAGCTCCGGCACCACCACCGACGCCAGCTCGTCCGCCGTCCGCTCCACCTCCAGGGTGGTGCCCACCCGCGCCGAGGCATCCGCGATCAGCGCCAGCCGCCGCCGCGACCGGTCCGCCGCCGCGTCCGCCCGGTGCCGCTCCGTCACGTCGATCACCGACACCGCGACGCCCAGGACCCGGCCCTCGGGCCCTTCGAGCCGCGACAGCGACACCGACCACGAGTGGTCGTGGTCCGGGTCCGCCGGAGTGCGCCCCTTCGTCGTGTGGTCGAGCAGCGGCTCCCCCGTGGCGAGCACCGCCCGCAGCGCCGTCTCCAGACCTCCCGTGTCGAGCGACGGCAGCATGTCGCCGATCCGCCGCCCCACGTGCAGCTCCGCCGGAACGCCGTTGATCCGTTCGAGGGCCGGATTCACGAGCATGTACCGCAGCTCCGTGTCGAGCAGGGCGAGGCCGATCGGCGACTGCCTCACCAGCCGGTCGGACAGCGCGAGCTCCGTCTCGACCCGCTCCACCGCCGACCGGTCCGCCGCGATCCCCAGCGCGTACAACGCCCCCCGGTCGTCGGTCAGCCGCATGTTCCGGAACTCGACCTGCCGTTCCGTCCCGTCCTTGTGGCGTACGGGAAAGGTCCCCGACCAGGTCGCCCCGCCCCGCAGCACCTCGCCGAACAGCCGCATCGCCTCCTCGCGATGCTCCGGCCCCACGATCAGCCGCGCCACGTACCGCCCCAGCGCCTCGTCCGCCGCGAACCCGAACAGTTCCTCCGCCTGGGGGCTCCACAGCACGATCCGTCCCCGGGCGTCGATGACGACGGCCGCCACCCCCAGGACGTCAAGCAGTCCCCGTCCCTCCAGGCGCACCCCGACCAGCCCCGTCGTCCCCGGAAAGGAACCGGCCGTCACCCTGCCCTCCTCCCGACGCACCACCTCCCTCCATGCTCCCCGTCCCCCACGCGCCCCGCGCGCCGAAAAGGCCGCGCGGGGCGACGGTCACGGCCCAGGCCAGGCCCACCACGGTGAGCACGGCCAGCAGGACGCGGACGTCGAAGACGGCGACCAGGCCCGCGCCCAGGGCGATGGCGATCGCGTTGGGGGCGAGGACGAGGGTGTGGGCGGTGGCGGCGACGCGGCCGAGGGCCTCGGTGGGGGCTTCGCGCTGGACGGCGGTGACGACCGCGATGAGGACCCAGGGGAGGCCGAGGCCGATGGCGGCGCTGGCGGCGAGGGCCGTCGCGTCGTAGGGGAGGGCGCGGACGGCGATCGCCAGCGAGAACAGGGCGAGGCCGGTGGTGGCGAGCGTCCGCTCGGGCACGCGGCGCAGCAGGGGGCCGGCCACCAGGCCGGCGAGGACGGAGCCGGCGCCCTGGACGGCGTAGAGGACACCGGCGTACGCGGGCGCGTGGCCGAGGACGCGGTCGACGACGGAGTAGATCGCGGCGCCGTTGACGCCGGCGATCAGCATGGTGACCGCGCCCGTCGCCACCAGCGGCCGCAGGACCGGCGAGGCGCGGAGGATGCGGACGCCCTCGGCCGTCTCGCGCCACCAGTGGCGGGCGGCGGGCGGCGTCGGCTTCGGTTCGCGGACCGGCATGAGGGCGAACACCAGGGCCGCCACCGCGAAGCTCGCCGCGTCGATGAGGGCGACGGGACCGCCTCCGTACCGGGCGAAGAGCCCCGCCGCGACCAGCGGCGCGACGAGCTTCATCGATTCGTTGGCGGTCATCCGCAGCCCGTTGAAGGTGCCGAGCCGGTCCTCGTCGAGGACCGTCGCCACCAGGGCCTGTTCGGCCGCCTCGTGGATCGCGCCCTGCGCGCCGTACAGCACGAGCACCGCGAACAGCAGCCAGACGCGGTCGGCGGACTCCACCCACAGGAGCAGCGGGAGCAGCACCGCCATCGCCGCGTTGACGGCGACCAGGAGCGGTCTGCGCCGCACCCGGTCGGCGAGCGTGCCGAGAACCGGCCCGAGGAGTACGGGCGCCCAGAGGGCGAAGGCGGTCAGTGCCGCCAGGCTGTCCGACCCGGTCAGGGACTTCACCCAGATACCGGAGACCAGCCACATCGCCGTCGTCCCGAATCCGGACACGACGACACCTGTCAGATACCAGCGCATGCCCGCAGCCTGCTGTCTGAGGACGCGCGCCCGGATCGGTCACCTGCCTTAGAACCGCGCCGAGGCCGGGGCGGGGAGGGCCTTAGGGCGCGGGCTTCTCGGGCGCCGGCTTCCCTACCGCGGCGCCGGCCTCCCTTACCGCGGCGCCCTGCTTCTCGTACCGCAGCGCGAGGCCGGTGGCGAGCGCGCCGAGGCCCTCCCACAGGCCTACGCCGAGGAAGCCGGCGGGGGCGCGGCCGGTGAGGACGGCGAGGGTGAAGACGGCGCAGGTGAGGAGGCGGAAGGGGACGGTCCAGCGGAAGAAGGGCTTCCAGTCGGCCAGGGCGGCGAGGACGTAGTAGACGCCCATGTTGAGGGCGGCCATGGAGGAGGCGGTCAGGAAGACCAGGGTGTGGTCGGAGTCGGCACGGGCGCCCGAGGGGACCGGGTCGAAGCCCATGACGGTGAGGAGGGCGTCGGGGGTGACGAGGCCGACGATCCCCAGGGCGGCGGCGAGTGCGCCGAAGACCGCCATGGTCCAGCCGGAGAGCGAACGGGGCAGGCGGCGCACGGCGGTCCTCCGTGGGACGGGAACAGGGGCACTCCCCGCGATCCGATCGGACATTCGAATCGTGGGGAGTGCCCCTGCATATCGTGTGACGGGGCTCGACGGCCAATCGGCCGCCGTCCCCCGTCACTTCAGGGCCGCGGCCATCATCTTCTGGGCCACGGGGGCGGCGAGGCCGTTGCCGCTGACCTCGGAGCGGGCGGCGCCGGAGTCCTCGATCATGACGGCGACGGCGACCTGCTTGCCGGTGGCGGCGTCCTTGGCGTAGGAGGTGAACCAGGCGTACGGGGTCTTGCTGTTGTTCTCGCCGTGCTGGGCGGTGCCGGTCTTGCCGCCGACCTCGGCGCCGGAGACGGCGGCGTTGCTGCCCGTGCCCTTCTCGACGACGGTGACCATGGCGCTGCGGAGCTGCTCGGCGGTGGAGGAGGAGACGATCCGCCTGTCGTCGCCGTCCTTGAAGGAGGTCAGGGTGTCGCCGTCGGAGTCGACGACCTCGGAGACCATGTGCGGGGCGGCGAGGAGGCCGTCGTTGGCGATGGCGGCGGAGACCATGGCCATCTGGAGCGGGGTGGCCGTGACGTCGAACTGGCCGATGCCGGTCAGCGCCGTCTGGGCCTTGTCCATGCCGGAGGGGTAGACGCTGGCGTAGGCGCGGACGGGGACGTCGAGCTCGTCGTCGTTGAAGCCGAACTTCTCGGCCATCGCCTTGACCTTGTCCTGCCCCAGGTCGACGGCCATCTTGGCGAAGACGTTGTTGCAGGAGTACTGGAGCGCGGTGCGGATGGTCGCGTTCTCGCAGGGCGCGGAGGGGTTCTCGTTGGCGAGGACCTTCCGGGTGCCGGGCAGGGTGTACGGGTTCGGGCTGGCCGTCGCCGTGTCGACCGAGCCGTAGAGGCCGTCCTCCAGGGCCGCCGCCGCGACGACCAGCTTGAAGGTCGAACCGGGCGGCAGCGGCTGGCGCAGCGCGCGGTTGACCATCGGCTTGTCCTCGTCGGCCATCAGCGCCTTCCAGGCGGCGCCGTCGGTCGTCCCGGCGATCTTCGACGGGTCGTAGGACGGGGTGGAGACCATGGCGAGGATCCGGCCGGTCGCCGGGTCGACGGCGACGGCCGCGCCCTTCTTGCCGCCGAGCGCCCGGTAGGCGGCCTTCTGGACGTCGGGGTCGATCGTGGTGACGACCGTGCCGGGCTCCTGCTGCTTGCGGGTGACGGCGTCCAGCGGGCTCTTCAGCCGGTCGTCGGTGCCGTCGAGGACGCCGGAGTAGATGCCTTCGAGCTGCGTGGCGCCGTAGGCCTGCGAGCTGTAGCCGGTGACGGCCGCGTACAGCTCGCCGTCCGTGTAGGTGCGCTGGTAGGCGAGGTCCTCTCCCTTCGTCTTCTTCGAGCCGGTGACCGGCGAGCCGGCCACGACGATGTTGCCGAGCGGCTGCGCGTACTGCGCGATGGTCTTCCGCCGGTTCTTCGAGTCGTCCGCGAGCGCCTTGCCTTCGTACGCCTGGACCCAGGTGGCCCGCCCGAGCAGGGCGAGCACCAGGACCAGGACGAAGACCGACGTGTGCCTGATCGTCTTGTTCATCGCACTGGTGGGGACGAACGGCGCGGTACGGGACGTTCCGCATGTGTCCCTTTTCTCAGCGAACCTTCATGTCCCCGCCCCGCCGTGCGGGCCCGGCACCGCTGATGTGATCATGCTGAGGCCCTGGGGAGGGGCCCGAGACGTACGGGGTGGGGAGTCGAGCATGAGCAAGGGCGGGGAGCGCGGCGGCCAGGACGTGCCGGACGAGGTGTGGGCGGAGTTCCTGCGGACCTCGGCCGACGGCACGGCGGACGCCCCGAAGGAGCCGTCCGCGCGGGCGCGCGAGGTGGCGGGCCGGCTGCGGAACGAGCCCGCGGAGCCGACCGCCTGGCGTGCGCACGCGCCCGTACGGCCCCGGCGCCGGAAGGGCCGGTACGTGGCGGGGTTCGTCGCCGCGGTCGCGCTCCTCGTCGTGGCCGTGGACCCGGGCGGCTTCATCGGGTGGTCGTCGGGCGGCGGCGGCGCGGACGGCAAGCCCCTCGCGCAGGAGACGGCGGCGCCGACGGAGGCGCCGCCCGCCGAGGGCGGCGGCCGGCCCACGCTCGCCGAGCCGTTCCGCGGCTCCCCGGCCGCGCACTGGGCGAACGGCGCCGCCGGCATCACGGTGCCGCCCGCCCAGGCGACCGGCTGGATGACGAAGGCGGACGTGGCGCGGGCGCTCACCCGGACCCGTGACTTCCTCGTCGCCGGCAGCCTGGACCGGGCGGTGCTGCGCGGTGCGCGCCCGGAGAAGGCGATCGCCCTGATGAACCCCCACCAGGAGGACGTCAGGACCCTGGTGGCGACGGCGCTGCGCGCGCCGGACGAGGACCACGACCCGGTGGCGCTCTTCAGCCGCTTCGACCCGGCGCAAGCACGCCCGGTCGGCGACGTGGTCAGGACCCGGGGGCGGATCTCCTACCGGGAGGGGAAGCGCGGGGCCCTTGAGGTGACCGCCGACGTCACCTACGTCTACCCGGTGGCCCCGGCCGGCGGCGGCGACGAGGTCGTGCGCGTGATCGTGCGGCGGGAGACCGTGGTGAGCTGGGAGGACCCGGCGAAGGTGATGACCGAGAAGGGGAAGCTCAGCCTCCTGTCGTACCGGTACGAGCAGACCAACGGCGGCTGCGGCGCCCCCACCGGCTTCTTCAGGCCGGAGTTCGGCGGCGGCTCCGACGTCCCCCTGGACGGCGGCCCGATGGTCGACCCGTACGACCGCACGGCGCCCCTGGACAAGGGCGCCGCGGTCGCGGGGAAGTGCCGGGCCGCCACACGGTCGTGACGGCCGCCGCACGGTCGTGAGCGCCGCCTCGCCGTCGTGAGGGCCGCTCACGCTCGTGAGAGCGCCGCCGCGCCGTCGTGACCGGCCGCCGGCGTCACCCCGCCCGGACGAACCCCGACTCGTAGGCCAGGATCACCGCCTGGGTGCGGTCGCGGGCGCCGAGTTTGGCCAGGACGGCGGCCACGTGGGTCTTGACGGTGGCGGGGCCGATGCCGATGCGGTCGGCGATCTCGGCGTTGGTGAGGCCGGTGACGACGAGCCGGAGGACGTCGGCCTCCCGCTCGGTGAGGCGCGCGGCCCACGGCGGGGCGGTGGGCGGCCGGTGGCGGGCGTGCTCGGCGGCGAGGCCGCGCAGGGCGGCCGGGTAGAGGAGCGAGTCGCTGCGGGCGACGAGGCGGACGGCGCTGACGAGGTCCTCCGCCGCCGCGCGCTTCAGGAGGAAGCCGGCGGCGCCGACGCGCAGGGCGTCGTAGACGTAGGAGTCGTTCTCGAAGGTCGTGACCACGACGATCCGGGGCGGCTCGGCCATCCCGGCGAGGATCTGCTCGGTGGCCCGGATGCCGTCGATCTCCGGCATCCGCACGTCCATGAGGACGACGTCCGGCCGCTCGGCCCGGACGACCGAGACGGCCTCGGCGCCGGTGGCCGCCTCGCCGACGACCGTCAGGTCGGGCTCGGCGTCGAGGATGACCCGCAGGGCGGTCCTGACCATCCGCTCGTCGTCCGCGAGGACGACCCTGACCGGGGCGCTCACCGGGGGATCCTGACCGCGAGGCGCCAGACGCCGTCCGTCGGCCCCGCCTCGGCGGTGCCGCCGAGCAGCCGGGCCCGCTCGCCGACCCCGAGCAGGCCGCGTCCGCCGTGCGGGCGGACCGCCGGCGGCCGCTCGGACAGGGGGTTCTCCATGGTGATCTCCACTTCCGCGGCCCGTGCGTCGAGCCGTACGGTGACGGGCTCGCCGCCCGCGTGACGGGCCGCGTTCGTCAGCCCTTCCTGGACGATCCGGTAAGCCTCGCGGGAGAGCGCCTCCGGTACCTCCGCCGGGTCCCCGGTGACGGTCAGCGCCACCCGCGGGCCCGCCCCCCGCACCAGGGCCTCCAGCGCGTCGAGCCCGGGCCCGGGTCCGGCCTGCGCCGCCGCCCCGTCGTCCCGCAGGACGCCCAGGACCCAGTCCAGCTCCCCGACCGTGCGCCGGGTGGTCTCCTCGATGGCCGCCAGCGCCTCCCGTACGAAGTCCAGGTCGGCCCGGTCGCCGTCGAGGACCCGGCGGGCCGCGCCCGCCTGGAGGGTGACCGCGCTGAGCGCGTGGCCGACCGAGTCGTGCAGCTCACGGGCGAGGCGGTTGCGGGACTCGGCCTCCGCCGCGCGGCGCTCGGCCGCCGCGAGCCGGTCCGCCGGGCTCGGCCCGAGCAGCCGGGGTGCCTGCCGGGCGAGCAGGGCCCCGGCGGCCGCGGCCGCGCCGGCCAGGGCGAGCAGCATGAGGAGCCCCGCCGGGAGCCCGGCCCAGACCCATCCGGGGCGGTCGAGCCCCCAGATCCGGCCGAGCTCCGATTCCCGCAGCGCCGGCGAGAACGGCAGCGCCATCACCGACACCGCGAACGGCGGCAGGGCGAGGCTCGCGCCGCTGATCAGCGCCCCGGCCCCCAGGTGCAGGGCGAACCAGCCGGCCGTCCTGGCCTTCGCCGCCCGGCCCCGCGCCGGGCCGTCCGCGAACCGGTCCGCCGGCACCCCGCACAGCGTCCGCGCCACGGCCACCGACATCGGCCGGGCCAGCGGGAAGAGCGCGGCGACGGCGGCGAGCGGCAGCCCGACCGCGTACGCCCCGAACTGGACTCCGAGACTGCCGGTGAACATCCCGCCGCCGCCCGCCAGGGGGCCCGTGACCAGCGTGCCGACCATCCAGAAGGGCATGAACAGCGCGCCGCCCAGGATGAGATGGAGCCAGCGCCGCCTGGCCCGCTGCCCGAACAGGGCGACCGCGGCCCGCCTCACGCCTCGGCGCTCCGGCGCCGCAGGAAGACGGCCACGCACGCGGCGAGCAGGAACCCGGTGATCATGTCGCCAGCGTAGGACAGCTGTACGAGCTCGGGGACGCGCTTGGTCGGATCCGGGTCCGGCAGCAGCGCGACGAGCGACAGGTACGCGCCCCAGCAGCCCGCGGCGGCCGACCCCGTCCAGGCCAGGGCGAGCGTGGTGCGCACCCGGAGCCGGGCGGGACGGCGCAGGACCAGGAGGAGGGTGAAGACGACGGCGACCACGACGAAGCCGAACCGCTCGGCCTCCAGGACGTGGAAGTCGGCGTCGCGTTCGGCGATCCGCCGGGCGGACAGGCCCGCGGTGGCGCCGGCCGCCCACAGCAGGTGGAGCGTGGCGGGCACGAGCGCGACCGCGGCGCCGGCGACGGCGAGGGTCCGCGCCACGGGCCCGGACGTGCGGGCGGACAGCTCGCCGAGCCGGCCCCGCCAGAGGTGACCCCAGCGGTCCCGGGCGTACAGGGCGAAGAGGGTGCCGAGGGAGAGGCCCTGGAGGATGAAACCGCCGTAGACGACCCCGAACACCCAGGGGTCGAGGAAGGGTTCGCTCGGCGCGGCGGCCTTCTCGCCGCCGGTGAACAAGGAGACCGCGAGCTGCGCCGGATACCCCGTCATGATCGGCGTGAGCAGCCCGGTCGCCGCCCACATGGGGAGGGCGAGGAGCGGGGCGGACACCCGGCGCCCCCAGGGCTGGGTGAGCAGCAGGGCCAGGACGACGACGAGCGCGTCGGCGACGATCGAGACCGAGTTGGCGATCACCAGCATCTGCCGGTGCTCCAGGAGCGCGCTCCCGGCCGGGATGCCGGTCTCGGCGCCCGCCACCCACATGACCTTGAGCACGATGTACGGGAGGCAGGCCAGGATCGCGAGGACGCGGAGCGCCCTGCGGAGTGCGCCGGGGCCGTGGCCGGTGCCGGTCGCCGGGGCGGTGGGGTGCGCGGTCTGTGTCATGGCTCCACGCTCCCGCGCGGGCCGGTGTCCCCACCTCCTGCCCGATGGTGAACCGCCTCCGCCGCACGGGGGAGGGGCCCTCCTCCCGGGCCGTGAGGAGCCCTCCTACGGGCCGCCGGTGCGGCCGGAATTGACCCGACTTCTTGGTGATCGATTGAACCCTTCGGCCGGGTCAATGGCGCCCTAGGGTAGTGATCATGAACGAGATCGAGACCTTCGCCCCGCTCCTGACCCGCGCCGCCACCGCCGAGACCACCGCCGACCCGAGCAGCGTGATGACCCTGCTCGCCGACTCCGACACCACCGGCGGGCAGCTCACCAGCTACCGCTCCTCGTTCGCGAAGGGCGCGGTCGGGGCGCCGGCGCACTTCCACACCAAGGCCTCGGAGATGTTCTTCGTGCTCGGCGGCTCGCTCCAGGTCCTGGTCGGCGAGGAGCTGACCGTCCTGGAGCAGGGCGACTTCCTGCTCGTCCCGCCGCACACCCCGCACGCCTTCGCGGCGGCTCCCGGCGCCGAGGCCGACGTGCTCTTCGCCTTCACGCCCGGCATGGCCCGCTTCGACTACCTGCGCCTGCTCGGCCGGGTCATGCGGGGCGAGGCGAGCTTCGAGGAGATCAAGGCGTCCTCGGAGCAGTACGACAACCACTACGTCGACAGCCCGGTCTGGCAGGCCGCCCTCGCCGAGCGCGGCTGACCGCCACGCAGGGCGCGGCCGGCCGGTGTGCAAGGCGCGCGGCCGGCCTCCGGTTCAGAGCCGGCGGGTCGCCAGCGTCAGGCGGTCGCGCGCGTCGAAGAGCGCGTCCTTGATCATCTGCTCGTGGGCCGGGGTGAGCCGCGCCACCGGCACCGAGCAGCTGATGGCGTCCCGTGCCGGGGTCCGGTAGGGGATGGCGACGCCGAAGCAGCGCAGTCCGAGGGTGTTCTCCTCGCGGTCGACGGCGTAGCCCTGCTCGCGGATGACCCGCAGCTCCTCGATGAGCCGCTCGCGGTCGGTGATCGTGTGCTCGGTCAGCGCCGGCAGCGTCTCCGGGAGCAGCTTGCGCACCTGCTCGTCGGTGTGGGTGGCGAGCAGCGCCTTGCCGAGCGAGGTGGAGTGCGCGGGCAGCCGCCGCCCGACACGGGTGAACGGCCGCAGGTAGTGCTGGGACTGGCGGGTCGCCAGATAGACCACGTTGGTGCCGTCGAGGCGCGCCAGGTGGATGGTCTCGGTGGTGTCGTCGGAGAGCCGGTCCAGGGTGGGCCGGGAGGCGGCCACGACCTCGTCGCCGTCGATGTACGAGGTGCCGACGAGCAGGGCCCGCACACCGATGCCGTACCGGGTGCCGGTGGAGTCGGTCTCCACCCAGCCCAGCTCGACGAGGGTGCGCAGCAGCATGTAGAGGCTGGACTTGGGGTAGCCGACGGCTTCCTGGACGGCGGCGAGCGAGTGCATCCCGGGGCGCCCGGCGAAGTACTCGAGCAGTTCCACGGTCCGCACGGCGGACTTCACCTGTGCCCCACCCGCGTCGGCAGTCGCCATGACCCTCGCCCCTTTTCCGTTGTCCCGTCGCCCCCCCCGTCACGCGGGCCGGAGCCCTTGTGGAGACGGCCGGGCCGTCAATAGAGTCCCGCACAGATGCGTTCATCTACGGGAACTGTGTTCAGAATAGCGAACAGGGGCGTGGCGGTGGCGGCAGAACCAGTGTGGAGTGTGGACCCCCGGACGGGGAAGCCGCGCGAACAGGTTGCGGTGGAGGCCACAGCGGCCGAGGTCGACCGGGCCGTCCGGGGCGCGCACGCCACCCGCGAGGCGCTCGCCGACCGCACCGCGCGGGCCGCCTTCCTCCGTACCGCCGCCGACCTCCTCGACGGGGCCGGCGCGCAGATCGCCGAGGCCGCCGACGCCGAGACGGCACTCGGACCGGTCCGCCTCACCGGCGAACTCGCCCGCACCACCGCCCAGTTGAGGGCCTTCGCCGAGGTCGTCGAAGAGGGCTCCTTCCTCGACGTGCGCATCGACCTCCCGGACCCCGGAGCCACCCCGCCCCGGCCCGACATGCGCCGCTGGAAGATCCCGCTCGGCGTCGTCGCCGTATACGCCGCCAGCAACTTCCCGCTGGCCTTCTCCGTCCCCGGCGGCGACACCGCGAGCGCCCTCGCCGCCGGCTGCCCCGTCGTGGTCAAGGCCCACCCCGACCACCCGGCCACCTCCGAGCTCTGCGCCTCCCTGCTGCGCCGGGCCGCCGCCAAGGCCGGGCTCCCCGAGGACGTCCTCGTCCTGGTGCACGGCTTCGACGCGGGCGTGGAACTCGTCCGTCACCCGCTGGTCGCGGCGGCCGGCTTCACCGGCTCGATCCGCGGCGGCCGGGCCCTCTTCGACGCGGCCGTCGCCCGGCCCGTCCCCATCCCCTTCCACGGCGAACTCGGCTCCCTCAACCCGGTCGTGCTCACCCCGGCCGCCGTCGGCGAGCGGGCCGAGGAGATCGGCGGCGGCCTGGCCGGCTCCATGACCCTGGGCACGGGCCAGTTCTGCACCAAGCCCGGTTTCGTCCTGGCCCCGCGCGGCGAGGACGGCGACCGCTTCCTCGCCGCGCTCACCGCCGGCGTCAGCGAGACCGAACCGGCCGTGATGCTCGACCACCGGATGCGGGAGGCCTTCGTCACCGGCGTCGCCGAGCGGGCCGCGCTCCCCGGGGTGCGCACCCCCGTCACCCCCGGCGCGGGCGGCGAGCACACCGTCAGCGCCGGAGTCCTGGAGGTCGACGCCGACCGGCTCGCCGACGGCGGCCACCACCTCCTCCTGGAGGAGTGCTTCGGCCCCGTCACCGTCGTCGCCCGCTACTCCTCCCGCGCGGAGGTCACCGCCGCCCTCGGCCTGCTGCCGGGCAACCTCACGGCCACCCTGCACATCGCCACGGAGGCCGCCGAGGACGCCGACGCGGCCCCGCTGCTCGCCGAACTCACCCCGCTGGCGGGCCGCGTCCTCGTCAACGGCTGGCCCACCGGCGTCGCCGTCGCGCCCGCCCAGCACCACGGCGGCCCCTACCCGGCCACCACCTCCACCAGCACCTCGGTCGGCGCCACCGCGATCGAGCGCTGGCTGCGCCCGGTCACCTACCAGTCGACCCCCGACCCCCTCCTCCCGCCCGAGCTCCGCGACGGCAACCCGCTGGGGGTACCGAGGCGCTGACCCAGGCGTCCCAGGGCGTGTCCGACGGACACGCCCTAGGAACCGACGCGCACCACGATCTTCCCGAAGTGCGTGTTCGACTCCATCAGGCGGTGGGCGTCGGCGACCCGGTCCAGGCCGTCGAAGGTCTCGGCGATCACCGGCGCGAGGGAGCCGTCGCGCAGCCCCGAACCGATGAACCCGGCGGCGCGGCGGCGGCCCTCCTCGGTCCTGGCCAGGGCCCCGTTGGCGTACGTGTGCAGGGTCAGCGGCCAGTTCGCGGAGAGCAGGACGGGGCGCGGGTCGAGCCAGCCGTACAGGACGGCGGTGCCGCCGGTCCGCAGCGCGTCGCCGAGCCGGGCGAAACCGGGGCCGCCGATCGCGTCGAAGACCAGGTCCGCGCCCGCGCCGCCGGTGATCCGCCGCACCTCGGCGAGCAGGTCCTCGGTGTCCGTGGTGATCACGTGCGCCGCGCCGAGCTCCAGGAGCCGCTTCCGCTTCTCCTCGCCGCGGGTGGCGGCGATGGGCACGGCGCCGATCCGCAGCGCCGTCTGGATGGCGGCCGTGCCGACCCCGCTCGACGCGCCCGTGATCACCACGTGGTCGCCGGCGCGGAGCCCGCCGGTCAGCACCATCCCGCCGTACGCGGTGAAGTACGTCAGCCACACCGCGGCCGCCGTGACCGCGTCGACCCCCTCGGGCCTGGCCACCACGTACTCCTCGGGCAGCACGACCCGCTCCGCGTACACGCCGAACCGCCCGAAGTCGAAGTTGGCCGCCGCCATCACCGGATCGCCCGGGGCGTACGCGGTGACCCCGGCGCCGACCGCCTCGACCACCCCGGCCGCCTCGTAGCCGAGCCGCGAACCCGGCAGCGTCGGCTGGTAGTAGTAGGTGCCCTCGCGGAACAGCGCCTCGGCGCGGTTGAGTCCGATCGCCTCGACCCGTACGAGCACCTCGCCGGGGCCGGGGTCCGCCAGCGGCACCTCCTCCACCGTCAGCACCTCGGGTCCGCCGGTCTCGTGGAAGAGAACCGCCTTGGTCGTCCTGCCTGTTGTCGTCGTCATGCCTCGACCGTAAGAGGGTGCATCGAGACGATCCATGTCCTGATCGCTCCCGGACATGTCCGATCGTCTCGCCACCGGGGAAGGGGAGTTCGGTGCCGAGGGGGAGGGGTACGGTGCCGGGATGGACGTACTGAGCGATGCCATCGCCGTCATGCGCACCGGACGGCCCCACTCCTCCCGCACGGTACGTTTCGCGCCCTGGGGCATCCGCTTCCCCGAGGGCAAGGGCGCCGGATTCCACGTCGTCCTCCAGGGCACCGCCTGGCTGCTGCCCCCGGACGACGGCGCGCCCGTCCGGCTCGGCCCCGGCGACGTCATCCTGCTCGCCCACGGCACCGGCCACGGCCTCGCCGACCGGCCCGACACCCCGCTCGTCGACGCCCTGCCCGCCGCCGACGGCTCCTGGCCCACCCCGCCCGACCGGGGCCCGATCGGCGCCGCCGAGACCCTGCTGCTCTGCGGCTCCTACCAGCTCAGCCGGGCCCGCGCCCACCCGCTGCTCACCGAGCTGCCCCCGTTCGTCCACCTGCCGGCGCGGGTCGGCGCCCACCCCAGGCTGCGGGCCGCCGTCGATCTGCTCGGCGCCGAGCTCGCCGAACCGCAGCCGGGCTCCGACGCCATCGTCCCCGCCCTCCTCGACACCCTGCTCCTGTACCTGCTCCGCACCTGGTGGCTCGCCGAACGCGCCGACCGGTCGACCGGCTGGTCCGCCGCGCTCGGAGACCCGGCCGTGGCCGAGGCCCTCCGGGCCCTCCACGAGGACCCCGCGAGGCCGTGGACGGTCGAGGAGCTCGGCGCCCTCACCGGCCTCTCCCGCGCCCCCTTCGCCCGCCGCTTCACCGCCCTCGTCGGCCGCGCGCCCCTCGCGTACCTCACCTGGTGGCGCATGACCACGGCTGGCCGCCTGCTCCGCACCGACGACCTGCCGCTCCGCGTCGTCGCCCAGCGCTCCGGCTACTCCTCCGAGTTCGCCTTCGCCAAGGCCTTCAAACGCGAGTACGGCGTCGCCCCCGGCCAGTACCGCAAGGGCGCCTGAACCCGACCGGAACCGGAACCGGGCCAGGGGGGGGCGAGCCCGGCCGGAACCGGAGCCGTACGCGCCCGCGTGAGCCTGCCCGGAACCGGAGCCGTACCCGCCGCGTCCTGAGGGGGCATGATCAGAATCGCCACCGCAGACGACCTCGACGCCATCGTCGGCCTGCACACCGAGGCCCGCGCCAGCTACTACCGCGGCCACCTCCCCGACGCCGACTTCGAGGGCCCCGAGGAGCTGGCCCGCTCCCGGGCCGGCTGGGCGGGGGCCGTCGAGGCCGGCAGGGTGCTGTGCGCCGAGCGGGACGGCGAACTCGTCGGCATCGCCGCCTCCGGAATCAGGGACGGCGTCGCGCACCTCTCCCAGCTGCACGTCCGCACCTCCCGGTGGCGCGGCGGCGTCGGCACCGAGCTGCACACCGCCTGCGTCGACGCCTGGCGCACGGCCGGCGTCGGCACCGCCCGCCTGGAAGTCTTCGAGAAGAACGAGCGCGCCCAGGCCTTCTACGCCGCCCAGGGCTGGACCCCGGACCCGGAGAACCCGCGCGAGGGCGACCACGTCGTGCTCCGCCTCACACTGGCGCCGCTGCCGGAATGACGGAGGTGGGCGGGGCGTTTCCGCCCTACGGAACACCCCGCCCGCGACCCCCGGAGAGAAGTCACATGCGCGTCGAGATCTGGAGCGACATCGCCTGCCCCTGGTGCTACATCGGCAAGGCCCGCTTCGAGAAGGGACTCGCGGCCTTCGCCCACCGCGACGACGTCGAGGTGGTGCACCGCTCCTTCGAGCTCGACCCGAACAGCCCCAAGGGCGACCGGGCCCCCGTCCTCGACATGCTCGCCAAGAAGTACGGCCGCACCCTCGACGAGGCCCGCGCCATGGAGGCCCACGTCGCCTCCAACGCGCACTCCGAGGGCCTCGCCTACCTCACCGAGGGCCGCGACCACGGCAACACCTTCGACATCCACCGGCTGCTCCACCTCGCCAAGGAGCGCGGCCGCCAGAGCGAGCTGCTCGACCTGGCCTACCGCGCCCACTTCGCCGAGGAGCGCTCCGTCTTCGACGCCGAGACCCTCGTGGCGCTCGGCACCGAGGCCGGTCTCGACGAGACCGAGGTGCGCGCCGTCCTCGCCGACGAGTCCGCCTACGCCGACGCCGTACGCCAGGACGAGCGGGAGGCCGCCGAACTCGGCGCCAACGGCGTGCCGTTCTTCGTCCTCGACCGCCGCTACGGCGTCTCCGGCGGCCAGCCCGCCGAGGTCTTCACCCAGGCCCTCGAACAGGCCTGGCAGGGCCGGGTGCTCCAGCCGGTCGGCTCCGACGCCGAGGTCTGCGGCCCTGACGGCGCCTGCGAGGTTCCGCAGGCCTGACCGCCGCCGTACCGGCTGCGTACCGTCTGACCTGCGGTGATAAGCGCGGCTTGGATTTCCCCACGGTTGAAACGCCATTGACGGGCGATCGTGGGGAAATCATGGTGGGGCCATGGAATCCCTTGACCAGCCGCTCGGCGGCGCCGAGTTCGCGCCCAAGAAGACCTATCTGAACACCTCCGTCTGCGGCCTGATGCCCCGCAGGACCGTCGAGGCGGTCACGCTCCTCGCCGGGCAGGCCGCCGACGGCCGCCCCGACGGCGCGGGCGACTTCGACGTCGTCGACGAGGCCCGGGCGGCCTTCGCCCGCCTCGCGCACGTCCCGCACGAGCGGGTCGCCCTCGGGAGCTCCGTCGGCGTGCACACCGGGATGATCGCCCAGTCGATGCCGGCGGGCGCCGAGATCCTCTTCCCCGAGGGCGACTTCTCGTCCCTCATCGCCCCCTTCGCCGTCCGCGGCGACCTCAAGGTCCGCTTCGCGCCCCTGGAGCGGCTCGCCGAGTCCGTCCGTCCCGGGACCGCGCTCGTCGGGTTCTCCGCCGTGCAGTCCGCCGACGGCCGCACCGCCGACTTCGCCGCCATCCGGGCCGCCGCGGCCGCCCACGGCGCCCGCACGCTCCTCGACGCCACGCAGTCGGCCGGCTGGCTGCCGCTGTACGCGGGGGACTGGGACTTCACCGTCGCCGGGGCCTACAAGTACCTGCTCTGCCCGCGCGGCGCGTCCTTCCTCACCGTCACCGAGGAGGCGCAGGAGGAGCTCCTGGCCATCCACGCGAACTGGGTGACGGGCGAGGAGCGGTACGCCAACAGCTACGGCCCCATCCGTGAATTCGCCCGCTCCGCGCGCCGTTTCGACGAGCCGCCGGCCTTCCTCTCGTACCATGGAGCCGCCGCCTCGCTCGGGCTCCTCGAAGAGATCGGCATCGAGACCGTCGAGGCCCACAACAAGGGCCTCGCGGCCCGCTTCCGCGCCGGGCTCGTCTCGCTCGGCCACGCCCCGGTCGCGGACGACTCGACGGTCGTCGGCATCCCCGGCCTCGGCGACCGCGCCGACGCGCTGTGCACCGCCGGCGTGCTGATCTCCTCCCGGGCCGGCAATCTGCGGGTCTCCTTCCACCTCTACAACACGGCGGCGGACGTCGACCGCGCCCTGGAGGTCCTGGCGGGCTGAGCGCCGCCCGCGCCCGCCCTCGCCGCCGCCGTCAGCAGCTGCCCGGCGGGGGCGGGCATTCGCCCGCCTCGCCTGCCTCCTCGCGGAGGTTGTCGGCGACGAGGCCGAGGAGGCGGGCCAGCTCGGCGCGGTCGTCGGCGGTGAGGCCGTCGAGGGAGACGCTCTCCAGGTCGGACCAGACGCCCTCGATGCCGTCGCGGAGCGCGCGCCCCTCCTCGGTGGGTTCGACGAGGACGGCCCGGCGGTCGGCGGGGTCGGGGCTGCGGCGGACGTGGCCGCACTGTTCGAGGCGCTGGAGCATCTTGGTCACGGTCGAGGCGTCGAGGCCGAGCGACTGGATCAGCTCGGACTGCCGGACCGGGCCGCAGTCCCAGAGCCGCATCATCATCAGCTCCTGGCCCGGGTAGAGGCCGAGCTCCTTGAGCCGCCGTCCGGCGGCGACCCGGTGCATCCGGGCGACCTTCGCCAGGGCGATGCTGACCGGTCCCCGGTGGGCGGCGGACGGCGCCGGCTCGGTACAGACGGGATCGGTTCCTGGCATGCGGGCTCCTCGGGACGGCTCTCTCCCCCTCAGATTACCTTGACCCGAGGAAACCCTTGGCTGGCCAACCAAATGGGTTACAGTGAGTACGGCCCGATTAGTTGGCCGACCACATATTCATGTGAGGGACAGCCGTGACCACTGCATTCGACCCCATCGACCTCGCCGGAACCACGCTCGCGAACCGCATCGCGATGGCCCCCATGACCCGCAGCCGCGCCAACGGCGAGGACGGCACCCCCACGGCGGCCGTCGCCGAGTACTACGCCCAGCGCGCCTCCGCCGGACTGATCATCACCGAGGGCGTCCAGCCGGTCCCCGAAGGCCAGGGCTACCCCAACACCCCCGGACTGCACAGCCGCGCGCAGATCGCCGCCTGGCGCGAGGTCACCTCCGCCGTGCACGAGCGCGGCGGGCGGATCTTCGCCCAGCTGATGCACTCCGGCCGGATCGGCCACCCCGACCTGCTCGACGGCGACCTCCACCCCGTCGGCCCCTCACCCGTCGCCGCCGCCGGCCAGGTCTACACCCACGAGGGCCCCAAGGACTTCGTCACCCCGCGCGAACTCACCGGCGACCAGGTCCGCGAGGCCGTCGCCGGCTTCGCCTCCGCCGCCCGCAACGCCGTCGAGGCCGGCTTCGACGGCGTCGAGATCCACGGCGCCAACGGCTATCTGATCCAGCAGTTCCTCGCCTCCGGCTCCAACCACCGCACCGACGAGTGGGGCGGCCCCGTCGCGAACCGCATCCGCTTCGCCGTCGAGGTCGTCAAGGCCGTCGCCGCCGAGATCGGCCCCGAGCGCACCGGCCTGCGCATCTCCCCGGCCAACACCCTCAACGACATCAGCGAGACCGACACCGAGGAGCTCTACACCGAGCTGCTCACCGCCATCGAGCCCGTCGGCATCGCCTACCTCCACGTCCTGGAGACCGCCCCCGAGCGCCGCCCGCTCGTCCTCGACCTCCGCAAGCGCTTCGCCGGCACCTTCATCCTCAACCCGGCCACCGAGGCGGAGACCGACGCCGCCTCCCTCGCCCTGATCGAGGACGGCGTCACCGACCTCGTCGCCTTCGGCCGGCTCTTCATCGCCAACCCCGACTTGCCCGCCCGCCTCCGGACCGACGGCCCCTACAACCCCCTGGACGGCACCACGATGTACGCCGGCGGCGAGCGCGGCTACACCGACTACCCCGCGCTGTAGTCCCCGGATACGGGAAAGGGGCGGCGGTCCGGCACCGGACCCCGCCCCTTCCCCGCACCCGCGCCGACTAGCTCCAGGCCTCCGTCACCGCGCGGCGCGCGCCCTCCAGATCCACCGGGCGGCCCGTCTCGCCGAGCGCGGCGCCGAGGGCGGCGAGCGAGGACTGGACCGCGCCCGGGGTCGCGTCCACCCCGTAGTGGTTGACCCGGATCATCTCCTTGGCGAGCGCCCCGCCACCGGCGATCAGCGGCAGCGACGGATCCGCGGCCAGGGCCTTCGCCACCAGCTCGGAGGCGTCCACGCCGGCCGGCACGCGCAGGGTCGTCGCCACCGGGGCCGCGTCCCGGGCCTCGTACACGTACGGTTCCAGACCGCCGCCCAGCGCGAGCGCGCCCGCCCGGGTCGCGGCCGCCGCGGAGGCGTGCCGCGCCATCAGCGCGTCCAGACCCTCCGACTCGATCCGCTCCACACAGGCCTCGAGGGCGAGCATCTCCAGCTGCGCGGGCGCGTGCAGCAGCGTCTTGCGGCCGCCGTCGATCCAGCGCTCCTTCCAGTCGAGGAGGGAGAGGTACGAGCGGCGCGGGGCCGCCGGGTTGGCGGCGAACCGCTCCCAGGCCCGCGCGCTCACCGACACCGCGGAGACGCCCGCGGGCCCGCCCATCGCCTTCTGCGCGCCGATGATGCACATGTCCACGCCCCACGCGTCCGGCAGCACCGGCTCGGCGCCGATCGACGCCACCGCGTCCAGGTAGAACAGCGCGCCGTGCGCCCGCACGACCTCGCCGATCTCCGCCACCGGGTTGGTGTTGCCGGTCGCCGCCTCCGCGTGCACGAGCGAGACGAAGTCGATCGCCGGGTGCTCGGCGAGCGCCCGCTCCACCTGGGCGGCCGTCACCGCCGTGTGGAAGGGCACCTCCAGGTCGACGACGGTCGCCCCGCAGTCCCGCAGCCAGTTGCCGAAGGTCTGCCCGTACGGACCGGTGACGATGTTCAGCGCGGTCGAACCGGCCCGCGCCCCGCTCCGGATGCACCCTTCGAGCGGCAGCAGCGCCTCGCCCTGGGTGATCACCACGTCCTGCTCCGTGGAGAGCAGCGCGGCCACCCGCCGCTCGATCGACGCGAAGTGCGCGGCGGTCAGCGGGGCCAGGTCCAGGAGCGGATGCGTCACGGTCACGGGGGTTCCTTCTTCGGTGTCGTATGCGTGTCGCATACATCGGGATCGGGCTCGTGCCAGCGTAAGCGCCGCGCGGCCCCGGCAGGCGCGGCACCCCGCCCCGACGCCGCGCGCCGTCACGAGGCTGTGCGGAACATGTCACAGGCCTCGTACCACCGCTCCCGGGCGCTTCCCCCCGGGCCCCGCCGGTGGGATGTTGCGGCCGGAGCGGCGCCGCGGGGAGCCGCCGTGAGGAAAGTGGGGTGGGCGCCATGGCCCGAGACATCGCCGACGGCGACGGAACCGACGGAACCGCGAGCACCGCCAGCACCGACGGAACCGCGAGCACCGACGGAACCGCGAGCACCGACGGAACCGCGAGCACCGCCAGCACCGACGGAACCGCGAGCACCGGCAGCACCGACGGCACCGGAAGATCCGACGAGGCGGCCCGAACCGACCGGACGCTGCTGCGCCGGGCGGCGGTGGCGGCCGCCGTGCTCGCCCTCGCCGCACCGCTGACCCTCGGTGCCTCGGGCGACGCGGGCGCGGTGGGCACGGCCTGGGCCGTCTCGGCCCGGCCGATCGTCTTCGCCCGCTACACCATGGGCGCGCCCGTCGAGGACCTGTACGCGATCTCCCCGGGCGGCAGCACGGCCGTCAAGCTCACCAGCACCCCCACCGTCAGCGACGTGATGCCCAGCTGGTCCCCGGACGGCAAGCGGATCGCGTTCCTGCGGTACGGCTCCGGCGGCGCGATCGACGGCGTCTGGACGATGAAGAGCGGCGGCGGCGACCTGAAGGCCGTGCCCGGCACCAAGGGCGCCTCCGAACCGGCCTGGTCCCCGGACGGCAAGCGGATCGCCTTCTCCCTGCCGGTCGGCGCCCAGCGCGAGATCTACGCGGCCGACGTCGACGGCACCCCCGCCAAGCGGCTCACGTACACCGCGGCGGACGAGGCCCACCCGACCTGGTCCCCGGACGGCAAGAACCTGGCCTACAGCCGCGCGGACGCCGCGGGAAACAGCCGGCTGATGCGGATCGACGTCTCCACCCTGGTCCAGACCCCGATCACGCCGGCCGCCTCGCGGGACTGGACGCCCGACTGGTCACGGGGCAACCGGATCGTCTTCGGCCGCCTGGACTCCACCGGCTTCGCCCACCTCTACGTGATCCGCCCCGACGGCACCGGCGCGCACCGCATCACCTCGGCCCGCGCCCACGACAAGTACCCCTCCTGGTCCCCGGACGGCAGACGCCTGGTCTTCACCCGGGGCGGCACCGACGACGCCGACCCCGAACACCTCTTCCTGGTGGGCGCCGACGGCACCGGGCTCACCCAGCTCACCAAGACCGACTCGCACGACCAGCAGGCCGACTGGCGGCCGTGAGCGGCGGCCCGGCGGTCACGCCGGTGCACGCGCGCACGTGACGGACATCGCCGCCCGGGACCCGGGCGGCGGCTCGTAGAGTGCGGGTATGAGCGATCACGCGGTGCTGCACGTGAAGGGGCGGGTGCTCGTCGGCCCGGAGGACGTACGCGACGAACTGTGGTGCGTCGGCGGCCGGATCACCTTCGACCGGCCCGCCGCCGAGGCGGTGACCGTCGAGGGCTGGGTGCTCCCCGGACTCGTCGACGCCCACTGCCACGTCGGCCTCGACCGGCACGGCCCCGTCGACGACGCCACCAGCGAGAAGCAGGCACTCACCGACCGGGACGCCGGCACCCTGCTCATCCGGGACGCGGGCTCGCCCTCCGACACCCGCTGGATCGACGACCGCGAGGACCTGCCGAAGGTCATCCGCGCCGGCCGGCACATCGCCCGCACCCGCCGCTACATCCGCAACTACGCCCACGAGATCGAACCCGCCGACCTCGTCTCCTACGTCGGCCGCGAGGCCCGCCGAGGCGACGGCTGGGTCAAGCTCGTCGGCGACTGGATCGACCGCGAGGCCGGCGACCTCACCGCCTGCTGGCCGCGCCCCGAGGTGGAGGCCGCCATCGCCGAGGCGCACCGGCTCGGCGCCCGCGTCACCGCCCACTGCTTCGCCGAGGACTCGCTGCGCGACCTCGTCGAAGCGGGCATCGACTGCATCGAGCACGCCACCGGACTCACCGAGGACACCATCCCGCTCTTCGCCGAGCGGGGCGTCGCCATCGTCCCCACCCTGGTCAACATCGCGACCTTCCCGCACCTCGCCGACGGCGGCCAGGAGAAGTTCCCCCGCTGGTCGGCGCACATGCGCCGACTCCACGAGCGGCGGTACGACACCGTCCGCGCCGCCTACGACGCGGGCGTCCCCGTCTTCGTCGGCACCGACGCCGGCGGCTCCCTCGCCCACGGTCTCGTCGCCGAGGAGGTCGAGGAGCTCACCCGGGCCGGCATCCCGCCGATCGACGCCCTCGCGGCCACCGCCTGGCGGGCCAGGGCCTGGCTCGGCCGCCCGTCCCTCGAAGAGGGCGCCCCGGCCGACCTCGTCGTCTACGGCGAGGACCCGCGCGCGGACGTCCGCGTCCTCGCCGCGCCGCGCCGGATCGTCGTCAACGGCCGGGTGGCCGGCTGAGGCCCGGCCGCGGGCCCGTCAGCGGCTGAGAAAGGCCAGCCGGGCCCGCTTCTCCGGGATGAAGACCTCCGGCAGGTCCACCTCGGGGAGCACGACCTCCGGTCCGAGCACGAACCCGGCCCGCACCATGCGGGCGATCGCCTTCTCGTTGGCGGCGTCGGGCTCGATCACGATCCGGGCCCGGTCCTTCAGCGAGAAGTCGACGAGCGCGGTGAGCAGCAGGCCGGTGAAGCCGGGCTCGGGGGCGAGGCCGGGCGCGACGAACAGATGCACGCCGATGTCGCCCGGCCGCACCTCGTAGCACTCGCTCACCCGGTCCGCCTCGGGGTCGTACGTCTGGAACAGCGCGACCGGCTCGCCGTCCCGGCTGACCAGGTAACCGTGGTGCGTGGTCAGCGAGTCGAGGTGCGCGTAGATCTCCCGTACCTGCTCGACGGTGGTGCCGACCATGCCCCAGAAGCGGGCCCGCTCCTCGTTGACCCAGCCGTGCAGGAGAGGGGCGTCGGCGTCGGGGTCGACGGGCCGGACCGTGACGGTTCCGAAGCCCTCCACGGTCTGGACGTGTACGGCGGTGGTCATCCTTGCTCCTTGATCAGGTTCTGCCAGTCGGTGGTGACGGGGGCGAGCTCGCCGCGCAGCCACAGGGGGAGCTGGTCGCGGTGGTGCGGGTCGCCGGGGACGCCGGAGGCGCCGAACGGCACGATCCAGCGGCTCCGTTCGCGGTCGCCGAGGTCCCAGACGTACCGGGCGGCGGACGCGCGGGCGCCGCGGTCGGTCCACCCGGGCACGCTGGAGGTGGAGAGCACGCAGTCGTGGTCCCCGCCGAGCCCCGGCCACTGGTCGTCGTCGGCGTCGGGCAGCGCCTGCCAGGGCGCCAGCCGGTGGGTGACGCCCCAGGCGGCGGGCGGCTCACCCGCCCCGACCTCGTCGAGCGCCTCCCGGACGATCCGGTCCACGTCCGCGGCGGGCACGGGGCCCGCCGTGAGCAGCGTCTCCAAGGCGTAGGCGACCCGCGGGCCGAGCGCCAGCCACGGCCGGAACAGCTCGGGGTACGGAGCGGGGGCGCGCAGCGCGGCGAAGGCCTCGTGACCGGCCATCCGGCGCACCACGGCTCCGCGCACGGCGGCGTAGAGGCCCGCGTCGGTGCTCTCCGCGTCCATCCGGCGGTCCCAGCCCAGCAGCCGTTCGCGCACGGCGCGGGCGGCGGGGGAGAGGCCCTCGCCGGCGGCCGCCACCCGCTCCAGGAGCCGGGCGGCCGAGGGGTTGTCGGTGTCCGCGTGGACGGCGGCCGTCGCCTCCGGCGTCCAGGACGCCGAGGCGCCGAGCAGCTCGGCGATCCGGTCCGCCCGGTGCGCCGGCGCGAACTCGACGCCGAGCGGCGCCGCGAGCCCCCGGGCATTGGCCATCACCGCGTGCCCGCGCACCTCGGCGCGCGGCAGCGGCGCCGGCGCCGGCTCCCACGCGTGCGCGGGGTCCCAGGCCGGCACGAGCCGCAGGGAGTTGGCCCGGTCCCGTACGGGTACGTGGCCGGCGACCCGGTGCAGCAGCCCGCCCGCCGTGTCGGCGGCCTGGACGACGTTCACCGGCTCGACCCAGCCGTCGAGGGCCGTGTCCACATCGGCGACGGTCCGGGCGCGCAGCAGCGCGGGCAGCACCCCGAAACCGAGCTCGCCCGTCACCCGCGGCGGATACCGCAGACTGACGGCCTCCCAGCCGGAGTCATCCGGGCCGGGCCCGCTGTCGGGCTGGTCTCCGTCCGCCCTGCGTCCGGCGGCATCCGGGCCGGGCCCGCCGTCGGGCTGGTCTCCGTCGGCCTCGCGTTCGGCGGCATCCGGGCCGGGCCCGCCGTCCGCCTCGCCGCCGTCGGCCTCGCGTCCGGAGGCATCGGCGCCGGGCCCGCTGCCGGGCTGGTCTCCGTCCGCCCCGCGTCCGGAGGCATCAGGGCCGGGCCCACCGTCCGCCTCGCCGCCGTCCGCCTCGCGTCCGGAGGCATCGGTGCCGGGACCGCCGTCCGCGCCGATGATCACCGGGCCGCGGTCGGTCTCGATGACCTCGATGACGACCGGTTCCGCGCCCGCGACCTCGATGGTCTCGGTGTGGCGGGCGGCGGGGCGGCGGCCGTGGGGGCCGACGGCCTCCACGCGGCCGTCGGGGAGCCGGTGCAGCCGCTCGCGGTAGAGGTCCTGGTAGTCGGCCATCGCGTTGGTGATCGCCCAGGCGACCGCTCCGGTGTGGCCGAAGTGGGCGAGGCCGGGGATGCCGGGCACGGCGAGGCCGACCACGTCGTAGGCGGGGCAGGCGAGCCGGATCTGCTGGTAGACGCCGGGCGCCTCGATGAAGCGGTGGGGGTCGCCGGCGACCAGGGCCGCGCCGCTCGCGGTGCGTTCGCCGGCCACCACCCAGCCGTTGGAGCCGGCGGTGCCGGGGCCGTCCGTCGCGAAGAGCTCGGTCCACTCCTCGCCGAGCCGCCGGGCGACCTCGTCCCGCCACAGCTTGGTGGGGAAGCCGGCGAAGAGGATGTGGGTGGACAGCCAGACGGCGAGCGGGGTCCAGGGCTCCCAGCGGCCGGGGGCGAGGCCGGTGGCGGCGAACTCGGGCGCGCGGCCGGCCCCTTCCGCGAGGCCGTCGTTGACGCCGTCCACGTACGCGCGTACCCAGGCGGCGGTCTCCGGGTCGGTGCGGTCGAGCCGCTCGAAGCAGCGGCGGGCGGTGTCGGCGAGCCGGGCCTGGCGGACGAAGGTGTCCCAGCCGAGCTCGGCGGCGCCGAGGAAGGCGGCGGTGGTGCCCTGGGCCCGGTGCCTCTCGACCTCCAGCTGCCAGGCGCGGTCCCGTGCGGTGACCCGGCCCTGGGCGAAGGCGAGTTCGTCCGGGTCCGCGGCGCGCAGATGGGGGACGCCCCAGGCGTCCCGGTAGACCTCGATGCTCACGGAGACCCCGATCCCGTCCATGTCTTCGCAGATTTTCTTAGGTTAGGCTGGCCTAAATTAATCTACAGGAGTCGCGCGTGGGCGAGGTGCACGGGGTTGACGATCCGTGACGCGCGGGCCTCGTGACTCGTTCTCACCAAATCCGCGCACACCACCCCGTGCGAAAGACGCGGGGCGGGCGGGAACGGTTGTGGCCAAAAAATTCGAAAATGAACACGGAAACCCCCCTTTGGAGTGAACTCACGTCAGGCGACTGCCGGTTCACTCTCCGTGCGTGAAGATTCCGGTGTCTCAAGTCGCCGAGGCCGCGCCGACCCACCGTCCCCGTGGTGAGCGGCCGGCGACGCCATGTCTCCTGTGGGGGTTCCACCATCTTGAACAGCAACACCTTCCGCATGCCCGTACGCCGTTCCGCCGCCGCCGCGACCGTCGCCGCGCTGACCGTCGGACCGGTGCTCCTCGCCGCCCCCGCGGCGCACGCCACGGGCGGCGAAGGGCAGGCCACCGCCGTCGTCCTGCGGACCGGCCTCGACGTCTCCCTCCTCGGGAAGACCGTCGACGTGCCCGTCCGCGCCTCCCTCAACGAGGTCAAGGCGCCGCGGACGGAGAGCGAGACCGCGCTCTCCGTGAAGGTGCAGGGAGCCGAGGGCGGCGAACCGATCGACCTCCTCGCCGCCGACGTGGCCACCTCGAAGGCCACCGTGGACGAGAACAAGGCCGAGGGGTACGTGAACCTGGTCAAGGCGCGGGTGCACGTCCCCGGCATCCCCGCGCTCTCCCTCATCGAGGTCGAGAAGGTCACCTCCAAGGCGCTGTGCGAGACGGGCAAGCGGCCGGTCGCCGAGTCCAACGTCCTCGGCCACGTCACCGTCTTCGGCAAGAAGACCACCCTGTCCACCGGCGGCCGCACCCAGGTCAGCGTGCCCGGCATCGGCGCCGTCACGCTGGACCTCTCCCGCACCTCCACGACCTCCCGCACCGCCGCCGCCACCGCCCTCGAACTCAGGGTGGAGGTCGATCCGCTGAAGCTCGGCGTGGCCGAGGTCAACGGCACCGTGACCCTCGCCCAGGCGACCTGCGAGACGCCCAAGGGCACCGCACCGACGCAGCGGCCCACCGAGGAGCCCACCGGGCGCCCGTCCGAGCAGCCCACCCAGCAGCCCACCGCCAAGCCGAGCGACGCCGGCGGCATCAAGACCAACAACGGCGGCACCACCCCCACCGAGAGCCTCGCCGAGACCGGCGGCAGCTCCACCACCCCGTACATCGCGGGCGGCGCCCTCGCCCTGCTCGTCGCGGGCGGCGGCGCCCTCGCGCTCACCCGCTCGCGCGCCCGCTCGCGCGGCTGACGGCCCGAGGGGGAGGCGCCGGGGGGCGCCGGGGGAGAAAGGGGTCCGGGGGGGGGGGGGGGGGGCCCTCCCCCCCCCCCCCCCCCCCCCCCCCTTCGTACGTCCCCGTCCTGCGAGGCCCGGCCTCAGCCGCCGATCAACAGCGCCTGGTCGAGGGCCTGGAGGAAGCGGTTCGTCGTCACCCGGTCCCGCACCGCGAGCCGCAGCCAGTTCCGGTCGAGCCCCGGGAAGGTGTCGCCGCGGCGGGCCGCGAAGCCGAGCGACCGCAGGGTCTCCCGTACCGCGTCCGCGCCGTCGATCCGGATGAGCACGAAGGGGCCCTCCGCCCCCGGCACCGTCCGCACCTCGTCGAACTCCGCGAGACCGGCGAGCAGGTGCGCCCGCTCCACCCCGCCCCGGTGCGCCGCGTGCTCGGCCTCCGCGAGCGCGGCCCGCGACATGCAGGCCTCCGCCGCCACCAGGGCCGGCGTCGACACCGGCCACAGCGGCTGCACCCGCTCAAGGGCCGTGATCGTCTCCGGATCGGCGAGCACGTAGCCGATCCGCAGCCCCGCGAGCCCCCACGTCTTCGTGAGGCTCCGCAGCACCACGAGCCCGGGCACATCGGTCCGCCCGGCCAGCGACTCGCGCTCGCCCGGCACCGCGTCGATGAAGGCCTCGTCGACCACCAGCGTCCGCCCCGGCCGGGCCAGCGAGGCGATCGCCGCCGCCGGATGCAGCACGGAGGTCGGGTTCGTCGGGTTCCCGATCACCACCAGATCCGCGTCCTCGGGCACCGCCGCCGGATCCAGCCGGAAACCGTCCCGCTCGCGCAGCACCACCCGCCCGACCTCGTGCCCGGCGTCGCGCAGCGCCGCCTCGGGTTCGGTGAACTGCGGGTGCACCACCACCGGCCGCGACACCCGGAGCGCCCGCGCGAGCAGCACGAACGCCTCCGCCGCGCCGGCCGTCAGCAGCACCCGGTTCGACGGCAGGTCGTGCCGCTCCGCGACCGCCGCCCGGGCCGCCCGCCCGTCCGGATAGGCCGCGAGACCGGTCAGCGAATCGGCGATCCGCTCCCGCAGCCACTCCGGCGGGGTGTTCGTCCGGACGTTGACCGCCAGATCGATCAGTTTCTCGTCCCTGACCTCCGCGTCACCGTGGTGCCGCAGGTCGTGGGCGTCTCTTTCCGTGTGGGTGTCCATGGCCGCCGTCGTGTGGGGGGTGGGGATGGTGGGGGGTGAGCCAGGCTCGCCAGCGATGTACCCGTGAGCCGAGGGCAACAACCGTACGCCTGGGGCGTCTTCGTTCGGACGAAACGGGACGGAAACGGCGATCGCACACGTCACCCGCCGCGATTTCCGCTTCGGCACGACCAGCACGACCCCGCTGCCGCCGCCTCCTAAGGTCGCGAGCCCCACGCCCGCACCACCCCTCGCGCCCCCGTCCGCCCCGCCCGTCCCCGCGCCGGCCGCGAGCAGGGCCGCCGCCTCCGCCACCGATGCCGTGCCCGTCGCGGCCAGCGGCAGCGCCGAGGGATGCGGTACGGAGACGGCGGCCAGCTCCTCGGCCGTGAAGGCGCGCAGGGGCACGCCGAGAACCTCCGCCGCCGCCACGATCCCCGGCTCCGACGCGCGCGCGTCGAGAGTGGCCAGGGACCGGAGGCCGGCCCGCGTCAGCCGCGCCTCCCGCAGCACGGCGTCGGCCAGCGCGAGGACCTCGTCCACCGCCACGCCCGACCGGGCACCGACGCCGAGGTGCGCGGACGCCGCCCCATCGGATAGCAAAGGCCCATGGCTGTAGTCGTCGCGC
Organism: Streptomyces sp. NPDC037273; assembly: GCF_055603625.1. NCBI lineage: Bacteria > Bacillati > Actinomycetota > Actinomycetes > Kitasatosporales > Streptomycetaceae > Streptomyces > Streptomyces sp. NPDC037273. The sequence goes on from NZ_JBVJVO010000016.1 coordinate 127,504, forward strand.
TCGGCGCGTTCCTCATGACGCTCTTCGGCGGCTGGGTCGCACAGCGCGTCACCGACCGCCGCCACCTCGTCCTCGGCCTGGCAGGCGGCCTCATGCTCGGCGTCGTCGGCCTCGACCTCCTGCCGGAGGCCCTGGAGGCCGCCGGCCGCGAGGTATTCGGCGTACCGGAAGCCCTGCTGCTCTTCGTGGGCGGCTTCCTCCTCGCCCATGTGATGGAACGTCTCCTCGCCGTCCGCAGCGCCGCGCACGGCGTCGGCCAGGACTGGGGGGCAGCGCAGAGCGCTTCGATGAGGGGTGGTGGCCGGGAGACGGGCGGGCGGGTCCCGCAGGTCGGCCTGACCGCCGCCGCGGCGATGGTCGCCCACAGCCTCATGGACGGCATCGCCCTCGGCGCCGCCTTCCAGGTCGGCGGCGGCATGGGCGCCACCGTCGCGCTCGCCGTCATCACCCACGACTTCGCCGACGGCTTCAACACGTACACGATCACGAGCCTCTACGGGAACGCCCGCCGCAAGGCCGTCGCCATGCTCGTCGCGGACGCCGTCGCCCCGCTCCTCGGCGCCGCCTCCACCCTGCTGTTCACCCTTCCGGAGGAACTCCTCGGCGGCTATCTCGGGTTCTTCGGCGGCGCGCTGCTCTACCTCGCCGCGGCCGAGATCCTGCCCGAGGCCCACCACGAACACCCCGCCCGCTCCACCCTGCTCTGCACGGTGGGGGGCGTGGCGTTCATCTGGCTCGTGGTGGGCCTCTCGGGCGGCTGAACTCACCTGCAGCGCTCCACGAACCGCGCGGCGACCTCCGGGGCCCCCGCCCAGTGCGTGTGCACATAACTCGCGTGCACCCCGCCCTGTACGAACCCCTCCACCCGCCGCTCCGGCTGCCGCAGCCCCCAGGCCGCCACCGCCCCCGCACCCGGCTCGATCACCGTCCGGTGGAACTCGTGCCCCCGCATCCGCGCCCCCGCCGGAGCGATCACACTGTCGTTCACCGCGACCGCGTCCCGGTACCCCAGCGTCAGCCGCTCCGACATCCGCGCGTCCGCGTCGAGCACCCCGCACATCGGGTTCCCGTCCAACGACCGCGCCAGATACAGCAGCCCCGCACACTCCGCCGCCACCGGAGCCCCCGACGCGGCGAGCTCCGCCACGGCCTTCCGCAGCGGCTCGTTGGCCGACAACCGCTCCCCGTACATCTCCGGGAACCCGCCGCCTATGACGAGCCCGCTCGTCCCCTCCGGCAGCGCCTCGTCCCGCAGCGGGTCGAACGTGACGACCTCGGCGCCGGCCGCCGTGAGCAGCTCCGAGTGCTCGGCATACGAGAACGTGAACGCCGCCCCACCGGCCACGGCGACGACCGGCCGCCGGCCCGGCCGGTCCACCGGCCCAGGCGCGTCCCACGGCTCGGCACCGAGTTCAGGAGCACTGCGCGCGAGCGCGAGCAGCGCTTCCATGTCGCACCCCCGCCGCACCTGCTCCGCCTGCGCCGCCACCGCCTCCACGGCCTGCGCCTGCCGCTCGGCCACCGGCACGAGCCCCAGATGCCGCGACGGAGTGGCCACGGCCGGCGCCCGCCGCAGCACCCCCAGCACCGGAACGCCGGACTCCCCGAGGGCCTCCCTCAGCAGGTGCTCGTGCCGGTCGGTGGCGACCTTGTTGAGGATGACACCGCCGATCCGCACCTCGGGATCCCACGACGCGAAACCGTGCACGAGCGCGGCCACCGACCGCGACTGCGACGACGCGTCCACGACCAGCACGATCGGGGCCCGCAGCAGCTTGGCGACCTGCGCGGTGGACGCCAGCTCACCCTGGTCGGCGGCCCCGTCGTACAGGCCCATGACGCCCTCGACGACCGCCAGGTCACACCCGCGCGCGCCGTGCAGGAAGAGCGGCGCGATCCGCTCCGTACCGCACATGTACGCGTCGAGGTTGCGGCCCGGGCGGCCGGTGGCCAGGGCGTGGTAGCCGGGGTCGATGTAGTCGGGACCGACCTTGTGCGGGGAGACGGCCAGACCACGGCCGGCGAACGCGGCCATGAGGCCGGTCGCGACCGTGGTCTTGCCCGCGCCCGAGGAGGGCGCGGCGATGACGAGACGTGCTACCACTCGATGCCCCGCTGGCCCTTCTGACCGGCGTCCATCGGGTGCTTGACCTTGGACATGTCGGTGACGAGATCGGCGAAGTCCAGCAGCTCCTGCGGGGCGTTCCGGCCGGTGATGACGACGTGCTGGGAGCCCGGACGGTCGCGGAGGACCTCGACGACCTCCTTGACGTCGATCCAGCCCCAGTGGAGCAGGTACGCGAACTCGTCGAGCACGTAGAACTTGTACGTCTCGGCGGCGAGGTCCCGCTTGACCTGCTCCCAGCCCTGCCGGGCCTTCTCCTCGTGCGAGATCTCGCCCTCGGCGACCTCGCGCTGGATCCAGGACCAGCCCTCGCCCATCTTGTTCCAGGTGACCGTGCCGCCCTTGCCGGTCTCGCCGAGCGCCTTGAGGGCGTTCTCCTCGCCGACCTTCCACTTGGCGGACTTCACGAACTGGAACACCCCGATCGGCCAGCCCTGGTTCCAGGCGCGCAGCGCCATGCCGAAGGCGGCGGTCGACTTCCCCTTGCCGACGCCGGTGTGCACCATCACGAGTGCCCGGTTGCGGCGCTGACGGGTGGTGAGACCGTCGTCGGGCACGACGGTCGGCTGTCCCTGCGGCATTAAGCGGCCCTCCAAGATGCTGACGTGGTGTGTGATGCCTGTACGTCCCTGACGAGGCCCGCGATCGAGTCGGCGCGCAGCTCGTCCAGGGTGACGGCGGTGCCGCCGAGTTCACGGGCGAGCTGCCCGGCGAGCCCGAGCCGCACCGGTCCGGTCTCGCAGTCCACGACGACGCTCGCGGTGCCGTCGGCGGCGTGCAGCCGCGCGGCCCGGGCGGCGAGCGCCACCGGGTCGCCGGCCGCCCTCCCGCCGGTCGCCCGCCCGTCGGTCACGACGACGAGCAGCGGCCGGCGCGACGGGTCCCGCAGCCGCTCGACCCGCAGCACGTCGTGGGCCTTGAGCAGCCCGGCCGCCAGCGGCGTCCGGCCGCCGGTCGGGAGCTGTTCGAGCCGGGCGGCGGCCGCGTCCACGGACGAGGTCGGCGGCAGCGCCACCTCGGCGTCCCGGCCGCGGAAGGTGACGAGGCCGACCTTGTCGCGCCGCTGGTAGGCGTCGAGCAGCAGCGAGAGCACCGCGCCCTTCACCGCGCTCATCCGCTGCCGCGCCGCCATCGAGCCCGAGGCGTCCACGGCGAAGAGCACCAGGTTCCCCTCGCGGCCCTCCCGGGTCGCCTGCCGCAGGTCGTCCCTGCGGACCACCAGACCCGGCCCCGACCGCCCGCGCGCCCGCTGGTGCGGCGCCGCCGCCTGCACGGTCGCCGCCAGGTGCAGCTTGGTCAGCGCGCCCCTCGGCCGCGTCGACCCGGTCGTACGCCCGTGCTCGGTACGCGCCCGGGACCTGCGCCCGGCCGCTCCCTCGCCCAGCCCCGGCACGCTCAGCATCCTCGTACGGAACGGCTCCCCGGCCCGAACAGCGGCCCGCTCGCCGGAACCGGCGTGCGACCCCCGGGGCGCGGGCGCCTCTTCCGGCATTCCGGAGTCCGGCACCTCGGAGTCCGGCACCCCGGAGTCCTGCGGCGCGGGCCCCTCGCCCTGCGGCGGAATCCCGCCGCCGCCACCGCCGTCGGGACCGCCGTCGGGACCGCCGTCACCCGGCCCGTCGGGCTCGGGCTCGGGGTCGTCGTCGGGCGTGTCCTCGCCCTTGAACCGCTCCAGCGTCTCGTCGAGCTTGTCCTCGTCGAGGCCGGGCGCGTCGAAGGGATTGCGCCGCCGCCGGTGGGGGAGCGCGAGCAGCGCGGCCTGCCGGACGTCCTCCGAGGTGACCTCGGTGCGGCCGGCCCAGGCGGCGAGCGCGGTGGCGGTCCTGGCCATGACGATGTCGGCGCGCATGCCGTCCACGTCGAACGCGGCGCAGGTCGCGGCGATCTGGAGGAGCACCGCGTCCCCGAGGGTCACCAGGGGCAGCAGCTCCCGGGCGGCGACGATCCGGGCGCGCAGCGCGCTCTCCTCGCCGGCCCAGCGCGCGGCGAAGCCGGCCGGGTCGTCCTCGAACGCCAGCCGGCGCCGTACGACCTCCACCCGCTCCTCGGGCACCCGGGAGGCCGCGACCTCCACGGTGAGCCCGAAGCGGTCGAGCAGCTGGGGCCGCAGCTCGCCCTCCTCCGGGTTCATGGTGCCGACGAGCAGGAAGCGGGCCGCGTGGCGTACGGAGACGCCTTCGCGTTCGACGTGGGAGGCGCCCATGGCGGCGGCGTCGAGGAGGTGGTCGATCAGGTGGTCGGAGAGGAGGTTGACCTCGTCGACGTACAGGATCCCGCGGTGCGCGGCGGCGAGCAGGCCCGGTTCGAAGGCCTTCACGCCGTCGGCGAGCGCCTTCTCGATGTCGAGCGCGCCGACGAGCCGGTCCTCGGAGGCGCCGACGGGCAGTTCGACCATCCGGGCCGGCCGGGAGGTGCCGGGAGCGTCGCCGTGCGGCCCGTCGGGGCAGCCGGGGTCGGGGGCGCCCGGGTCGCAGCTGAACCGGCAGCCGGCGACCACCGGCACCTCGGGCAGCAGCTCGGCGAGCGCCCTGACGGCGGTGGACTTCGCCGTCCCCTTCTCACCGCGCACGAGGACACCGCCCACCGCCGGTGAGACGGCGTTCAGCAGCAGCGCGAGCCGCAGGTCGTCCATGCCGACGACGGCCGTGAACGGAAAGCGGGTGCTCATCGTGCGGTCACTCCTTCGAGGGGTACGGAAGTCGGGGCGGGCCGGGCGCTCACGGCGCGCCCGGGGGCACGAAGGGGAGACCGGCCGGGGCGCCCCGCTCGATGAGGCGGAGGAGGGCGTCGGTGTCGGCGTGTTCCTCGATGAGGTCGCCGAGGCGGTCGAGCTGTTCCTCGCGCAGGGCGCCGAAGGAGGTGTCGGGGGCGGGCACGAAGCGGCGGCCGGCCGCGGCGGCGACCTCGCGGAGGAAGGCCCGGCGGAAGCCGTCGCTCTCCAGGGAGCCGTGCCAGTGGGTGCCCCAGACGGAGCCGACGCGGCAGCCGTCGAGGAAGGGTTCGCCGCCGCGGACGTCGGCGACGCCGTGGTGGATCTCGTACCCTTCGACGCGCTCGCCGAGCGCCTCGCCGACCGGGCGGGCGAGGGTCTTCTCGACCCCGAAGCGGACGTGGACGGGGAGCAGCCCGAGCCCGTCGACGACACCGGCCTTGGACTCGACGTCGTCCTCGATGCGCTCGCCGAGGGCCTGGAAGCCGCCGCAGATGCCGAGGACGGGACGGCCCTCGGCCGCGCGGCGGGCGAGCTCGTCGGCGAGGCCGCGCTCGCGCAGCCAGGCGAGCGCCTTGACGGTGCCCCGGGTGCCGGGGACGACGACGAGGTCGGCGTCGACGAGTTCTTCCGGACGGTCGACGAAGCGGACGACGACGCCCGGTTCGGCGGCCAGCGCGTCGACGTCGGTGAAGTTGGACATCAGGGGGATCGCGCAGACGGCGACCCGCAGCACGTCGGCGCCGACCGGCGGGGCGACCACGGACTCGCGGACGGTGCCCCGCAGGGAGACGCGGAGGCCGTCCTCCTCGTCGATGCCGAGACCGTGGGCGTACGGCAGGACGCCGAAGGTACGGCGGCCGGTGAGGCCCTGGAGCATGTCGAGGCCGGGTTCGAGCAGGGTCACGTCACCGCGGAACTTGTTGACCAGGTAGCCGGCGACGAGGGACTGGTCCTCGGGGCTCAGGAGCGCCGTCGTGCCGAAGAACTGGGCGAAGACACCGCCCCGGTCGATGTCGCCGACGACGACCACGGGCAGCTTCGCGGCCCGCGCGATGCCCATGTTCACGATGTCCGTGCGCCGCAGGTTGATCTCGGCCGGACTGCCCGCCCCTTCGCAGATCACGGCGTCGTATCTGCCCCGGAGTTCCTCCAGGCACGCCAGGACGGGCTCGAAGAGTTCCTTCTGCCGCCCGCCGTGGTAGCCGCGGGCGCTCAGCTCGCCGACCGGCTTGCCCATGAGGACGACCTGGCTGGAGCGGTCGCTGCCGGGCTTGAGCAGCACCGGGTTCATCAGGGCGGTCGCTTCGACGCGCGCGGCCTGCGCCTGCATGGCCTGGGCGCGGCCGATCTCGGCGCCCTCGCGGGTGACGAAGGAGTTGAGGGACATGTTCTGTCCCTTGAACGGTGCGACCTTGATCCCCTGCCGGACCAGCCAGCGGCAGATGCCGGCCGTCACGACGCTCTTGCCGGCGTCCGACGTGGTCCCGGCGACGAGCAGTCCGCCACCCCTCATGCGTTCCTCCGCTTCAGCGCGCTCGCGATCAGCCGGCCGCCCACGCAGGCGGCCAGGGTCAGTCCGGTGACCCGGCGGGACAGCCGGACCGCCCGCTCGATGTCGGCGACCTCGACGGCCCGCCCCTCCCCGTTGAGCACGGGCCGGTGCTCGACCCGGCCGCCGTACGCGAGGGTGCCGCCGAGCCGCACGCCGAGGGAGCCCGCGAAGGAGGCCTCGACGGGTCCTGCGTTGGGGCTGGGGTGCTTCGCCGCGTCCGCCCGCCAGGCCCGTACGGCCCCGCGCGGGTTCCCGCCGGCGACGGTCGCCAGGGCGGCGGTGAGGCGCGCCCCGGGCCAGCCGGCCACGTCGTCGAGCCGGGCCGAGGCCCAGCCGAAGCGGCGCAGCCGCGGCGACTTGTGCCCGACCATCGCGTCCAGGGTGTTGACGGCCCGGAAGCCGACGAGTCCCGGCACGCCCGCGACGGCGCCCCAGAACAGGGCGCCGACCACCGCGTCGGAGGTGTTCTCGGCGACGGATTCGACGACCGCGCGGGCCATCGCGGGACCGTCGAGGGAGTGCGGGTCGCGCCCGCAGAGGTGGGGCAGCCGCTCGCGCGCCACCTCCAGGTCCCCGGCGGCCAGCGCGCCGCCGATGGCGCGGGCCTCGCGCCCCAGGGTCGTCCCGCCGACGACGGCCCAGACGGCGGCCGCGGTCAGGGCGACGGAGGCGGCGCGGCTGCCCCGTACCGTACGGGCGGCGAGGGCGCCGGCGGCGGCGGTGGTCCCGGCGCAGACGGCCGTGTGGAGGGCTCCCCAGCCGCGGTGGTCGTGCCACAGGGCCCGTTCGACGCCGGCCGCCGCCCGGCCGAACGCGGCGACGGGATGGCCGCGGCGGGGATCGCCGACGAGCCGGTCGACGGCGAGGCCGAGGGCCGCTCCGTACGCGAAGACACCGGTGGCTCGGGAAACGCTGCGGCTGCAGCCGGGCATGGCGCTATGTCCTCACTCAGGGTCCGCGCCCTGGATCGACGTGACCGGCGGCGAGAGTTCCTGACTCCCGGACCCTTCGGATCCGGTCACAGTGGCGGGACCGCGCCGGATTCGCACCGGGCTTCCTCTGCTGCCGCCGTAATGGCCCCGGAAGTCCACCACGGGCCGAGAACACCCGTCAACTCACCCTTGACCTGCGTCGCGTCACTGTGCGGAGCACCACAAACACGACGGCCGGGCGGCCCGCTCCCGAAGGTGCGGACCGCCCGGCCGAGGTAACCGGGGACCGTCAGGCGACGATCAGGTAGATGCCGTACGCCACGGCCGCCAGGCACAGGGCGAAGCAGGCGTAGGCGCCGGTGCGGGCCAGGACGGCGGAGCCGCCCTGGGCGGCGGCCTGCTCCTGCTTGGAGAGGCCGATGATGCCGAGGGTGAAGAGGCCCACCAGGGCGACGGTCGCCACGAGGCTGACTCCGAAGACGGAGCCGAGGGCTGCCCAGTCGATCTTCATGCTTGGTTCCAGTTCCTTAGACCGCGGCGGCGGGGGCCGGGGGAGCGGCAGGGTCCGTGGGGACCGGCGCGGGGATGGTGGTCTTGAGGTCCTCGTCCGCGACGGCGGCGACGGAGCCGGCCGGCGGCGGGGTGACGGCGGCGATCGCGGTGGTGACCACGCCGTCGGCCTCGGCCTCGGCCTCGACGTCGTTGACGTTGGTGTGGTCGACCACCTGGCGGCGGGAGATCAGCCAGATGCCGAGGCAGGAGGCGACCAGGAAGGCCGCGACCGTGTAGACGCCCCAGTCGCCCTGGCGGGCGATGTACTCGGCTCCCGCGGCGACCAGGCCGGCGGCCGGCAGGGTCAGGCCCCAGGCGACGAACATGCGGGTGGCCGTCGACCAGCGGACGACGCCGCCCTTGCGGCCCAGGCCCGCGCCCATCACGGCACCGGAGACGGAGTGCGTGGTGGAGAGGGAGAAGCCCAGGTGGGAGGAGGCCAGGATGACCGTGGCCGCGCTGGTCTGGGCGGCGAAGCCCTGCTGCGGCTGGAGGTCCGTGAGGCCCTTGCCCATGGTGCGGATGATGCGCCAGCCGCCGAGGTAGGTGCCGAGCGCGATCGCCAGGCCCGCGGACACGATGACCCAGACCGGCGGGTTGGAGCCCGGGGCGAGGGTGCCGCCGGCGACCAGGGCGAGGGTGATGATGCCCATCGTCTTCTGGGCGTCGTTGGTGCCGTGGGCGAGGGAGACGAGGCCGGCGGAGGCGATCTGGCCGACCCGGTAGCCCTTGGCGGTGTGCTTCTCGTCGGTCTTGGCGCCGATCTTGTACGTCAGCTTCGTGCCCAGCATCGCGGCGATGCCCGCGACGATCGGAGCGGCGATGGCCGGGATGAGGACCTTGGTGACGACGACGTCGCCGTTGACACCGCTGACGCCGATCGAGGCGATCGTCGCACCGATGAGGCCGCCCATCAGCGCGTGGGAGGAGCTGGACGGCAGGCCGACCAGCCAGGTCACCAGGTTCCAGAGGATCGCGCCGACGAGCGCGGCGAGGATCACTTCGGGCTGGATGCCCTCCTCGTTGACCAGGCCCTTGGAGATCGTCTTGGCGACCTCCACGGACAGGAACGCTCCGACGAGGTTCAGAACGGCGGACATGGCCACCGCCGTCTTGGGCTTGAGCGCACCGGTCGAGATGGTCGTGGCCATCGCGTTGGCGGTGTCGTGGAAACCGTTCGTGAAATCGAACACGAGAGCTGTCACGACCACAATGGCGAGCAGCAGCGTGATGTGTTCCATTTACCCAGGCAATCGTTTGACGTCAGTGGCTCGTCGAACGTAAGCAACCTGGGTGAACGGAAGATGAACTGGGGCGGGCGACGTGGTGTCCCTAACCGGTGTCAAGAGATTCCGCTTAGCCCTTCGGCGGGCCGGCTGTCCACGATGCGGTCACCCCGCAACCCCGGGTAATCCGGGGCCTCACGGGACACACGCGACCTGTCCCGCTTCCTCCCCCGGCACCCCGTTCCGCTCCCTGGACCGGACCATCCGACCGGGGGACCCCGCCGAGGAGATCCATGTCACTCCCCGGGGGCCCCTCCACCCGCTCCGCGCACCCGCTCCGCGCACCCGGCCCGGCTCCCTCCGGTGGCACCGCGCCGCGACCCTGCCGACACTGGGATCGTGCGCCCGGCTACAGCGACGGCAGCGGCCGTCACCACCCTGATCGGTGTCGGCGCGGCCGCGGTAGTGGCCGGCCGGTACGCCAGCGACGTCGCCCTCAAGGCGCCGTCCGGACGTCCCCTGCCCGGAGATCCCAAACTGACCGTGCACGCCACGGGCCCCGAACGGATCACCCTCACCCGCAGCCTCGCCTCCCTGCGCCCCGGTACCTACGGAATGGCGGCCCCGGGGCTGCACGCCGTCGTCGGACCCGTCCTCGACCGCGTCCCGCACACCGCCGACACCGTCGTCCGCCGCCTGGAACGGGTCGAGCTCGGCACCCCGGCCCCCGGCGCCCGCGTCCGCCTCACCCCGCAGCTGCACCGCGGCACCCCCACCACCGCCCTCGGTCTCCCCCACGAGGACGTCGAGATCCCCGGCGAACTCGGCCCCCTGCCCGCCTGGCTCGTGCCCGGCCCCCGCACCACCTGGGTGATCGCCCTGCACGGCCTCGGCACCACCCGCGAGCACCCGCTGAACGTCGTCTCCTTCTTCAGCCACCGCAAGATCCCCGTCCTCATCCCCGCCTACCGCGGCGACGAAGGCGCGCCCCCGTCCCCGGAAGGCCTCGCCCACCTCGGCGACTCCGAGTGGCGGGACGTCGACGCGGCCATCCGCTACGCCGTCCGCCGCGGCGCCGCCAAGGTCGTCCTGCACGGCTGGGGCACCGGCGCCTCCGCGGCGCTGCGGGCCGCCGCCGAATCCGGGGTGCGCGACCGGATCTCCGGCCTCGTCCTCGACTCCCCGGTCCTCGACTGGGAGGTCACCCTCCGCCACCTCGCCGCGGCCCGCCACGTCCCCGGACCCCTGCTGCCGCTCGCCGTCCGTGCCGCCCAGGGCAGGACGGGGCCGCACGGCGACCGCCTCAGGGCCGCCTCCGAACCCGACGCCCTGCGCGTCCCCGTCCTCCTCCTGCACGGCCCCGACGACACCATCGCCCCCTGGGAGACCTCCGTCGAACTCGCCGCCCGCCGCCCCGACCTGGTCAGCCTCCAGACCGTCCGCCAGGCCCCGCACGCGGCCATGTGGAACGCCGACCCGGTCCGCTACGAGGAGTCCCTCCGCCGCTTCCTCACCCCACTGCTCTGACGACCGCCCCCGGAAGCCGCTCAGGAGCGGCGCTCCGGGCGGCAGTACGGGGGCAGTCGTGACGGGGCTGCGGATTCCGATTGGGCTTTCGGGCCGTCAGCGGGAAGACTGCCCCCGTGACGTCTCGAAAGCCCGATGAACCATTGGCGCGCAACTCCAGACTCCGACTCGTCCGCCCGCGGGCCCTGGCCACCGCCCGACGGGCCGTGACGACCCGGCGCACCCGGCCGGCGCCGCGGCCGCCCGAGGGCACTCCGCCCCGCGCGGAACTCGCCCGCCAGGCCCGGCAGGTCCTCGCCGACGCCGTACGGCTCGCCCGCTGGGCGGCCGTGGAGCGCGGGACCGACATCGCCCCCGGCACCGGGGCGGCACCCGCCCCCGCCAGGGAACGGGCCTCGGCCGCACTGAACCTGACGCCCGGCCAGATCAAGGCCGGCTGGGACCGCGCCCGGCTGGCCGGCCTCGTCGAACTGCACGGCGACACCGTCCGCCCCGGCTGGCGGCTGCACGCCTGGGACCGCGACGACTCCGCCGTGCTGCGCGGCTGGGTCGCCCTCTTCGACGCCTGGTCGCTGGTCCACCCGGCCCCGGAGGGCGTCGAGCCGACCGCCGTCGCCGAGGTCGTCGAGGCCGTCCCGCAGGTGCTCTCGCTCCTCCAGCTCTCCCAGGGCCCGGTCCTCGTCCCGGCCCTCCTCGACCTCCTCGGCCAGCGCGTCGAGGAGCTCCGCGAGGAGCGCTGCGAGGTCCCCGTCGCCGAGCAGGCCCCGCCGAGCACCCCCGGCACCGACGGACTCCCCGCCCTCCTCGACTGGGCTCTCGAAGGCCTGGCCGCCGTCGGCGCGCTCACCCTCGATCCCGGCGCCGAGGGACGTCACGCCACCCTCACCCCGCTCGGCAACTGGGCGGTCTGGGTCAAGCTGGAGCAGATCTGCGTCGCCGCGCAGAGCCCCGCGGGCAACATCGAGCAGTCCGCCGAGGACATGCTCCGCGGCTGCGCCCGGCTCACCCCGGGACCGGCCCGCGACGAGTACCGCGCCTGGCTCGCCGCCCGGACCCTGTCCAGCGCGGTCACCGAGCTCCTCGCCGTCGCCCGGGGCGAGGACGCCCTGCTGCGCGGGCTCGCCTTCGAGGCGCTCCGGGTCGTCGGAGCCCCCGCGGAGGCCGAGGTCCGCGCCACCCTCGCCGAGCCCTCGCTGCGGCCGTACGCGCTGCTGTGGCTCGCGGAGTACGACGGCGCCGACCCCGACGACGCCCAGGAGGTGCTGACCCGCGAGGAGGCGACCTGGCTCTGGGTGGACACCGCCGCGGCCGTCGCCGACCACGGCGAGAGCGCGCTGCTCGTCCGGCACCTCGACTCGGCCGTGCAGGGCACGGTCCCGGCCCTCCTCGACGAGGTCAGGGCCGTCGGCCACCCCCGTACCGTCCAGGTCCTGGTCGCGCTCGCCGCCGCCCACCCCGACCCGGCCCTGGCCAAGGCGGTCCGCCGCGCCGCCTTCCAGGTCCACACCGGGGGAGCCTGAGCTCCGGGGCCCGAGATCCACACCGGGGGAGCCTGAGCTCCGGGGCCCCAGATCCACACCGGGGGAGCGGGGGTCGGACGGGCCCTCAGCCGGTCATCGAGCCGGGGGCGTACGTGCCGAAGCTCCACACGTTGCCCTCGGCGTCCCGGGCCGTGTAGTCCCGGGCGCCGTACTCCTGGTCCGTCGGCGGCATCACGATCTCGACGCCCTGCGCCAGCGCGCGGGCGTGGTGCTCGTCGACGTCGGCCACCCGCACGTACACCGCGACCGGTCCGCCGCCGGTCATGAGCCGGTCGAACTCGGAGCCGGTGCCCTTGCTGCCGAGCATCACCATGCCGTTCCCGAACGAGAGCTCGGCGTGCGCCACCCGGCCGTCCTCGGTCTCGTAGACGGCGTGCTCGGTGAAGCCGAAGCCCTCCGTGAGCTGCTTGATCGCCGCCTTCGCGTCCTCGTACCGCAGGGCCGGACAGATGTCGGGGGTGTCAGGCATCCCGATCGCTTCCTCTCGCACTGCCGAATGTGACCTGGATCTCAGTCTGGCAGCCGCCGCCGACAAGTCAGCGGAAGGTGTTGCACTGGGCCATGTCGCCCGTCTTGTAGCCCTGGTAGAACCACTGCTGCCGCTGGGCCGCCGAGCCGTGCGTCCAGTTCTCCGGCGTCACCCGGCCCTGGAACTTCTCCTGGATCCGGTCGTCGCCCACCGCGGCCGCCGCGTCCAGGCCGTCCCGGATGTCGTCGTCGGTGAGCCGGGTCAGCAGCAGCCGGCCCGTCTTGTCGTCGGGCGTGGTCGTCGCGTGGCGCGCCCAGACCCCGGCGTAGCAGTCGGCCTGGAGCTCGACCCGGACGGCGTTGGAGTTCGCGCCGGTCCGGCCGTCCTGGGCGCGGCTGAGGGTCCCCATCAGGTTCTGGATGTGGTGGCCGTACTCGTGCGCGATCACGTACGCCTGGGCGAAGGGCCCGCCGTTCGAGCCGAACTTGGTGCGCAGCTCCTCGAAGAAGCCGAGGTCCAGATAGACCTGCCGGTCGCCGGGGCAGTAGAAGGGCCCCACGGCGGAGGTCGCCGAGCCGCAGGCGGTGCCGACCCGCTGGGTGAACATCACGGTGGCGGCGTTCCCGTAGGTGCCGCCGCGGCGCGCGTACTCGCCGCGCCAGAAGTCCTGGACGCTGTTGACGACGGCGACGATCCGGCAGTCCTCGCGCGTGTTGGCGTCCGAGCCCTTCCGGCAGGTCTGGTTCACCTGGGTCGCGGACGAGGAGCTCGCGGCCGGTTCGTCGCCGCCGCCGGAGAGCCCCAGCTGATCGGGGCCCACGCCGAACAGGACGCCCAGGATCAGCGCGATGAGACCGATGACGCCGCCGCCCACGGTCGCCTTGCCGCCCGGGATGCGACTGTTCCGGACGTCCCGTACCTCCGAGGTGTCCAGGTCGGCGTCGTCGTCGAACTGCACGGTCCACCACCCTCCGCGTCACTGCCGCGGCAGTGGCCGCCGCCCTGCGCCGAGTATCGGATGATCTCGCCCACATCGCCCCTTTTAGGCGTCATGGGCGGTAGAGGGTGATAACTCCGTAGGTGTCCCGTGCCTCACATGGCCGAAAACCAGTTGCAGAAGCCCGTTAGACTGGCTGTATGGCCATTCTCCTTTGGGTGCATTAGCGGCGTCGAAGCCCGCCACCAGTCGTCCTTCCGCCGTTTCCCACCGCCCTGGAGTCTGTCCGTGATCACCGCTTCCGGCATCGAGCTGCGCGCCGGCGCCCGCGTCCTCATCGAATCCGCTTCCTTCCGCATCGCCAAGGGCGACCGCATCGGCCTCGTCGGCCGCAACGGAGCGGGCAAGACCACCCTCACCAAGTGCCTCGCGGGCGAGGGCCAGCCGGCCGCCGGCGCCATCGCCCGCTCCGGCGAGGTCGGCTACCTCCCGCAGGACCCGCGCACCGGTGACCTCGACGTCCTGGCCCGCGACCGCATCCTCTCCGCCCGCGGCCTCGACACCCTCCTCAAGAAGATGCGGATGAACGAGGAGCGCATCGCGACCGGCGCCGGCGCCACCCGCGAGAAGGCGCTGCGGCAGTACGAGCGCCAGGAGACCGAGTTCCTCACCAAGGGCGGTTACGCGGCCGAGGCGGAGGCCTCCACCATCGCCGCCGCCCTCGGCCTTCCCGACCGTGTGATGGGCCAGCCGCTGCACACCCTCTCCGGTGGTCAGCGCCGCCGCGTCGAGCTCGCCCGCATCCTCTTCTCGGACGCCGACACGCTGCTCCTCGACGAGCCCACCAACCACCTCGACGCCGACTCCATCGTCTGGCTCCGGGACTACCTGAAGACCTACCGCGGCGGCTTCATCGTCATCTCCCACGACGTCGACCTGGTCGAGACCGTCGTCAACAAGGTCTTCTACCTGGACGCCAACCGCTCCACCATCGACGTCTACAACATGGGCTGGAAGCTCTACCAGCAGCAGCGCGAGGCCGACGAGAAGCGCCGCAAGCGCGAGCGCCAGAACGCCGAGAAGAAGGCCGCCGCGCTCAACTCGCAGGCCGACAAGATGCGCGCCAAGGCCACCAAGACCGTCGCCGCGCAGAACATGGCCAAGCGCGCCGAGCGCCTCCTCTCGGGCCTTGAGGCCGTCCGCGTCTCCGACAAGGTCGCCAAGCTCCGCTTCCCGGACCCGGCGCCCTGCGGCAAGACCCCGCTGACCGCCGAGGGGCTCTCCAAGTCCTACGGCTCGCTGGAGATCTTCACCGACGTCGACCTCGCGATCGACAAGGGCTCCCGCGTCGTCATCCTCGGCCTCAACGGCGCCGGCAAGACGACCCTGCTCCGCCTGCTCGGCGGCGTCGAGACGCCCGACACCGGCGAGGTCACCCCGGGCCACGGCCTGAAGCTCGGCTACTACGCCCAGGAGCACGAGACGCTCGACCCCGAGCGGACCGTTCTGGAGAACATGCGCTCGGCCGCGCCCGACCTCGACCTCGTCGACGTCCGCAAGACGCTCGGCTCCTTCCTCTTCTCCGGCGACGACGTCGACAAGCCGGCCGGTGTGCTCTCCGGCGGCGAGAAGACCCGTCTCGCCCTCGCGACCCTGGTCGTCTCCTCGGCGAACGTGCTGCTCCTCGACGAGCCGACCAACAACCTCGACCCGGCCAGCCGCGAGGAGATCCTCGGCGCCCTGCGGACGTACAAGGGCGCCGTCGTCCTCGTCACCCACGACGAGGGCGCCGTGGAGGCGCTCGACCCGGAGCGGATCATCCTGCTCCCGGACGGCGTCGAGGACCTGTGGGGCCCCGACTACGCGGACCTGGTGGCCCTGGCCTGACCCGGCCGGCGGCCCCGGATGCGCCCGAAAGGGTGCTTCCCGGGCCCGGAGTGATCATGCGGGGCTGGATCATTCGGCTCATCGGTGATCCTTCATCTGAGTGAGGGTCTCTGGTACACCCCGGCGCGGTGCTCTGCCGAATCCTTCCGGCAGACCCGCGCCGCACGTGTGTTCCCCCGCCGTCGCTGACCTGCCACTTCCCGTCCTGACCGGTATGTACGGACCCTTCCCCGGCTACGGAATTCGTTGCTCCGTTTGTGATGACGCCGTACTCCTCCGCAAACCCGGCGGCACGGACCTTGTCGAATGGGTGGCCAGGAGGGCGGGGAGGGGTGATCATGAGAAGTCCAGAGCGCACTTCCCATGAGGAGGCACGGGTGGCCGAGACTCTGAAGAAGGGCAGCCGGGTGACCGGCGCCGCGCGCGACAAGCTCGCGGCAGACCTGAAGAAGAAGTACGACTCCGGTGCGAGCATCCGGGCGCTGGCCGAGGAAACCGGCCGCTCCTACGGATTCGTCCACCGGATGCTCAGCGAGTCCGGAGTCACGCTGCGTGGACGCGGCGGAGCGACACGGGGCAAGAAGGCGGCCTCGGTCTGACATAGGGGCGGCTCGACCGGCCACCGGATCCCTCGGTGGCCACCCGGTCGGCCCTGCGGTCGACCGAGTGGTTACTGTGCAGTCACTTAGCATCCCCATGCAGTGCTGCACCGGAACCGGAGGCGCCCCCATGACGACGCTCGAAGACTCTGAGCCCGTATTCGACAAGGACGGTGTACGGCTCACCGTCGAAGACGCCGTTGCCACGGTGACCCTGACCAACCCGGCGAAGCGCAACGCTCAGTCTCCCGCTCTGTGGCGGGCGTTGACGGAAGCCGGGCGGTCACTGCCGGGCAGCGTGCGGGTCGTGGTCCTGCGCGGTGAGGGCAAGTCCTTCTCCGCCGGGCTCGACCGGCAGGCGTTCACGCCCGAGGGCTTCGACGGAGAGCCGTCCTTCCTCGACCTCGCACGCGGTTCCGACGAGGACCTCGACCGCGAGATCGCCGAGTACCAGGAGGCGTTCACCTGGTGGCGCCGCAGCGACCTCGTGTCGATCGCGGCCGTCCAGGGGCACGCCATCGGCGCGGGCTTCCAGCTCGCCCTCGCCTGCGACCTGCGGGTCGTCGCCGAGGACGTGCAGTTCGCCATGCGCGAGACCAGCCTGGGCCTCGTCCCGGACCTCACCGGGACGCACCCGCTCGTCTCGCTCGTCGGCTACGCCCGCGCGCTGGAGATCTGCGCCACCGGCCGCTTCGTGCACGCGGAGGAGGCCGAGCGCATCGGTCTCGCCAACCTGTCCGTGCCCGCCGAAGACCTCGACGCGGCCGTACGGGACCTCAGCGCCGCCCTGCTCGCGGCGCCCCGCGCCGCGCTCACCGAGACCAAGGCGCTGCTCCAGGGCGTCTCCGGCCGCTCGTACGAGGAGCAGCGCACGGCCGAGCGCGCCGCCCAGGCCCGCCGCCTGCGCGATCTGGCGGGCCTCGGCGACTGACGCGCGCCCGCGTTCAGCGCAGCTCCGACACCAGCACCGTGACCGCGGTCGCCCCACCGGCGGCCGCGGTCGCGGCGCTCCGGGCGGCGCGGGCCACGTCGAGCGGCCGCCGGCCGGCCGTCACGGCCAGTTCGATCCGCAGCCGCTCGCCCGGCCCCCGGCGCACCGGCGCCCCCAGGACGTCCGTCACGCCCGCCACCCCGTCCACCCGCAGCACCGCGAGGGCCACCGGGTCGTCCGTCGCGGGCGAGGTCCGCCCCGGCGGGGGAGCGGCGGGCCCGGCCGGCTCCGGCGCCGCGTCAAGCAGCTCCGTCACCCGCAGGTCCACTCCCGCCACCACAAGCCCGAGCCCGTCCTCCGCGGCCCCGAGCAGGGCCGCCCGCAGCTCCCCGGCCGTCTCCGGAAGCGGCCGGCCCGCCACCGCCGCGAACTCCGCCGAGATCCGCAGCGGCCCCGGCGGCAAGCCGCCCGGCGGCACGGGGAGCGGCTCGGCGCCGGGGTCCGCCGGGGACTCGGGCGAGTCCTCGGGGTCGGGCCCGACGCGGAGGGTGCCGGGCACCACCCCCCCGTACCGCGGAGGCGGCGCGGTCGAGGACCGCGCGGGCGGCCCGTTCGGTGATCCACACGCCGTCCCGTGCCGCGCCCAGGGGCAGCAGCCTGCCCGGCGCGAGGCGGTCCCGTACCGGCGTCGTCCAACCCTCAGCCGTCGTCATTCCCCCAGCCTGCCGTATCCCCGGGGCGGATCGGGGCAAGCGCCCTTAGTGTGGGCGAGGAACCCCGAACTATCACAGAAGGGGCGAAATCTGATGACTGACACCACGACCGCAGGAAACCCCACGCCCGAGGAACCGCGCCGCGCCAATGTGACCAAGCGCGGCGGCGGGGCCCCGGCCTCACGGGGCAGGACGACGATCGCCGACGGCGTCGTCGAGAAGATCGCCGGTCTCGCGGCACGCGACGTCGCCGGCGTCCACGCCATGGGCAGCGGACTCTCCCGCACCTTCGGCGCCGTACGCGACCGGGTCCCCGGCGGGGGCGGCGGCAAGGCGAGCGTCACCCGCGGCGTGAAGGCGGAGGTCGGCGAGGTCCAGACCGCGCTCGACCTGGAGATCGTCATCGACTACGGCGTCTCCATCGCCGATGTCGCGGGCGACGTCAGGGAGAACGTCATCGCCGCCGTGGAGCGGATGACCGGCCTTGAGGTCGTCGAGGTCAACATCGCGGTCAGCGACGTGAAGCTGCCCGACGAAGAGGACGAGGAGCCGGAGTCCCGGCTTCAGTAGCCATCACGGCGGCACGGGCACGGAAGGGGCTCAGGATGAGCATGGCGATGGTCGGCCTGGTGGCCGGCATGGCCCTCGGCTTCGCCGGGTACTTCGGCGGCTTCGGGGCGTTTCTCCTGGTCGCGGCCTTGGGGGCGATCGGCTTCGTGGCCGGCCGCTTCCTCGACGGCGACCTGGAGGCAGGCGATCTGTTCCGGGGCCGCGGCCGCGGCGACCGGCGGCGGTGACGGCGGGGTGGTGACGGACCTGGCGCGCGACCGGGGGGCGACGAGGATCGCCGACCGGGTCGTCGCGAAGATCGCCGCCCAGGCGGCCAAGGAGGCCCTCGACCGGGTGCCCGAAGGCGGCTCGAAACCGCACGCCTCGGTCGTCGTCCACCGGGACGTCGCCCGGGTCTCCGTCAGCCTCGAACTCGACTACCCGTCCGACGTCGGCCGCCAGTGCGGGGCCGTCCGGGGCCGGGTACGCACCCGCGTGGAGGAGCTCGCCGGCATGGAGGTCCACGAGGTCACCGTCCACGTCGAGCGCCTCCACTCACCGCTCACCCGCCAGTCCGCACACCGGGACCGCCTCTCATGAGCACCCCGACCCCGGACCCGCCGCCCGCCGGGGAGCCCGGCGCGGTACCCGTCCTCGCGGACGCCCCCGAGAGTCCGGTCCGCCGCTTCTGGGCGGTGCGCCGCATCCCCGCCGCGCTCCTCGCGGCGGTCGTCCTCGGCGGGGCGGGACTGCTCCTGTACGACGTGGCCGCCGTGCGGGCCGACCACTCCGCGATGGCCTGGCGGCGGGAGCTCGCCGACGCCCTCGCGACCCGGCCGCTGGACAGCGCGGCGGTCGTCGTCGGCGCGGCCGTCGCCGTCGTCCTCGGCGTCTGGCTGCTCGTCCTCGCCGCCACGCCCGGACTGCGCGCGGTGCTCCCGATGCGCCGCGAACACGCCGACGTACGGGCCGGTCTCGACCGAGAGGCCGCGGCGCTCACCCTGCGCGACCGGGCGATGGAGGTCTCCGGGGTGCAGTCGGTCCAGGTGCGGTTCGGCCGCTCCAAGGTGGTCGTGCGGGCGGTCTCGCACTTCCGCGCACTCGACGAGGTCCAGGCCGACGTCGAGACGGTCCTCGCCACCGGCGTCGACGAACTCGGCCTCGCCCACCCGCCCTCGGTGACCGTACGGGTGGCCCGGCCGCGCGGGAAGGGATGAGCCGATGAGGTCCGAGGACCACGAAGGGAGGAGCCGGTGACCGTCGTCCTCCGGCGCGTCAACCGCGTCCTGCTCGGGCTCGCCGGGCTGCTGCTCGTCCTCGGCGGCGGGGGAGTACTCGCCGCCGCCCTCGATCTGCCCGTGCCGTCCTGGTGGCCCTGGTCGGGCCCCTCCGACGTGCTGCTCTCCACCGCCGACCGGCAGCGCTGGCGCGCCGAGGGCTGGTGGTGGCCGGTGGTCATCGCCGTCCTCGGGCTCGTCGTCCTGCTCGCCCTGTGGTGGCTGCTCGTCCAGTTCCGGCGGGCCCGGCTCGCCGAGGTCCTCGTCGACACCGGCGACGGCGAGGAGGCGATCCTGCGCGGCCGCGCCCTGGAGAGCGTCCTGGAGGCGGACGCGGCGGCCCAGGAGGGCGTCGCCAGGGCCCGGGTCTCCCTCACCGGCCGCCGGAGCGCCCCCCGTACCCGCGTCGCCCTCCTCCTGGAGCCGTACGCCTCCCCGGGGGACGCCCTGAGCGCCCTCAGCACCGAGGCCCTCGCCCACGCCCGTACGTCGACGGGCCTGCCCGCCCTGCCCACCGAGGCGCGGCTGCGGGCCGTCAAACACCGGGCCCGCCGCGTGACCTGACGGCGGGCCGTACGCGAGGGTGCTCAGAAGCCGCTGCGGGCGCCGCCGTCCACCGGGAGCATGAGGCCCGTCAGGTAGGAGGCGGCCGGCGACAGCAGGAAGGCCGCGGTGCGCCCGAACTCCTCCGGGGTGCCGTAGCGGCGCAGCGGGATCCGGGCCTCGTTCGCCGCGCGGGCCGCGTCCGCGTCGCCGGAGAGCGCGTCGAGGGAGCGGACCCGGTCGGTGTCGATCCGGCTCGGCAGCAGGCCGATCACGCGGATGCCGCGCGGTCCCAGGTCGTCGGAGAGGGACTTGGCGAATCCGGCGAGGCCGGGCCGCAGGCCGTTGGAGATGGTCAGGCCGGGGATCGGCTCGTGGACGGAGCCGGAGAGCACGAAGCCGATCACACCGCCCTCGGTGAGCGTCTCCGCCGCCGCGCGGGCCAGCCGTACGGCGCCGAGGAAGACGGTGTCGAAGGCGGCCGTCCACTGCTCGTCGGTGTTGTCCGCCGCGAAGCCGGGCGCCGGGCCGCCGACGCTGATCAGGATGCCGTCGAAGGCGCCGAACCGGGCCCGGGCCTCGGCGATCAGCCGGGCCGGGGTCTCCGGGTCGGCGTTGTCGGCGGCGATCCCGGCCGCGCCCTCGCCCAGTTCGGCCACCGCGTCGGCGACCGTCTTCTCCTCGCGCCCGGTGACGAGCACCTTGGCGCCCTCGGCGAGCAGCGCCTCCGCCGAGGCCCGGCCGAGCCCTCGGGTCGCGCCGGTCACCACGTACACACGGTCCTTCAGTCCAAGATCCATGGCCCTATCCTGCCGTTTCCGGCGCGGCGAGCGCGAAGGCGGTGCCCACCAGGCCGATGTGGCTGAAGGCCTGGGGGAAGTTGCCCAGCTGGCGGCCGGCCACCGGGTCGTACTCCTCGGCCAGGAGCCCCACGTCGCTGCGGAGGGCGACCAGCCGTTCGAAGAGCTCGCGGGCCTCCCGCGTCCGCCCGGTCAGCCGCAGGGCGTCCGCGAGCCAGAAGGAGCAGACGAGGAAGGTCCCCTCCTGCCCCGGCAGTCCGTCCACGGCGGCCGTGCCCGCGGCGTCGGGCACGCTGTAGCGCCGCACGAACCCGCCGTGCGTCAGCTCGGCCCGTACGGCGTCCACCGTGCCCACCACCCGGGGGTCGTCCGGCGGCAGGAAGCCGACCCGGGGGATGAGCAGGGTGGCGGCGTCCAGCTCCCGGGAACCGTAGGACTGGGTGAAGGTGTTCCGCACCGGGTCGTACGCGCGGGCGCACACCTGCGCGTGGATCTCGTCGCGCAGGGCCCGCCAGCGCGTCGCGTCCCCCGGCAGCGAGGGGTCGGCCTCCAGGGTGCGGACCGCGCGGTCGGCGGCCACCCAGGCCATCACCTTCGAGTGGGTGAAGTGGCGGCGCGGCCCGCGCACCTCCCACAGTCCCTCGTCGGGTTCCCGCCAGGTCGACTCCAGGAAGCCGAGCAGGCTCAGCTGGAGGTTCCAGGCGTGCCGTTCCGCCGGGATCCCGGCCTCGCGGGCGAGGTGCAGCGAGTCCATCACCTCGCCGTACACGTCGAGCTGGAACTGGTCCACGGCCGCGTTGCCGGTGCGCACCGGCACCGAGTCGGCGTAGCCGCGCAGCCACGGCAGGGTCGTCTCGGGGAGCCGGCGCTCCCCGGCGGGGCCGTACATGATCTGGAGGTCGGCGGGGTCGCCGGCGACGGAGCGCAGCAGCCAGTCCCGCCAGGCGGCGGCCTCCTCGACGTATCCGGCGGCGAGCAGCGCGCCGAGGGTGAGGGAGGAGTCGCGCAGCCAGCAGGCCCGGTAGTCCCAGTTCCGTACGCCGCCGAGCTCCTCGGGCAGCGAGGTGGTGGGGGCGGCCATGATCCCGCCGGTCGGGGCGTACGTGAGGGCCTTGAGGGTGATCAGGGAGCGGAGCACCGGCTCCCGGTGGGGGCCTTCGTAGGTGCAGCGGGCCGACCAGTCCCGCCAGTCGGCGAGGGTCTGCTCCAGGGCTTCGTAGGGGTCGACCCGTGCGGGGCGCGGTTCGTGCGAGGGGTGCCAGGTGAGGACGAAGGCGACCCGCTCGCCGGCGGCGACGGTGAAGGAGGAGCAGGTGGAGAACTGCTGGCCCCAGGTCTTCACGGGGGGTTCGCTGCGCAGCCAGACGGCGTCGGGTCCGGCGACGGCGACCCGGTGGCCGTCGGAGCGGCGCACCCAGGGCACGATCGAGCCGTAGTCGAAGCGCAGCCGCAGGACGGCGCTCATCTCGACGCTGCCGCTGACGCCTTCGACGATCCGCATCAGGTCGGGTGCCTGGTCCCGCTGCGGCATGAAGTCGACGACCTTGACGGTGCCCGTACGGGTCTCCCAGTACGTCTCGAGGACCAGGGTGTCCTCGGCGTACCGGCGTCCGGTGCAACTCGTGGCGCCTTTGGGGGCGATCCGCCAGTGGCCGTTGTTCTCGTCGCCGAGGATGGCGGCGAAGCAGGCGGCCGAGTCGAAGCGGGGCAGACACAGCCAGTCGACCGATCCGTCGCGGCCGACGAGCGCGGCGGTCTGGAGATCGCCGATGAGGGCGTAGTCGTCGATACGTTGCGTCACGCTTTGGGCTGTTCCCGGAAGCGGCGCCGGTCAATCAGCGGGACGGGACGGCCTCGACCGGCGCTGTGTCGTCCTCCGGGGCGGCAGGGGCTCCGGAGGCCTGTGCCGCCTGCCGGTCGCGCTTCTCCCGGCGCACCAGGATCACCCAGCCGACGGGTACCCCGGCCGTGAACAGCCACCACTGGACGGCGTACGCCATGTGCGCGCCGATCGAGTCGTGGTCGGGTTCGGCGATCGTCTCGGGGGAGCCGTTCGCCGGGGCGGGCGCGGTCAGCTCCAGGTAGCCGCCGAGCACCTCTCGGCCGGTCAGTTCGGCCTGCTGGCGGCTGTTGATCAGCATCACCTGGCGGTCCGGCAGGCCCTTCAGGTCCTTGATGCCGCTGGCGCCGGTCGTCTCGTCGGCCTTGAGCCGGCCGGTGACGGTGACCTCGCCCTTCGGCGCGGGCGGCACCTCGGGGTAGCTGCGCTGGTCGGCGGCGCCCGGCACCCAGCCGCGGTTCACCAGGACGAGCCTGCCGTCCTTCAGGACCAGCGGGGTCAGGACGAGTGCGCCCACCCGGTCGTCGGACGAGGTGCGCCGGCGGACGACCACCTCGTGGGCGGTGTCGAAGGTGCCGGTCGCGGTGACCGGCCGCCAGTAGTCGGCGCGCGGGACGGTGTGACTGGGCGAGGTGAGCTCCTCGACCGGCACCGGCTTCGCCTTGAGGTTGTCCGCGATCAGGTTGTTCTGGGCGACCCGGCGCTCGTGCCGGTGGAACTGCCAGAAGCCCAGCTCGATCATCGTCGGCATGAGGACGAGGGCGACGAGGGTGAGGATCACCCACTGTCGGGACAACAGGAAGCGGTACACCCCACGACCGTACAACCCGGTCGCGAGGTGCACGCACGGGGGGTTCGGGTCGGTTCGCCCGGCCGCCCAGGATCGTTTCCTCACACCCTGTCGACGATTCCCACCTTTCCCTCCGCGCGGGCGCAGTGGCCGCCGCAGTACCAGCTGCCGTCGACCTCGACGCCCTGTCCGATGATCTGGACCCGGCAGTGCTCGCAGATGGGCGCCATCCGGTGGATGGCGCAGGAGAAGCAGTCGAAGACGTGCACCGCGCCCTGCGCGTGCACCTCGAAGGACATGCCGTAATCGTTTCCGCAGACCTCACAACGTGCCATGCGCCACAGGGTGGGGCTCCCCGGCGGGCGCGCGCAGCACGGCACGCCCGCCGGGGCGGGGGTGTCACCCGTCTGCCGGGGTCACGTCCCGCAGCAGCTGCGTGTAGGCGGCCTCGTCGACGACCGGCGTGCCGAAGGACTTGGCCTTGAGGGTCTTGGAGGTCGCCGAGTCCGGGTCGTTGGTGACGAGCAGGCTCGTCAGCCGGGAGACGCTGGTGGCGACGTGCAGCCCCGCCTCGACCGTGCGGTCCTCCAGGAGTTCGCGGTCGACGGAGGTGTCCCCGGAGAAGGCGACCCGCATGCCCTGCTTGAGCGGTTTGTCCGACTCGTAACGTCCGGGGTTGGGGTACGGGCAGGCCGGGCGCTTCCGCGAGGGCCGCCAGCCGCTCGACCCGTAGGAGGACTGCTGCCCGATCCGCGGCCGCGCGGGCGCCGAGGCCCACTCGGTCAGCGGCCGGCACTCCAGGAGCGGCAGCCGGACGTTCCGCTCGGCCGCCGCGTGCAGGCTCGGCCGGAACGCCTCCGCGAGGACCCGCGCGTCGTCCAGCGCGTTGTGCGCGCGCTGCTGCACGACGCCGAAGTGCGCGGCGAGCGACTCCAGCTTGTGGTTGGGCAGCGGCAGCGACAGCTCCTTGGCGAGCGCGATCGTGCACAGCCGCTGCCGCACCGGGGCGGCCGACTCCGCGCGCGCGTACTCCCTGGCGATCATCTGCCAGTCGAACATCGCGTTGTGCGCGACGAGCACCCGTCCGTCGAGCCGCGCCGCGAACTCCGCCGCGATCTCCGGGAAGAGCGGCGCGCCCTCCAGGACGTCGCTGGTCAGCCCGTGGATCCAGACGGGGCCGGGGTCGCGCTCGGGGTTGACCAGCGTGTACCAGTGGTCCTCGACGTTCCCCTGGGCGTCGAGCCGGTAGACGGCAGCCGACACTATCCGGTCGTCGCGGGCGAGTCCGGTGGTCTCCACGTCGACGACCGCGTACCCCTGTGGGTAGGCGGCCGGCCACGTCGCTGCTGTCGTACGGTCGTCAAACACGGTCACTGAGAATACGGCCCGCGACCGACAACCCGGTCCCCGGTGTCCCCCGAGGCCCCCGCGAGCAGCCCGTCGACCAGTGCCCGTACGGACTCCACGAAGAGCTGCTCGGTGTCGATCGGGGCGGCGAGGGCCCGGGCGAGCGGCCCGTCGGCCTCGGCGTCCTCCCCGCGCCAGAGCTCCTCCTCGGCGGGGGACTGGGCGGGGGCGCGTTCGCGGTTGCGTTCGACGAGGACATAGCCGACGACCTGGAACTGGAGGGCGCGCACGGAGCGCGCGGCGGCCGCCCCGCGCAGGCCCGCCGCGTGCGCCTCGTGGACCAGGGCGCGCTGGGCCGGCAGGAACATCCGCTCGGTGAGGCCCCGTTCGTGGACCATCGCGACGAGGTGCGGGCGCTCGCGGAGGGCGCGGCGCAGGGCGCGGGCGACGGACACCATCCGCTCGGCCGGGGTCGCCCCCTGCGGGCGGAGGGTGCCGAGGTCGGCGACCGTGCGGGCGACGAGCGCGTCGAGCAGCGACTCGCGGTTGCCGACGTGCCAGTAGATCGAGGTGACGGCGGTGCCGAGTTCGGCCGCCAGCCTGCGCATGGTGAGGGCGTCCGGGCCGTGTTCCCTCACCAGGGCGGCGGCGGTGTCCAGTATCTCGTCGCGGCTCAGTGCGGAGCGTGCCATCGCATCCCCCAATTCCTCTGCGTGCACGGGTCTTTACCGTTCATCGCCGTCGGTGTAACTGTGTTACAGGCCGACGATCCCGAAGGGTGGTACGTCATGGCACGAGTACGGTACGGGGCGCGCAGCGACGCGGAGGCGGCGGCGGCCCGAGAGCGGTCCGCCAAGCTCCCCGACATCTGGTCCACGGGGGTGGTCGCCGTCTGGGAGACCGACCCCGACGTCATCGCGGCGGTCCTGCCGCCCCCGCTGAAACCCACCGCGCGCCCCCTCGTGCGGGTCAACATCAGCCAGGTCGACCTGCCCGGCTACCCCCTCGGCGCCGGCTCGGTCGCGGTCGCCGCGGCCCACGGCGACCGCGAGGGCTGGTATCCGCTGGTCATGCCGATGACCCACGAGCGGGCCCTGATCGGCGGCCGCGAGGTCTTCGGCGAGCCGAAGAAGCTGGGCGAGGTCACCGTCGAGCGCGACGGGCTCGTCGTCCGCGCCGCCCTCGCCCGGCACGGCATCGCGTTCGTGGAGGTGCGCGGCGCGGTCTCGGGGCCGCTGCCGGTACCCGGGCCGGTCGAGAAGACCGACTTCTACTTCAAGTTCCTCCCGGGCGTGGAGGGCACGGGCTTCGACGCCGACCCCGTCCTCGTCCACTGCGTCCGCAACGAGAAGGTGCGGAAGCTGGAGCGGATCACCGGGGACGTGGTGCTGCGCGAGTCCATGTACGACCCGGTCGCCGACCTCCCGGTGCGCCGGCTCGTCGAGATCACGATCGGCGAGAAGACCACCGACCAGAAGGGCACGGTCGCCGAACGCGTCTCGGCCCAGGCCCTGCTGCCGTACGTCCACCAGCGCTACGACGACCCGCTCCAGATCCTCGACGGCCCCCCGGAAGGAAGTGTCTGATGGAGCTGCGTGAGGGACAGGTCGCCGTCGTCACGGGCGCGGCGAGCGGCATCGGGCTCGCGATGGCCCGCCGCTTCGCCGCCGAAGGGCTCGCCGTCGTCCTCGGGGACGTGGAGCGGGGTGCGCTCGAGGAGGCCGCCGACGAGCTGATGGCGAGCGGGGCGCAGGTCCTCGCCCGTACGGTCGACGTCTCCGACCCCGAGGAGGTCCGGGCGTTCGCGGACGCCGCCTACGACACCTTCGGCGCCGTCCACGTCCTCTGCAACAACGCCGGCGTCGGCTCCGGCGCCGAGGGCCGCATGTGGGAGCACGAGCCCAACGACTGGAAGTGGGCCTTCTCGGTCAACGTCTGGGGCGTCTTCCACGGCATCCAGGCCTTCGTCCCGCGGATGCTCGCGGGCGGCGAACCCGGCCACATCGTCAACACCTCCTCGGGCGACGGCGGCATCGCCCCGCTGCCCACCGCCTCCGTGTACGCGGTCACCAAGGCGGCCGTCGTCACCATGACCGAGTCGCTGTACGCGCACCTGAGGGCGGAGAAGGCCCGGGTGGGCGCCTCCGTGCTCTTCCCCGGCCCGCACATGCTCCGCACCGGCCTGTGGGAGTCGCACCGCAACCGGCCCGAGCGGTACGCCAAGCAGAAGCCGCGGCGCACCCCGTACCGCAGTCTCGACCAGTACGAGGCCGCGATGAAGGAGGCCGGCCACGAGGTGAACTTCACGCCCGTCGAGGACGTCGCCGAGCACGTCGTCGACGGCATCCGCGCCGACCGCTTCTGGATGCTGCCGCCGAGCGAGCACAGCGACCGCCAGATCAGGGCGCGTTCGCAGGCGATGCTCGACCGCGCCAACCCGTCCTACCTGGAGAGCTTCATCCTCGACCGGACCGACCGGACCGACCGCGACTGAGGAGACCGCACGATGACCTACGAGGACCCGTACCTGATCATCTCCTCCGACTGCCACGCCGGGCTGCCGACCGAGGAGTACCGGCCCTATCTGGACTCCCGCCACCACCGCGCCTTCGACGAGTTCCTCGCCGGGCGCGAGGCGCGCCGGGAGGCGATGACCCGCCTCGGCGTGCGCAACGAGGCCTTCGCCGACAAGTGGTTCCACGACAACGAGGAGGGCCTGCGCGGCGGCTGGGACGCGACCCAGCGGCTCAAGGAGCTCGACGGCGACGGTGTCGCGGCCGAGGTCGTCTTCCCCGACGCGGACGCCGTCGACAGCCAGACCGCCGCCCCCTTCGGCGTCGGCCTCGGCCTCTCCGGCGACCAGGACCCCGAGCTCGGCATGGCGGGCGCCCAGGCCCACAACCGCTGGCTCGCCGAGTTCGTCGGGCAGAACCCGGAGCGGCACCGCGGGGTGGCGCTGCTCCCCGTCACCGCCGAGCCCGCGAAGGTCGTCGCCGAGATCCACCGGGCCAAGGAGTCCGGACTCGGCGCCCTGATGATCCCCTCGATGTGGGTGGACAAGGCCCCGTACCACGACCGGCGTTACGACCCGGTGTGGGCCGCGGCGGCCGAGACCGGCATGCCCGTCGTCACGCACTCGGGTGCGGCGCCGCGCGAGGAGTACGGCGACCACCTCGGGATCTACGTCTCCGAGGTCACCTTCTGGCCGGCCAGGCCGCTCTGGTTCCTGCTCTGGTCCGGGGTCTTCGAGCGCCACCCCGGCCTGCGGTTCGGCGTCGCCGAGTCCGGCTGCTGGTGGCTGCCGAACCTGCTCTGGTTCATGGACCGGCTCTACCTGGGCGCGCACGGCGGCAAGAAGCTGTCGCCGTTCGCGGAGCTGAAGCGCCCGCCGAGCGAGTACCTCGACCGGCAGGTCTTCGTCTGCGCCACCAACACCAAGCGGCGCGAGCTCGCCCAGCGGTACGAGATCGGCGTCGACAACATCCTGTGGGGCTCCGACTTCCCGCACCCGGAGGGCACCTGGCCGGCCACGCGCGCGTGGCTGCGGAACACCTTCCACGACATCCCCGTCGAGGAGACCCGGCGGATGCTCGGCCTGGCCGCGGCCGAGGTCTTCGGCTTCGACGTCGCCGCCCTCGAACCGATCGCCCGCCGCATCGGCCCCACCCCCGCCGAGCTCGGCCAGTCGCCCGACCAGGAGGCCGTGGAGGCGTCCTGGGCGCGCTCGCGGGAGGTGGGCCGCCACTGGCTGACGGAGCACGACTTCCCGGTCCTCGGAACGAACTGAGGGGGGCGGGGACATGGACAGGTACACCGTCATCTCCGCCGACTGCCACGCGGGCGCCGACCTCCTGGACTACAAGCCGTACCTGGAGAAGAGGCACCACGACGACTTCGACGCCTGGGCGGCGACGTACGTCAACCCGTACGAGGACCTCCTCGCCGACACCGCCGACCGCAACTGGAACTCGCGACGCAGGCTGCGGGAGCTGGAGGAGGACGGCGTCGTCGCCGAGGTCGTCTTCCCCAACACGATCCCGCCGTTCTTCCCCAAGGCCTCGCTGATGGCCCAGCCGCCCACCCGCGCCGAGTACGAGCAGCGCTGGGCCGGGCTCCAGGCGCACAACCGCTGGCTGGCCGACTTCTGCGCGGACGCCCCGGGGCGCCGGGCGGGCGTGGCGCAGATCCTCCTCAACGACGTCGACGCGGCGGTCGCCGAGATCCGCCGCACCCGCGAGGAGGGCCTCACCGGCGGCATCCTGCTGCCCGGCGTCCCGCCCGGCTCGCCCGTCCCCGAGCTCTACTCGGAGACGTACGACCCGATCTGGGCGGTCTGCGCCGAGCTCGACGTGCCGGTCAACCACCACGGCGGCTCGGCCTCGCCGCCGCTCGGCGACGAACCGGCGGCCCGGGCGGTCTTCATGGTGGAGACCACCTGGTTCTCCCACCGGGCCCTGTGGCACCTGGTCTTCGGCGGCGCGTTCCGCCGCCACCCGGGGCTCAAGCTGGTCCTGACCGAGCAGGGCTCCGGCTGGATCCCGGGCGTGCTCGACATGCTGGACTACTACCACGGGCGCCTGGTGTCGGCCGCGACGAAGGCCTCCACCGCCGAGTCCAAGTTCGGCGCCGGGCTCGCCGAGTCCATGGGCAAGGGCCCCAGCGAGGTGTGGCGCGACAACTGCTTCGTCGGCGCGAGCTTCATGCGCCCGCACGAGGTGCCGCTGCGCGGCCGGATCGGCCTCGACAAGATCATGTGGGGCACCGACTACCCGCACGACGAGGGCACCACCCCGTACTCCCGCGAAGGCCTCCGCATCGCCTACGCGGGGCTGCCGAGGGACGAGGTCGCCGCCATGGTCGGGGGCAACGCCGCCCGCGTCTACGGCTTCGACCTCGCCTTCCTCGACCGGCTGGCCGCCGTCCACGGCCCGACGGTCGCGGAGATCGCCGAGCCGCTCGGGGAGGTGCCGGCCGGCGCCACCAGCCCGGCCTTCGCCCCGGGCGGGTCGGTCCGCGTCTGGTGACCCGGCGGGTGCGACCCTCCTGACGTGATGTCACCCACCGCACCGGACGCCGCGCACGACGAGGCCCACGGCGGCGGCCTCGGCTCCCGTCTCAACTGGCTCCGGGCCGCCGTGCTCGGAGCCAACGACGGGGTCGTCTCCACCGCGGGCCTCGTCGTCGGCGTCGCCGGCGCCACCGAGTCCCAGGCCGCCCTGCTCACGGCGGGCCTCTCGGGGCTGCTCGCCGGCTCGATGTCGATGGCGGCGGGGGAGTACGTCTCGGTCTCCACCCAGCGCGACTCCGAGAAGGCCGCGCTCGCCCAGGAGAAGCGCGAACTGCGCGAACAACCCGAGGCCGAGCTCCGCGAGCTCACCGGCCTGCTCGCCGCCCGCGGCCTCTCCGCGGACGTGGCCCGCGAGGCCGCCGTCCAGCTCACCGAACGCGACGCCCTGCGCGCCCACGCGCGCGTGGAGCTCGGCATCGACCCCGACGAACTCACCAACCCCTGGCACGCGGCCGGCGCCAGCTTCCTGGCCTTCACCGTCGGCGCCCTGCTCCCGCTCCTCGCGATCGTCCTCCCGCCGGCCTCCGCCCGGCTCCTCGTCACCGTCCTCTCCGTCCTCGCGGCCCTCACCCTCACCGGCTGGTGGAGCGCCCGCCTGGGCAGCGCCCCGGCCGCCCCCGCCGTCCTCCGCAACGTCGCCGGCGGCGCCCTGGCCATGGCCGTCACCTACGGCGCCGGCTCCCTCCTGGGCGCGGCCGGGGTCTGAGGGGCGCCTTGTCGAAAGGTGCCAAAGCTTGCTGACAAGCTGTCTCACTTACTTGTAAGTAATCACGTCTAGTCGCGTCCGCCCGCCGCCTCTACCGTCGACGGCATGCCGAACCTGCCCGATGTCGTGCTCTGGTCCATACCGGCGTTCGTCCTGCTCACCGTCCTGGAGATGGCCGCCCACCGGATCCACCCCGACGAGGACGCCGCCGGGTACGAGGCCAAGGACGCCGCCTCCAGCATCGGCATGGGCCTGGGGAGCCTCTTCTTCGACGCGCTGTGGAAGATCCCCGTCGTCGCGATCTACACGGCCGTGTACGAGCTGACCCCGCTCCGCGTCCCCGTCCTCTGGTGGACGATCCCGCTCATGCTGCTCGCGCAGGACTTCCTCTACTACTGGCAGCACCGCGGACACCACGTCATCCGCGTCCTCTGGGCCTGCCACGTGGTCCACCACAGCAGTCGGAAGTTCAACCTCAGCACCGCCCTGCGCCAGCCGTGGACCGGTGTCACGGGCTGGCCGTTCTACCTGCCGCTCATCGTGCTCGGCGTGCACCCGGCGGCCCTCGCCTTCTGCTACTCGGTCAACCTCGTCTACCAGTTCTGGATCCACACCGAGCGGATCGGGAAGCTGCCCCGCCCCTTCGAGTACCTCCTCAACACGCCCTCGCACCACCGCGTCCACCACGCCTCCCAGGGCGGCTACCTGGACCGGAACTTCGGCGGAATCCTGATCATCTGGGACCGGATGTTCGGCTCCTGGGCCGGCGAGACCGAGCGCCCCGTCTACGGGCTCACCAAGAACATCGAGACCTACAACCCGCTGCGCGTCGCCACCCACGAGTACGCCGCCATCGCCCGCGACCTGCGCGCCGCGCACGGCTGGCGCGAGCGGGCCGGACGGGTCTTCCGCGGCCCCGGCTGGCAGCCAGGACCCCCGACCCCGACGACCGCGCCCACCCCCACCGCACCGGAGCCCGCAGCGTGACCACCAGCACGACCACCCCCGTCACCACCCGCCCCGTCCCGGCCGCGGTCTCCCGCGCGCTCCTCGCCGCCTTCGCGCTCGCGGCCGCCGTCGACCTGGGCTCCCTGCTCGTCGGCGCGGAGCTCGGCCACCAGCTCGCCAAGCCGCTGCTGCTGCCGCTGCTCGCCGCGTACGCCGTCACGCGCGGCGCCCCCGGCCCGCTCACCGCCGCCCTCCTCCTCGGCTGGGGCGGCGACGTCTTCCTGCTCTCCGGCGCCGACTGGGCCTTCCTCGTCGGCATGGGCTCCTTCGCCGCCGGACACGTCTGCTACCTGTCCCTCTTCGGGCGGAGGCGTACGTCCCCGGCGCTCGGCGCGCTGTACGCGGTCGTCCTCGCCGCCACGGTCACCCTCCTGTGGCCCGACCTCCCCGCCGAGCTGCGGATCCCCGTCACCGGCTACTCGCTGCTGCTCACCGCGATGGCCTACCGGGCGAGCTCCCTCGGCCTCCTGGCCGGCCTCGGCGGCGCCCTGTTCCTGCTGTCCGACACCCTCATCGCCACCGGCATCGCCGAGTGGCCCCAGCTGCCGGCGCCCGACTTCTGGGTCATGCTGACCTACATCGCGGCGCAGTACCTGCTGACTGCGGGAGCGCTCCGCGCGATGTACGGTGAACGTCGTATGACCGTCTGACAGCGAGGAACGCAGCCATGCGCGCCACCACCATCCACGCCCCGTTCGACATGCGCGTGGAGGACGTGCCCGACCCGGTCATCCAAGACCCCACCGACGTCGTCCTGCGCGTGCTCCGCGCCTGCATCTGCGGCAGCGACCTCTGGGCCTACCGCGGCGAGTCCGCCCGGCAGCCCGGCCAGCGGATCGGCCACGAGTTCCTCGGCATCGTCGAGGCGGCCGGCTCCGAGGTCACCGGCTTCGCCGCCGGCGACCTCGTCGTCGCGCCCTTCGTCTGGTCCGACGGCACCTGCGAGTACTGCGCCGAGGGCCTCCAGACCTCCTGCCCCCGCGGCGGATTCTGGGGCTCGGCCGGCTCCGACGGCGGCCAGGGCGAGGCCGTCCGCGTGCCCTTCGCCGACGGCACCCTGGTGAAGCTGCCCGCCGAGGCCGCCTCCGACGACCGGCTGCTCACCGCGCTGCTCGCACTCTCCGACGTCCTGGGCACCGGCCACCACGCCGCCCTCGGCGCGGGCGTGCGGCCCGGCTCCACCGTCGCGGTCGTCGGCGACGGCGCGGTCGGCCTCTGCGGCGTCATCGCGGCCAAGCGCCTGGGCGCCGAGCGGATCATCGCCCTCGGCCGGCACACCGTCCGCACCGACATCGCCCGCCTCTTCGGCGCCACCGACGTCGTCGCCGAGCGCGGCGAGGCCGCCGAGGCCGCCGTCCGCGAGCTGACCGGCGGCCAGGGCGCGCACGGCGTGATCGAGGCCGTCGGCACCGAGCAGTCGATGCGCACGGCCGTCGCCATCGTCCGCGACGGCGGCTCCATCGGCTACGTCGGCGTCCCCCACGGCAGCGGCACCGGCCTGGACCTCGACGTCATGTTCGACCGGAACATCGCCCTGCGCGGCGGCGTCGCCCCCGTCCGCGCCTACATCCCGGAGCTGCTGCCCGACGTCCTCTCCGGCGCCATCGACCCGTCCCCGGTCTTCGACCTCACGGTCGGCCTCGACGGCGTCCCCGGCGGCTACAAGGCCATGGACGAGCGCACGGCCCTGAAGGTCCTGGTCAAGCCGTGACCCAGGCGGGGGCGTCGGCCCCCGCCAGGCCCGGCGGCCGCGACCAGTCCGCCGGGCTTCCCTCGTACGACACCGGCGACAGCGCGTACCGCAGCCGGCCCAACGGCCCCTCGGACTCCGCGAGATACCGGGCGGAGTCGAAGGGGGCACCGCCCGTGTCCCGGATGCCGCCGGGGAGCGGCAGCGTGCCCGTCAGCCAGTGGCCCGTCTGCGCCAGCGCGAGCCGTACGAGCCGCCCGCCGCCCTCCGTCCGCTGCTCGGTCAGCGAGCGCA
The DNA here is from genome assembly GCF_055603625.1 of Streptomyces sp. NPDC037273. Taxonomy (NCBI): domain Bacteria; kingdom Bacillati; phylum Actinomycetota; class Actinomycetes; order Kitasatosporales; family Streptomycetaceae; genus Streptomyces; species Streptomyces sp. NPDC037273. The sequence goes on from NZ_JBVJVO010000016.1 coordinate 161,120, forward strand.
GCACCGCCGCCGCGAGCAGATAGCCGGTGCCGTGGTCGAGGGCCTGCGCGGGCAGCGCGCCGGGCTCCTCCACCGAACCCTCCACGGCCGCGATGCCGGTGGCGACCTGCACGAGGGAGTCGAAGCCGCGCCGCTCGCGCCACGGCCCGTAGTCGCCCCAGGCGGAGAGCCGGGCCGTCACCAGGCCCGGCCGGTGCAGGTCGAACCGGTCGAGCGCGCCCGGCCGGTAGCCGGTCACCAGCACGTCGGCGGAGTCCAGGAGTTCGTCGAAGGTGCGCCGGTCCGACGGCCTGTCCAGGTCGAGCGCGGCGGTCCGCTTGCCGACGTCCGTGTCCGCGTGCTGGTCCGGCAGCTCGGGGTTGCCCGGCGGGTCGATCCGCAGCACGTCCGCGCCGAGCAGCGCCAGGGTCCGGGTGGCGACGGGCCCGGCGATGACCCGGGTGAGGTCGAGCACCCGCAGCGGGCCGGTACGGCGCCGGGGCGGGGCCTCGTCGAGCCGCTCCCGGGTCAGCAGCGGCCGCGCCGCCACCTCCCGGCCCTGCTCGCTCGCGGCCCACTCGTCGGGCGTGCGCAGGGCGACGGCCAGGCCTCCGGCCGCGTACACCGCCGTCTCGACCTCGACGGCCTTCCGCTCGCCGATCGCCGCCGCGACGGCCTCGACGGAGTCGGCGGCGCCCAGCGCGGAGAGCAGCGCGGCCCGGTGGTGCGGGTAGTTGGCGTGGGTACGGACCCAGCCGTCGGCCGCCCGCCAGAACCGCGACAGCGGCGCGAAGTTCACCGGCGCCCGCCCGTCGACCCGCAGATGACGCTCGCTCACGAAGGCGGTGGCGACGGCCCCGTCGTCGACCCGTACCGGCCCCGGCAGGCCCGCGTGCTCCACGGCGGCGAGCGAGCAGGCGGCGACGGTCGCGCGCGCCAGGTCCATCACCGGCAGGCGCGCGGGCAGCAGCCCCGGACGTCCGTCGTACTCCACCCGGTCGACCAGGGCGGGATCGCCGCCGAGGGCCGACCACAGCAACTCCGTACCGGAACGCACTGTGTTGTCCATGACAGCACTATGGCACTCAGTGCCACGCAAAGGGCCCCGGTGTGGCACAGCACACCGGGGCCCTCCTCACCGGACCTCCGCTACCAGCGGCGGACGGCGTCGAGCGCGTCGATCAGACCGGCTCCGTAGAAGCCGTTCTTGTCCTTGCCACCCTCGCAGACGGCGTCGACGGTGCCGTCGCCGTTGATGTCGTACGGGTTGGTGCAGGCGCGGTCGTCGGCCTGCGCGTACAGCAGCGCCTTGAGGGCCGCCGGGCTCGCGTAGGGGTGCGTCGACTTGAGCAGCGCCAGGACGCCCGCCGCGTGCGGCGCGGCCATCGACGTGCCGGCCTTGTAGTTGTAGCCGCCGTTGACCGTGGTCGACAGGATGCGGCCGTTGACCGCCGGGGCGTCCGGGGTCTGGTACTCGGTGCGGTCACCGCCGGGGGCGGCGATGTCGATCACGCCGAGACCGTAGTTGGAGTAGGACGCCTTGAGGTCCTTGGCGCCGGTCGCGGAGACCGTCACGACGCCCGGCAGCATGGCCGGGTAGTCGAAGCACTCCTTCGGGTCGATGACCCGGTCGCCCGGAGTGGTGTCGTTCGGGCTGCTGTTGTCGAGGATCGAGTCGGCGGCCAGGTCGAACTTGGAGTTGCCGGCCGCGGCGACGTTGACCGCGCCCTTCTTCTCCGCGTACCGGGTCGCGCGGGTGACCGCCTCGATGAGGGCCTTCTGGTCCTCGTCGTTCTTGCAGGCGAACATCCACGGGTCGGTGTAGTAGCTGTTGTTCGTGACGTCGACGCCGTGCTCGGCCGCCCACACGAAGCCACAGACGACGGCCTCGGTGTAGAAGAAGCCGTCAGGGGTGGACACCTTGATGCCGGAGACCTTGACGCCCGGGGCGACACCGGTGATGCCCACGCCGTTCTTGGCGGCGGCGATCGTGCCGGCGACGTGCGTGCCGTGGTCGCTCTCGCCCGGGTTGGGGCGCCACGAACCGGCGGTGGTGTCCGGCTTGCCGGACACGCAGTTGGCGGACGCGGCGACGTCGAAGTTCGGCGCCAGGTCCGGGTGCGTGTCGTCGACACCCGTGTCGATGACGGCGACGGTCACGCGCTTGCTGCCGAGCGTCTTCTGGTGGGCCTTGTCGGCCTTGATCGCCGGCAGGTCCCACTGCAGGGGCTCCAGCGGGTCCTGCTCGTCCGTGGCGGCGGCCGCGGCGGCCTTGGCCTCGGCCGGGGAAAGCGTCTGCGCGCCCTCGTCGACGGAGTCGTCGGACTGGACGGAGAGCGGGGCGGTACGGGTCGAACCGGCCGACACCACGCCACGCGCCTGACGGATCGTCTTCGCGAACTCGGGGTTCTGCGAGTGGACGACTATCACGCCTATCTGGTCGTACGAGATGACCACCTCGCCGCCCGCGGCGGCGATCGCCTTCTTCACCGAGGCCGCGGTCCAGCGACCACCCTCGATGTTCACGACGTACGACAGCTTCGGGCCGTTCGTCGCCACGGTGGCCGAGGCGCCGCTCAGCTCCGCGGCGGATGCGGCGCCGGGGGCAAGGAAGCCGAGCGAGGCCGTGAGCGCGAGGCCGACCGGCAGAGCGAGTGCTCGGCCGCGCCTCGATCCCAGATGAGCCATGGGTTCTCCACATCATCCGTATGTACTGCTCGCGCGCGGGTTTGCGCGCGGGCAGGTGCATGACGAGTGAAGCTATCGCTGATCTTCCCGAACGTTCAATGAGTTGAGAAGACTTCATGAAGATCCGTTCAAGGAATTCCCCCGTGTGAACCGCTTCGCTTCCCGCTCCGTGCCGTTGGACAGGGGAGGAGCTCCGCCCGGAGCCCCGCGTCCCGCACCCCCCGGTGAGGCCCCCTTGACCATGCCGTCCGCCCCCGCGTCACGAGGAGATTCCGTGGCTACCGAAGCACCGCCGCCGCCCAGGAAGGGGACGGAGACCGACCAGGGTCCCGCCTCGCCCACGACGGAGGAGTTCATCGAGGTCCAGGAAGGCGCGGAGTTCGGCGAGCTGCGCCGCACCTACCGCTCCTTCGCGTTCCCCCTGACCCTCGCCTTCATCGCCTGGTACCTGCTGTACGTCCTGCTCTCCAACTACGCCGGCGACTTCATGGGGACCAAGCTCTTCGGCAACATCAACGTGGCGCTCGTCCTCGGCCTCGGCCAGTTCCTCACCACCTTCCTCATCGCCTGGCTCTACTCGCGGCACGCGGCGAACCGCCTCGACCCCAAGGCCGAGGCCATCCGACACCGTATGGAGGGCGACGCATGAGCACCCCCGTCCTGCTCGCGGCGGGCAACGCCACCAGCGAGCACCGGCCCCTGATCATCGCCCTCTTCGGGGCCTTCGTCGTCGCCACCCTGTTCATCACGGTCTGGGCCGGCCGCCAGACCCGCAGCGCCGCCGACTTCTACGCCGGCGGCGGCCAGTTCACCGGCTTCCAGAACGGCCTCGCCATCTCCGGCGACTACATGTCCGCCGCGTCCTTCCTCGGCATCAGCGGCGCCATCGCCCTCTACGGGTACGACGGCTTCCTCTACTCGATCGGCTTCCTCGTCGCCTGGCTCGTCGCCCTGCTCCTGGTCGCCGAACCCCTGCGCAACTCCGGCCGCTTCACGATGGGCGACGTCCTCGCGTACCGCATGCGCCAGCGGCCCGTCCGCACCGCAGCCGGCACCTCCACCATCGTCGTCTCGATCTTCTACCTGCTCGCCCAGATGGCCGGCGCCGGCGTCCTCGTCTCACTGCTGCTCGGCATCACCAGCGACGGCGGCAAGATCGGGATCGTCGCCCTCGTCGGCGTCCTGATGATCGTCTACGTGACGATCGGCGGCATGAAGGGCACCACCTGGGTGCAGATGGTCAAGGCCGTCCTGCTCATCGCGGGCACCCTCCTCATCACCTTCCTCATCCTCCTGAAGTTCGACTTCAACCTCTCGCAGCTGCTCGGCGCCGCCGCCACCAACAGCGGCAAGGGAGACGCCTTCCTCGAACCCGGCCTCAAGTACGGCGCCACCGCCCTCTCGAAGCTGGACTTCATCTCCCTCGGCATCGCCCTCGTCCTCGGCACCGCCGGCCTGCCCCACATCCTGATCCGCTTCTACACGGTGCCGACCGCGAAGGCCGCCCGTAAGTCGGTCAACTGGGCGATCGGCATCATCGGCGCCTTCTACCTGATGACGATCGTCCTCGGCTTCGGCGCCGCCGCACTGCTCAGCGGCGACACCATCAAGGCGTCCAACAAGGCGGGCAACACGGCGGCCCCGCTCACCGCCCTCGAAGTCGGCGGCGGCGCGGGCTCCACCGGCGGCGCGATCCTCCTCGCCGTCATCTCGGCGGTCGCCTTCGCCACCATCCTCGCCGTGGTCGCCGGCCTCACCCTGGCCTCCTCCTCGTCCTTCGCGCACGACATCTACGCGAACGTGATCAAGCGCGGCAAGGCCACCGAGCAGGAGGAGATGCGGGCCGCCCGCTGGTCCACCGTCCTCATCGGCATCGTCTCCATCGCGCTCGGCGCCCTCGCCCGCGACCTCAACGTCGCCGGCCTGGTCGCCCTCGCCTTCGCGGTCGCCGCCTCGGCCAACCTGCCGACGATCCTCTACTCGCTCTTCTGGAAGCGGTTCACCACCCAGGGCGCGCTCTGGTCGATCTACGGCGGACTGATCTCCTCCGTCGTCCTCGTCCTCTTCTCGCCGGTCGTCTCCGGCGGACCGGCCTCGATGTTCAAGGGCGTGGACTTCCACTGGTTCCCCCTGGAGAACCCCGGCCTTGTGTCGATCCCGCTCGGCTTCCTCCTCGGCTGGCTCGGCTCGCTCCTCTCCAAGGAGGAGCCGGACCCGGGCAAGTACGCGGAGCTCGAAGTCAAGTCGCTCACCGGCGTGGGGGTCGCCGCCGCCGTCAAGCACTGACCGCAGCGCGCCGGACCGTATACGGTCAGCGACCACCGCACGGTCGCGTCGTAGAGTTCTACGACGCGACCGCGCCGGTCCTCGTGACAATCCACCCTGCTCGTGGGCCCCGCGCTCACGTAGGCTCGGAACACACGCATCCACACGACGGGGAGGGGGCCCACAGTGCTCATCGACACCTACGGCAGGGTGGCCACCGACCTGCGCGTCTCGCTCACCGACCGCTGCAACCTGCGCTGCACCTACTGCATGCCCGAAGAGGGCCTCCAGTGGCTGGCCAAGCCGGATCTGCTCACCGACGACGAGATCGTCCGGCTGATCAGGATCGCGGTCACCGACCTCGGCGTCACCGAGGTCCGCTTCACCGGCGGCGAGCCGCTGCTCCGCCCCGGCCTCGTCGGCATCGTCGAGCGCGTCGCCGCCCTCGCACCGCGCCCCCGGATGTCCCTCACCACCAACGGCATCGGGCTCAAGCGCACCGCGAGCGCCCTCAAGGCCGCCGGGCTCGACCGGGTCAACGTCTCCCTCGACACCCTGCGCCCCGAGGTCTTCAAGACCCTCACCCGCCGTGACCGCCACCAGGACGTCCTCGACGGCATGGCCGCCGCCCGGGACGCCGGCCTCACCCCGGTCAAGGTCAACGCCGTCCTGATGCCCGGACTCAACGCCGACGAGGCGCCCGACCTCCTCGCCTGGGCGATCGAGGAGGGGTACGAGCTCCGCTTCATCGAGCAGATGCCGCTCGACGCCCAGCACGGCTGGAAGCGCGACGGCATGATCACCGCGGGTGACATCCTGGAGTCCCTGCGTACCCGCTTCACGCTGACCGCCGAAGGCGCCGAGGAGCGCGGCTCGGCCCCCGCCGAGCGCTGGGTCGTCGACGGCGGACCGCACACGGTCGGCGTCATCGCCTCCGTCACCCGCCCGTTCTGCCGGGCCTGCGACCGCACCCGGCTCACCGCCGACGGACAGGTCCGCACCTGCCTCTTCGCCACCGAGGAGACGGACCTGCGGGCCGCGCTCCGCGCCGAGGAGCCCTCGCCCGCTTCCGACGCGGCCGTCGCGGAGCTCTGGAAGAAGGCCATGTGGGGCAAGAAGGCCGGCTCCGGCCTCGACGACCCGAGCTTCCTCCAGCCCGACCGCCCGATGTCGGCGATCGGCGGCTGACCGCGGCCAGGCCGCGGGCCGACCGCTAAGTCGCGGGAGAATCCTGGGGGTTCGTGTCCTCGGACTCCCACTCCGCGAGCGGCACGACGTCCTTCAGGAAGCCCCGTACACCCAGGAACTGGGAGAGGTGCTCGCGGTGCTCCTCGCACGCGAGCCAGGTCTTGCGCCGCTCGGGCGTGTGCAGCTTGGGGTTGTTCCACGCGAGGACCCAGACGGCGTCGGCGCGGCAGCCCTTGGCGGAACAGATCGGCTTCTCTTCGTTCACCTGATCATTGTCCAGCAAAGGCGATGCCGAGCAGCCACGGGGGGAGCTGCCCGGCATCGGTCCGTCGCTCCGACGGGGGATGCGGAGCGCGTAGGAAGTATGTCACGGCACATGGGGTCTGGTGCACCGGAACTACATGATTGATCTGAGCTTTTCTTGAGCTTTTCCGCCACTGTCCGTGATCAGTTCCGGCCGTACGGCCGGTCCGTGTCGGCGTCCCCCATCGCCTCGGCGCCACCGAGCGCGGGCCGCACCGGCGCCGGTACGAAGGTGGAGGGAAGGGACGGAGCGGACTCCCGTCCCGCGTTGGCGATGACCACGGCGACATAGGGGAGCAGGACGCCCAGGGCCAGCGCCACGAAGGCCACGTGCCGCTCGACGTTCCACAGCACCGCGGCGGCGATCACGGAGAGCGTCCGGACCGTCATCGAGATGACATAGCGCCGCTGCCGCCCGCGCACGTCGTCGGCGAGCCCCTGCCGGGCCCCCGTGATGCGGAAGACCTCGGTCTCGCCACGCTTCGGCATCGCCGTCCACCACCCACCGCTCGCGCCGGACCCTCCCCGGCCCGGACCTCGCTCCACCGTACGCCCGCCCCCTCGCGCCGACGAGACCGGGGCACGAATGGCGCTGTCCGACATGCGCCGTTTGGCCGACGGGTCGAGACTGGGCCACACATGCGTACAAGGAGGCGACGATGAGTTGGTTGTGGGCGATCATCGTGGGATTCGTCCTCGGCCTGATCGCGAAGGCGATCCTGCCGGGGAAGCAGCAGATCCCGCTCTGGCTGACGACCGTGTTCGGCATTCTCGGCAGCGTGCTCGGCAACGCGGTCGCGACCTGGATCGGCGTCAACGACACCAGGGGCATCGACTGGACCCGCCACCTGCTCCAGCTGATCGGCGCCGTCGCCGTGGTCGGCGTGGGCGACATGCTGTGGGCCTCGCTGAAGGGCAGCAGGCAGCGCACCTAGGCGCCTGAGAGAGACGGAGGCCCGGGGGGGGGGGGGGGGGGGGGGGGGGGGGGGGGGGGGGGGGGGGGGGGGGGGGGGGGGGGGGTGTTGTGTTGTGCTGGCGCACACCCCGATATATCTACTTCC
>NZ_JBVJVO010000016.1:168613-182607 GCF_055603625.1 Streptomyces sp. NPDC037273
TCCACCACGACCACCCCCCCCCACCCCCCCCCCTCCCCAATCACCCACCCCCCCTCCCCCCCCCCCCCCCCCCCCCCCCCCCCCCCCCCCCCCCCCCCCGGCGCGCGGAACGGGCGGGTCAGCCCGCCGCGCCGGCGAACTCGATCGCCGCCAGGTTCTTCTTGCCGCGCCGCAGCACCAGCCAGCGGCCGTGCAGCAGCTCGTCCGCCGACACCTCGGCGTCCTCGGCGGTCACCTTCACGTTGTTCACGTAGGCCCCGCCCTCCTTCACCGTGCGGCGCGCGCCCGACTTGCTCGGCGCGAGACCGACCTCGGTGAACAGGTCCACGACCTGGCCGAGCTCGGTCACCTTCGCGTGCGGCAGCTCGGACAGGGCGGCGGCCAGCGTCGCCTCGTCCAGCTCGCCGAGCTCGCCCTGGCCGAACAGCGCCTTGGAGGCGCCGATGACGGCCGCGCACTGGTCCGCGCCGTGCACCAGGGTGGTGAGCTCCTCGGCGAGCGCCCGCTGGGCGGCGCGCGCCTGCGGCCGCTCGGCGGTCTGCGCCTCCAGCTCCTCCAGCTCCTCGCGGGACTTGAAGGACAGGATGCGCATGTACGTCGAGATGTCCCGGTCGTCCACGTTCAGCCAGAACTGGTAGAACGCGTACGGCGTGGTCATCTCCGGGTCCAGCCAGACGGCCCCGCCCTCGGTCTTGCCGAACTTGGTGCCGTCCGCCTTGACCATCAGCGGGGTCGCGAGCGCGTGCGCCTGCGCGCCCGGCTCCAGGCGGTGGATCAGGTCGAGGCCGGCCACCAGGTTGCCCCACTGGTCCGAGCCGCCCTGCTGGAGCGTGCAGCCGTAGCGGCGGTACAGCTCCAGGAAGTCCATGCCCTGGAGCAGCTGGTAGCTGAACTCCGTGTAGCTGATGCCCTGCTCGGACTCCAGACGCCGGGCGACGGAGTCCTTGGTCAGCATCTTGTTGACCCGGAAGTGCTTGCCGATGTCCCGCAGGAACTCGATCGCCGACATTCCGGCGGTCCAGTCCAGGTTGTTCACCATGACCGCCGCGTTCTCCCCCTCGAAGGAGAGGAAGGGCTCGATCTGCGAACGCAGCCGGTTCACCCAGTTCGCGACCGTCTCGGGGTCGTTCAGGGTGCGCTCGGCCGTCGGCCGCGGGTCGCCGATCTGGCCGGTGGCCCCGCCGACCAGCGCCAGCGGCCGGTGACCGGCCTGCTGGAGCCGGCGGACGGTGAGCACCTGGACCAGGTGACCGACGTGGAGACTGGCCGCGGTCGGGTCGAAACCGCAATAGAACGTGACGGGACCGTCCGCGAGAGCCTTGCGCAGTGCGTCCTCATCGGTGGACTGGGCGAAGAGCCCACGCCACTTCAGCTCGTCGACGATGTCGGTCACGATCGTCCGTCTCCTCAGAAAGTCGTCAGTGATACGTCGGTCCAGTCTAGGCGGGTCAGACCCCCTTGCTGACCGAGCTCATGTTGAAGTCCGGCACCCGCAGGGCGGGCATCGCGGCCCGGGTGAACCAGTCGCTCCACTCGCGCGGCAGCGTCTTCTCCGTACGGCCCGCCTCCGAGGCCCGCGACAGCAGGTCCACCGGCGACTCGTTGAACCGGAAGTTGTTCACCTCGCCGACCACCTCGCCGTTCTCGACGAGGTAGACGCCGTCCCGGGTCAGGCCGGTCAGCAGCAGCGTCGCCGGGTCGACCTCGCGGATGTACCAGAGGCAGGTCAGCAGCAGTCCGCGCTCGGTGGAGGCGACCATCTCCTCCAGGGAGCGCTCGCCGCCGCCGTCCAGGATCAGGTTCCCCGCCCCGGGCGCCACGGGCAGCTTGGTGAGGCCCGCCGTGTGCCGGGTGGTGATCAGGTGCGCCAGGGCGCCGGCCTTCACCCAGTCGACCGGCCCGACCGGCAGGCCGTTGTCGAAGACGGAGGAGTCGTCACCGGAGGAGTGCGCGATCACGAACGGCGCGGACTCGAGGCCCGGCTCGTTCGGGTCGCTGCGCAGCGTCAGCGGCAGCGGGGAGAGGGTCTCGCCCAGGCGCGTGCCGCCGCCGGGCTTGGAGAAGACCGTACGGCCCTCCACCGCGTCCCGGGCCGCCGAGGACCACAGCTGGTAGATCATCAGGTCGGCCACGGCCGTCGGCGGCAGCAGCGTCTCGTACCGGCCCGCGGGCAGCTCGATCCGCCGCTTCGCCCAGCCGAGACGGGTCGCGAGCTCCGCGTCGAGCGCGCCCGGGTCGACGTCCTTGAAGTCCCGCGTCGAACGCCCGGCCCACGCGGAGCGCGAGCGGTCCGGCGACTTCGCGTTCAGCTCCAGGGTGCCGTTGGGCTGGTCGTGGCGGAGCCGCAGCCCCGTCGACGTCCCCAGGTAGGTGGAGGTCAGCTCGTGGTTGGCGAAGCCGTACAGCTCACGGCCGCCGGCCCTGGCCCGCGCGAACGCCTCGCCGAGCGCCGGCGCGAAGTCCGCGAACACGGCGGACGAGGTCTCCGCCGGCGCGTCCGTGAAGTCCGGCGACGCCGGCACGCCCTCCACCAGCGGCTGCGCGTCCTCGGCGGGCCCCGCGGCCCGCGCGGCCGCCTCCGCGGCCCGCACCAGCGGCTCCAGGTCGTCGACGGTCACCGCCGACCGGGACACGACACCGGAGGCGGTGCCCTGCGCGCCGTCCACGGTCGCGATGACCGTGAGAGTGCGCCCGCGGGTGACCCCGTTGGTGGTCAGCGCGTTCCCGGCCCAGCGCAGATTGGCGGAGGACTCCTCGTCGGCGATGACGACACACCCGTCCGCGCGGGACAGCTCAAGCGCCCGCTCGACGATCTCGTACGGCTTGCTGACGCGGCTCATCGACCGGCCTCCTGCGTCGTATTAAGGATGTTGACGCCCCGGAAGAGGGCGGAGGGGCAGCCGTGCGAGACGGCGGCGACCTGGCCCGGCTGGGCCTTGCCGCAGTTGAAGGCGCCGCCGAGCACGTACGTCTGCGGGCCGCCGACCTGCTCCATGGAGCCCCAGAAGTCGGTGGTGGTCGCCTGGTAGGCCACGTCACGCAGCTGCCCGGCGAGGCGGCCGTTCTCGATGCGGAAGAAGCGCTGGCCGGTGAACTGGAAGTTGTAGCGCTGCATGTCGATGGACCAGGAGCGGTCGCCGACCACGTAGATGCCGCGCTCCACCCCGCCGATGAGGTCCTCGGTCGACAGACCGCCCGGGTCCGGCTGGAGGGAGACGTTCGCCATCCGCTGCACCGGCACGTGCGCGGGGGAGTCGGCGAAGGCGCAGCCGTTCGAGCGGCCGAGGCCGGTCAGCTTCGCGATCCGCCGGTCCAGCTGGTAGCCGACGAGCGTGCCGTCCTTCACCAGGTCCCAGGACTGCGCCTCGACGCCCTCGTCGTCGTAGCCGATGGTGGCGAGGCCGTGCTCGGCGGTCCGGTCACCCGTGACGTTCATGATCGAGGAGCCGTACGCCAGCTTCCCCAGCTGGTCGAAGGTGGCGAAGGAGGTGCCCGCGTAGGCGGCCTCGTAGCCGAGGGCGCGGTCGAGCTCGGTGGCGTGGCCGATGGACTCGTGGATCGTGAGCCAGAGGTTCGACGGGTCCACGACCAGGTCGTAGCGGCCCGCCTCGACGCTCGGCGCCCGCATCTTCTCGGCGAGCAGGCCGGGGATCTCGTCGAGCTCCTTGTCCCAGTCCCAACCGGTGCCGGTCAGGTACTCCCAGCCGCGCCCGACCGGCGGCGCGATCGTCCGCATCGAGTCGAACTCGCCGGTTGTCTCGTCGACGGCGACCGCGGTGAGCTGCGGGTGCAGCCGCACGCGCTGCTGCGTGGTGACCGTGCCGGCCGTGTCCGCGTAGAACTTGTTCTCGTGCACGGTGAGCAGCGAGGCGTCCACGTGCGCCACGCCGTCCGCCCGGAGCAGCCGCGCGCTCCAGTCGGCGAGCAGCGCGCTCTTCTCCTCGGCGGGCACGGAGAAGGGGTCGATCTCGTACGAGGAGACCCAGGTGCGCTCCTCGTGGACCGGCTCATCGGCGAGCTCCACGCGCTCTTCCGATCCGGCCGCCGCGATCACCTTCGCCGACAGCTTGGCCATGGCGACGGCCTGCGAGGCCACCCGCGCGGCCCCGTCCATCGTCAGGTCGACGCCGGAGGCGAAGCCCCAGGCGCCGCCGTGCACCACGCGCACCGCGTACCCGAGGTCCGTGGTGTCCGAGGATCCGGACGGCTTGGCGTCGCGCAGCCGCCAGGAGGCGCTCCGTACCCGCTCAAGACGGAAGTCGGCATGGTCGGCGCCGAGCGCCCGCGCGCGGGCGAGCGCCGCGTCGGCGAGCGCCCGCAACGGCAGCGCCAGAAACGTCTGATCGACCTGATGGGCCACGAAGTCTCCCCTTCTCGATTTGTGTCCGCAGTGAATCATGCGACCTCCGTCTCCCTCGCCCCGAATTCCCGCCGCGATTCCCGGCCGTGTTCCCGCCGTCCGTCCCGCCGCGGCGGGGACGGACCCTCACCCGGCGCCCCGGTTCGTCCGTGTTTCGGCGTACGGGTGTCGCCGGGCGTCTGTAGGGACCCGACAGGGTGGGCCCCGACGCGCTGTCGGGGCCCGATTCTCTGTATGGCGGACCGGCCCGATAGGTTTTCGGTGTTCAGACCGCTATCGAAAGGGTGATCCGTTGAGCCGCTCGGTTCTCGTCACCGGAGGAAACCGGGGCATCGGCCTCGCCATCGCCCGCGCGTTCGCCGAGTCCGGCGACAAGGTCGCGATCACGTACCGCTCCGGCGACCCCGCCGAGCTGGAGAAGGCCGGCTTCCTGGCCGTCAAGTGCGACATCACCGACTCCGAGCAGGTCGACCAGGCCTACAAGGAGATCGAGGAGAAGCACGGCCCCGTCGAGGTCCTGGTGGCCAACGCCGGCGTGACCAAGGACCAGCTCCTCATGCGGATGTCCGAGGAGGACTTCACGTCCGTCCTCGACACCAACCTCACCGGCGCCTTCCGGGTCGTCAAGCGCGCCAACCGCGCGATGCTGCGCGCCAAGAAGGGCCGCGTCGTCCTGATCTCCTCGGTCGTCGGTCTGCTGGGCTCCGCGGGCCAGGCCAACTACGCCGCCTCCAAGGCCGGCCTGGTCGGATTCGCGCGATCCCTCGCCCGGGAGCTCGGCTCGCGCAACCTCACCTTCAACGTCGTCGCGCCCGGTTTCGTCGACACCGACATGACCGCCGTGCTGACCGACGAGCAGCGCGCCGACATCGTCTCCCAGGTGCCGCTGGGCCGTTACGCCCAGCCCGAGGAGATCGCCGCCGCGGTGAAGTTCCTCGCCTCGGACGACGCCTCGTACATCACTGGAGCCGTCATCCCGGTTGACGGCGGACTGGGAATGGGTCACTGATCATGGCTGGAATCCTCGAGGGCAAGAAGATCCTCATCACCGGTGTGCTGATGGAGTCCTCCATCGCCTTCCACGCCGCGAAGCTGGCCCAGGAGCAGGGCGCGGAGATCATCCTCACCGCCTGGCCCCGGCCGACGCTGACCGAGCGCATCGCCAAGAAGCTCCCCAAGCCCGAGAACGTGAAGGTCCTGGAGCTCGACGTCTCCAACGACGAGCACCTCGCACGCCTGGAGGGCCAGGTCCGCGAGCAGCTCGGCGACCGCATCGACGGTGTCGTGCACTCCATCGGCTTCGCGCCGCAGGACGCGCTCGGCGGCAACTTCCTCAACACGCCGTTCGAGTCGGTCTCGACCGCCATGCACGTCTCGGCCTTCTCGCTGAAGTCGCTGACCATGGCGCTGCTGCCGCTGATGAGCGAGGGTGGCTCGGTCGTCGGCCTCACCTTCGACGCGAAGTTCGCCTGGCCGCAGTACGACTGGATGGGCCCGGCCAAGGCCGCCCTTGAGGCCACCAGCCGCTACATGGCCCGTGACCTCGGCAAGCAGAACATCCGCTGCAACCTGGTCTCGGCCGGTCCGCTCGGCTCGATGGCCGCCAAGTCCATCCCGGGCTTCGGCGAGCTGGCCAGCGTCTGGGACTCCCGCTCCCCGCTGGAGTGGGACCTGTCCGACCCGGAGCCGGCGGGCCGCGCGATCGTCGCCCTGCTCTCCGACTGGTTCCCGAAGACGACGGGCGAGATCGTCCACGTCGACGGCGGCCTGCACGCGATCGGCGCGTAACGCTCCCACGCTTCACCGAGGGCCGTGTGCCCGTCCCCGGGAGGGGGCGGACACACGGCCCTCGTCGTTCCGCAAGTCCTGCCCGACTCGAAAAGTCGCGCGAATCACCCCAGACTGGGGCAGAGCGTGATGATCCTGCTGCTGACGGGGAGGAGGTGCGGGCATGCGCGCGATACGTCACGGGTTCGGCGCGTTCGCCACCGTCGCCGTTCTGCTCACTGGGATCGCGGTCGCCGACGAGGTCCGCACCGCGCCGGCCCCGGCTGAGGAACTTCCCGCCGCCGCCCCGGCGGGCGAGGAGCCGGAGGCCTTCGAGGCCTCCTGCCGCACCCTCGTCGAGGGCTCCCGCGTCACCGCGCACTGCCGGAACCCGTACCCCCGCACCGACCGCGTCAGCCTCCACGTCGAGTGCGAGCGCTGGTGGGACGTCGACACCGACGGCGCCGCCGTGGAGGTCGGCCCCGCCGACTACGCCAAGCTGACCGGCCGCTGCTGGAAGGAAGTCAGGTCCGCCTGGCTCACACACCAGCCGGCGGACCCGGCTCCGGCTCCGGGCTCCTGAGGCACATGAAGGGGTAGCCGGCCGCCTCCGTGCCGGCCCGCTCGGCGTCGCCCTCGCGGATCGCCTCCACCAGCCGCGCGTGGTCCATGTGGTTCTCCGGCCGCAGCTCCTGGCCCACGTCGTCGCGCAGCCAGTCCCGCAGGAGATCGCCCAGGTCCGCGTAGAGCTCGGTCAGCACCTCGTTGCCCGAGGCGGCGACGACCGCGTGGTGGAAGGCCGCGTCGGCCGTCACGAACCGCTCCGCGTCGCCGGACTCCCAGGCCCGCTCGCGCCGCTCCAGAAGCGTGTCGAGCTGCCGCAGGTCGCGCTCCGTGCGCCGCCCGGCGGCGAACCGGGCCGCCGCGGACTCCAGCGTCGAGCGCAGCTCGGCGACGTGCCGGGGGTCGGAGCCGGCGAAGCGCCGGTGCATCACGCCGGCCAGCTCGCTGGTGGCGATGACGTACGTCCCCGAGCCCTGGCGGATGTCGAGCAGCCCGTTGTGCGCGAGCGCCCGGACGGCCTCGCGGACGGTGTTGCGGGCCACGCCCAGCTGCTCGACCAGCTCGGGTTCGGTCGGGATGCGGGAACCCACCGGCCACTCGCCGGAGGTGATCTGGTTCCGCAGCTCGGCGATCACCTGATCGGAGAGGCCTGCGCGCCGGGGGTGACCGAGGGCCATGGAACACCTTCCACTTCGTTCGAGATTGGACAACCAATCATCCCATGATTCTATGATGGCTCCATGCCAGACCAGCCGAAGACCCTCGAACCCGCCGCAGCCCCGGCCCGGACCACCCCTCCCGCGGCCGAGACGCCGGCCGCCCACGGCCCCCGCTGGGCCCTCGCGCTCGTCACCGTCGGAATCGTGCTCGCCGCGCTCAACCTGCGCCCGGCCATCACCAGCTTCGGCGCCCTTCTGGAGGACGTCAGCGACGGCCTCCACATGAGCGGCAGCGTCGCCGGGGTCCTGACCTCGGTCCCGCCGCTCTGTTTCGCGGTCTTCGGCATCACCGCCCCGCGCCTCGCCCGCCGCTTCGGCCCCGCCGCCGTCGTCTGCGCCGGCATGGCCGCCATCTTCACCGGCCTCGTCCTGCGGCCCTTCGCCACCGGCACCGTCGGCTTCCTCGCCGCCAGCGCCCTCGCGCTCATGGGCATCGCCGTCAGCAACGTCCTGATGCCCGTCATCGTCAAGCGGTACTTCCCCGACCGCGTCGGCAGCATGACCGGCCTCTACTCCATGGCCCTGGCCCTCGGCACCTCCGTCGCCGCGGCCGCCACCGTCCCCATGACCGACGCCCTCGGCGGGGACTGGCGCCTGGGCCTCGGCGTCTGGGCTGTCCTCGCCGCCCTCGCCGTCCTGCCCTGGCTCCCGCTCCTCCGCGACCGCACCCGAGCCGGCGCGGACACCGGCTCCGGCTTCGGTACGGGGAAGGGGGCCGCGACCTCCCTGGAGACCACCGCGCCGCCGCGCGTCGCCCGCAGCCGCACCGCCTGGGCCCTCGGCTGCTTCTTCGGCCTCCAGGCCACCGGCGCCTACATCACCATGGGCTGGATGCCGCAGATCTTCCGTGACGCCGGCGTCCCCGCCTCCACCGCGGGCGTCCTCCTCGCCGTCACGATGGTCATGGGCGTCCCGCTCGCCTTCGTCATCCCCCGGCTCGCCACCCGCATGAAGAACCAGGGCCCGATCGTCGTCGTCCTCGGCCTCTGCGGCCTCGCCGGCTACACCGGCCTCCTGCTCGCCCCGGCCGCCGGAGCCTGGGCCTGGGCCCTGCTCCTCGGCGTCTCCAACTGCGCCTTCCCGCTCGCCCTCACGATGATCGGCATGCGCTCGCGCACCGGCGCCGGCGTCGTCCGGCTCTCCGCCTTCGCGCAGAGCGTCGGCTACCTCATCTCCATCCCCGGCCCCCTCCTCGTCGGCGTGCTCTACCAGCACAGCGGCGGCTGGGGCCTGCCGATCGGGCTCATGGCCGGACTGATGGTGCCGCAGATGATCATCGGTTCGCTGGCCGGACGGGACCGGACGGTCGAGGACGAATGCTGAGATGCGAGACTGTTCCCATGCCAGTCCTCGAACCCAACCCCCAGAACGGCCAGAAGAAGCTGCTCGTCGTGTTCGGCACGATGATCGGCATCACGGTCGTGATCGCCGTCATCGCCTCCGTCTTCTCGCCCTGAGGCCCTCGCCGCCGCCGAAGGGGTAGGGATAACCCCCGCATCCCCTAGGGGGCGAGTGTCAGGGTGAAGTGGGTGGATCACCTGATGGGCCGCGGGCCCCAGGATCCGTACGTTGGAGACATCAGCGCAAGCGAGCGATCTCACCCACGGAGGCGGCCATGTCGGCCCCCACGCACCCGCACCTCAGGACCACGACCACCGGCGTCGACACCCGGCTGCCCTGGTGGGCCCTCGCCCTGCCGGTCGCCGCCTTCGTCGCCCTCCTGCTGCTCATAGCGGGACCGGGTGAGGCCCACGCGACCACGGGTGACCTGGGAGTCGGCCGGGTTCTGGACCACCTCCAGCAAACGCTGTCTCTCTGAGTCGCCGAGAGCCGTTTCATGCGAAGCTGTTGACCATGAGCGTCGATACACCCCGCAGGATCGTGCTCCTCCGCCACGCGAAGGCAGACTGGAACGACGAGTCCGACCATGAGCGCCCCCTCGCCGACCGGGGACGCAAGGACGCCCCGGTGGCGGGCCGCCGCCTCGCCGAGACCGGAATCCCCTTCGACCGGACCCTCTGCTCCACCGCCGCCAGGACACGCGAGACGTGGAAGCTGGTGGCGCCGGAGCTGCCGCTGCGCCCCAAGACCGTGTACGAGGATCGGATCTACGAGGCCTCGCTCGGCGAGCTCATCGCCGTGCTCAACGAGACCCCCGACGAGGTGTCCAACCTCCTCGTCGTCGGCCACAACCCCGGGATGCACGGGCTCGCCGACGGCCTCGCGGGCGAGACCGAGGGAGACGCCCTGCCCCGCATGAACCGCAGCGGCTTCCCGACCTCCGCCTTCGCCGTCCTGACCTTCACCGGCTCCTGGAAGGCGGTCGAGCTCGGCGTCTGCACCCTCACCGGCTTCTGGGCTCCGCACGCCTGAGCCGTACCCGTACGCGAAGGGGCCCGGCCGTCACCTGACGACCGGACCCCTTTCCCGTGGCGCACCCGCGGCGCGCCCGCGGCGGATCAGTGCAGCAGGTCCTCGCCGCCGTCCGCGGCCTCGACCTCTTCGCGCGTGATGCCGAGCAGATAGAGGACGGTGTCGAGGAAGGGCACGTTGACCGCCGTGTCGGCGGCCCGGCGGACCACCGGCTTGGCGTTGAACGCCACTCCGAGCCCTGCCGCGTTCAGCATGTCCAGGTCGTTGGCCCCGTCGCCGATCGCGACGGTCTGCGCCAGCGGCACCCCCGCCTCGGTGGCGAAGCGGCGCAGCAGCCGCGCCTTGCCCGCCCGGTCGACGATCTCGCCCGTCACCCGGCCGGTCAGCTTGCCGTCCACGATCTCCAGGGTGTTGGCCGAGGCGAAGTCCAGCCCGAGCCGCTCCTTCAGATCGTCGGTGACCTGGGTGAAGCCGCCCGAGACGACGCCCACCTGGTAGCCGAGCCGCTTGAGCGTACGGATCAGCGTCCGGGCCCCCGGCGTCAGCCGCACCTCGGCGCGGACCTTGTCGACCACCGAGGCGTCCAGCCCGGCGAGCAGCTCCACCCGCGCGTGCAGCGACTGCTCGAAGTCCAGCTCGCCGCGCATCGCCGCCGCCGTCACCTCGGCGACCTTGTCCTCGCAGCCCGCGTGCGCCGCGAAGAGCTCGATGACCTCGTCCTGGATCAGGGTCGAGTCGACGTCCATCACCACGAGACGCTGCGCGCGCCGGTGCAGCCCCGCGGAGACCACGCCGACGTCGACCCCGATGGCGTGCGCCTCGGTGGCCAGCGCCGTCCGCAGCGGCTCGGTCTCGCAGCCCGAGACCGCGAACTCGACGGCCGTCACGGGGTACTTCGCCAGGCGGAAGATGCGGTCGATGTTGCCGCCGGTCTCCGCGATCCTGGCCGCTATGGCCGCCGTCTGCTCCGCGGTCAGCGGGTGACCGAGCACGGTGACGTGGGACCGCCCCTCGCCGCGCGGCCGGTTGTCGCCGGTGCCGGAGATGATCTCGGCCTGGAGCTTCATCGACTCGGCCCAGCTGTGCACGGTGGCCCGGAGTTCGCCGGCCGAGGCGACGGTCGGCTCCGTGACGAGCGCGCACAGGACGAGGCGGCCCCGGGAGACCACCTGTTCGATGTCCACGACGTCGACGGAGTAGGCGGCGAGGGTGTCGAAGAGTCCCGCGGTGATCCCGGGACGGTCCTTCCCGAAGATCTTGACGAGAAGGGTGGGAACGTCTGAGGTCTGCGATGCGCTCATGGTGGTTCCACCGTATCGGGCACCGCGTGCCACCTGACCCCCCGTCCCGCCCAGCGGACACCCGAGTGGTCGACGGCTTGCCCGGAAGGTCTTCACACGGCCCGACTTTCGGAGACGGACCCCGGCCTGAAATAGTTCCCCAGGATGATTCGACATCCCTGGACTCCCCGGAACGCGGGGGTACATCGGGGGACAAGTAGTGGGGCTCGGAGTGCCAGAACTCGTACTGGAATTGAACGGCAGGACCTGGACGCTCGATCCGTCCCGGTCGTACACCCTGGGCAGAGACCCGCAGGGTGACCTGGTCATCGACGACGCCAGGGTCTCGTGGCGGCACGCCACCATCAGCTGGGGCGGCCGGAGCTGGGTCATCGAGGACCACGGCTCCACCAACGGCACGTTCCTGCAGGGGCAGCGGATCCACCAGATGGAGATCGGCCCCGGCTCGGCGGTCCACCTGGGCAACGCCACCGACGGCCCGCGGCTGAACCTCGCCGCCGGAGCCCAGACGGGAGCCCAGGCAGGAGCCCAGGCCGCGCCGCAGGTCCACCAGCAGGCCCAGCAGCCGCCGGTGGCCCAGCCCGTCGCCGCCCACCAGGCCGCCGACCAGGCCGCCGCCCAGGCCGACTGGGCCACGCAGGGCCCGCCGCAGCAGCAGCCGGGCTGGCAGCAGCCGCCCGCCCAGCAGCAGTTCCCGCAGCAGCAGGGCGGCCCCCAGGGGCAGCACGGTCACCCGGGGCAGGGCGCCGCCGCGGGGGCGTCGTCGGCCTACGCGGACCGCAGCCCCACCACGTTCCACCAGCTGGCGCTCGGCCACGTCATGCGCATCGGCCGTGCCCTCGAGAACGAGCTGGTCGTCTCCGACCTCCAGGTCTCCCGGCACCACGCGGAGTTCCACGCGACTCCCGACGGCCGCTTCGAGATCCGCGACCTCGGCTCCCACAACGGCACCTACGTCAACGGTCAGCCGATCGCCAAGGGCGGCACCGCCCTCCTCGGCCCGCAGGACATCGTCGGCGTCGGCCACTCGACGTTCCGGATCATCGGTGGCCAGCTGGAAGAGTTCGTCGACACCGGCTCGGTCTCCTTCTCCGCCCGCCACCTCACGGTCACCGTCGACGGCGGCAAGCAGATCCTCAAGGACGTCACCTTCGGCGTCCCCGAGAAGTCGCTGATCGGCGTCATCGGCCCGTCCGGCTCCGGAAAGTCCACCCTCCTCAAGGCGCTGACCGGCTACCGCCCGGCCAACGAGGGCGACGTCCTCTACGACAACCGCAGCCTCTACAAGCAGTTCGCCGAACTGCGCCAGCGCATCGGTCTGGTCCCGCAGGACGACATCCTGCACAAGGAGCTGACCGTCGTGAAGGCGCTCCGCTACGCGGCCAAGCTCCGCTTCCCCGGCGACACCGCCACCGCCGAGCGCGAGGCCCGCATCGACGAGGTGCTGCGCGAGCTCAAGCTCGACATCCACAAGGAGAAGAAGGTCACCTCCCTCTCCGGTGGCCAGCGCAAGCGCGTCTCCGTCGCCCTGGAGCTCCTCACCAAGCCCTCGCTGATCTTCCTGGACGAGCCGACCTCCGGCCTCGACCCGGGCATGGACCGCGACGTCATGCAGCTGCTGCGCGGCCTCGCGGACGACGGCCGCACGGTGCTCGTCGTCACCCACTCGGTGGCCGAGCTCGGCCTGTGCGACAAGCTCCTCGTCATGGCCCCCGGCGGCTCGGTGGCGTACTTCGGCCCGCCGGAGGAGGCGCTGAACTTCTTCGGCTACTCCACCTGGGCCGATGTCTTCTCCGCCTTCGAGAACTACCGCGACTACGACTGGGCGGGCCGCTGGAAGGGCTCGCAGCACTACCAGATGTACGCCGCGGAGATCGACGCCGTCGCCGCCCAGCCCGTCCAGATGCCGCAGCAGGCGATGGCCAGGCCGCCGAAGCCGCAGGGCTGGGGCTCGCAGCTGTGGACGCTGATCCGCCGCTACGTCTCCGTCATCGCGTCCGACAAGGGCTTCATGGCCCTCATGGTGATCCTGCCGGCCGTCCTGGGCGCGGTGTCCGTGGTCATCCCGGCCGACTTCGGCCTCGGCAAGCCCACGCCGCCGTCCCGGTTCAACGGCGACGCCGGCACGATCATGCTGATCCTCGCGGTCGGCATGTGCTTCTCCGGCGCCGCCAACTCGGTCCGAGAGCTGATCAAGGAACGGGTCATCTACGAACGGGAGCGCGCCGTCGGCCTGTCCCGCTCCGCGTACCTGATGTCCAAGGTCATCGTCCTCGGCCTGATCACCGCCTTCCAGGGCGTGATCATCTGCGGCATCGGGTTCTCCACCCGCGCGCTGCCCGAAGAGGGCCTGTTCATGCCGCCGGCCGCCGAGCTGTGCGTCCAGGTCATCGCCCTCGGCCTGACCTCGATGATGGTCGGCCTGGTCATCTCCGCCCTGGTGAAGACCGCCGAGAAGACCATGCCGCTGCTGGTCATGTTCGCGATCATCCAGGTCGTCTTCACCGGCATCCTGTTCCAGGTGTACGGCTCCCCGGGCCTGGAGCAGTTCGCCTGGCTCATGCCCTCCCGCTGGGGCATCGCCGGCGCCGGCACCACTCTGGACCTGGCGCACCTGATGCCGCCGTGGGACCACAAGGACCCCACGAACACCGACCCGCTGTGGGAGCACACGGTCGGCCAGTGGAGCCTCGACCTCGGCATCCAGCTGCTCATGGCCACGGTCTGCTGCGTCCTCGTGGCCCGGCTGCTGCGCCGCCACGAGCCCGAGGTCATGCGCAAGTAACCGGCACGTCCGTACGCCGGAGGGGGGGAACCCCCCCCGAGGGGGCGGCCCCCTCCGTCCGACCGACGAACCAAGTCGATCCACCACCCCTTTTTCACGTTTTTGCTCCACCCTCACACGTGGCC
>NZ_JBVJVO010000016.1:182617-195349 GCF_055603625.1 Streptomyces sp. NPDC037273
TTCGTTTCTTGTGTCCCGGTTGCCGGCTCAACAAGGCCCGTGGGGTGGGGCCAACTCACCCGCCACTCCGGAACGCGGGGGGGACACCCCCCGCGGGGGTTTCCCCCCCTCCGGCGTACGACAGCGGACCGAGTGCGATCAGTACGCGCTGTTGACGTTGTCGATCGAGCCGTAGCGGTCGGCCGCGTAGTTGGCGGCGGCGACGATGTTGGCGACCGGGTCGTACTGGTCGAACGCGGTGCCGGGCACGTGGTAGGCCTTGAAGGTCGGGTAGATGACCTGGAGCAGACCCTTGGACGGGACGCCGTTGATGGCGTTGATGTCCCAGTTGTTGATGGCCCGCGGGTTGCCGCTGGACTCGCGCATGATGTTCTTGTGCAGGCCGTTGTAGCTGCCCGGGATGTTGTGCTTGTCCATGATGAACAGCGCCTCGCGGATCCAGCCGTCGAGGTTGTTCGCGAAGACCGGGGTACGGGCGACGGAACGGCTCGCGGCCGCCTTCGCGGCGGCGCGCTTCTTCGCCGCGGCCTTCGCCTTCGCCTCCGCCTTGGCCTTGGCGTCCGCCTTGGCCTTCGCGTCGGCCTTGGCCTTGGCGGCCGCCTTCGCCTTGGCGTCGGCCTTCGCCTTCGCCTCGGCGTCCTGCTTGGCCTTCAGGCCGAGGGTGCTCTGCTGCTCGCTGACGCTGGTGGCCAGCGCCTTCGCCTGCGGGCTGGACGCGTCGTACGACCAGGCGACCTGCTGCGTGCCCGAGAGGGCCTGCGGCTCGGTCTCGGTGGAGCCGTTGCCCGGCACCAGGGAGAGGGTGAGGGCTGCGGCGCCCAGGGCGGCGACGCCGGCGATCGTGGCCTTGTGGGTCTTCTTCAGACCACGACTGTGGCCAGGGGTGTTCGCAGACATGCAGAAACCTCTTCGAATCGCTGGGGGTCGCTCCGCCGGCGGCGGTGCTGCTGCGCCTTGCTCGACGGCGACGGGGGCAATTCTTAGCGGCCGCAAAATCCTGTGGCAAAGGTGTGACGTACGATCCCGGGTAGTGGATCAGGGGCCCGTGCACGGACCACACAAAGCCCCCTGTGGCCCGGTTCCTCCGCCCTTATCCGGCGTCGGAGCGTCCACTAGGGGGCTTCGTAAGTGATGTGCGTCCTATGTGCGGCCTCACATCGGAGGCGTAACAAACTCACCACGCGTTGCGTCAGCAATGCGCACAGTGAGCCCCCTCATCCGGAAGGACGAGATGGACGTCCCCGAACTCGTGCCAGAGGTAGCGACCCGTCACCGCGGCGGCGTACGCGCTCCGCAGCGCGGGCCGCCCGGCGATCGCCTCCAGCATCAGCAGGTGCGAGGCCTCCGGCTCGTGCAGCCCGGTGATCAGCCCGTCCACCACCCGCACCCCCCGCTCCGGCGTCACCACCAGATCCGTCCACCCCGAAGCGGCCCGCACGCGCGCCCCCGGCTCCACCGCCGACTCCAGCGCCCGCACCGCCGTCGTACCCACCGCGATGACCCGCCCGCCCCCGGCCCGCGCGGCGTTCACCAGCAGCGCCGTCGCCGCCGGCACCTCGAAGCGCTCCGGATAGGGCGGCTCGTGCGCCTCCGCCGACGCCACCCCCGTATGCAGGGAGAGGGGAGCGAACTGGATCCCCCGGCTCACCAGCTCCGCCACGAGCCCCGCCGTGAAGGGCCGCGCCGCGCTCGGCATCTCCGCCGACCCCGCGCCGTCGGGGGAGGGCAGCGCGAACAGCGTCTGGTACGCGGACAACGGCTGGTCCCGCTCCGTGTACCCGTACCGGATCGGCCGCCCGTACCCGGCCAGCAGCCCCGGCACCTCCCCGTCCACCCGCGCCCACCACAACCGCGCCCCACCCGGCACCAGCGGCCCGTCGAGCACCAGCCGCCGCCCGGCGGGCAGCCGCACCACCGCACCCGCCGGGCCCGCGGCACGCGGCCGCGTGCTCCCCGTCCCGTCCGGCTCCCGCAGCTCCACCGCCCACCGCCCGTCGTCCCCGCGCGTCGAGAAGTGCACCACCACCGGCGCACCGCCCACCCGGCCGTCCACGGCGGCCGCCAGCGTCGTCGACGTGTTCACCACGAGTACGTCCCCCGCCCGCAGCAGCGACGGCAGCTCCCGGAACGCGTGGTGCGCCACCTCCGCGCCCCGCGACACCAGCAGCCGCACGTCGTCCCGGCCCCGCCCCGGCCCCCGGGCCTCGGCGGGCACCCGCGCCGACAGTTCCTCCGGCACCCGCACGGCCAGCTCCATCACGCCTCCGCGAGGGCCGGCGCCGCGTACCGGCCGCTCGCCGGCCGCTCGTCGAGCAGCCGCAGGAACACCGGGGCGACATCGGCCGGAGCGGGCGTCCCCGACAGGTCCTCGCCGGGCTCCGCGGCGGCCAGCATGTCCGTCCGCATCCCACCCGGGTCCACCGACCAGACCCGCAGCCCCGGCTCCTCCACCGCGAGCACCGCCGACAGCTGGTCGAGCGCCGCCTTCGTCGCCCCGTACGCACCCCACGTCCGGTACGCCACCGTGGCCGCGTCCGAACTCAGGTTGACCACCGCCCCTGCGGGAGCCTCCCGCAGCAGCGGCAGCGCCTCCTGCAGCAGCCCCAGCGGAGCCACCACGTTGACCGCGAGGGCCGCCCGGAAACCGTCCAGCGGGTGTCGGTCGAGCGGCACCAGCGGCTCCGCGCCCAGGATCCCCGCGTTGTTCACCAGCAGATCGAGCCCGCCGAGCTCCCGCGCCGCCGCCACCAGCTCCCGCCGGTGCGCCTCGTCCGTCACGTCCCCGGCCAGCGGCACCACCCGCGCGCCCAGCGCCCGGACCGCCTCCGCGCTCTCCTCCAGCACGTCCGCCGAACGCGCGTCGAGCACCAGGTCCCAGCCCCGCCCGGCGAGCGCCTCGGCCAGCGCCCGCCCCAGACCCCTCGACGCCCCCGTGATGATCGCGACAGCCATGACGTCCATCCCCTCTCTCCTTCGGATGGCCCCACCCTCCTCCGGCACCGCCGCGCCCCGCCTCGGCCCCGGGCCCCGGTCCCCGAGGGCACTTCGACCTAGGTCCACGGCCCCGTCCCCGCTGGTCCCCGGACCGATACGGACCGTGACACCCCGCCGGTACGGTGAACACATGAGCCATCGACCGAGCTCCGGCCTGGCCGCCGTGAGCACCGCCCTGCTCGCGATGAGCCGCCACCTGGAGGTCCGCGACGTCCTGAAGACGATCGTCGCCTCCGCCCGCGAGCTGCTCGACGCCGAGTACGCGGCCCTGGGCGTCCCCGACGACCACGGCGGCTTCGCCCAGTTCGTGGTGGACGGCGTCAGTGACGAGCAGTGGAAGGCGATCGGCCCGCTGCCCCGGCAGCACGGCATCCTCGCCGCCATGCTCCAGGAGGCCGAGACCGCGCGGCTCGCCGACGTCCGTCTCGACCCCCGCTTCGAGGGCTGGCCGGCCGCGCACCCCGAGATGTCCGACTTCCTCGGCCTCCCCGTCCGGGACGGCGACGAGATCCTCGGCGCCCTCTTCCTCGCCAACAAGCGCTGCCCGAAGGAGGACGGCGGCTGCGGCTTCACCGCCGAGGACGAGGAGCTGCTCTCGATCCTCGCCCAGCACGCCGCCATCGCCCTCACCAACGCGCGCCTGTACGAGCGCAGCCGCGAGCTCACCATCGCCGAGGAGCGCTCCCGCCTCGCCCACGAGCTGCACGACGCCGTCGCCCAGAAGCTCTTCTCGCTGCGGCTGACCGCCCAGGCCGCCGCCGCCCTCGTCGACCGCGACCCGGCCCGCGCCAAGGGCGAGCTCCAGCAGGTCGCCGCGCTCGCCGCCGAGGCCGCCGACGAACTGCGCGCCGCCGTCGTCGAGCTCCGCCCCGCAGCCCTCGACGAGGACGGCCTCGTCCACACCCTCCGTACCCAGATCCAGGTGCTCGACCGCGCCCACACCGCCCGGGTCGCCTTCGAGAGCCACGGTGCCCGGGCCCTGCCCGCCGCCCAGGAGGAGGCCGTGCTCCGGGTCGCCCAGGAGGCCCTGCACAACGCCCTGCGGCACGCCGACGCGCAGAACGTCACCGTCACCCTCGCCCGCGGCGACCAGGGCGGCGCACGGCTCACCGTCACCGACGACGGCAAGGGCTTCGACCCCCGTACGGTCCGCAGCGCCGGCCGCCACCTCGGCCTCGTCTCCATGCGGGACCGGGCGAGCGGCGTCGGCGGAGCGCTCACCGTGACCTCGGCCGCCGGCCGGGGCACCACAATCGAGATGGAGGTACCCGGTGGCTGACCGACCGATCCGCGTCCTGCTGGTCGACGACCACCAGGTCGTCCGCCGCGGCCTGCGCACCTTCCTCGAAGTGCAGGACGACATAGAAGTGGTGGGGGAGGCCTCCGACGGCGCCGAAGGCGTCGCCCGCGCCGAGGAGCTCCGCCCGCACGTCGTCCTCATGGACGTCAAGATGCCCGGCACCGACGGCATCGAGGCCCTCAAGCGGCTCCGCGAGCTCGCCAACCCCGCCAGGGTCCTCATCGTCACCAGCTTCACCGAGCAGCGCACGGTCGTCCCCGCGCTCCGCGCCGGAGCCTGCGGCTACGTATACAAGGACATCGACCCCGACGCCCTCGCCGGCGCGATCCGCTCGGTCCACGCCGGGCACATCCTGCTCCAGCCCGAGGTCGCCGGCGCCCTCCTCGCCCAGGACGACTCGCCGACCGGCACCGGCCGGGGCACCACCCTCACCGAACGGGAACGCGAGGTCCTCGGCCTCATCGCCGACGGCCGCTCCAACCGCGAGATCGCCCGTGCCCTGGTCCTCTCCGAGAAGACCGTCAAGACCCACGTCTCGAACATCCTCATGAAGCTCGACCTGGCGGACCGCACCCAGGCCGCCCTCTGGGCCGTACGCCACGGCCTCACGGACTGACGCGCCCCCCTCGCGCGCCGGGCGCACGACCGTTCAGTCCTTCATACCGTCGTGTGTATATCCCCCGTTCGGCGCAACCGGACGGGGGCGGCGGCGTTCTCCATGGCGTGCTGCGGCGGACCTGCCGCAGCGATGACCAGGAGGATGTACCAAGTGAAGAACCTCAAGAAGGCCGCTGCCCTCACCATGGTCGCCGGTGGCATCGTCGCCGCCGGTGCCGGTGTCGCCTCCGCCCACGGCGCCGAGGCCACGGGCAAGGCCCTCAACTCGCCGGGCGTCGCCTCCGGCAACCTGGTGCAGGTCCCGGTCCACGTCCCCGTGAACGTCTCCGGCAACACGGTCAACGTGATCGGCCTGCTCAACCCCGCCTTCGGCAACGGCGCCTTCAACGGCTGACCCCCTCGGCCCCCGGACACCCCCGGGGGCCGACCCCTTTCTTCCGAGGGTCCTCAGACCCCCCGCTCCCGCTCCCTCTCCTCCACATACGCGTTGTACGCGGCGACCCGCGCCCGCCGGGCCACCCGCTCCACCGGCCGCAGCGCCTCCCCGCGCGCCGCCATCTCGGACGCGCTGACGGCGCCCCCGTGTCCGTGGTCGTAGGCCATGTCGACCAGGAGACCGATCCGCTGGGCGAGCTCGAGCACCCGCACGGCCCGGGGCGGATAGCCGGGAGCGAGGACCTCACGTCCCGCCTCGGCCCGCGCCCGATAGGCATCCCGCGCGGCCTCCGCCGCGGGGCCGGAGGCGGCCACGTCCAGCCGGGTCAGCGCGGCCGTGGCGTCGCGCAGGGCTTCCGCGAGTTCCCGTTCCGCCTCGCCGAGCGAGGGCACGTCGGCCGGGGGAGCCTCACGTACGGCGAGGCAGTGCCAGACGACCGAGACGTGGACGTCACCCGCGGGGCCCGCCTCGGAGACCTCCGGCACGAGACCGTACGGCGCGCCGAAGCCGACGACCGCTTCCTCCGCATCCAGGGCGCGCGCGTTGAAGTCGGGCGGGCCGCTCAGGCCCAGCGGATGCCCGGGCGCGGGCAGCGCGACCCGCCAGCCGGTCACCCCGAGCCGCCGCAGCCGGCCGAGCGCCAGCGTCAGTCCCACCGGACCCGCCTCACCCGGCAGCCCCTCCACGCGGTGCACCGCGTCCTCCCCGACAATGGCCAGCGCCGCCTCGTCCGGCGACACCGCCCCGGCCAGCAGGGCGTTGCCCCAAGCGGCCAGGCGTCCTGAGCGTGGTTCCGAAAGCATCCCCCCAGACTAAGGACTCAAAGGAAGCCCTAGGGACCGGCCCGCTCCGCCGATAACGTAGGTTTTCCCCTGGACGCCGCGCCCATCGGCGCAAGGCGACGACACGACTCGACCGCAAGGGGAGACAACGCGCTCATGAGCGATGTACTGGAGCTGGTGGACGTATCCGTGGTCCGCGACGGACGGGCTCTGGTGGACGAAGTCTCCTGGTCGGTCAAGGAGGGCGAGCGCTGGGTCATCCTCGGACCCAACGGCGCCGGCAAGACGACCCTCCTGAACATCGCCTCCAGCTACCTCTTCCCCACCAAGGGCACCGCCCGCATCCTCGGTGAGCAGCTGGGCGGCGTCGGCACCGACGTCTTCGAGCTCCGCCCCCGCATCGGCGTGGCCGGCATCGCCATGGCGGAGAAGCTCCCCAAGCGCCAGACCGTCCTGCAGACCGTCCTCACCGCCGCGTACGGCATGACCGCCACCTGGCACGAGGACTACGACCCGGTCGACGAGGAGCGCGCCAAGGCCTTCCTGGACCGGCTCGGCATGAGCGAGTACCTGGACCGCAAGTTCGGCACCCTCTCCGAGGGCGAGCGCAAGCGCACCCTGATCGCCCGCGCGATGATGACCGACCCCGAGCTGCTCCTCCTCGACGAGCCCGCCGCCGGTCTCGACCTGGGCGGCCGCGAGGACCTGGTCCGCCGTCTCGGCCGCCTCGCCCGGGACCCGTACGCCCCCTCCATGATCATGGTCACCCACCATGTCGAGGAGATCGCGCCGGGCTTCACCCACGTCCTGATGATCCGTCAGGGCAAGGTCCTCGCGGCCGGCCCCGTCGAGACCGAGCTGACCTCCCGGAACCTCTCGCACTGCTTCGGCCTGCCGCTCGTCGTCGAGCGCGTCGGCGACCGCTGGACCGCCCACGGTCTGCCCCTGAAGTAGCCGTACGGAGCGCCGGTGTCCCGCACAGCCACCCGCGCCCTGTCCCGGAGAGCCCCACCCGCCCTACCATGACCATGTGGACATCGACGCATGGGTCTGGTGGCTGATCGGCGCGGTGGGGCTCGGCATTCCGCTGGTCCTGACCGCGATGCCGGAGTTCGGCATGCTGTCCGTGGGAGCGGTCGCCGGAGCGGTCACGGCCGCCCTCGGTTTCGGAGTCGTCCCCCAGGTACTCGTCTTCGTCGTCGTCTCGGTGGCGCTCATCGCGGTGGTCCGCCCGATCGCCGCCCGCCATCGCGACGGCAGACCGGGCATCGCCACCGGCGTGGACGCCCTGAAGGGCCGTCAGGCCGTCGTCCTGGAACGGGTCGACGGCAGCGGAGGCCGTATCAAACTCGCCGGCGAGGTCTGGTCCGCCCGCACGCTCGACACCGGCCAGAGCTTCGAACCGGGCGAACAGGTCGACGTCGTGGACATCGACGGGGCGACGGCCGTCGTCATGTGACCGAACCTCGCCCATGACGCTCCGCCATCTGGGAAACTCGATCATCGAAAGCAACCCGGCAGACAACCGGCAGCGAAGGGCACGGGGAACACGATGTCAGCAGTCATCATCGTCCTGATCATTCTGGTGGTGCTCGTCTTCATCGCCCTGATCAAGACGATCCAGGTCATCCCGCAGGCGAGCGCGGCGATCGTGGAGCGCTTCGGCCGCTACACCCGCACGCTCAACGCGGGACTGAACATCGTCGTCCCGTTCATCGACTCGATCCGCAACCGGATCGACCTCCGCGAGCAGGTCGTCCCGTTCCCGCCGCAGCCGGTGATCACCCAGGACAACCTGGTCGTCAACATCGACACCGTCATCTACTACCAGGTGACCGACGCCCGCGCCGCGACCTACGAGGTCGCCAGCTACATCCAGGCCATCGAGCAGCTCACCGTCACCACCCTGCGCAACATCATCGGCGGCATGGACCTGGAGCGAACCCTCACCTCCCGCGAGGAGATCAACGCGGCCCTGCGCGGCGTCCTCGACGAGGCCACCGGCAAGTGGGGCATCCGCGTCAACCGCGTCGAGCTCAAGGCGATCGAGCCGCCGACCTCCATCCAGGACTCGATGGAGAAGCAGATGCGCGCCGAGCGCGACAAGCGCGCCGCCATCCTCACCGCCGAGGGCACCCGTCAGTCCGCCATCCTCACCGCCGAGGGCGAGAAGCAGTCCGCGATCCTCCGCGCCGAAGGCGAGTCCAAGGCCGCAGCCCTGCGCGCCGAGGGCGAGGCCCAGGCCGTACGCACGGTCTTCGAGGCCATCCACGCGGGCGACCCCGACCAGAAGCTGCTGTCCTACCAGTACCTCCAGATGCTC
Source organism: Streptomyces sp. NPDC037273 (assembly GCF_055603625.1). NCBI lineage: Bacteria > Bacillati > Actinomycetota > Actinomycetes > Kitasatosporales > Streptomycetaceae > Streptomyces > Streptomyces sp. NPDC037273. The sequence continues at coordinate 191,071 of NZ_JBVJVO010000016.1, forward strand.
CCGAAGATCGCCGAGGGCGACGCCAACAAGCTCTGGATCGTGCCCAGCGAGATCGGCGACGCCCTCAAGGGCCTCTCCGGCGCCCTCGGCAACGCGACCGGAGGCCCCTCCGGATTCAAGGTCAAGGGCCCCGAACCGACCGAGCGGCGAGACGAACCGCAGGTTGACTGACACGTACACGTAATCCTCGTGCATGATCGGTGCGAGCCCCTCGACCCTGACGACACCTCAGGGCGGGGAGGCGAGCCACTGACCATGTAAGGAGATGGCGTTGTCCATCTGGGAAGCACTGGCGGTCTTCGCCGCCGGCATCGGCGCCGGCACCATCAACACCATCGTCGGATCGGGCACCCTGATCACGTTCCCGGTCCTCCTCGCGACCGGCCTGCCCCCGATCACCGCGAACGTCTCCAACGCCCTCGGCCTCGTCCCCGGTTCCATCAGCGGGGCCATCGGCTACCGCGCCGAACTCAAGGGCCAGAAGGCCCGCATCCTCCGCCTCGGCGGCGTCGCCCTCCTCGGCGGACTCATCGGCGCGATCCTGCTCCTGGCGCTGCCGTCCAAGGCCTTCGACGCGATCGTCCCCGTCCTCATCGGCCTCGCACTCGTCCTGGTCCTCTTCCAGCCCCGCATCGCCGCCGCCGTGCGGCGCCGGCGCGAACAGACCGGCACCGAGGCACACCCCGACGGCGGCCCCGTCCTCCTCGTCGGTCTCCTCCTCGCCAGCATGTACGGCGGATACTTCGGCGCCGCCCAGGGAGTCCTCTACCTCTCCCTCATGGGCCTGCTGCTCCACGACACCCTGCAGCGGATCAACGCCGTCAAGAACATCCTCGGCGCCCTCGTCAACGGCGTCGCCGCCGTCTTCTTCCTCTTCGTCGCCGACTTCGACTGGACCGCCGTCCTCCTCATCGCCGTCGGCTCCACCCTCGGCGGCCAGATCGGCGCCAAGGTCGGACGGAAACTGCCCCCGCCCGTCCTGCGCGGAGTGATCATCGCCGTCGGCGTCGTCGCCATCCTCCAGCTGACCCTCAAGTAGCCCCGCTCCCACGCCAGCGAACGAAAGGGCCCGCCTCCCCACCAGGGGAGACGGGCCCTCACGGATCACGCCGCTACGCGGCCGAGTTCGCCAGCCACGCCGGCAGCTCGGACCGCTCGCTGGCCCGCATGGCCAGCAGCATCGCGTCCGCCGGCGTCGGCTCGAACGGCTGGTGGAGCAGCGGCATCCCGGCCTGCTCCGGCGTCCGGTCGGCCTTGCGGTGGTTGTCCTCCGCGCACGAGGCGACCGTGTTCAGCCAACTGTCCCCACCGCCCTGCGCCCTCGGCACGACATGGTCGACCGTCGTCGCCCTCCGCCCGCAGTACGCGCACCGGTGCTGGTCCCTGACCAGCACCCCCCTCCTCGACCACGGGGCCTGTCTTCGGAACGGCACCCGGACGTAGCGGCACAACCTGATGACCCGCGGCACCGGAAGATCGACGGCGGCACCTCGGACCCGGAGATCGGGATGGGCCTGCTCGACGACGGCCTTGTCCTGCAGGACGAGCACCACCGCACGGTTGAGAGTCACCGTCGAAAGCGGCTCGAAGCTCGCGTTGAGTACCAGCGTGTCCCGCATGTTGCCCACCTCCCGTGTGCCGGCCCCAGCCCCGGTGCGGGGCTTCGGGCTTGGATCAACGATGGCCGGGCCGGCCGGGTCGGACAACGCAATTTCTCGCGAAACAAAAGATGCCCGCTTCTGATCTCTCCAAGACCAGAAGCGGGCAAACAACAAACGAACGATCAGCCGGCCGCGGGAGCCGCGTACTCACCGATCAACTGGGCACGCCCCAGCGTGTGGAAACGCAGATGGAAACCGATCGCCGCCGGCGACGCGTCACCATCCGGACCGAGCTTCTCGCTGTCCACCGCGTAGACCGTGAACACATAACGGTGCGCCGGGTCACCGGGCGGGGGAGCGGCACCGCCGAAGTCCTTCGAGCCGTAGTCGTTCCGCACGTGCACGGCCCCGGCCGGCAGCCCCTCGAACGATCCCGAGCCCGCACCCACGGGCAGCTCCGTCACCGAAGCCGGAATGTCGAACAGCGACCAGTGCCAGAACCCGCTGCCCGTCGGCGCGTCCGGGTCGAAGCACGTGACGGCGAAGCTCTTCGTCTCCGCCGGGAAGCCCTCCCAGCGCAGCTGCGGCGAGGTGTTCCCCGCCGCGTACACCTGAGCGTCCTTCAGAACCCCGCCCGGCGTGATGTCGTCGCTCACCACGGTGAACGCCGGCACCGGCGGATGGAAGTCATGCGGGAGCGGCGCCCTCTTGCCCTCGGACACGTCGAATCCTCCGAATCGCCTGTTGCTACTGCCTCGGCAGTTCTCTCCGGCCGAGCCTAGAGCCAGTTGCGACGGCCACCGACCTCGGCGAGCCACTGGTTCAGGTAAGCCGCCCAGTCGGTCGCGTGGAAGTCGTGCAGCCCCACCTTGAACGCGCGGAACGAGTCGCTGCCCTCACCGAACAGACCCGGCTTCTTGTCCATCTCCAGCACGACGTCCATCTCACGGTCGTCGGCGACGAAGCTGACCTCGACCTGGTTCAGACCCCGGTACTGCTGCGGCGCGAAGAACTCGATCTCCTGGTAGAAGGGCAGCTTCTGCCGCGTCCCCCGGATGTGCCCGCGCTCCATGTCCGCGCTCTTGAACCGGAAGCCCAGCTGAAGGAAGGCGTCCAGAATCGCCTGCTGCGCCGGCAGCGGGTGCACGTTGATCGGGTCCAGGTCACCCGAGTCCACGGCGCGCGCGATCTCCAGCTCGGTCGTCACACCGATGTTCATCCCGCGCAGCTGCTGCCCGGAGACCGAGGTGATCGGCGTCTCCCACGGGATCTCCAGACCGAACGGCACCACGTGCACCGCCCCGGCCTTCACCTCGAAGGCCCCACCCAGGCGCACCTTGACGAACTCGATGTCCTGCTTGTGCTCCTGGTCGCCGCCCTCGACCTCGACGCGCGCCTGCAGCCCGATCGACAGCCCCTCGATCTGCTGGTCGACGCTGCCGCCCTGGATCCGCACCTCACCCTGCACGACCCCGCCCGGGACCACGTTCTCCTCGGTGAGCACCGTCTCCACGCTGGCCCCACCGGCACCAAGGCTCGCGAGCAGCTTCTTGAATCCCATGACTTCCACTCCTTGTCGGTCCTGACCCCTACATACGCGCGACGACCGTAGCCGGTTCCCCACTACGCTCGGGCGCCATGAGCGAGAGCCCCGACCGTACGTCGATCCCGCGGGCCTTCTTCGACCGCCCCGTTCTGGAGGTGGCCCCCGATCTCCTGGGCCGCACCCTCGTCCGCAACACGGAGCAAGGCCCGATCGAGCTCCGCCTCACCGAGGTGGAGGCGTACGCCGGCGCGATCGACCCCGGCTCGCACGCCTTCCGCGGCCGCACCGCCCGCAACGCCGTCATGTTCGGCCCACCCGGTCACGCCTACGTCTACTTCACCTACGGCATGTGGCACTGCCTGAACCTGGTGTGCGGCCCCGAGGGCCACGCGAGCGGCGTGCTGCTGCGCGCGGGTGAAATCCTGCGCGGCGCCGAGCACGCCCGCCCCCGCCGCCGCACGGCCCGCTCCGACCACGAGCTCGCCAAGGGCCCGGCCCGCCTCGCCACCGCCCTCGACGTCGCCCTCTCCCTCAACGGCACCGACGTCTGCGCCGGCCCCGACGCCCCCCTCACCCTCCTCACCGGCACCCCACCGTCCCCCGACCTCATCCACACCGGCCCCCGCACCGGCGTCGGCGGCGACGGCGCTCCCCACCCCTGGCGCTACTGGCTCCCCGACGACCCCACCGTCAGCCCCTACCGCCCCCACACCCCCCGCAAGCGCCGCCTTGACTCTGCCCAACCGAACGACTAACGTGGCCCGAGCCGCTGGATCCGGGCCTGCTTGTTCAAGCACCCCGCAGGCGGCCATCCACTACTCAAGATGACACCCCGATCGGGGTTCATTTCGGCATTCCGAAATTCGTTTCGAATGACTCGATTATGAGCCTCCACGGAAATCAGCTAAAGTAGTGACCACGCCGAAAGGCCCCAGAGCGAAAGCAAAAGGGACTGGAAAGCACCGAGGAAATCGGATCGGAAAGATCTGATAGAGTCGGAAACGAAGGAAGCGCCCGGAGGGCCTGGAAACAGGAATGAAGGAAGCGTCCGCACCTTGAGAACTCAACAGCGTGCCAAAAATCAACGCCAGATTAGTTGATACCCCGTCCATCTTCGGATGGTCGAGGTTCC
>NZ_JBVJVO010000017.1:0-152364 GCF_055603625.1 Streptomyces sp. NPDC037273
CCCCCCCCCCCCCCCCCCCCCCCCCCCCCCCCCCCCCCCCCCCCCCCCCCCCCCCCCCCCCCCCCCCCCCCCCCCCCCCCCCCCCCCCACCGTCGGCTACGGGGAGGGCGTCACGGCCTCAGGCCGTGCTCCCGGGTCGTGTCCTCGTCGACCGCCGAGTCGAGGCGGCTGTCGAAGCGGGCGAGGGGCTGGGCGGCCGCGACGGCGGGCGCCGGGACACCGGCCCAGGCGAGGATGCGGGCGGTGGCGTTCTCGCGCTCGGCGTCGACGAGCCCGGCGACGTTCGCGCCGTGGTTCCCGCCCGGCGCGACGTACACGTAGCTGTCGCGGGCGCCCTTGCCGAGGCGGAACTGCTCGGCGCCCCACGGGTCGTTCTGGCCGTACACGAACAGCATCTGGTTCGCGTTCTTGCGGACCCAGTCGTCGACGTCCCGCATGACCTGCGGCTTGAACTTCATGGGGATCGAGCGGGGCACGAAGCTGCTGGCCGGCTGGTAGCCGTAGCGGCTCAGGCCGTTCAGGTGCGGCTGCTTGATGGTGGGCGAGCCCAGCTCGGTGGCGGCCTGGTAGTAGTACGGCGTGTAGTACTCGAGGCCCTGGTCGGTGTACGCGGACCAGCCGGAGTACGCGTCGATCGTCTCGTACACGGTGTCGTCGGAGGCGGTGGCCGCGTCGGGGATCTGGTCGCAGACGTCCTGGCCGTAGTACTGCCAGAAGCCCCAGACGAAGTCGAGGACGACGGCCTCGTAGGCCTTGTCGAGCGAGCCGACCGTGTTGAAGGTGGCGCCCTCGGACTCGGCCCAGGCCTGGTACTTCTTCTCCAGCGGCGCGCGCCGGACGAGCGCCTCGCGCTGCATGTTGTTGAGGCGGTCGCGGCAGTCCTTGGTGCCGACGTTCTCGAAGAACCGGTCGTAGGCCGAGTCCTCCTTGTTGACGACGTCGTTGGGGGCGACGTACGCGACGACGCCGTCCATGTCACGCGGGTAGAAGCGCTCGTAGTAGGTGGCGGTCATGCCGCCCTTGGAGCCGCCGGTGGAGAGCCAGTTCTTGCCGTAGATCTTCTTCAGCGCCGTGTAGATCCGGTGCTGGTCGCTGGCCGCCTGCCAGATGTCGAGCTTGGACCAGTCCGCGGGCTGCGGGCGGGACGGCGTGAAGAAGCGGTACTCCATGGAGACCTGGTTGCCGTCGATGATGCGGGTCGGCTCGGTCCTGCTGGGGGTGGTGCTGAGGCCGTATCCGCTGGTGCGGAAGACGGTGGGGCGGCTCGTGTCCTTGTGCAGGAGCGAGAGCCGCTGCTTGAAGGTGCCCGCCCACGGGCGGTGGTGATCGATCGGCTGGACGTACTCGAGAACGAAGTAGCGGTAGCCGGCGTACGGCTTCTCCTCGATGAGGCTCATCCCGGGGATAGCCAGGATGCGGTCCTTGATGTCCGTGCTCTGCGAGTCGGCGACGGCCGTGGTGTCGGTCTCCGTGTCCGCGGCGGTAGCCACGCCCGTCGAACCGACGGTGCCTATGAGCACCGACAGCGACACCAGCCATCCAAGCGACTTGCGCATTCGTCCTCCCCTTGGTTCACAACGGTGTCGCGAACCTAGCGGGGGCAACGTGTGGACCGCCAGACCCAGTTGGTCCTTACCCTTGGACTTTCCTGCGCATCAGCACAGGATCCAGCTCGTCGCCGTGCCCCGCCCGGCCACCGAAGCGGTCGCGCGGACGCAGCGGTTGAGGGCGTGGACCGTCAGCGGGCCCGTCGTCCGCTCGAACCGGCCCGAGCGCGCCACGGTCCGGCCGCCGCGCGGCTGGAGCGACACCGTCATCGGCCGGCGCGGGCCCGGCCGCTTCGCCACGGTCACCGCGCAGACGTACTGCCGGGTGCGGTAGAGCCGCAGCTCCCCGGTGGCGAAGGCGATCGTCTTGGTGGGCCGCCCGTGGCAGACGGAAGCGGCGTCGGCGGTCCCGCCGCCGGGGCCGGGTCCGGGCAGCAGGAGCAGCGCGAGGGCGGCCAGGAGGGGGGTGAGCACGCGGGCGAGCAGCCGGCGGCCGCCTCTGCGGCGCGCGGTCGTCGGGTCCGTGGCCATGGGTTCCCCTCCCGAGTGAATCGCCGTACGGGCATACGGCCGTACGACGCACCCGAGGCCGGAATGGTTGCCTCCGGTAGTGCGGGCGGGGGACGCGGGCCCCCGCCCGTACGTACCTCTCAGCCTCCGGGGACCCTCAGACCCGCTCCGGCTCCGCCTCCCCGATGAAGGTGCTCCACAGCGTGGCGTAACGGCCGCCGCGGGCGAGGAGCTCGTCGTGGGTGCCGTCCTCGGCGACGCGGCCGTGGTCCATGACGATGACCCGGTCGGCGCGGGCCGCGGTGGTCAGGCGGTGGGCGACGACCAGGGTCGTGCGGCGCCCGGCGAGGCGGTCGGTGGCCTGGTTGACCTGGGCCTCGGTGGCCAGGTCGAGGGCGGCGGTGGCCTCGTCGAGGAGCAGGATGTCGGGGTCGACGAGCTCGGCGCGGGCCAGGGCGATGAGCTGGCGCTGGCCCGCGGAGAGGTTGCGGCCGCGTTCGGCGACGGCGTGGAGGTAGCCGCCGTCGAGCGTGGCGATCATGTCGTGGGCGCCGACCGCGCGGGCGGCGGCCTCCACCTCGGCGTCGGTGGCGTCGGGGCGGCCGTAGGCGATGGCGTCCCGTACGGTCCCGGCGAAGAGGTAGGACTCCTGCGGCACGACGCCGAGCCGGTGGCGGTACGCGGTGAGGTCCAGGTCCCGCAGGTCGGTGCCGTCGGCGGTGACCCGGCCGGCCGTCGGGTCGTAGAACCGGGCGACCAGCTTCACCAGGGTGGACTTTCCGGCGCCGGTCTCGCCGACGAAGGCGACGGTCTGTCCGGCCGGGATGCGCAGGTCGATGCCGGTGAGGGCCGTCTCGTCGCCGCTGCCGGCCTCGCCGCCGTACCCGAAGGAGACGTTCTCGAAGGCGATCTCGCCGCGCAGCGAGCGCACGTCGAGCGGCGTCGCCGCGGGGGCGGTGGAGGTGGGCTCCTGGAGCAGGTCCTGCATGCGCTTCAGCGAGACGGAGGCCTGCTGGTAGCCGTCGAAGACCTGGGAGAGCTGCTGGACGGGGGCGAAGAAGAGGTCGATGTAGAGGAGGTAGGCGACGAGGGCGCCGGTGGTGAGGGTGCCCGCCTCGATGCGGTTCGCGCCGACGATCATGACGGCGGCGGCCGCGGCCGAGGAGAGCAGCGTGACGAACGGGAAGTAGATCGAGATCAGCCACTGGCCGCGGACGCGCGCCGAGCGGTACTCCTCGCTGCGGGCGCCGAACCGGTCGGCGACGGACTGCTCGCGGCGGAAGGCCTGCACGATCCGGAGGCCGGAGACGGACTCCTGGAGGTCGGCGTTGACGACGCTGATGCGGTCGCGGGCCAGCTCGTACGCCCGCACGCTCGACCGGCGGAAGAAGTACGTGGCGACGGCGAGGACCGGCAGGGTCGCGAAGACGACCAGGGCGAGCTGGAGGTCGAGCACGAGCAGCGCGACCATGATCCCGAAGAAGGTCACGACCGACACGAAGGCGGTGACCAGGCCCGTCTGGAGGAACGAGGACAGGGCGTCCACGTCGGTGGTCATCCGGGTCATGATCCGGCCGGTGAGCTCGCGCTCGTAGTAGTCGAGGCCGAGCCGCTGGAGCTGGGCGAAGATCTTGAGGCGCAGCGCGTAGAGGACCCGCTCGCCGGTGCGGCCGGTCATGCGGGTCTCGGCGGTCTGCGCGACCCACTGCACGAGCACGGTGACCAGGGCGAGCGCGGAGGCGGCCCAGACGGCGCCGATCGCGAGCCGGTTCACGCCCTCGTCGATGCCGTGCCGGATCAGGACCGGCAGCAGCAGGCCGGCGCCGGCGTCGAGGGCGACCAGGCCGAGGCTGATGAGCAGCGGGAGGCCGAAGCCGCGGAGCAGCCGGCGAAGGCCGTACGCGTCCTCGGGCGAGACGGCCCGCTCCTCGTCGATGCCGGGGGTGTCGGAGGCGGGCGGCAGGGCGGCGACGGCGGCGAGCAGCTCGGGGGTGGCCCCGGGCGCCGGGCTCTCCCGGTCGGCGGCCCCGTCCCGTACCCACAGGGTGGGGGTGATGCCCCGCTCGGCGTCGAACTCGGCGTCCAGCTCGGCCCGCAGCGTGCGGTCCTCGGGCAGTTCGGCCCGCGGGGCCGCGTGGCCGGGCGAGACGGCGCCCAGTTCGTCGGGATCGGTGAGGAGGCGCCGGTAGAGCTCCGAGCGCTCCTCCAGTTCCTCGTGGGTGCCGATGTCGGAGAGCCGGCCGCCGTCGAGGACGGCGATCCGGTCGGCGAGGCCGAGGGTGGAGCGGCGGTGGGCGATGAGCAGGGTCGTACGGCCCGCCATGACCGACTTCAGTGCCTCGTGGATCTCGTGCTCGACCTTGGCGTCGACGGCGGAGGTGGCGTCGTCGAGGAGGAGCAGCCGGGGGTCGGTGAGGATCGCGCGGGCCAGCGCGAGGCGCTGGCGCTGGCCTCCGGAGAGGGTGAGGCCGTGCTCGCCGACCTTGGTGTCGTAGCCGTCGGGCAGCTCGGCGATGAACCGGTCGGCCTGGGCGGCGCGGGCGGCCGTCTCGATCTGTTCCCGCGTGGCGTCGGGGGTGCCGTACGCGATGTTGGCGCGGACCGTGTCCGAGAAGAGGAACGAGTCCTCGGGGACGAGCCCGATCGCGGCCCGCAGCGAGTCGAGGGTGAGCTCGCGGACGTCGTGGCCGCCGACGAGGACGGCGCCGTGGGTGACGTCGTAGAAGCGGGGCAGCAGCAGCGAGACGGTCGACTTGCCGGAGCCGGAGGCGCCGACGACGGCGACGGTCTCACCGGGCCGGATCTCCAGGGAGAAGCCGTCCAGGACCGGGCGGCCGTCCTCGTAGGCGAAGGACACGTCGTCGAACTCGACGGTGGCGGGAGCGCCGGCCGGGAGTTCCTTCGTGCCGTCCTCGATGTACGGCTCGGTGTCGATGAGCTCGGCGACCCGCTCGACGCCGGCGCGGGCCTGCTGGGCGACGGTGAGGACCATGGCGAGCATCCGGACCGGGCCGACGAGCGAGGCGAGGTAGGAGGAGAAGGCGACGAAGGTGCCGAGGGTGATCTGGCCCTTGTAGGCGAGCCAGCCGCCGAGCGCGAGGACGGCGACCTGGCCGAGGGCGGGGACGGCCTGGAGCGCGGGGGTGTACCGGGCGTTCAGCCGGATCGTCCGCAGCCGGCCGGCGAACAGCTTCCGCCCGGCCTCCCGGATCTTCCCGGTCTCCTGCTCCTCCTGCCCGAAGCCCTTCACGACCCGGACGCCCGTCACGGCCCCGTCGACGACCCCGGCGACCGCCGCGGCCTGCTGCTGCGCGTGCCAGGTGGCCGGGTGCAGGCGGGTACGGCTCCGCTTGGAGATGAACCACAGGGCGGGGGCGACGGCGAGCGCGACCAGCGTGAGCGGGAACGACAGCCAGGCCATCACGGCCAGCGAGATGAAGAACAGCAGGAAGTTCCCGATGGTCATCGGGAGCATGAACAGCAGGCCCTGGATCAGCTGGAGGTCGCTGGTGGCCCGTCCCACGACCTGCCCGGTGGACAGCTCGTCCTGCCGCCGCCCGTCGAGCCGTGTGATCGTCCGGTACATGTCCGTACGCAGGTCGTGCTGGATGTCGAGGGCGAGCCGCCCTCCGTAGTACCGGCGGATGTACGTCAGCGCGTACACGAGCAGCGCGGCGCCTATCAGCAGCCCGGTCCAGGTGCCGAGGTCCCGGGTCTTCGTCCCGATGACGTCGTCGATGATCACCTTGGTCACGAGCGGGACGAGCGCGAGCACGGCCATACCGGCCAGCGACGACCCCAACGCGAGCAGCGTGTTCGCCTTGTACCGCCACGCGTACCCGGCCAGCCTCCGCGCCCACCCCTGCTGTTTCCGCCCGACCGCCGCCACCAGTGGCCTCCCGTTCGTCCTGCTCTACCGGAAGGCCCAACACGCCCGACGTGCCATTTCATCCCGCGTTCACAAATCTCGGACCGTGGTCCTAGGACCACGGTCCGCCGCTCAGACCGACCCGGGCGGCGCCACCCACCGCGTGGGCTGGCCGGTGACGCCGGCGATGGTCTCGATGGGAGGCTCGGAACGGCTCCGCAAACGCCGTTCGCTCACAGGTGGGTCGGCTCGAACATCCTCAGGAGGGCGGGGAGGACGACCACCGACGGGCCGGGGGTGGCGAGGGCCTTCGCCAGGTCCGTGGACAGCGTCTCCGGGGTCGTGCGGACGGCGGGGACGGCGAAGGAGTCGGCGAGGGCGACGAAGTCGGGGCGGGTGAGTTCGGTGCCGGTGGTGGCGCCGAAGGCGTCGGTCATGTACTCGCGGAGGATGCCGTAGCCGCCGTCGTCGACGATCAGCCAGGTGACGTCGAGGCCGTACTGCTTCGCGGTCGCGAGCTCGGCGATCGAGTACATCGCGCCGCCGTCGCCGGAGACCGCGAGGACCGGCTGGGAGGGGTCGGCGACGGCCGCGCCGAGGGCGGCGGGGAAGGCGTAGCCGAGGCCGCCGGCGCCCTGGGCCGAGTGCATGGTGTTGGGGTGCCGGGCGTCGAAGGCGGACCAGGCCCAGTACGACAGGATCGTCATGTCCCAGAAGCTCGGCGCCCGCGCCGGCAGCGCCTCGCGGACGGCGGCGACGACCCGCTGCTCCAGGTCGAGGCCCTGGGCGGCGATCCGGTCCCTGACCTTGCCGAGGACGGCCGCGACCCGCTCGGGGGCGGTCGGGTCCTCGCGAGTCCCCACGGTCTCCAGGAGCGCCTGGAGGGCGAGGCGGGCGTCGGCGTGGATGCCGAGCGCCGGGTAGTTGGACTCCAGCTTCCCCGGGTCCGCCTCGATCTGGATCACCCGGCCGCGCGGCGCGAACGTCCGGTAGTTCGAGGACAGCTCCCCGAGGCCGGAGCCGATGACGAGGAGGACGTCGGCGTCCTCCAGGAAGTCGGTGGTGTGCCGGTCCTCAAGCCACGACTGGAGGGACAGCGGGTGCTTCCAGGGGAACGCGCCCTTGCCGCCGAAGGTCGTGACGACCGGGATGTCCAGCCGCTCGGCGAGCTGCCGCAGCTTGCCGGAAGCGTCGGAGCGTACGACTCCGCCGCCCGCGATGATCGCGGGCCGCTCGGCGTTCGCCAGCAGGTGCGCCGCGAGCGCCGTCAGCTCCGGCCGCGGCGCGGTCTCCTCGGGCGTCGCGTCCATCGCCGTGACCACCGGCAGGATCGTCTCCGCGAGCAGCACGTCCTGCGGGATCTCCACCCACACCGGCCCGTGCGGGGCGGTCAGCGCCGACTCCCACGCCGCCGCGATCGCGGACGGGATCTGGGAGGCCGTCCGCACGAGGTGCACGGACTTCACGACGTCCCGGAAGGACGCCTGCTGGTCCCGCAGCTCGTGCAGGTACCCGTGCCGCCCGCCCCCGAGCCCGGCCTCCGGGATCTGGCTGCCGATCGCGAGGACCGGAGCCGAGGCCGCCGCCGCCTCCTGCAGCGCGGCGAGCGACATCAGCGCGCCGGGCCCGGTGGAGAGCAGCAGCGGGGCGGCCTCGCCGGTGATCCGGCCGTACGCGTCGGCGGCGAAGCCCGCGTTGTTCTCGACCCTGAGCCCCACGTACCGCAGGGAGGAGCGGCGGAGGGCGTCGAACATGCCCAGGGCGTGCTGACCCGGCAGACCGAAGACGGTGGTGGCGCCGAGCCCGGCGAGAGTCTCGACGACGAGGTCACCGCCGATGCGGCCGGACGGCGGGTTCAGGGCCGCCTCGGTCTGCGCGGCGGTGGGCCGGAGCACCAGGTCGTGGTCGTGGGTCATGAGGTCCCTCGGGGCGTGGCTCGGCAGGCGGGCGAACCGGACGAACGGGCGGGCCGGGGTCCCTGTGCGGTGGCCCCCGGCCCTCCCGAGGCTACTTCGCGTCGGCCGCGCGGCTCGCGGCGATCTGACGGCTCATGATCGTCGTCAGCTCGTACGCGGTGTGCGAGGCGGCGACGGCGGTGATCTCGGCGTGGTCGTAGGCCGGGGCGACCTCGACGACGTCGGCGGAGACCAGGTTGCAGGACGAGAGGCCGCGGAGGATCTCCAGGAGCTCGCGGGAGGTCATGCCGCCGGCCTCGGGGGTGCCGGTGCCGGGCGCGTGGGCCGGGTCGAGGCAGTCGATGTCGATGGAGATGTACAGCGGGCGGTCGCCGATGCGCTGGCGCAGCTGGTCGGCGACCTCGTCGGCGCCGCGACGGTAGATGTCGGCGGAGGTGACGATGCCGAAGCCCATCTTCTCGTCGTCGGTCAGGTCCTGCTTGCCGTACAGCGGGCCGCGCGTACCGACGTGGGAGAGCGCCTCGGTGTCGAGGATGCCCTCCTCGACGGCCCGGCGGAACGGGGTGCCGTGGGTGTACTCGGCACCGAAGTACGTGTCCCAGGTGTCGAGGTGCGCGTCGAAGTGGAGCAGCGCGACCGGGCCGTGCTTCTTGGCGACCGAGCGGAGCAGCGGCAGCGCGATGGTGTGGTCGCCGCCGAGGGTCATCATGCGGGCGCCGGTGCCGAGGATCTCGTCGGCGGCGGCCTCGACCGTCTCGACGGCCTCGTTGATGTTGAACGGGTTGGCGGCGATGTCACCGGCGTCCGCGACCTGGGCGAGGGCGAACGGGGAGGCGTCCTGCGCCGGGTTGTACGGGCGGAGCAGGCGGGAGGCCTCGCGGATGGCGTTGCCGCCGAAGCGGGCGCCGGGGCGGTAGGAGACGCCGCTGTCGAAGGGGACGCCGACCACGGCGATGTCGGCGGTGCCGACCTCGTCGAGTCGCGGCAGCCGGGCGAACGTCGCGGGACCGGCGTACCGCGGGATGCGGGACGAGTCGATCGGGCCGCGCGGGGTGTTCTGGTCGCTGCTGCTCATGGCCGAGGCCTCCTGGGGGGTGTCGGTGTGCCAACGGGTCGGTGGGTCGCGCTCGACAGTAAGTGCCACGAAAGGGGCAGTGAAGTGGACACTTCCTCCACTGTACGGGCGGAGGGTGTACGAATTGACCCATGCCACCGTCTGCCCTCCCCGACGCCGCCCCCACTCCCCCGGCGCCGCCCGTCCCGCTCTCCGCGCTGCTCGCCCGCCCCGACCTGGGCCTCCGGCTGCTCGCCGGGCCCGGGGACGTCCCGCTGCACTGGGTGCACACCTCGGAGATGGCCGACCCGTACCCGTACCTCCTCGGCGGCGAGCTCCTCCTGACCGCCGGCGTGCAGCTGACGGATCCGGCGCGGTTCGTGGAGCGGGTGGTGGAGGCGGGGGCGGCGGCGCTCGGCTTCGGCGTCACACCGGTCTACGACACCGTCCCGGCGGAGCTGGTCGAGGCATGCGCCCGGCACGGCCTGCCGCTCGTCGAGGTGCCGCCCCGCACCCCGTTCACGGCGGTGGCCCGCGCGCTGTGGCGCCTGATGGCCGAGGCCCGGCTGCACGAACTCCGCCGGGTGACCGAGGCCCAGCAGTCCCTCGCGACCGCCGCCGCCCGCCCCGCCCCCGTCCCCGCCGTCCTCGGCGCCCTCGCCTCCCGCCTCGGCGGCCGCGCGGTCCTCTTCGCCCCGGACGGCACCGAATCCCTCACGTCCGGCCGCGACATCCCCGCCGAGGCCGCCGGGGCCCTGCGCGAGCTCGCGACCGTCGTCCGTCCGCGCCCGGCGCGTGACCTCGCCGGCCGGTCGGGCCCGGCGGGCCGCGAGGCCGGCAAGGCGGGTTCGGGGGGCCGCGAGGCCGGTCCGGTCGGGGAGGCGGCGGTGCGGGGGCCCGCGTCGGCGAGCGGCGACAGTGGGGGGCTGCGGCTGGCGGCGTACGCGCTGGGCGGCGGCGACGGGCTGACGCTCGGGGTCGCGACGGAGCGGCGCGGCCCGGGCGACCACACGATCGCGGGCGTCGCCGTGGTGCTGCTGTCCCTGCTGACCGCCCCCCACCGGGCCACGGACGCGACCGTCCGCGACGGCGCCCTGGTGCGGCTCCTGCTCGGCGCCGCCCCGGCGGAGGTCGCCGGCTCGCTGGGCGCGGGCGCCTGGACGGTGGTCCACGCGCGGGGCGGAGACGGCACCCCGTTCGCGGCGGCGGCGCTCGCGGCGGCGCTGGGGACCGCCCTGGTGGATGCCGGGACGGACCCGGCCGACGACGCTCCCGGCGCGCGCCCCGACCCGGACCGCCGCCCCGAGCCGGCCGGCGGCCGGCCCCACCTCGTACGGCTGCTCCTGCCCGCCTCCGCCGAGGTGACCGCCCAGCCGGGCTGGAGCCTCGGGGCGAGCGCCCCCGTGCCGGCGGCGGAGCTGCCCGCCGCCGACGCGCAGGCGGCGCGGGCGCTGCGCCGGGCGGAGGCCACCCGGGCGCCCCTGGTCCGGCACCGCCCGGGCGGCCTCGGCGCCCTGGTGGACCCCGACGAGGCCACCGCCTACGCCCACGCCCTCCTCGCTCCGCTCGCCGCGCCCCTCACCGAGACCCTCCGGGTCTGGCTCTCCCTGCACGGCAGCTGGGACCGGACGGCCGTGGCGACGGGCCTGCACCGCAACACGATCCGCCAGCGGATCGCCCGCTGCGCCACGCTCCTCGACCGGGACCTGGACGATCCGGACGTGCGGATGGAGCTGTGGTTCGCGCTGAGCGCTCCCCGTCAGTAGAGCTTGTTGACCGCGGTCTTCGTCGTGGTGCGGAAGGCGGTCAGCGGGGCGTCCTTCAGGTCGCCCATCTGGCCCCAGCGGACGAAGGTGACGGTCTTGCCGTCGCGGCCGACGGAGAAGAGGTGGATGTCGGTGTTGCCGACCTGCGGGTCGGCGGTGTCCAGGCTGTAGACCCAGGCGCCCTCCTCGACGGCGAGCTTGCCGTGGTAGGCGCTGACGGCGTGCAGGCCGGGGTTCTGCCGCTCCAGGAGGGGGCCGCAGCCGGCGAGGGACGTGCGGAGGGTGTCGACCAGCTTCACCGCGTCGGCCTCGGTGCGGGCGACGGTGGTGATCTGGACGGCGTTGGTGTCGAGCTCGGTGCTGAACTCTCGGTAGCGGGTGTTCTGCGCCGGGATCTTGTACGGGGCACAGAGGGCGCCGCCGTTCTCGGGGACGCCGTTGAAGATCTGGGTGGCGGTCCACGGCGTCGCCGACGGCGGCAGCTGGGAGGCGGCGAGGAAGGCGGGCAGGGCGGCGGCCTGCGCCGGGGCCGCGGCGAGGGCCGCGAGGCCCAGGGCGGCCGCGGCGGCGGTGGCGAGTGCGGTGCGGAGCTTGTTCATCGTGGTGGATCCCCCGTCGGGTGGTTCGGTCAGTGCTCGACCAGCGTCGGGCCGGCGCCCGCCGCCCGCAACGGTGACGCGCCGACCCTCCGTCCCGGAACCATTCCACCCCTGCTGACGTGCAAGGACGTGAAGGGTGGGACGCAGGGTCGAGGGGGATGGAATGCCGAAGGACGCCGCCGTCGAGGAGTTCGCGCGGCTCGTGCGCACGCTGAAGGCGCGGGACGGGAGGAGTTACGAGGCACTCGGCCGGCGCCTGAGCGTCAGCGCCTCCACTCTCCACCGCTACTGCTCCGGCGCGACCGTCCCCGAGGACTTCGCCGTGGTCGACCGCCTCGCCCTGCTGTGCGGGGCCGACGAGGAGCAGCGGCAGGCCCTCAAGGAGGCCTGGACCCGCGCGGACGGCGCCCGCCGTCCCCCTGCACCGGTAGGGGCACTGGTGCCCACCACGAAGCCCGCGCCCGAGCCCGGGCCGGAACTCGCGCCCGAGCCCGCGCCGGAACCCGTGCACCAGCCCCGGCCGGGACCCGTGCACGCGCGCGTGCCGGGCCTCCCGTCCGGGGGGCGGGGGCGGCGGTGGGGGTGGGTGGGCCTGGTGGGTGGGGCGCTGGCGGTGGTGGGGGCGGTGACGCTCGGAGCCGTACCTCTGCCGGGGAAGGCTAGGGAGGGGGCCGCCGAGCCACCGCTGCCGCTGACGTGGACGGTCGCCTCGCACCTGTGGAAGAACGGGTGCGGGCACACCTACCTCGTGGAGCGGACGCCGCCGCCCCCGCCGGAGCCGGCAGACGCGCGGAGTTGGGCGGTGGCGCAGGGGGCCGTGGACGGCGGGGAGACGCTGGTGCGGGTGTCGGTGCAGGGGAAGAGCGCGGCGGCGGTGGTACTCCAGGCGCTGCACGTGCGGGTGGTGGAGCGGAACGCGCCGCTGCCGTGGGCGGCGTACCGGACGGACGACGGGTGCGGCGGGGCGGTGACGCCGCGCCGCTTCGAGGTGGACCTGGACCGGCCGCGGCCGGTGCCGCGAGCCCTTGACGGGTACGACGCCACCGGGCAGGAGGGCCGGACGCTCCCGGCGGTCTCCTTCCCGTACAAGGTGAGCGCCGCCGACCCGGAGGAGCTGCTGGTCTTCGCGGGGGCGGCGGGGTGCGACTGCCGCTGGTACCTGGAGCTGGAGTGGAGCTCGGAGGGGCGCCGGGGGACGGTCCGGATCGGGGACGAGGACGGCGCACCCTTTCGGACGAGCGGGGCGAAGGGGCGGCCCGTGCACGGGTACGACTCCGTGGGGCGGGCCTGGATCACAGGCGAGGAGTCTGGACAGAGGGGTTGACCGGTCGGTAACTTCGTATCCACAACCCTGAGCAAGCGCTTAGACAATGGGCCCGCCCCGCACACCGGAGGAGTCGTACCGTGCGCCGTACCGTATTCAACGAGGACCACGAGGCGTTCCGGGAGACCATCCGCGCCTTCATCGAGGCCGAGGTCGTCCCCGTCTACGACGAGTGGTTCGCGGCGGGCCAGGCGCCCCGCGAGTTCTACGACAAGCTCGGCGAGCTGGGCATCTTCGGCATCAACGTGCCCGAGGAGTTCGGCGGCGCGGGCCTGGACACCCACAAGTTCGAGGCCGTCCTCTACGAGGAGACCTCGCGCGCGGGCGTCCAGTTCGGCGGCTCCGGCGTGCACGTGCTGCTCGCCCTCCCGTACATCAAGATGCTCGCCACCGACGAGCAGAAGAAGCGCTTCCTGCCGAAGTTCGTCACCGGCGAGGAGATGTGGGCCCTCGCGATGACCGAGCCGGGCACCGGCTCCGACGTCGCGGGCATGAAGACCACCGCCAAGCTCTCCGAGGACGGCACGCACTACGTCCTCAACGGCGCCAAGACCTTCATCACCGGTGGCGTCCACGCCGACCGCGTGATCGTCTGCGCCCGCACCTCCGCCCCGTCCGAGGACGACCGCCGCTTCGGCATCTCCCTCTTCGCGGTCGACACCAAGTCCGAGGGCTACTCCATCGGCCGCAAGCTCGACAAGCTCGGCCTGCGCACCTCCGACACGGCCGAGCTGGCCTTCGTCGACGTCAAGGTGCCCGCCGAGGACCTGCTCGGCGAGGAGGGCAAGGGCTTCTACTACCTGGGCCACAACCTCGCCTCCGAGCGCTGGGGCATCGCCTTCGGCGCCTACGCCCAGGCCAAGGCCGCCGTCCGCTTCGCCCAGCAGTACGTCACGGACCGCACGGTCTTCGGCAAGCCGGTCGCCTCCTTCCAGAACACCAAGTTCGAGCTGGCCGCCTGCCAGGCCGAGGTCGACGCCGCCGAGGCCGTCGCCGACCGCGCCCTGGAGGCCCTGGACGCCGGCGAGCTGTCCCCGGCCGAGGCCGCGAGCGCCAAGCTCTTCTGCACCGAGGTCGCGCACCGCGTCATCGACCGCTGCCTCCAGCTGCACGGCGGCTACGGCTACATGAACGAGTACCCGATCGCCCGCCTGTACGCCGACAACCGCGTCAACCGCATCTACGGCGGCACCAGCGAGATCATGAAGTCGATCATCGCGAAGAGCATGGGCCTGTAAGTGCCCGAAGCACCTTCCGCACTGGATGACCTGCTCGCCCTGCTCGACCTGGAGCGGATCGAGCAGGACATCTTCCGGGGGCATTCCCGCCCCTCGATCGTCCCCCGCGTCTTCGGCGGCCAGGTGGCCGCCCAGGCGCTGGTGGCGGCGGGGCGGACGGTCCCCGGGGACCGGCTCGCGCACTCGCTCCACGCGTACTTCCTGCGGGCCGGCGACCCGGGCGCGCCGATCGTCTACACGGTCGACCGCATCCGCGACGGCCGCTCCTTCACCACCCGCCGGGTCGTCGCCGTCCAGCACGGCCACCCGATCTTCCACCTCTCCGCCTCCTTCCAGGCGTACGAGGAGGGGCTCGACCACCAGGCGGAGATGCCGGCCGCGCCGGACCCGGAGACGCTGCCGACGGCCGCCGAGATGCTCCCCCGGCACTTGCCGAAGGAGGTCGCCGACCGGCTCGTCGAGTCCCGGTCCGCCGTCGACCTGCGGTACGCCGACACCCCGCCCTGGGGCTCGGTCGGCGAGCGGCGCGATCCCCGGTCGCAGGTGTGGTTCCGCACCAACGGCAAACTCGCCGACGACCCTCTGCTGCACGTCTGCCTGGCGACGTACGTCTCCGACATGACGCTGCTCGACTCCGTCCTGCTCGCGCACGGGCGGGGCGGCTGGGCCGTCGGGGACGTGGTCGGGGCCTCCCTCGACCACGCCATGTGGTTCCACCGGCCCTTCAGGGCCGACGAGTGGCTCCTCTACGACCAGGAGTCGCCGACCTCTGCCGCCGGGCGCGGCCTCGGCCAGGCCCGGATCTGGACCCGGGACGGCAAGCTGGCGATCTCCGTCATCCAGGAGGGTGTCGTTCGCGTGCCGCGCTGATGATCGGACATACCGTCCGGTCATGGCGGAGAACGACGGAAACAACGGCGAAAGCACCACCACGGTGATCGTGGCGGCGGCGGCGAACCTCGGGATCGCCGTCGCCAAGGCCGTCGCCGGTGTCATCAGCGGATCCAGCGCGATGCTCTCCGAGGCCGCGCACTCGGTCGCCGACACCGTCACCGAGGTCATGCTGCTCACCGCGCTCAAGCGGAGCGAGAAGCCCGCCGACGAGGACCACCCCGTCGGATACGCGGGCGAGCGGTACGTGTGGGCGATGCTCGCGGCCGTCGCCACCTTCGTCGGCGGCGCGGTCTTCTCGGTCTACGACGGCATCCACACCCTCGTCCACGGCGAGGAGCCCGGCGACCCGCTGATCTCCTACATCGTCCTCGGCGTCTCGTTCCTCCTGGAGGGGTACTCCCTCCGGACCGGCATCAAGCAGGTCAAGGCCGAGGCGGAGCGGATGAAGGCCCCCTTCGCCGCCTATCTGCGCCTCACCCCCGACACCACCGTCAAGGCGGTCGTCATGGAGGACTCCGCCGCACTCGCAGGCCTCATGCTCGCCGCGGGCGGCCTCCTCGGCGGCCAGCTCACCGGCTCCGGCGTCTGGGACGGCGTCGCCTCCATCCTCATCGGCGTCCTGCTCGTCTACGTCGCCTGGGTGCTCGGCCGCTCCAACGCCGAACTCCTCATCGGCCGCCCGCTCCCCCGCCCCATGCGCGAGGCCGTCCGCGAGGAGCTGCTCTCCGTCCCCCACGTCATCGGCGTCCTCGACCTCATCACCCTCATCCAGGGCCCCGGCGAGGTCCTCGTCGCCGCCAAGATCGACTTCCGTGACGTCGCCTCCGCCGACCAGGTCGAATGGGCCTGCGAGGACGCCGAAGCCCAGCTCCGCGAACGCTTCCCCGCCATCCGCCGCGTCTACCTGGACCCGACGCCGGGCGTGGAGCAGCGCCGGGCCCGGCCGCCCGAGCGGCCCTGAGGACTTCCCGAGCGGCCCTGAGGTCTTCCCGAGCGGCCCCGAGGACTTCCCGAGCGGCCCTGAGGTCTTACAGCAGGCCCGCCGCGTCCAGGGTGTACGCCGTCATCGGCTCGTAGTAGCGCGGGTCGACGACGTGGTCGTCCAGCGGGATCGTGACCTGCATCGTGCCCTCCGCCTCGCCGATGAACAGCGCCGGGTCGTTGCAGTCCGCGTACCCGACCGAGTCGATCCCGCGCTGACCCGCGCGCCCCGCCCAGCCGTGGTCCGCGATGACGAGGTCCGGCCGGCCGTCCTCGCCCAGCGCGTCGAGGATCGCGTTCATCGGCTCCGGCGAGTGCGTGTGCCACAGGCTCGCCCCCCGCTCGAACACGGCGACGTCCGCGAACTGCACGACGTACCCCTCGTCGGCGATCAGCCCGCCGGGGATGCGCACGATGTCGCAGCCCTGCGCCCGCAGCGCCGCCGCCACCCTGCTGTGCACGTCGATCAGCGCCCCGGGATGCCCGGTCGCGAAGAGCACCCGCTCCCGCCCCGCCGCCGCCTTCCGCAGCCGCGCCGCCATCCGGTCCAGGCCGTCCACCGTCAGCTCGGGATCGATCGTGTCCTGCCCCGCCCGGTGCGCCGGATCGTCGATCACCCCGCACCGCTCCGCCATCACGGCCAGCACGTCCTGCTCGTCCACCCACCGCTCACCGAGCTCGAGCCCGAACCAGTAGTGCCGGTCGCCATTGGCCAGCTTCCGGTAGTGCGACAGGTTGTTCTCCCGCGGCGTCGCCACCTCCCCCGCGATCCGGCTACGCACGAGGTGCTCGACAAGGGCTGCACGGCTGAGTATCGGCATGCCGCCCATTCTCTCCGAGCCCGCCCCCGGCGAGACAACCGGTTCCGACCCGTGGACCTCCTCGGGGGTGTTGTGCCGGTCAGGCCGGACACCCTCTCGGCCCCTCCGGGGAAATCCTGGCTGCCCCCGTTCCTGCCCTTCGGTTCCTGGTGCCGCCCGCCGCCGCCCCCGTATCCAGGGGAAGCCTGTATCCCTGTGCCGAAAGAGGCTCCCCTTGCGCAGCGACGAGAACCCCGTGCCGGTCAGGACCGCCCCCGACCGCACCCCGGACCACGCCCCCGCCGACGAGCCCGACGCCCGGCTCCAGGGCCTCCTCGCGCTCCAGCGGACCGCCGGCAACGCCGCCGTCGCCGGGCTCCTCCGAAGTGCCGGGCACTCCTGGGCCGCGCAGACGCCCGTCCAACGCCTCTGGAACGGCCAGGGCAGTCTCGACGACGACGGCGACCTCCACATGGGGACCCAGCAGTCCGACTTCGGCACCCAGTCGAGCCAGGCCAGCCAGTCGTCCCAGCAGAGCGCGTCCTTTCCGTCCCTCGACCTGTACAACCTGGGCTGGACGCAGCACCAGTTGGGGCGGCCGCGGGCCGACAGGGACGTACGCGAGGCGCAGGCGCGGGCGATGGAGGAACTCGACACCCTGGTCATCCCCGCCCAGTGCGAGGGCGCCCACCCGACCCGGCCCGAGGGCGCGGCCCACCCGGGAGCCGTCCCCGCCGGCACCGAGACGATCACCG
This sequence comes from Streptomyces sp. NPDC037273, assembly GCF_055603625.1. NCBI lineage: Bacteria > Bacillati > Actinomycetota > Actinomycetes > Kitasatosporales > Streptomycetaceae > Streptomyces > Streptomyces sp. NPDC037273. The sequence continues at coordinate 17,253 of NZ_JBVJVO010000017.1, forward strand.
TCTACCGGGACTCGGGCTGGCGGCCCCCGAACACGTCCACGCGCGGCGGCGCCCTGCAGACCAGCTTCGTCGCCGACTTCCACTCCGTCTACTTCAACTACAAAATCGAGCTCGCCAACGACTCGTCGGCCCCGACCCACGTCAACCCGCTCCGGACCTTCCGGGTCCTCAGCCAGACCCCCCGGTCGAACGGCCGCGGTTCACAGGGACGGACGTACCTGTTCGAGCACCGGTGGGCCCCCAACCCGATGTTCGACTGGGAACCCGGCGAGGACATCGAGGAGACCGCCCGGCACTTCGGCCTTGACCCGGCGGAGCAACTCGACGCGCGGGACACCGGTTTCGTCGAGCTGCCCACGGACCCCGGGCAGCGCTTCGTCTTCTTCGTCGAGGAGGACCGGGAGGACAACCGGTTCCTCCACGACGACCGGCGGTTCAGCACCGAGGGCGCCTTCGACGGCGCGTACCTCCTGGCCCACTTGACCGGGAACGCGCGGGAACAGACGGACCTGTCGAGTCCGCCGCTCCTCGACCGGCGCACGGCGGGGCGGAGCACCTCCCAGGCGATGGCGGGGACCCAGGCCCACCAGTGGATGGACGCCGCGGGCAGGGCGGGCGGGTCTCCGGGTGTCCTGGCCAAGTACGAGTGGTGCCATCTGATCGGCGACGGCGACGGCGGGCAGAGCGTCCCGGAGAACCTCGTGATCGGCACCAACGCCGTGAACACCGAGCAGCTGGCGATGGAGATCGGCCTGCGCCGCTATGTGCGCCAGCTGTTCACGAGGGGCTACCGGATCCAGCTGCGGGTGCGGGCGACCATGCGAAACGCTCCCGAGCAGGCGAACCCCGCCGCGCCGGTGATCATGGGTGGCGCACCGCTGATGGCGGACTGGATCAGCTACGAGATCAGCATCCTCGGTCCGGGCACGGACCATCTCGTCCACCGGCAGATCATGGACGCGCAGCGCGGCACGATCACCGAGTCCGAGTTCGTCTTCCTCCAGAACACCGTCGAGAACGAGATCCGGGCCTTCATCGAGGAGGAGCTCAACGCGACCCCCGTCGGTGTCGACGAGGCCGACGTCGCCGACGACGTCGACCTCTGACCCGCTACTCCCCCAGCGCCCCGAAGGCCCCGTGCGCCAGGCGGCGGAGGAGGTCCTCCATGGGGACGCGGCCGAGGGCGGCGAGGTGGGGGGTGGAGTTGAGGAGGCCGAAGACGGCGTGGACGGCGGTGCGGGACTCGGATTCGGCGGCGGAGGGGTGGAGCTCGCGGACGGCCGTGACCCAGAGCTCGACGTACTGGCGCTGGAGCTGGCGGACGCGCTTGCGGTCCTCGTCCTTGAGGCGGTCGAGCTCGCGGTCGTGGAGGGTGATGAGGGGGCGGTCGTCGAGGGCGAAGTCGATGTGGCCGTCGATGAGGGAGCCGAGGAGGACGCGGGGGTCGCCGCCGGATTCGGCGACGCGGAGGCGTCCGCCGGCGAGGAGCCGCTCGCTGATGCCGACGAGGAGCTCGGCGAGCATCGCGTCCTTGCCGGGGAAGTGGCGGTAGAGGCCGGGGCCGCTGATGCCGACGGCGGCTCCTATCTCGTCCACGCCCACGCCGTGGAAGCCACGGGCCGCGAAGAGGCGGGCGGCCTCTTTGAGGATCTGCTCGCGCCGCGTCGGGGCATCGGTCCTGCCGGTGACGGTCGAGGTCGAGGCGGGGGTCGTGGTCATGGATTCGATTCTAGACAACCCCGTTAGCGGTCGTTAACCTGAGCGCATACGTTAACGCTCATTAACCGAGCAAGGGAGCTCGAGGGATGCAGCAGGCACCTGTGCTGACGAGCGCGGCGGACCCCGCGTCCGCGGCCTGGCAGGCCAATGAGGCGGCCCATCACGAGCTGGCGGCGACCCTGCGCGCCAAGCTCGCGGCGGTCGCCCTGGGCGGCGGTGAGAAGTCCCGGGCCCGGCACACCGCGCGCGGGAAGCTGCTGCCGCGGGACCGGGTGGACACCCTCCTCGACCCGGGCTCGCCGTTCCTGGAGCTGGCGCCGCTCGCGGCGGACGGCATGTACGGCGGCCAGGCCCCGGCGGCCGGTGTCATCGCGGGCATCGGCCGGGTGTCGGGCCGGGAGTGCGTGATCGTCGCGAACGACGCGACCGTCAAGGGCGGCACGTACTACCCGATGACGGTGAAGAAGCACCTCAGGGCGCAGGAGGTGGCGCTGGAGAATCGTCTCCCCTGCCTCTACCTGGTCGACTCGGGCGGCGCCTTCCTGCCGATGCAGGACGAGGTGTTCCCCGACCGGGAGCACTTCGGCCGGATCTTCTTCAACCAGGCCCGGATGTCGGGCGCGGGCATCCCGCAGATCGCGGCGGTCATGGGCTCCTGCACGGCCGGCGGCGCGTACGTGCCGGCGATGAGCGACGAGGCCGTGATCGTACGGAACCAGGGCACGATCTTCCTGGGCGGTCCGCCGCTGGTGAAGGCGGCGACCGGTGAGGTCGTGACGGCGGAGGAGCTCGGCGGCGGCGAGGTCCACTCGCGGATCTCCGGCGTGACCGACCACCTCGCCGAGGACGACGCGCACGCGCTGCGGATCGTCCGGAACATCGTGGCCACCCTCCCCGAGCGCGGCCCGCTCCCGTGGCGGGTCGAGCCGGCCGAGGAGCCGAAGGTCGACCCGTACGGCCTGTACGGCGCGGTGCCGGTGGACTCCCGCACCCCGTACGACGTGCGCGAGGTCATCGCCCGGGTGGTGGACGGCTCGCGTTTCCAGGAGTTCAAGTCGGAGTACGGGCAGACGCTGATCACCGGCTTCGCCCGCATCCACGGCCACCCGGTCGGCATCGTCGCCAACAACGGCATCCTGTTCGCCGAGTCCGCCCAGAAGGGCGCGCACTTCATCGAGCTGTGCGACCAGCGCGGTATCCCGCTGGTGTTCCTGCAGAACATCACCGGCTTCATGGTCGGCAAGGCGTACGAGCACGGCGGCATCGCCAAGCACGGCGCCAAGATGGTCACGGCCGTGGCGACCACGCGGGTGCCGAAGCTGACGGTGGTCGTCGGCGGTTCGTACGGCGCGGGCAACTACTCGATGTGCGGCCGGGCGTACTCCCCCCGCTTCCTGTGGATGTGGCCCAACGCCAAGATCTCGGTCATGGGCGGCGAGCAGGCCGCCTCCGTCCTCGCGACCGTCAAGCGCGACCAGCTCGGCGACGACTGGAGCGCGGAGGACGAGGAGGCCTTCAAGGCCCCGATCCGCGAGCAGTACGAGAGCCAGGGCAACGCCTACTACGCGAGCGCCCGGCTGTGGGACGACGGGGTCATCGACCCGCTGGAGACCCGGCAGGTCCTCGGCCTCGCCCTGACCGCCTGTGCCAACGCGCCCCTGGGTGACCCCCAGTTCGGCGTCTTCCGGATGTGAAGGGCCCCCAGGAGATGCAGAACATGTTCGACACCGTCCTCGTGGCCAACCGGGGCGAGATCGCCGTCCGCGTCATCCGCACCCTGCGGGAGATGGGCGTGCGCTCGGTGGCCGTCTACAGCGACGCAGACGCCGACGCCCGGCACGTCCGGGAGGCGGACACGGCGGTGCGGATCGGCCCGCCGTCCGCCGCCGAGTCGTATCTGTCCGTTCCGGCGCTGCTCGACGCGGCCCGCCGCACGGGCGCGCAGGCCGTCCATCCCGGCTACGGCTTCCTCGCCGAGAACGCCGGCTTCGCGCAGGCCTGCGCCGACGCCGGCCTGGTCTTCATCGGCCCCCCGGCCGCCGCGATCTCCCTCATGGGCGACAAGATCCGCGCCAAGGAGACCGTGAAGGCGGCGGGCGTCCCGGTCGTGCCGGGCGCCGCCGACCCCGAGCTCGAGGCGGCGGCCCGCGAGCTGGGCGCGCCGGTGCTGCTCAAGCCGAGCGCGGGCGGCGGCGGCAAGGGCATGCGGCTGGTGCGGGACCTGGCGGTCCTGGGCGAGGAGATCGCGGCGGCCCGCCGCGAGGCCCGGGCGTCCTTCGGCGACGACACGCTGCTCGTGGAGCGGTGGATCGACCGGCCCCGGCACATCGAGATCCAGGTCCTCGCCGACGCCCACGGGAACGTGGTGCACCTGGGCGAGCGCGAGTGCTCCCTGCAGCGCCGCCACCAGAAGATCATCGAGGAGGCGCCGAGCGTCCTCCTCGACGAGAAGACCCGGGCGGCGATGGGCGCGGCGGCCGTGGAGGCCGCCCGGTCCTGCGGCTATGTCGGCGCGGGCACGGTCGAGTTCATCGTCCCGGGCGGTGACCCGTCCGCGTACTACTTCATGGAGATGAACACCCGTCTCCAGGTCGAGCACCCCGTGACCGAGCTGATCACCGGGCTCGACCTGGTGGAGTGGCAGCTGCGGGTCGCCGCCGGCGAGCCGCTCGGCTTCGGCCAGGACGACGTCCGGCTGGACGGCTGGGCGGTCGAGGCCCGTATCTGCGCCGAGACTGTGTCTTTTAAAGCGGGCTCGCGCGGCTTCCTGCCCTCGGGCGGCACGGTCCTCGCCCTGAACGAGCCGCGCGGGAACGGCGTGCGGACGGACTCCGGTCTGGTCGAGGGCAGCGAGGTGTCCTCCCTCTACGACCCGATGCTGTCGAAGGTCATCGTCCACGCGGCCGACCGGCCGACGGCCCTGCGGAAGCTCCGCGCGGCCCTCGCCGACCTGGTCACCCTGGGCGTCCCCACCAACGCCGGCTTCCTCCGCCGCCTCCTCGCCCACCCGGACGTCGTGTCCGGGGCCATGGACACGGGTCTGGTGGAGCGGGACGCGGAGAGCCTGATCCCGGAGGGCGTGCCGGACGAGGTGTACGCGGCGGCGGCCGCCGTGCGGCTCGCGGAGCTGGCGCCGGCGCCCCGGGAGGGCTGGACGGACCCGTTCGACGTGCCGAACGGCTTCCGTCTCGGCGGCACCCCGAAGCCGCTCGCCTTCCCGTTCCGGGTGGCGGGCCTGGAACCCGTCTCGGCCGGCGCCCCCGCGGGCGCGCGGGTCACGGACACCGGGGTGACCGTCGTCGTGGACGGCGTCACCCACGCCTTCCACCGGGCCGGCGCCTGGCTCGGCCGGGACGGCGACTCCTGGCACGTGCTGGACCACGACCCCGTCGAGGCCGCGCTCTCCGGCGCCCGGCACGGCGGCGCGGACACGCTCGCCGCGCCCATGCCGGGCACGGTCACCGTCGTGAAGGTGGCCGTCGGCGACGAGGTGGAGGCCGGGCAGAGCCTGCTGGTCGTGGAGGCGATGAAGATGGAGCACGTCATCTCCGCCCCGCACGCCGGGACCGTGACCGAGCTGGACGTCACGCCCGGGACCACCGTCGCCATGGACCAGATCCTGGCCGTGGTGGCGCCCCGCGAGACCGCCGGGGAGGAAGCGTGACCACCGGCCTGCCCATGACCGTGCGGGATCCCGCGCTGCCCGCCCGGGTGCGGATCCACGAGGTCGGCGCCCGTGACGGGCTGCAGAACGAGAAGACGGCCGTCCCGACCGGGGTGAAGGCCGAGTTCGTGCGGCGGCTGGCCGCGGCGGGTCTGACGACCATCGAGGCGACGAGCTTCGTGCACCCGAAGTGGGTGCCGCAGCTGGCGGACGCCGAGGAGCTGTTCCCGCTCGTCCGCGACCTGCCCGTCCGTCTCCCGGTGCTGGTGCCGAACGAGCGCGGCCTCGACCGCGCGCTCGCGCTCGGCGCCCGTGAGGTGGCCGTCTTCGCCTCGGCGACCGAGGCCTTCGCGAAGGCCAACCTGAACAGGACCGTGGACGAGGCGCTCGCGATGTTCGCGCCGACCGTCACGCGGGCCATAGAGGCCGGGCTGAAGGTCCGCGGCTACCTCTCGATGTGCTTCGGCGACCCCTGGGAGGGGGCCGTCCCGGTCGAGCAGGTCGTCCGGGTCACCAAGGCCCTGGCCGACATGGGCTGTGACGAGCTGAGCCTCGGCGACACCATCGGCGTCGCGACCCCGGGCCACGTCCAGGCCCTGCTCGCCGGTCTGAACGAGGCCGGCGTCCCCACCTCCCGTATCGCCGTGCACTTCCACGACACCTACGGGCAGGCCCTGTCCAACACCCTGGCCGCGCTGCGGCACGGGGTCACCACGGTCGACGCCTCCGCGGGCGGCCTCGGCGGCTGCCCGTACGCGAAGAGCGCGACCGGCAATCTCGCCACCGAGGACCTCGTGTGGATGCTCGACGGTCTCGGCATCGAGACCGGTGTCGATCTGGCCGCCCTCACCGCCACGAGCGCGTGGATGGCCGAGCAACTGGGCCGACCGAGCCCGTCCCGTACCGTCCGCGCCCTCTCCCACAAGGAGTGACGAAACCCATGTCCCTCGACCACCGGCTCACCGAAGAGCACGAGGAACTCCGCCGTACCGTCGAGGCCTTCGCGCACGACGTCGTCGCCCCGAAGATCGGCGACTACTACGAGCGGCACGAGTTCCCGTACGAGATCGTCCGCGAGATGGGCCGGATGGGCCTGTTCGGGCTCCCGTTCCCCGAGGAGTACGGCGGCATGGGCGGCGACTACCTCGCCCTCGGCATCGCCCTTGAGGAGCTGGCCCGGGTCGACTCCTCGGTGGCCATCACCCTGGAGGCGGGCGTCTCGCTCGGCGCGATGCCGGTCTACCGCTTCGGCACCGAGGAGCAGAAGCGGGAGTGGCTGCCGAAGCTGTGCTCCGGCGAGGTCCTCGGCGCCTTCGGCCTCACCGAGCCGGGCGCGGGCTCGGACGCGGGCGGCACCCGCACCACCGCCGTGCGGGACGGTGACCAGTGGGTCATCAACGGCTCGAAGTGCTTCATCACCAACTCCGGTACGGACATCACGGGTCTGGTCACGGTCACCGCGGTCACCGGCCGCAAGCCCGACGGCCGCCCGCTGATCTCCTCGATCATCGTCCCGTCCGGCACTCCCGGTTTCACCGTGGCCGCCCCCTACTCCAAGGTCGGCTGGAACGCCTCCGACACCCGCGAGCTGTCCTTCGACGACGTCCGCGTCCCGGTGGAGAACCTGCTGGGCGAGGAGGGCCGCGGCTACGCGCAGTTCCTGCGGATCCTGGACGAGGGCCGGGTCGCCATCGCCGCGCTCGCCACGGGCCTGGCCCAGGGCTGTGTCGACGAGTCGGTGAAGTACGCGCACGAGCGGCACGCGTTCGGCCGTCCGATCGCCGACAACCAGGCGATCCAGTTCAAGATCGCCGACATGGAGACCAAGGCGCACATGGCCCGGATCGGCTGGCGTGACGCGGCCTCCCGCCTGGTCCTGGGCGAGTCCTTCAAGAAGGAGGCCGCCATCGCCAAGCTCTACTCCTCCACGGTCGCCGTCGACAACGCCCGGGACGCCACCCAGATCCACGGCGGCTACGGCTTCATGAACGAGTACCCGGTGGCCCGCATGTGGCGCGACTCCAAGATCCTGGAGATCGGCGAGGGCACCAGCGAGGTCCAGCGGATGCTCATCGCCCGCGAGTTGGGCCTTCCGGCCTGACGTACCGGCATCCGAGCCCGTCGTCCCCACCAGGGGGCGGCGGGCTTCGACGTGACAGGGTCGGGCCCCGCCCCTACTGGCCGAAAGAAGGTTAGGCTAACCTACCTTTCATCCCGTCCGGAGCGATCCTGCCCGAACCGAGAAGGTGCCCTGCCCTCATGACGAACACCGAGACCGCCCCCTTCCAGTTCTTCGCCCTCCAGGTCGACCGGACGCGACGGCTCGGCCCGTCCCTGGTCCGCGTCACCTTCACCGGGGACGACCTGAAGGGCTTCGCGGCCGGCGGCCGCGACCAGTCGCTCTCCCTGTTCCTGCCGCACCCCGGCCAGGAGGCGCCCGTCCTCCCGCCGCTGGACGACCCGGACATGTACGCGATCCTCGGCGCGTGGCGGGCCATGCCCGACGACGAGCGGGCCGTGATGCGCTCGTACACCGTCCGGGAGCAGCGCACCGAGCCGGTGCACGAGGTCGACATCGACTTCGCGATCCACGAGGACGGCGGACCCGCCTGCCGCTGGGCGGGGCGCGCCAAGCCCGGTGACCGGGTGGTCGTGCTCGGCCCCGCGGTCGCCGACAACACGGGCGTCCGCTTCCGGCTGCCGGAGGACGCCGACTCCGTACTGATCTGGGCGGACGAGACGGCGCTGCCCGCCGCCTCCGCGATCCTGGAGTGGCTGCCGGCCGAGACCCGCGCCCAGGTGTTCCTCGAAGTGCCGTTCTCCGGAGACCGGATGGAGCTCGCCACCCAGGCGGACGCGACCGTCACCTGGCTCGTACGGGAGGAGGGGGCGCCCTCCGCCGTGGACGCGGTGCGCGGGGTGGAGCTGCCGGGCGAGTCGCCGTACGTGTGGATCGCGGGCGAGTCCGGTTCCGTGAAGGCGCTGCGCCGTCACTTCGTGCGCGAGCGCGAACTCGACCGCCGTCGCGTGACGTTCGTCGGCTACTGGCGCAAGGGCCTGTCCGAGGACGCCCTGCGCGAGGTCCCGGACGAGACGCAGGAAGAGGCGTAGGCGGGTCCGCGGCCTCCCGCGCCACCGACCACCCCCGCAGCCGCAGCCGCAGCCGCACATCACCGACCACCCCCCACACCCGCGCGTCCGGCCCGTCCCGTCGGCGCGCGACCGGCCTCCCCGCCGGGTCAATGGCCCCCCAGCCTTTCGAGGTTGGGGGGCCATTGCGTCGGTAAATTAGGTTAGGCTAACCTAAGTCCTGTTGGTCGCCCGTCGATCCAGGCCGTCCCGGCGTTCCCTCCCGAAAGGGCCCCCACATGCGCTCCCACCTGCTCAACGACGCCACAGCGGAGAGCTACCGGCGCTCCGTCACCGAAGGAGTCGAGCGCGTGGCGGGCAAACTCGCCTCGACGCGCGGCCCGTTCACCGGCGTGACGCCGGCCGAACTCGCGCCCGTCGTCGACGCCGTCGACCTCGACCGGCCGCTCGGCGACGCCTCGGCCGCGCTCGACGAGCTGGAGGACGTCTACCTGCGGGACGCCGTCTACTTCCACCACCCGCGCTACCTGGGCCACCTCAACTGCCCGGTCGTCATCCCCGCCGTCCTCGGCGAGGCCGTCCTCTCGGCCGTCAACTCCTCGATGGACACCTGGGACCAGAGCGCCGGCGGCACGCTCATCGAGCGGAAACTGATCGACTGGACCACCGGCCGGATCGGCCTCGGCCCCGCCGCCGACGGCGTGTTCACCAGCGGCGGCACGCAGTCCAACCTCCAGGCCCTGCTGCTCGCCCGCGAGGAGGCCAAGACCAAGGACCTCGCCAGGCTCAGGATCTTCTCGTCCGAGTGCAGCCACTTCAGCGTCCAGAAGTCGGCCCAGCTCCTCGGCCTCGGCCGGGACGCCGTCATCGCCATCCCGGTCGACCGCGAGAAGCGCATGCAGTCCGTCGTCCTCGCCGCCGAGCTGGAGGCCTGCCGCGCCGAGGGCCTCGTCCCGATGGCGATCGTCGCCACCGCCGGCACCACCGACTTCGGCTCCATCGACCCGCTGCCCGAGATCGCCGCCCTCGCCGAGGAGTACGGCGCCTGGATGCACGTCGACGCGGCCTACGGCTGCGGCCTGCTCGCCTCCCGCACCCGCCGCCACCTGCTCGACGGCATCGAGCACGCCGACTCGGTCACCGTCGACTTCCACAAGTCCTTCTTCCAGCCGGTGAGTTCCTCAGCGATCCTGGTCCGCGACGGCGCCACGCTGCGCCACGCCACGTACCACGCGGACTACCTGAACCCCCGGCGGACGGTCGCCGAGAGGATTCCGAACCAGGTCGACAAGTCCCTCCAGACCACCCGCCGCTTCGACGCGCTCAAGCTGTGGATGACGCTGCGCGTGATGGGCGCCGACGGCATCGGCGAACTCTTCGACGAGGTGTGCGACCTGGCACAGGAGGGCTTCGCCCTGCTCGCCGCCGACCCGCGCTACGACGTGGTCGTCGAGCCGCAGCTCTCCACCCTCGTCTACCGCTACATCCCGGCCGAGGTCACCTCGCCGGAGGCCGTCGACCGGGCCAACCTGCACGCCCGCAAGGCCCTGTTCGCCTCGGGCGAGGCCGTCGTCGCCGGCACGAAGGTGGACGGCCGCCAGTACCTCAAGTTCACCCTGCTCAACCCCGAGACCACCGCGGCCGACATCGCCGCCGTCCTCGATCTGATCGCCGGCCACGCCGAGCAGTACCTGGGAGAGAACCTTGTCCACGCCTGAGACGGCTGAGATCCACGACTTCATCGGCATCGGGCTCGGTCCGTTCAACCTCGGACTCGCCTGCCTGACCGAGCCGATCGACGAGCTGAACGGCGTCTTCCTGGAGTCCAAGCCGGACTTCGAGTGGCACTCGGGGATGTTCCTCGAAGGCGCCCACCTCCAGACGCCGTTCATGTCGGACCTGGTCACGATGGCCGACCCCACCTCGCCGTACTCCTTCCTCAACTACCTGAAGGAGAAGGGCCGGCTGTACTCGTTCTACATCCGCGAGAACTTCTACCCGCTGCGGACCGAGTACAACGACTACTGCCGCTGGGCCGCCGGGAAGCTCTCCTCCATCCGCTTCTCCACCACCGTCGCGACCGTCGTCTTCGACGAGACCGACGAGGTGTACGTGGTCACCACCGAGTCCGGCGAAACGTTCCGCTCACCCCGGCTCGTCCTCGGCACCGGCACCCCCGCGTACGTCCCCGAGACCTGCCGGGACCTCGGCGGCGACCTCATCCACAACTCGCGCTACCTCCCGCACAAGGAGGAGCTCCAGAAGAAGAAGTCGATCACCCTGGTCGGCAGCGGCCAGAGCGCCGCCGAGATCTACTACGACCTCCTCAGCGAGATCGACGTCCACGGCTACCAGCTCAACTGGGTGACCCGCTCCCCCCGCTTCTTCCCCCTCGAATACACCAAGCTCACCCTGGAGATGACCTCCCCGGAGTACGTGGACTACTTCCACGCGCTCCCCGAGCAGACCCGCTACCGCCTGGAGACCCAGCAGAAGGGCCTCTTCAAGGGCATCGACGGCGAGCTCATCGACGCCATCTTCGACCTGCTCTACCAGAAGAACCTGAACGGCCCCGTCCCCACCCGGCTGCTCACCAACTCCGCGCTGCACACCGCCTCGTACGACGAGACCGCCGGCACGTACACGCTGGGCTTCCGCCAGGAGGAGCAGGAGAAGGACTTCCGCGTCGAGACCGAGGGCCTGATCCTCGCCACCGGCTACAGGTACGCCGTCCCCGCCTTCCTCGATCCGGTCCGCGACCGGCTCCGGTGGGACGGCCAGGGCCGCTTCGACGTGGCCCGCAACTACGCGATCGACACCACGGGCCGCGGCGTCTTCCTCCAGAACGCCGGCGTGCACACCCACTCGATCACCTCGCCCGACCTCGGCATGGGGGCGTACCGCAACGCGTACATCATCGGCGCGATGCTGGGATACGAGCACTACCCCGTCGAGAAGACCATCGCTTTCCAGGAGTTCGCGGCATGACCGTATCGATACGTCCCTTCGACCCGTCGAAGGACGCCTCGCTGATCCACCCGTGGGTCACCGACCCCAAAGCCGCCTTCTGGATGATGCAGGGAGCCACGCTCCAGGATGTCGAACGGGAGTACGCGGCGATCACCGCCCACCCGCACCACGACGCCTTCATCGGCCTGGTCGACGGCGAGCCCGCCTTCCTCATGGAGCGGTACGACCCCTCGAAGCTGGAGCTGGTCGGCCTGTACGAGCCGCTGCCCGGCGACGTCGGCATGCACTTCCTCGTCGCGCCCACCGACACCCCCGTGCACGGCTTCACCCGCCGGGTGATCACCGCCGTGATGACGGAGCTGTTCGCCGACCCGGCGACCGCGCGGGTCGTCGTCGAGCCCGACGTCGGCAACAAGGCCGTGCACGCGCTCAACGAGGCCGTCGGCTTCGTGCCCGAGCGCGAGATCCAGAAGCCGGAGAAGAAGGCCCTGCTGAGCTTCTGCACCCGCGCCCAGTTCGAGGCGGCCCTGGCGGTGGCGGCATGACCCTCACCGCGCCCGTCCCCGGCCCCCTCGCCGGCCTCGTCACCGCGCCCGTCGCCGCCGACCCGGTCGCCCACCTCACCCCCGAGCGCTGGGCCGACGCCAACCGCGCCCTGATCCGCAAGGGCCTCGCCGAGTTCGCCCACGAGCGGCTGCTGAACCCGCAGGAGCTGGGCGACAGCCGCTACCAGGTGCTCAGCGACGACGGCACGACCGAGTACCGCTTCACCGCCGACCGGTTCGCCCTGGACCACTGGCAGGTCTACCCCGAGTCGATCAGCCGCCACCGCGGCGACGAGCAGCTGCCGCTGGACGCGCTGCTGTTCATCACCGAACTCCGCGGCGCCCTCGGCCTCAGCGACGAGATCCTCCCGGTCTACCTGGAGGAGATCTCCTCCACCCTCGCCGGCACCGCCTTCAAGGCCGGCAAGCCGCCCGTCACCTCCGCCGAACTGGCCCGCGCCGGCTTCCAGGCGATCGAGACCGGCATGACCGAGGGCCACCCCTGCTTCGTCGCCAACAACGGCCGGCTCGGCTTCGGCGTCGACGAGTTCCGGGCGTACGCCCCCGAGGCCGCGAGCCCCCTCCACCTGATCTGGCTCGCCGCCCGCCGCGACCGCGCCACCTTCACCGCCGGCGCCGACATCGAGTACGAGGCCTTCATCCGCGCCGAGCTGGGCGAGGCGGCGGTGGACGGCTTCGCCGCGACCCTGGCCGCCCGCGGCCTGGACCTCGCCGACTACCTCCTCATGCCGGCCCACCCGTGGCAGTGGTGGAACAAGCTCTCCGTCACCTTCGCCGCCGAGGTCGCGCAGCAGCGCCTGGTCTACCTGGGCGAGGGCGACGACAGCTATCTGGCCCAGCAGTCCATCCGTACCTTCTTCAACACCACGGACCCGGCCAAGCACTACGTGAAGACGGCACTGTCCGTCCTCAACATGGGCTTCATGCGCGGCCTCTCCGCCGCCTACATGGAGGCCACCCCGGCCATCAACGACTGGCTCCACCAGCTCATCGAGTCGGACTCCGTCTTCGCCGCCGCCCGCTTCTCGATCATCCGCGAGCGCGCCGCCGTCGGCTACCGGCACCTGGAGTACGAGGCCGCCACCGACCGCTACTCGCCCTACCGCAAGATGCTGGCGGCCCTCTGGCGCGAGTCCCCCGTCCCCACCCTCGCCGAGGGCGAGCGCCTGGCGACGATGGCCTCCCTGCTCCACGTCGACCACACCGGCGCGTCCTTCACCGGCGCCCTGATCAAGGAATCGGGTCTGGAGCCCGCGGTCTGGCTGCGCCGCTACCTCGACGCCTACCTGCTGCCGGTCCTCCACAGCTTCTACGCCTACGACCTGGCCTTCATGCCGCACGGCGAGAACGTCATCCTGGTCCTCGACGAGCGGGGCGCGGTCTCCCGGGCGATCTTCAAGGACATCGCCGAGGAGATCGTCGTCATGGACCCGGCCGCGGTCCTGCCGCCGGCCGTCGAGCGCGTCCGCGCCGAGGTCCCCGAGGACATGAAGCTGCTGTCCGTCTTCACCGACGTCTTCGACTGCTTCTTCCGCTTCCTCGCCGCCACCCTCGCCGCCGAGGGCGTCCTCGACGAGGACACCTTCTGGCGCACCGTCGCCGACTGCGGCCGCGCCTACCAGGCCTCGAAGCCCGAGCTCTCCGACCGCTTCGCCCAGTACGACCTCTTCGCCCCCACCTTCGCCCTCTCCGCCCTCAACCGCCTCCAGCTGCGCAACAACAAGCAGATGGTCGACCTGGCGGACCCGTCGGCGGCCCTCCAGCTGGTCGGCGACCTGTCCAACCCGCTGGCCCGTTTCGCTTAGCGGGCCGGCCCCGAACCGATGCGAGCCCCACCGGAGTACGGTCCTCCGGCGGGGCTCGCGTCTTCGCTCCACCCCCCGGGTCCCGTCCCTCAGGCGTCCAGCAGCTCGGTGACCAGCCGTACGGCCTCCGGCACCTCGACGTGGTCGTCCGGGGTCGCGCCGAAGTGGGCGCCGGTCGGCGTGACGACGGCCGTCGCGCCGAGGCCCTGGACCAGCAGGCGGACGTGCGCGGTGGGGTCGGGCTGGTTGACCGGGTCGTCCATGGCCTGGAGGACCCGGAAGTTCCGGGCGGCCCGGCGGATGCGCTCCCAGTCGAACCCGCCCTCGAAGAACTCGGCGAGTGCGTCGTAACCGACTTCGTGCGCCGAGGCGGCCACCAGGAGGACGCCCGCGAACACCCCGTCGGCGGCGGGGTCGTGGCTCTCCAGGAAGCGCAGCACGTTGACCGCGCCGATGCTGTGTCCGACGAGCACGGTGGACTCGGCCGATCCGGCCGCCCTGACCGCCTCGCCGTACGCCGTGCGCCACGGCTCCCGTCGCGGCGCGGCGGTGTCCGGCAGCCGGGGCACGGTGACCCGGTGCCCGGCCGCCCCCAGCTCCTTGGCCAGGTACGGGAACCAGACGCTGTCGTCGCTCGCGCCGTAACCGTGTGACACCACGATCTCGCTCATGATCGATCCACTCCCCTAAATCAAAACGATCCGTTGCGTTTCGATTGAAGGTAGCACACTGCTAGCGTGAGTTCGTGCCCACCGGAGAAACCCCCACCCGCCGCACCGGCGGACGGACCCGCAGCGAGGACGCCCACCACGCCGTCCTCGCCGCCGCCATCGAGCTCGTCGAGGAACTCGGCTACCAGGCCGTCACCATCGAGCGCATCGCCGCCCGCGCCGACGTCGCCAAGAGCACCGTCTACCGCTGGTGGAAGTCGAAGCCCGTCCTCGTCATGGACGCCTACCGCGCGACCGTCGAGCAGCGGATGCCCGAACCCGACACCGGCTCCCTCGCGGACGACCTGACCGCCTTCACCGCCGCCCTCTACGGCGTGTCCGAGCACGAGCTGCGGATGCGGGCCCTGCGCGGCCTCATGGCCGAGGCTCAGCTCGACCCCGCCTTCGCCGTGCCTTTCCGGGAGTGGGTCGAGAGCCGGCGCGCCGCCGTCCTCGCCCTGCTGGCCCGCGGGGTGGACCGCGGGGAACTCCCGCCCACCGCCGACCTGGAGGCGGCCACCGACCGGATCTTCGGCCTCTTCTGGTACCGCCTGCTCGTCGGCCACCAGCCCCTCGACCCCGGCCAGGCCGCCGCCCATGTCGACCAGCTGCTGGACGGACTCCGCGGAATCGGCACCGCCTGACCAGGCCCACCCGGCACCGGCGAAGGTGGGCGAGGTGTCGTTCGTACAATCTTTCGGCGGGTCGGCGGACCGACCCGCCGGAAAGGGAACACGTGCGCACCATGATCAAGCGCGGCCTGGCGTCACTGCTGAGCCTCGCGACCTTGGGCGGCCTCGCCGTCGCGACGGCCTCGCCCGCCCAGGCGGCCGTCTCCGACTGCCCGGCGGGCTACTTCTGCGCCTGGACGCAGGAGAACGCGCAGGGGTCGATGCTCAAGACGAAGACGAACCTGGCCACGATGGGTTCGTCGGGCACCCAGGTCCGTTCGTACATCAACCGGACGTCGGTGTACGCGTGCCTGTACGAGTCCCCTGAGTACAAGTGGTACGACGGCTACTACCCGGTGGCCCCGTCGGTCAACGGCTCCTGGACCTCCGGAACCGACGACAAGGTCTCCTCGGTGAAGTTCGTCCGGACCCAGCGCGAATGCTCCCGGGGCGCCTACCCCTCGTGGCGCGCGACGGCATCGCCCACGGCGGCCGGCTTCGGCGACCTGAACCGTGACGGCAGGGCCGACGTGCTGGTACGGGACCTGGTGGGGCGGCTGTGGTTCCTGCCCGGCGACGGTTCGGGCCGGCTGGTCGGCACCGGCGGTTGGAACGCCATGAACGCCTTCGTGCGCCACGGTGACCTCACCGGCGACGGCCGCGAGGACGTCATCGCCCGCGAGGGCGCGACCGGCAGGCTGTGGCTGTACACCGGCGCGGGGACGGGCGGGCTCGGCGCGCGCAAGCTCATCGGCTCGGGCGGCTGGAACGCCATGGGCCTGATCGCGGGCGTCGGCGACCTGAACCGGGACGGCCGGCCCGACCTGCTGACCGTCGAGAAGGCCACGGGCAGGCTGTGGCTCTACCCCGGCACCGCCTCCGGCGCCCTCGGGTCCCGCAAGCTCCTCGGGGCCGGCGGCTGGAACGCCATGAACGCCCTGGTCGGCCCCGGCGACACGAACGGCGACGGCCGGGTCGACGTGATCGCCCGGGAGAGGTCCACGGGCCGGCTCTGGTCCTACCCGGGGACCGCTTCTGGCGGCCTCGGCGCCCGGAAGCTGATCGGGACCGGCGGCTGGAACGCGATGGACGGCTTCCTCGCGGTCGGCGACACCACCGGCGACGGCCGCGCCGACCTCGCGACCGTCACCAACAGCTCCTACGTCCTGCGCGGTTTCCCGGGGAACCCGGGATGGCTGGTCTCCTACCGCGGCCTGGGCACCGGCGCCTTCGCTGCCGGCGAGGCGACCGACGGCGAGTGGTGGGGGCTCAACGGCGCCTTCTGACCCGCGGGCGCGAACCCCTCTCTACCGCTCCCCCCAGGGCACCTGCGGGGAGCGGTAGTAGGGGATGCCGAGGGCGTCGAGACGGGGGGCCTGTTCGGCGAGGCGCACCTTGTAGGTGTCCCAGTCGTGGGTGGCGGCCGGTGACCAGGCGAGTTCGGCGATGCCGGGCAGCCGCGGGAAGGCCATGACGTCGAGGTCGGCGGGGGTGGCGAGGGTCTCGGTCCAGAGGGGCGCCTCGATGCCGCGGACGGCGGCATCGGGGACGCCGGGGAGGTAACCGGCGGGGTCCCAGTCGTACGAGCGCCGGACCTCCACCGTCCCGGCCCAGGTGAGGCCGAGCGGGGTGTCCTTCGTGTACTTCATGTCGAGGTAGGTGCGGTCGGCCGGGGACAGGACGAGGCCGGTGCCGGCCCGGGCGGCCGCGGCGACGCGCTCCTTCTCGGCGGCGGGGGTGCGGTCGATGCCCCAGTACTGGACGAGGGCGCCGGGCGCGGGGCTCGCGCCGGT
Organism: Streptomyces sp. NPDC037273; assembly: GCF_055603625.1. NCBI lineage: Bacteria > Bacillati > Actinomycetota > Actinomycetes > Kitasatosporales > Streptomycetaceae > Streptomyces > Streptomyces sp. NPDC037273. The sequence continues at coordinate 34,241 of NZ_JBVJVO010000017.1, forward strand.
GAGCTGGTGCCAGCCGATGACGGTCTTGCCGTACTTGGCGACGACGGGCTGGACCCGGTCCATGAAGGCGACGTAGTCCTCGTGGCTGGTGGAGCGGGCCTCGTCGCCGCCGATGTGGAGGTAGCGGCCGGGGGTGAGGGCGGCGAGCTCGCGGATCACGTCGTCGACGAAGTCGTACGTGACGGGCTTGGGCGCGCAGAGGGAGCTGAAGCCGACCTTGGTGCCGGTGTAGAGGGGCGGGGCGACGCCATCGCAGTTGAGCTCGGCGTAGGAGGAGAGGGCGGCGTTGGTGTGCCCCGGCATGTCGATCTCGGGGACGACCTCCTGGTAGCGGGAGGCGGCGTACCGGACGATCTCCCTGTACTGGTCCTTGGTGTAGAAGCCGCCGGGGCCGCCGCCGACCTGGGTGGAGCCGCCGTGGGCGGTCAGGTGGGGCCAGGAGTCGACGGCGATGCGCCAGCCCTGGTCGTCGGAGAGGTGCAGGTGCAGGGTGTTGATCTTGTAGAGGGCGAGCTGGTCGATGAACCGCTTGACCTCGTCGACGGTGAAGAAGTGGCGGGACACGTCGAGCATCGCGCCCCGGTAGGCGTAGCGCGGGGTGTCGGTGACGGTGCCGCCGGCGATCCTCCAGGGCCCGGCCTGGACGGTGCGGTGCTCGACGGCGGAGGGCAGCTGCTGGCGCACGGTCTGGACGCCGCGGAAGAGGCCGGCGGGCGCGTGGGCGGTGAGGGTGAGGCCGTCGGGTGCCGAGTCGAGCCGGTAGCCCTCCTCGCCGAGCGCGGTGTCCTCGGGGTCGATCCGGAGCCGGATGCCGCCCCGGGCGGCCGACTCGTCGACGACGGGGAGCGGGAAGCCGGTGGCGGGGCGGAGCAGGCCGGCGAGGTAGCGGCCGACGGCCCGGGACTCGCGTGAGGCGCCGTCGACGCCGATGCGGGTGGCGCGGGTCAGGGTGTACGGCTCTCCGCCGGGCGTGACGGAGGCGGGCACGGGCACGATCCGGCCGAGCGGGCGTACCTCGGGTTCGGCGGCGGCGGTCCGGGTGCCCGCGGAGGCCTCGCCGCAGGCGACGCCGGCGGTGGCGAAGAGGAGCAGGGACCCGATGAGTCGGGGGATCCTTCGGCGCTGTGTCACGGGCTGCTCCCCTTCGGGCGTTGGACGCGTCTTCCGGTTCTATATCCGCGTCGTGACCATGCGTACCGCCCTGACTCCGATGGGTCAAGGTCTGGACCAATCACCCCCCTCAAGCCCCGGATCATGGCCCGCCTGCCCGATTTCGGGCAGGATTCTTGCGGAAACGAGGCGGGGCCCTCAGTATTCATGGGTGCTCGAACGCCGAACGTCGCACGACGACCTCATCGACCACCTGGTCCGCAGCACCGCGCTCCAGCGCGGTGAGGCCGCCCGGGTGGTGCTCGACGTCCTGGCGTACTTCGACGAGACGACCGAGGAGTTCGTCCGCCGCCGGCACCGCGAACTGCAGTCCGGCGGGGCGGTGAACGCCGAGATCTTCGAACGGATCTCCGGCGAACTGCCCCACCGGGCCGTCGCGCCGCAGGAGCTCTCGCTCCGGCAGCTGCGCCGCATCGTCTACGGCTGAGACCGGCCGGGACACACGGCCGGGCACACTCACCAACCTGGAGGGGTAACACCTATATGTGCGGAATTGTCGGTTACATCGGTAAGCGTGACGTCGCCCCGCTGCTGCTGGAAGGCCTCCAGCGGCTCGAGTACCGGGGTTACGACTCCGCCGGCATGGTCATCACCAGCCCGAAGGCCTCCGGCCTGAAGATGGTGAAGGCCAAGGGCCGGGTCCGTGACCTCGAAGCCCGCGTCCCCAAGCGCTTCACCGGCACCACCGGCATCGCCCACACCCGCTGGGCCACCCACGGCGCGCCGAGCGACATCAACTCGCACCCGCACCTGGACCCCGAGAACAAGGTCGCCGTCGTCCACAACGGCATCGTCGACAACGCCCAGGAGCTCCGCGCCAAGCTGGAGGCCGACGGCGTCGTCTTCGCCTCCGAGACGGACACCGAGGTCATCACCCACCTCATCGCCCGCTCCCAGGCCGAGACCCTCGAGGACAAGGTCCGCGAGGCGCTCAAGGTCATCGAGGGCACCTACGGCATCGCCGTCATGCACGCCGACTTCAACGACCGCATCGTGGTGGCCCGCAACGGCTCCCCGGTCATCCTCGGCATCGGCGAGAAGGAGATGCTCGTCGCCTCCGACGTCGCCGCACTGATCGCCCACACCCGCCAGGTCGTCACCCTCGACGACGGCGAGATGGCCACCCTCAAGGCCGACGACTTCCGCACCTACACCGTCGCGGGCGCCTCCACCACCGCGACCCCGGAGACCGTCGAGTGGGAGGCCGCCTCCTACGACATGGGCGGCCACGACACGTACATGCACAAGGAGATCTCCGAGCAGCCCGACGCGGTCGACCGCGTGCTGCGCGGCCGGATCGACGACCGCTTCTCCACCGTGCACCTCGGCGGCCTGAACCTGGACGCCCGCGAGGCCCGCTCCATCCGCCGCATCAAGATCCTCGGCTGCGGCACCTCGTACCACGCCGGCCTCATCGGCGCCGGGCTCATCGAGTCGCTGGCCCGCATCCCCGCCGACGCCGAGCCGGCCTCGGAGTTCCGCTACCGCAACCCGGTCGTGGACCCCGACACCCTGTACATCGCCGTCTCCCAGTCCGGTGAGACCTACGACGTCCTCGCCGCCGTCCAGGAGCTCAAGCGGAAGGGCGCCCGCGTCCTCGGCGTCGTCAACGTCGTCGGCTCCGCCATCGCCCGCGAGGCCGACGGCGGCGTGTACGTCCACGCCGGCCCCGAGGTCTGCGTCGTCTCCACCAAGTGCTTCACCAACACGGTGACCGCCTTCGCGCTGCTCGCCCTCCACCTGGGCCGCATCCGCGACCTGTCCGTCACCGACGGCAAGCGGATCATCGAGGGCCTGCGCAAGCTGCCCGCGCAGATCCAGGAGATCCTCGAGACCGAGGACGAGATCAAGAAGATCGCCGCGGAGTACGCGGGCGCCCAGTCGATGATGTTCATCGGCCGCGTCCGGGGCTACCCCGTCGCCCTCGAGGCCTCCCTCAAGCTGAAGGAGATCTCCTACATCCACGCCGAGGCCTACCCGGCCTCCGAGCTGAAGCACGGCCCGCTCGCCCTCATCGAGCCGGCCCTGCCGACGGTCGCGATCGTCCCCGACGACGACCTGCTCGAGAAGAACCGCGCCGCCCTGGAGGAGATCAAGGCCCGCTCCGGCCGCATCCTCGCGGTCGCGCACCAGCCGCAGGCGAAGGCCGACCACACCATCGTCGTGCCGAAGAACGAGGACGAGCTGGACCCGATCCTCATGGGCATCCCGCTCCAGCTCCTCGCCTACCACACGGCGCTCGCCATGGGCCGCGACATCGACAAGCCGCGCAACCTGGCCAAGTCCGTCACGGTCGAGTAGCAGCGCCTCGGGGCCTGTCCCCCCGAGACCGCCCCGCCGGGCCTGTCCCCCGGCGGGTCGACCGGACACGAGAGAGGTCCCTGTCGCACACCCAGGTGCGACAGGGACCTCTCGCTTTCCCGTTGCTACCCCGCGGCCGGCGCGCTCGCCGCGCGGCGGAGCGAGGTGGGCCAGCCGGCCACCGCCGCCGTGGCGCCGTACCAGGCGACGAGGCCCGCGAGGGCGGCGACCCAGCCGCCCGCCTTGCCGAGGCCGCCGTTGTCGACGAGGGCGCCGATGCCGAGCAGCAGCAGGGCGACGAACAGCAGCCCGTACACGCCCTGTCCGAAGAGTCCGCTGCCCGAGGAGGCCACGGTCAGCGTGAGCGCGAGGAGCGCCCACAGGAGGAGGAAGAGGCCCGCGGCGTCGGCCGAGCCGCTGCCGCCGACCCCGGTCCCCCAGGTGAACCAGAAGGCGCCGAGCGCCGCGTACGCCGTGCCCCCTCCCTTGTCGCCCGCCTTCAGGGCGAGCATGCCGACGAGGAAGAGCGTGACCCCGCCGACCCAGGTGGCGAGGCCCGCGGCATCCGCTGCCGCGACGTGGTCGATGACCCCGGTGCCGCCCAGGCCGAAGGCCAGCAGGGTCAGTCCGAGGGCGAGGTGTCCGAGAGTGGAGGCGGTGTTTCCCGCGGCGACTTCGTTGTCCACGGCGGGCTCCCTTCAGGTGCGCAGTCGTGCTGCGTGAGCGCTGTGATCCGGTGACCTTTATGTACCCTTCACAAGCGCACAATTCACCTGAGGAAGGCCGAATTTATGGCCGGATGACGGCAGTTGAAGCAGAGACCTGACGGGCCGTACGGGACGGAAGGGGTCCGTCCGCGCGTTACGGGATGACGATGACGGGCCGCTGGGCGCGGCGCGCGAGACGGCCGGCGACCGAGCCGAAGATCCGCCCGACGATGCCGTGCGTGGAGCCGACCACGATCGCGTCGGCCGAGTACTCGCGGCCGACCTCCTCCAGCTCGTGGCAGATGTCGCCGCCGCGCTCGACGAGGATCCAGGGCACCTCGGAGAGGTGCTCGGCGCAGGCCAGCTCAAGGCCGAGGACCTCGGTGCGGTGGTCGGGCACGTCGACGAAGACGGGCGGCTCGCAGCCGGCCCACACGGTGGTGGGCAGCCGGTTGGCCACGTGCACGATGATCAGGCCCGATCCGGAGCGCCTGGCCATGCCGATGGCGTACGCGAGGGCTCGCTCACTGGACGTGGAACCGTCGAAACCGACGACGACCCCGTGCCGGAAGGCCGGGTCGCAGGCGTGACGTGGCTGTTCTACCGCGAGGGGGTCGACCGTGGAGTCGGCGACGCGCTTGCGGTCCGCGGGTTCGGGAAATTCGTGACCGGCCATCGGTGTCTCGGCGAAGAGGGTCCTCGTGGGAAGGGACGGGGAAAAGAGGGGACGAACGACGGGTGGCGGCGGAGCTGTGTCCGGGAATCATCTTCCCAACCCCATACCCCCAAGGGTACGGCGACACTCCTCTCCTGCCCAGAGCCCGCCGTGCCACTCCCGGCGTGCCCGCCGCTTCACGCGCGGCGTTCCAGGGAGCATGCACGAGCCGCTCGCGATCTGGCAATGCCGGTTGTGCCCTACAGGCGTCCGTACGGGGGCCAAACGGACGTCGCCCAGAGTGACCGGAACGTTCCGTTCCTCGTTGCCACAGGTCCAGCCCACCGTCGCAGGGAGACCGCCCGTGCCCGCACCATCGACCGCCGCCGGCCACACCCCCGCCGCCTCCTCCCCCACCCTCGGCGCGCCCCGCGGCCGCCGTCGGGCCCCCGCCTCCGCGCCGACCGCCGGCACCGCCGTCGCCGTCGCGGAGCCGGACCCGGCGACCGTCCCGGCCCCGGCCGGGGGTCCGGGGGCGGGGTCGGCGGGACCGGCCGACGACGTCGTCCGCTGGGCGGTCTTCTGCTGTGTCCTGGTGCCGGTGGTGCTCCTCGTCTACGGCACCTCGCTCGGCGGGGCCGCCGGCACCGCGTTCGGGCTCGTCTCGGTGACGGCGGCCTGCCGGCTGCTGCTGCGGCGCTCGGAGCGCGGACTGCGGGCCGAGACCCTGCGCGGCGGGCGCCGCGATCCGGCCTGAACGGGCCCGTCCGGCACCCCCGCACCCCTTCGAGTTGACAGGTTCGTACACCCGAACCCATATGATTTCAGCCAAGTTCCATGCCCCGGCGAGTCCTTGGCGGAACGATTGGCCAACCCCGCTATGGGCGCCGGGAAAAGCCCCGCCCCCAGCCCCCGCACCCCCCATGTACGGGGCCGTTCGCCGTCGCGCCGGCCTCTCGGCACCCCTCGGGGGGCGGAGCTCACGATCGATCGCTTCACGCCAAGTTGCCTTGTCGACAATCCACCGGATGGAGAACTTGTCACGCCGGCGCCACGGGACACAGTAGATTCGATCATGGGTACCGAAGACTGGGGTCTCGTGCAAAACCGAGGGGAAACGTGCAGCAGCGACACGACCAGGGAGACGCGAACACCGAGGGGGGCTTAGCGTCATGAGCCAGGACTCCGCCGCACCGGAGGCCGCACGGAAGCTGACCGGGCGCCGCCGTCGCGAAGTCGTCGCGGTGCTGCTGTTCAGCGGCGGCCCCATCTTCGAGAGCTCCATCCCGCTCTCCGTGTTCGGCATCGACCGGCAGGACGCCGGCGTGCCCCGTTACCGGCTGCTCGTCTGCGCCGGTGAGGACGGCCCGCTCCGCACCACCGGTGGACTCGAACTCACCGCGCCGTACGGCCTGGAGGCGATCAGCCGCGCGGGGACCGTCGTCGTCCCCGCCTGGCGCTCGATCACCTCGCCGCCGCCGCCGGAGGCGCTCGAAGCGCTGCGCCGCGCGCACGAGGAGGGGGCCAGGATCGTCGGCCTCTGCACCGGTGCGTTCGTGCTCGCCGCGGCCGGGCTGCTCGACGGCCGCCCGGCGACCACGCACTGGATGTACGCGCCGACGCTCGCCAAGCGCTACCCGTCGGTCCACGTGGACCCGCGGGAGCTCTTCGTCGACGACGGGGACGTGCTCACCTCCGCCGGCACCGCGGCCGGAATCGATCTGTGTCTGCACATCGTGCGGACCGACCACGGCACCGAGGCCGCGGGCGCGCTGGCGCGCCGGCTGGTCGTCCCGCCGCGGCGCAGCGGCGGTCAGGAGCGCTACCTCGACAGGTCTTTACCTGAGGAGATCGGCGCCGACCCGCTGGCCGAGGTCGTCGCCTGGGCGCTGGAGCACCTCCACGAGCAGTTCGACGTGGAGACCCTGGCCGCTCGCGCGTACATGTCACGGCGGACCTTCGACCGCCGGTTCCGCTCGCTGACGGGCTCGGCCCCCCTCCAGTGGCTGATCACCCAGCGGGTGCTCCAGGCGCAGCGGCTGCTCGAGACCTCCGACTACTCGGTCGACGAGGTCGCGGGCAGGTGCGGCTTCCGCTCCCCGGTGGCCCTGCGCGGTCACTTCCGGCGGCAGCTCGGCTCCTCGCCGGCCGCCTACCGGGCGGCGTACCGCGCCAGGCGGCCGCAGAGCGAGGTCGGCACGGCCGTGCTCGACCCGGTCGTGGCCGGCCAGGTCCCGGCGGGCGTCCGGCGCCCGTCGCTCGACCCGGGCAAGCCGCCGTCCGACGTCTACGCCCCCGGCCGGGCCTCCCTGCCGGGCCAGCGCAGCGCCACATAACCAGACCCGCACGGCCACAAGCCGCGCACCGCAGGAACGACGGGCGCCCTGGGACACCTCCCCCGGGCGCCCGTCGGCCTGCTCGGCCCGGGTCCGTAGCCCCTAAGGTGGACACATGAACGATCGCATGGTGTGGATCGACTGCGAGATGACCGGGCTCTCGCTGACGGACGACGCACTCATCGAGGTGGCCGCGCTGGTCACCGACTCGGAACTGAACGTGCTCGGCGAAGGCGTGGACATCGTCATCCGACCGCCGGACGCGGCGCTGGAGACGATGCCCGAGGTGGTGCGCCGGATGCACACGAGCTCCGGGCTGCTCGACGCGCTCGCCGAGGGCACGACGCTCGCCGACGCGGAGGCCCAGGTCCTCGCGTACATCCGCGAGCACGTGAAGGAGCCGGGCAAGGCGCCCCTGTGCGGGAACTCGGTCTCCACGGACCGCGGCTTCCTCGCGCGGGACATGCCGGCCCTCGAGGGCCACCTGCACTACCGGATCGTCGATGTGTCCTCGGTCAAGGAGCTGGCCCGCCGCTGGTACCCGAGGGCGTACTTCAACAGTCCGGAGAAGAACGGCAACCACCGGGCGCTCGCCGACATCCGCGAGTCCATCGCCGAGCTGCGGTACTACCGCGAGGCGGTCTTCGTCCCGCAGCCCGGACCCGACTCGGAGACCGCGAAGCAGATCGCGGCCCGCCACGTCCTGCCCGCCGAATAACCCCCGCTCGCGCCCCCGGAAACCCGCTCGGGAAAACGCGGGCGCGAGCACCCCCCAGAACCCTGTAGACTTCTTCTCGGCCGGTCAGGGAAACCTTCGGGGAAACCGCCGGTCATGGTGGGTATAGCTCAGCTGGTAGAGCACCTGGTTGTGGTCCAGGATGTCGCGGGTTCGAGTCCCGTTACTCACCCTGATGGATTCAGGCCCCGGTTCGGAAGAATCGGGGCCTGAGTCATTTCCGCATGCCCGGGCCCGCCACCGGCGTACGTGACGGAGCACACATCGGCGCCCGAACGGGTGAGCGCCCGAGCCCAGTTCCCGCGCCCCGGAGAGGCCTCGCACTACGGTCGGGCGCCATGGGGTGGAGACACAGCCGGGACGGCACGGGGCCGGGAGGGCGCCGGGCGCGGGAAGCGCGGCCGGCTCGCGCCGCGCACCGGCTCCTCCTCGCCGTGCTCCTCGGCCTGGCGCTCTGCGCCGGCTGCGCGAGCGACCCCGTCGAGCCGCGTCCGGCGGACGGGGGACGGGAGGCGGTGGACGGGCGGGGGCGGCCGGTCACGCTCACCGTCGGGGTGTTCGGCACGTTCGGGTACCAGGAGGCCGGGCTGTACGACGCGTACATGCGGCTGCGTCCCGACGTCGCCGTCCGGCAGACCTCGCTGACCCGCAACGACGTCTACTACCCGCAGCTGCTCACCCACCTCACGGCCGGTTCCGGCCTCGCCGACGTACAGGCCGTCGAGGTCGGGAACATCGCGGAGGTGCTCGGCACCCAGGCCGGCCGGCTCGACCCGCTCGGCGCGGCCCCGGGGGTCGACCCGGGCGCGTTCCTGCCGTGGAAGTGGGCGCAGGGCACCGCCTCCGACGGCCGGACGCTCGCCCTCGGCACCGACATCGGGCCGCAGGCGATCTGCTACCGCAAGGACCTGTTCGCGCGGGCCGGGCTGCCGACCGAGCGCGGTGCGGTGGGGCGGCTGTGGGCCGGGGACTGGGGGAAGTACCTGGCGGCGGGCGTCCGTTACCGCGAGCGGGCCCCGGAGGGGACCGCGTTCACCGACTCCGCCTCGGGGGTCCTGGCGGCCGTCACGGGAAGCGCGGCCCTGCGCTACTACGACGAGCGGGGCGACCTGATCGTGGCGGAGAACCCCGCCGTGCGGGAGGCCTGGGACCTGGCGGCGGCGTTCGCCGGGCGCGGCCTCACGGCCCGGCTGCAGCAGTTCACGCCCGGCTGGGACCAGGCCTTCGCGAACGGGGCGTTCGCGACGGTGGCCTGTCCCGCCTGGATGCTCGGCTACATCGAGGACAAGGCGGGTCCGGCGGGGCGGGGCCGCTGGGACGTGGCCGCGGCGCCCCGGCCGGGCAGCTGGGGCGGCTCCTTCCTCGTCGTGCCGTCGGCGGGCCGGCAGCGCGCCGAGGCGGCCAGGCTCGCGGCCTGGCTGACGGCGCCCGCCCAGCAGGCCACGCTCTTCGCCCGGCGCGGCAGCTTTCCCAGCGCCTCCGCCGCCTACGCCCTCCCGGAGGTCGCGGAGGCCCGTCCCCCGTACTTCGGTGACGCCCCGGTCGGCGCGATCTTCGCCCGTGCGGCGCTCGGTGTCCCCCGCGCCCCGATCGGCCCCAAGGACGCCCTGGTCTCGCAGACCCTGGCCGACGTCGGCATGCTCCAGGTCGACCAGACGGGCCGCTCTCCGGAGTCGGCCTGGCGGGCGGCGATGAAGGCCATCGACAACGCCCTCGACCGGTGACCGGCGACCTGATGACGGAGACGAGGACCACGCCGGAGCCCGCGCGCCGGCCCGTCGCGCCCCCGCGCACCCGGACGGGCTCGCGCTGGGCTCCGTACGCGCTCGTGGCGCCGTTCTTCGTGCTGTTCGGCGCGTTCGGGGTGTTCCCGCTGGTCGCCACCGCCTGGGCGTCGTTCTACCGGATGGAGCTGACGGCGCCGGAGGCGCGGGAGTGGGTGGGTCTGCACAACTACGCGCGCCTCGTGGACGACGGGTTCTTCTGGAACGCGCTGGCGAACACGTGCGTCATCGGGGTCCTGGCCACCGTCCCGCAGCTGCTGCTCGCGCTCGGCGTGGCGCATCTGCTGGACGTGCGGCTGCGGGCCCGGGGCGTGTTCCGGGTCGTGGCGCTCGCCCCGTACGCGACGTCGGTGGCGGCGGCGACGCTGGTGTTCGCGCTGTTCTTCGGGCGGGACCACGGGATGGCCAACTGGGCGCTGGGGCTTGCCGGGATCGGTCCGGTGGACTGGCAGAACGGTCCGTGGGCGTCGAAGTTCGCGGTGGCGTCGATCGTGATCTGGCGCTGGACCGGCTACAACGCGCTGATCTACCTGGCGGCGATGCAGACGGTCCCGCACGAGCTGTACGAGGCGGCGGCCTTGGACGGGGCCTCACGGTGGCGGCAGTTCCTGCACGTGACGCTGCCGGGGCTGCGGCCCGCGATCGCGTTCACGGTGCTCGTGTCGACGATCGGCGCGATGCAGCTGTTCGGCGAGCCGCTGCTGTTCGGCAGCGGGGCGGGGGCGACGGGCGGCGCGGACCACCAGTTCCAGACGCTGGGTCTGTATCTGTACGAGCAGGGGTGGGTGAACCTCCATCTGGGGCGGGCCGCGGCGATCGCCTGGACGATGCTCCTGATCCTGGTCGTCCTGTTCGGCGCGGTCCGGCCCGCGCGGGCGGCCCTGGCGCGCCTGGAGGTCGTACGCGAGAGGCGGCGGCGATGAGGACGGTGCGGGCCGGCTGGGGGACGTACACCCTGCTCGGGCTGTTCGCGGCCGTCTCGCTGTTCCCGCTGGTGTGGACGGCGGTCGCGGCCTCGCGGACCAACACGCGCCTGGCGGCGACCCCGCCGCCCTTCCGGTTCGGGCGGAACCTGCCGCGGAACGTGGAGATCGCGTGGACGGACGCCCGGCTCGGCGAGGCGCTCGCGAACACCGCCGTGGTGGCCGGCGCGGTCGCGGCCGGCACGGTGCTGTTCTCGACGCTGGCCGGGTTCGCCTTCGCCAAGCTGCGGTTCCGCCTCCGGGGCACGCTGCTCCTCCTTGTGGGCGCGACGATGCTGATCCCGCCGCAGCTGGGCGTGGTGCCGCTCTATCTGCTGATCGCGCGGCTGCGCTGGACGGACGAGCTCCAGGCGGTGATCCTGCCCTCGCTCGTCTCCGCCTTCGGCGTCTTCTTCATGCGCCAGCACCTGAGGCGGGCGCTGCCGACCGAGCTCCTTGAGGCGGCGCGGATGGACGGGGCGGGGACGGCGCGGACGGTCTGGCACGTGGTGCTTCCGGCGGCCCGGCCGGCGATGGCGGTGCTCGGGATGCTGTCGTTCGTGGCCGCCTGGAACGACTTCTTCTGGCCGGTGCTCGCCCTGACGCAGACCGGCAACCCGACGGTGCAGGTGGCGCTGACGGGGCTCGGCCGGGGCACGGTGCCCGACCAGTCGGTGGTGATGGCGGGGGCCCTGCTCGGCACCCTCCCGCTGCTCGTCGTGCTCGCGCTGTTCGGGCGGCACATCGTGGGCGGGGTGATGCGGGGCGCGGTGAAGGGCTGAGGCCCGGGCGTTTCTCCCTCACCCGTACAGGCGAGGTGTTTCTTCCTCACCCGTACGGGCGAGGCGGTGATCCACTTCTCCCGACACCCTGTTAACTTCCCTTTATGTCCATTATCCTCACAATTCGTCCGTCTTGGGCTAGGTGAGGCCGGATGGGAGTCCTGCGCGACCACCCCGAACTGGCTCTCTTCCTCTGCCTCGCGGCCGGCTACCTCGTCGGCAAGCTCCGCGTCGGCCCCATCACGCTCGGCGGCATCTGCGGCACGCTGATCGTCTCGCTGCTCCTCGGCGCCTGGGCGAAGGTCACCGTCTCCGACGACGTGAAGACGATCTTCTTCGCGCTCTTCATCTTCTCGCTCGGCTACCTGGCCGGCCCGCAGTTCTTCGCCAACCTCAACAAGAAGAGCCTGCGCTTCTTCGCCCTCTGCCTCATCGAGGTCGTCTGCGTCGTCGGCATCGCCCTCGGTCTCGCCGAGGCCTTCGACCTCGACGTCGGCACCGCCGCCGGCATCCTGGCCGGCGCCGCCACCGAGTCCGCGGTCGTCGGCACGGCCACCGAGGCCATCGGCAACCTCTCCGACCTGACGCAGCAGCAGATCACCGAGTACCAGGGCCATGTGGCCACCGCGTACACCGTCTGCTACCTCTTCGGCCTCGTCACCATCGTCATCTACACCAGCCAGATCATGCCGATGATCATGCGGATCAACCTCCGCGACGCCTCCCGCGAGCTGTGGGAGAAGATGCGCGGCAGCGGCGGCGGGCTTGAGGCCGACGAGCGGGAGGCCCTCCCGAACATGGTCGGGCGCACGTTCCTGGTCACACAGGCGGACGGCGCCACGGTCGGCGACCTGGAGCGCCGGCTCGGCGGAAGGGTCACCGTCGAGGCGGTGAAGCGGGGCAGCAAGGTCCTCACCCCTCCCCCGCCGGACTTCGAGCTGACCCTCTCCGACCTGGTCCTCACGGTCGGCCGGCGGGCCAACATCATCGAGGCGGGCCGGGTCATCGGCCCCGAGACCCCGGCGATCCCCGGCCTCGACACCCCGCTCGCCACCACCCAGGTCTCGCTGACCGACAAGGCGGCGGTCGGCAAGTCCCTCAACACCCTGACCAGCGAGCACCCGGAGTTCTCCTCCGGCGGGGTGTACGTGACGGACGTGCTGCGCAACGACCAGCACCTGCCGGCCACCCCCGAGACGGTCGTCGAGCGCGGTGACGTGCTCACCCTGGTGGGCGCCCGCTCGGGCCTCGGCAAGCTGGCGGCCAAGGTCGGCGCGACCGTGAAGAACGACGCCACCGACTTCATCTACCTGGGCCTCGGCATCGTCTGCGGTTCGCTGCTCGGCCAGGTCGTGGTCGAGTTCGGCGACGTACCGATGTCACTGGGCACCGGCGGCGGCTGTCTGATCTCCGGTCTGCTCTTCGGCTGGTTCCGCTCCCGGACGCAGACCTTCGGCGCCTTCCCCCCGCAGGCCGCGACGACCCTGAAGGACATGGGCCTGGCGATCTTCATCGCCTGCACGGGCCTGGTGTCGGGCCCGCAGGCCTGGCCGCTGCTCAAGGAGTACGGGGCGCTGCTGCCGTTCGCCGGGATCGCGATGGTCCTGGTCCCGGCGACGCTCTCGCTCGTCGTCGGCCGCAAGCTGCTGAAGATCGAGAAGCCCCTGCTCATCGGCGCCATCGCGGGCCAGCAGTGCTCGACCCCGGCGATCACCTCGGTGACGCAGGTGGCCCAGAGCTCGGTCCCGATGCTCGGCTACACGATCACCTACACGCTCTCCAACTTCCTGCTCCCCCTGACCGGCCCGCTGCTCGTCGGCATCCTCGGAGCGTGAGAGGACGTATGACCCGATGATCGACTTCCTCAACCGGAACATCTTCGATCCCCATCCCGAGCTGCTGGTCTTCATCACCGTCGCGCTCGGCTTCCTCTTCGGCAAGCTCCGCTACAAGGCGATCGCGCTCGGCGCCGTCACCGGCTGTCTGGTGGCCGGTCTGCTGCTCGGCGCGCAGTTCAAGGTCACGATCGACGGCACCGTGAAGAACCTGTTCTTCACGATGTTCCTCTTCGCCCTCGGCTACAAGGTCGGCCCCCAGTTCTTCCGCGGCCTGAAGAAGGACGGCCTGCCGCAGGTCCTCAACGCCGTCATCGTCTGTGTGACCGGTCTCCTCGTCTCCTGGGGCTTCGCCGTGATGCTGGGGTACGGCCCCGGTCTCTCGGCCGGTCTCCTCGGCGGCGCGCTCACCCAGTCCGCGGTCATCGGTGTCGCGCAGGACGCCATCGGCAACCTGCCGGGGCTCACCGCCGACCAGATGAAGAACGAGGAGAACCTCGTCGCGATCGGCTACGCGGTCACCTACCCGCTCGGCACGATCCTCTGCGCCATGCTCCTCGCCAACGTCCTGCCCAAGCTCTACAAGCGGGACCTGGCCGCCGAGTCGGCCCAGCTCGCCAAGGAGCTCGACGCCCCGGGCGACAACCCCGACCTGGCCGAGGGCTACTACGAGGTCGTCCTGCGCGCCTACGAGATGGACCACTCGCCGCTCGTCGGCCGGACCATCGACGACTTCGAGAACCAGCAGAAGGAACTCGGCCACCGCATCTACATCACCCGGGTGCGGCGCGAGGGCCGGATCCTCGAACACGACCAGCAGACCGTCCTGCGGTCCGGCGACGTGGTCGCCGTCAGCGCCCTGCGCGGCTCGCTCATCGAGTTCGACGCCCGGACGCACATCGGCCCGGAGACCGACGACGTCGAACTGCTCGGCTACCAGACCGAGAGCCTGCACGTGGTCGCCTCGAACAAGGACCAGCTCGGCAAGACCGTCGCCGAGCTGCGCCGCGAACCGTTCATGGTCGGCGTGTACATCGACAAGATCTACCGCTCGGGCGCCGAGTTCCCGTACCGCCTCACCACCAAGCTCGAACGCGGCGACACGGTGATCCTGACCGGCCCGAAGCGGCTGGTCGACCCGGCGGGCAAGGCGCTCGGCAAGCCCGTGCCGACCTCCTTCGCCACCGACATGCTCTGGGTGGGCCTCGGCATCTTCCTGGGCGGCTGCATCGGCATCCCGGCCCTGACGGTGTCGGGCGTGCCGATCTCGCTCTCCACCTCCGGCGGCGCGCTCATCATGGGTCTCGTCTTCGGCTGGATCCGCGGCAAGTACCCGACGTACGGCAACGTGCCGCCGGGCGCCCAGTGGTTCATGGACACCCTCGGCCTCTGCCTCTTCGTCGCGGTCGTCGGCATCAACGCCGGCCCGAGCTTCACCAGCGGCCTGTCGACGGCCGGCTGGGGCCTGCTGATCTGGGGCGCGGTCGCGACGGTGATCCCGCTGATCGTGGGCTTCCTCGTCGGCCACTACGTGCAGAAGATCCGCTTCCCGATCCTGATGGGCGTGCTGGCCGGCGGCCAGACGACGACCGCGGCGATCGGCGCCATCAACGAGCAGTCGAAATCGCAGATCCCGACGCTCGGCTACACGATCCCCTACGCGGTGGGCAACGTCCTGCTGACGATCTGGGGCGCCGTCATCGTCATCCTCAACCACTAAGGACAAGGACACCCCGTGCCCAAGACCACGTTCACCCGTCAGGAGATCCAGTCCTTCGCCCAGCTCTCGCCGTTCGAGCTGAAGGACAAGTTCATCCAGATCGCGCAGGCCGCGCAGGCCGACAAGCCCGGCCAGAAGGAGAAGTCGCAGACGCAGATGCTCAACGCGGGCCGCGGCAACCCGAACTGGGTCGCCACCGGCCCCCGCGAGGCCTTCTACGCCCTCGGCTACTTCTCGCTCTCCGAGTCGCGCCGGGTGTGGACCGCCGACAACCTCGGCGGCATGCCGGAACGCGCCGGCTCCGCCGCCCGCTTCGACACCTTCGTGCGGCAGCACCCGGACCTGCCCGGCATCGAGCTGCTCCAGAACTGCGTCGAGTACGCGGTCGAGCGCTTCGGCTTCGACAAGGACGCCTTCGTCCACGAGCTGACCGACAGCACGATCGGCGACAACTACCCCGTCCCGGACCGCATCCTGGCCCACACCGAGCAGATCGTCCGCGGCTACATCGCCGACGAGATGTTCGACAAGCGCCCGCCGGCCGGGAACATCTCGTACTTCGCGACCGAGGGCGGCACCGCCGCCATGTGCTACATCTTCGACTCCCTCATGAAGAACGGGATCCTGAAGAAGGGCGACAAGATCGCCCTCATGGTCCCCGTCTTCACCCCGTACATCGAGATCCCCGAGCTCGACACGTACGAGTTCGACGTCGTCACCGTCAACGCGAGCCTCTTCACGGAGACCGGCGTGCGCGAGTGGCGCTACCCGACCGAGGAGGTCGAGAAGCTCGCCGACCCGTCGGTGAAGCTGGTCTGCGTCGTCAACCCGTCCAACCCGCCGTCGCTCGCCATGAGCCAGCGCGTCGCCGACCAGATCAAGGACATCGTCGCGACGCGGAACCCGAACCTGCTGGTCGTCACCGACGACGTGTACGGCACGTTCGTCGAGGGCTTCCGCTCGCTCGCGGCCGACCTCCCGCGCAACACGCTGCTCGTGTACTCGTACTCGAAGCACTACGGCTGCACCGGCCACCGGCTCGGCGTCATCGGCCTCCACGACGACAACGTCATCGACGAGATGATCGCGAACCTGCCGCAGTCGGAGAAGGACCGCCTGAACAAGCGGTACGGGACCCTCACCCTGGAGCCCGAGAAGATCCGGTTCATCGACCGGCTCGTCGCCGACTCCCGGCAGGTCGCCCTCAACCACACCGCCGGGCTCTCGCTCCCCCAGCAGGTGCAGATGAGCCTGTTCTCCCTCTTCGACATGCTGGAGGAGGGCCAGGCGTACAAGCACAAGATCCGCGCGATCGTCCGCCAGCGCCTCGACCTGCTCCTCGAAGGCGCCCAGATGAAGATCGCCGACGACCCGAAGCGGGCCGGCTACTACATCGAGCTCGACCTGCTCGCCGAGGCCGAGCGCGTCCACGGCAAGGACTTCGCCGACTTCCTGGAGAAGAACTACGAGCCCGTCGACCCGCTGTTCCGGCTCGCCGAGCAGACCAGCGTCGTCCTCCTCAACGGCGGCGGCTTCGACGGCCCCGAGTGGTCCGTCCGCGTCTCGCTCGCCAACCTCGACGACCTCGACTACCTGAAGATCGGCCACCACCTGCGGGCGATCTTCAACGACTACGCCGAGGAGTGGAAGACCTCCCGCGCCTCGTAGCCGGCAGGAGTGCGCGCCCCGGTCGGCGGGTGGGGTGGTACCGACCGGGGCGCGCGGTGTGGGGGGACGGGGAGGTCCGTTCCTCGCGGGCAGCTTACTTGTAGGCGGCGAAGGCCTTCGTGAAGGCCAGCGGCTGCTGGAGGATCGAGGAGCAGGTGGCGTCGGCGTAGTTCACCGCGCCGGCCGCGCACTGCTTGTCCCGGGTCGAGGACCACATCGAGAGCCAGCCGATCCCCTTGGACCTGGCGAAGCCGACCAGCTGCGTGGCGTCCTCCACCGTGAAGATCTCGCTCGCCACGTCGTTCACGCCGATCATCGGGGTGACGGCGACGGCCTTCCAGGCGTCCGCGTCGGAGAGCCCGAGGACGCCCTTGATCTGCGCCTGGGTCGCGGTCGCGGCCTGGATCGCGTACGTGCCCATGTCGGCGCTGTACGCCGGGCCGTAGTCCATCGCCATGATGTTGACCGCGTCGACCCGTACCCCGTTCCGCTTCGCGTCGGCGAGCAGGTCCACGCCCGGCTGGGTCAGGCCCTCGGGCATGACGGGCAGCGTGAAGGAGACGTTCAGGCCCGGGTGGGACTTCTGGAGCTGGGCGATGGCCTGGGAGCGGCGGGTGTTGGCGGCGGTGTCCGGCAGGGCCGCGCCCTCGATGTCGAAGTCGACCTTGGTGAGCTTGTACTGGTCGACGACCTTGCCGTAGGCGGCGGCGAGCGCCGAGGAGGTCGAGCAGTTCAGCGCCAGTTCGTGCCCGGCGGCGCCGCCGAAGGAGACCCGGACGTCACCGCCCTTGGCGCGCAGGGCGCCGATCTGGGCCGCGACCTTGTCGTTCGCCAGGTCGGTGACCCCGCCCCACAGCGGGGCGCAGGAGCCGCCGGAGGTGATGAAGGCGAGGTTGAACTCCTTCACGCCGGTGGCGTCGGCGGTCGCGAGCAGGTCGTACGCCGGGTAGAGCGAGGTGTCGACGTACGGGGCGTACGTGGCGGCGCCGGCGGCGGGGGCCGTGGGGGTGGAGGTGGGGGTCGGGCTCGCGGTCGCCGTGGGGGTCGCGGTGGCGGTGGCGGTCGGCTTCGGGGAGGCCGTGGCGGTCGCGGTGGCGGTGGCCGTCGGCTTCGGGGAGGCGGTCGCGGTGGGCTGCTCGGTGGGGCGGCCGCTGGGGGTGGGGGCGGGGCCGCCGGCCGCGCAGGCGGCCTTGTTGATGAGGCAGTTCGAGGGGTCGCCGGCCTCGCCCGCGGCCGCCGTGACGAAGCCGACGGTGACGGACTGTCCGGGCGCCAGCTGCCGGTTCCAGCTCGCGGGCCGCACGGTGACGTGCCGGCCGGAGACGGTGTGCTCGCCGTTCCAGAGTGAGCCGATGGTGGTGCCGGCCGGGAGGTCGAACTCCAGGGTCCAGTCCTGCTGGACGGCGGAGGTCTCGTTGGTGACCACGTACTGGCCGGTGTAGCCGCCGGACCAGGAGCTGGTACGGGTGTAGGCGGCGCCGACCGCGGCCGCCTGGGCGGTGCCGGTGAGGGCGAGGACGGCGCCGCCTATGACGGCCGCCGCGACGACCGCGCCGACGACCTTGTTCCGGGTGGTCGCCTTGCGCCGGTGCGAACTCGTGCCCATCGCGTGCCTGCCTCTGCGTGCCGGGGGTAGTGGGGTGCGGCAGCACGCTAGCGAGCGGAGAACGGACAAAAGGGCTTCCGGGGACGCCGGTCGGGATTCTTAGGCTCCGCTTAAGGGAGGCATCGGATCCGGCAAAGGTTGGACGTCACGCCCTGCGGCGGCGGCCCCGGCGGCCCGCTCCCCCGCCCGCACCGGCGGCGCGTCCGTCGAGGCTGATCCAGATCCTGACCTCCGTACCGCCCAGGACCGAGTGGCCGATGCGGACGTCGCCGCCGGTCGACTCGGCCATGCGGCGCACGATGTCGAGGCCGAGACCGGTGGAGCCGTCGCGTCCGCTGCCCGCGCCCCGGGCGAGCGCGGCGGCCGGGTCGGGGATGCCGGGGCCGGCGTCGGAGACCAGGACGATGACGGCGTCCTCGCCGTTGTGGACGTCGAGGGAAAAAGCGGTGCCTTCGGCGGTGTGCCGGAAGACGTTGCCGAGCAGGGCGTCGAGCGCGGCGACGAGTTCGGGGCGGGCGACCGGGATGCGGACCGGGCGCTCGACGCCCGCGACCCGCACCCGGCGGCCCTCGTCCTCGGCGAGCGCCGACCAGAAGTCCATCCGCTCGCGGACCACCTCGGCGGCGTCGCAGCCGGCGCCCGGTCCGGTGGCCTGGGTCTGCGGCTTCGCCTCCCGGGCCGTGCGGATGATGATGTCGACCTCGCGCTCCAGCTGTTCGACGGCGGCGCGGGTCTGGTCGGCGGCCGGGCCTGAGCCGAGCGAGGCCGCGTTGAGCCGGAGCACGGTCAGCGGCGTGCGGAGCCGGTGGGAGAGGTCGGCGGCGAGTTCGCGTTCGTTGGCGAGGAGCTGGACGACCTGGTCGGCCATCGAGTTGAAGGCGACGGCGGCCGACTTGAGCTCCGGCGGCCCCTCCTCGGGCACCCGCGCGCCGAGCCTGCCCTCGCCCAGTTCGTGGGCGGCGCCCGCGAGCCGCTGGGCGGGGCGGACCATCCGGATGCCGAGGCGGTCGGCGACGGCGACGGAGCCGACGATCAGGGCGACGCCGACGCCGGCCAGGACGAGCCAGGCGGTGGCGACGCCGTTGGTGACCTCGCCCTCGGGGACGAAGAGTTCGACGACGGCGACCTGGCCGCTGCTGAGCGCGGTGGGCTGGAGCAGGGCGAAGCCGCCCGGCACCTCGGCGATCGAGGCGCGGCCGAGGGTGCGGGTCGCGGCGAGTTCGTCCGCGCCTGCCCGGCGGGTGCCGATCTCCACGGGCGGCTCGCCGGGTCCGGCGGCGGGCACGTGGACGGCGAGCCGTCCGGCGGCCCCGTCCTCGGTGGTGGCGACGGCCTTGTCGAGCTCGTCGCGGTCGGTGGTGATGGCGAGGACCGGCGCGAGCCCGGCGGCCCGGCGTTCGGCGTTGGAGAACGCCCGGTCGCGGGCCATCTCCTTGACGACGAGTCCGAGTGGTACGGCGAAGGCGATGACGACCATGGCGGTGACGGCCAGGGACACCTTGACGAGCGCCCATCTCACGGCTGCGGCTCCCGGGGCGGCTCCAGCTTCACGCCCACCCCGCGCAGGGTGTGCAGATAGCGCGGCCGGGCCGCCGTTTCACCCAATTTCCGCCGCAGCCATGACAAATGTACGTCGATGGTCTGGTCGTCCCCGTACGACTGCTGCCACACCTCGGCGAGCAGCTCCTTGCGCGGGACCACCACCCCGGGCCGCCCCGCGAGGAAGGCGAGCAGGTCGAACTCGCGCCGCGTCAGGTCCAACGGCGCCCCGTCCAGCTCCGCCTGACGGCGCAGCGGATCGACGGTGAGCCCGCCGACCCTGATCACCCGGGAGGGCGGGAGCTCCCCGGCCGAGGAGCGCGCGCGGCGCAGCACGGCCGCCATCCGGGCCGACAGGTGGTCGACCGAGAAGGGCTTCACCAGGTAGTCGTCCGCGCCCGCGTGGAGGAGCCGTACGATCTCCGCCTCGTCGTCCCGGGCGGTCGCGATGATCACCGGCACGTCGGTGATCCCGCGCAGCATCTTGAGCGCCTCCGACCCGTCGAGATCGGGCAGACCGAGGTCCAGGATCACGACGTCGAAGCGGAAATGGGCGACCTCGCGCAGCGCCTCAAGGGCCGTGCCGACGCTCCGTACGGTGTGGGAGGCCTCGGTCAGCTGCCGAATGAGGGCGGAGCGCACGAACTGGTCGTCCTCGACCACGAGCACACTTGCCATGGGGCGCACCGTACGCCATTCGGGGGAACCCGAGAGCAATCTCCACCCTCCGGTACGGCCTCGCACCCGGTGGTGCACTATGTCCCGGTGCGAAGAGGACTCGTTCACGCCCTGGCCTGGTCGCTCGCCACCGGCGCGGCGGTCACCCTGTCCTGGTGGGGAGTGCACACCGTGCTGTCCGGCACCGTCTACGACCCGCCGCGCGCGCTGCCCCTGCCGGCCGGCTCCTCCATCGGAACGGCCGCCTCCGGCAGCGATCCGCACACCTCGTCGACCCGCCCGCCCGAGCTGCCGGACTCCTCGGCCCCGGCGACCGCCACGGCCACCCCGAGCGCGGACCCCACGACCGCCGCCACCCCCTCGAAGCGCCCGTCCCGCACCCCGAGCCCGACCACCCCGGCCCCCACCACGGCCGCCCCGGGCTCCGACTCCGGGTCCGGCGTGAAGACGTACCCGGTCGACGGCGGCCGGGTCACCTTCGACCTGGGCGAGACCTCCGCCGAACTGGTCTCGGCGACCCCCGCCTCCGGCTGGCAGATGCAGGTGTGGAAGCAGCCGACCTGGATCCGCGTCACCTTCACCAAGGACGGCCGCGAGCTCTCCGTCTTCTGCCTCTGGCACGACAGCGCGCCCCGCGTCGAGATCGAGGACCGACAGGCGTAGGGCCCGTCCTGCCCCGGCGTCAGCGGAAGACGGACGCGGGCGGTACGGGCGAGGGCTTGGCGCTCGCGTCGGTGACCGGCGCCGCTCCGCCGGCGAAGTCGGCCAGCGCCCGGCCGTGCTCCACCCGGCCGGGGTGCGGGTCGGTGGCCACCCGGCGGGTCAGCTCGGCCACCGGGAGCTCCACGTCGGAGGCGAGCAGCACCGCGTTGCCGAAGCGGCGGCCGCGCAGGACGGTCGGGTCGGCGGTCAGCGCCAGCTCGGGGAAGACGGCGGCGGCCGTGGCGATCTGGCCGCGCAGATGGGTCAGCGGCGGGCCGTCGGCGAGGTTCGCCGCGTAGAAACCGCCGGGCCGCAGCACCCGCCGCACCTCGGCGAGGAACTCCGTGCTGGTCAGATGGGCCGGGGTGCGGGCCCCGCTGAACACGTCGGCGATGACGAGATCGGCCCAGCCGTCCTGCACCTTCGCGAGCCCGGCACGGGCGTCGGTGGAGCGGACGCGGATACGGGCTCCCGCGTCGAGCGGCAGTTCCCGGCGCACGAGCTGCACGAGGGGCCCGTCGAGCTCCACGATCTGCTGGGTGGAGCGGGGCCGGGTCGCGGCGACGTACCGGGCGAGGGTGAAGGCGCCGCCTCCGAGGTGCACGACCTGGAGCGGCCGGTTCGGCGGGGCGGCGAGGTCGGCGATGTGCCCGAGGCGCCGCTGGTACTCGAAGGAGAGGTGGGCCGGATCGTCGAGGTCGACGTGCGACTGCGGGGCGCCGTCGATGAGCAGCGTCCAGCCGCGCGGACGTTCCCGGTCGGGTATGAGTTCCGCGAGACCGCCGTCGACGGTCTCGACGACGGAGACGGCCGCCGCCGCCCGGTCACGCTGCTTGTTCCTGGCCACGGCCCCATTATCGGGGCACTCGGGATAGACCCGCCCGAGATGACCCGGGCCTTGGCAGCCTCAGCGGCAGCCGTCGGCCGCCTCGATCAGCCGGGCCGCCTCGCCGAGCGCCTCGCGCAGGACGACCGGGTCGGTGACCGGGTCGGTGTCGCCCGGGGGCAGCAGCCAGCCGGCCGGGCGGGGCGTGTCACCGGCCGGTTCCGGCAGTTCCGGCAGCTCGGGCAGGCGCAGGCCACGTCCCGAGGTCCGCGTACAGGCGCTGCCGGGCATGTCCCAGGCGGCGGCCGTGCCGGGCGGCACCAGGAAGCCCAGGGTGTCGCAGGTGCCGTCGTGCACCACGGGCCCGACGGCGGGGGCGCCGCCGCGGCGCAGGATGTCGACGGCCTCCAGGCCCTGCCTGACCGGCACGGTCACCAGGTCCCAGGGCTCGGCGGCCTGGGGGGCGTCGCCGTCCGGGGCGGACGCGTGCCGCGTGGCCGCCTGCGAACCGATCTCCGTCATGGGACCCCTCCTCGCTCCAGAGGAGACACGAGCCGTCTCTCCTTTACGGTTCAACGCCCGTGCGCGTCAACGGCTACGGCGCCATGCCGCCGCAAAGGATGGCAGTTCATGGCAGATCGCAGGCGAGATATCCGATTTGTAGCCAAACTCAGCGTACGCATCCGGTCACAGCAGGTACGTTCATGCCCGCCGGAAACCCGGCAGCACCAGGAGAGGGCTCGCCATGGCGACGTCACGGGCAGTTCCCAATCTCGCCTTCCGCCGGCTCCGCGGACAGCACTCGCCGGCGGAGTTCGCGGCGGCGGTCCGCCGGGCGGCGCGGGAGATCGGCGAACAGGTCGCGTGCGACGCCCGCTACATCGGGCGCGTGGAAGCGGGCGAGATCCGCTGCCCCAACTACGCGTACGAGCGGGTCTTCCTGCACATGTTCCCCGGACTCGGCCTGGCCGACCTGGGGTTCTCCGCGCGGGAGACGGTGCGCGGCCGGCGACAGGCCGTCCCGGCCGGGACAGCGCCTCCCGCCACCATCACCACCCGGAACGATGAGGAGAGCGACGTGCTGCGTCGCGCATTCATGACGAGCGGCTCCGCCACCCTGGCGGCCGCCTCGCTGGGACTCGGCGGCCCCGCCGTCGCGATCCCCGCCCCCCGCGGCACCCACCGCATCGGCGAGACCGAGGTGCGGGCCGTCGAGGACGCCGTACGACGGATCCGCCTGCTCGACGACCGGCACGGCGCCGACGGGCTCTACAAGGTCGCCGCCCAGCCACTGCGCACCGCGTACGCGCTGCTCGACACCGGCACCATGACCCGCCGCTCCACCGAGGACCGGCTGCACGCGGGCGCGGGCGAGCTCTCCCTCTCCGTCGGCTGGCTGGCCCACGACTCGGGCCGGCACGAGGACGCGCGCTCCCACTACGCCGAGGCCCTCGCCACCGCGCGCGTGGCGGGGAACGCGGCCCTTGAGGCGCACGCCTTCTGCAACACCTCGTTCCTGGCCAGGGACACCGGCCGCTACCGCGAGGCCGTACGGGCGGCGCAGGCCGGACTGCGGGCGGCGCAGCCGCTCGACTCCGCCCGGCTGCTCTCGCTGCTCTCGCTGCGGGAGGCGGGCGCGTGGGCGGGGCTCGGCGACCGCTCCGCCTGCGAGCAGGCCCTCGGCCGCGCCCACGACCACTTCGACCGCGGCCCCGCCGACGGCGACCCCGAATGGATGTCCTTCTTCGGCGAGCCGGAGCGGGAGGCCCTTGAGGCGCAGTGCTGGTCGGCGCTGGGCGACTGGGGCCGGGCCGCCCGCCACGCCCACCGGGCCACCGTCCTGCAGAACCCGCACTTCGCCCGGAACCTCGCGCTCTACCGGGCCCACCTCGCCAAGGACCTGGCGCACGCGGGCCGCCCCGACGAGGCGGCCGTGGAGGCGCGGCGCGTCACGGACTCCCTGGAGGGCATCGCCTCGGCCCGCATCCGCGGCCTGCTCGCCGAGACGAGCCGGATCCTCGCCTCGTACTGACTCCTGACCCCAGGGCCGCTCCGGCGGCCGGTGCCGGCTACTCCAGGTGGCCGGTGTCGTTCCAGCGCTCGAGCGCCGGGGCGCCGTACGCCCAGCCGAGGACCGAGAGGCTCGTCGGGTCGAGGCGGATCCGGGACGCGAACGACACGTCCTCGCCCAGCCAGCGGGCGCCGATCGAGCGCAGGATGTGGCCGTGCGCGAAGACGAGGACGTCACGGTCGGCCGAACGGGCCCAGTTCACGACCTGGTCGGCACGGTCCGAGAGCTGCGCGAGGGTCTCCCCGTCGGGCACGCCGTCGCGCCAGATGAACCAGCCGGGGCGGATCGCCTGGATCTCGGGCGGGGTCATCCCCTCGTACGCGCCGTAGTCCCACTCCATCAGCGCGTCCCACGGCTCGGCCCGCTCGCCGAAGCCGGCCAGCTCGCAGGTCTCGGCGGCCCGCACGAGCGGGCTGGTGCGGACCTCCACGCCCGGCAGCCCCTGCCAGGGCCCGCGGTGCAGGCGCTCGCCGAGCAGCTTCGCGCCGCGCCGCCCCTCGTCGAGCAGCGGGATGTCGGTCCTGCCGGTGTGCCGGCCGAGAAGTGACCACTCGGTCTGGCCGTGCCGGGCGAGCAGGATGCGCGGTGCCATGGGAAGGACTCTCCAGGGGTTCACGGTGCGGACGTGCCTCTCCCATCATCGCCCACCCGAATTCCGGGTGACGTCCGGGCAACCCCCCGGCGGCGTGCGGCGTCCCCTCCCCCGGGGCGGAACCAGCTGGGGGGACTCGAAGCATGCACAAGCCACGGTGGTGGGCCGAGCTGTCGCTGATCGCGGTCGTGTACGCGGCGTACACCGGCGGCCGGCTGCTGGTGCGCGGCGACGAGGCGACGGCCGTGGAGCACGGGCTCGCGATCCTGCGCTTCGAGGAACGGCTCGGGATCGACGCCGAGCACCCGCTGAACCTGCTGTTCACCGACGTCCCGGCGCTGGGCGTCCCGGCCGACTTCGCGTACGCCTCGCTGCACTACCTGGTGACCCCGGCGATCCTCGTCTGGCTGTTCCGGCGCCGCCCCGCGGACTACCGGGCCGCCCGCACCTGGCTGATGGCCTCCACCCTGCTCGGCCTCGTCGGCTTCACGCTGCTGCCGACCTGCCCGCCCCGGCTGCTCGACCCGGCCCACGGCTTCACCGACACGATGGCGCACTTCAGCGCGTACGGCTGGTGGGGCGGCGAGGCCAGCGCGCCGCGCGGGCTCGGCGGGATGACGAACCAGTTCGCGGCGATGCCCAGCCTGCACGTGGGCTGGGCGCTGTGGTGCGGCGTGATGCTGTGGCGGCACGGGCGCGGCCCGCTGACGAAGGCACTCGGCCTCGCGTATCCGCTGGTCACCGCGCTGGTCGTGATGGGGACGGCCAACCACTACCTCCTCGACGCGGTCGCGGGCGTGGCCGTCATGGGCGTGGGCCTGCTGCTCACCCCGCGGCTGCTGCGGGCCGCCTCCCGGCGTGGCCGGGCGGCGGAAGCTCCCCCGGTTGTCAGTGCCGGATGCGAGACTTCCACGGGTGAGCGCATCCCTGGACAGCGGTCCGTCCGTACCGCCGCAGACGACACGTCGACACCTGCTCGCTGAGCTGCGCGGACCGGCCAACGCGCCGCGTCCGCTGGACGCGCGGGCCCTCGCGGCGCTCGCCGCCAACCCGGGCTGCCGGCGGCGGGCCCTGCTCGACGGCGCCGGGGTCGACAAGTCCGCGCTGGCCGCCAAGCTCGGTTCGCCGGCGCCCTTCGGCCAGTCGCAGTTCGCGATCGTGCGGGGCAACTCCTTCGAGGCGAAGGTCAAGGCGGACGGCGGCCGCGAACTGCTGCGCCTGATCGGCGCCGAGGAGCCCGCCGAGGTCTCCGTGCCCGATCTCGCGGCCGCCGGGCCCCAGGGCCGGACGGCCCGCACGGCCCTCGCGCTGCGGGAGGCGACCGGGTCCGGCGGCTGGACGCTGCTCGACCACCCGCTGCTCGCCCTTGAGGTGGCCGGAGCGCCGGTCTATCTGGAGCCGGACGCCGTGGTCGTCGGCCCCGACGGCGGGTGGACGGTCGTCGAGATCAAGTCGTTCCCGATGATCGACGGCTCGGCGGACGCGGCGAAGGTGGGCGCGGCCGCCCGCCAGGCCGCGGTGTACGTGCTCGCGCTCGAACGGGTCGCGGCGGTCACCGACGGCGCCCGGGTGGCGCACTCGGTGGTCCTCGTCTGCCCCAAGGACTTCTCGAACGTGCCGACGGCCTCCCTCGTCGACGTGCGCAAGCAGCGCTCGGTGACCCGGCGCCAGCTGGACCGCCTGACCCGCGTCGACGAGATCGCCGCCGCCCTGCCCGAGGGCGTCAGCTTCGACGTCGAGGAGCGCACCCCGGAGGAGCTCGCCGCGTCCGTCGCATCCGTCCCCCACCAGTACGCGCCCGAGTGCCTGGCCGCCTGCGAGCTGGCCTTCCACTGCCGCTCGCGGTCCCGCGAGGCCGGCGCGGTCGAGACCCTCGGCCGTTCGGTACGGGCCGAGCTCGGCGGCCTGACCACGATCGACGCCGTCCTGGCCGCCGCCCGCGGCGAGTCCGGCGACCCCGACGACCCGGCGGTCGCGGCCCTGCGCCGGGCGCGGGCACTGCGCGCGGAGGCCCTGGCATGTCGCTGATCTCGATGCTGGCCCGGATGGAGGCCGTCGAGTCCGGGCGGGCGCAGCCGCTCGCGACCGTGCGGCACCGGCGGGTGTCGGAGCGGCCGCTGGTGTTCGTGCCGCTGACGACCGCCGGTGAGGCGGGCGCCCCGCTGGGCGCGCTCGTCGGCACCGACCCGGAGGAGCCGAGGCTCTTGGTGGTGCCCCAGCCGAGGGACCGCGACCTGCGGTTCGGGTTCCTCGCCGACCTGGCGGAGGAGATCCTGCCGTACGTGGACTCGTTCACGGACACCGTCGAGGCGGTGGAGCGGAACGAGACCGACCCGGAGACCGGCAAGAAGGTGAAGGTCGAGGTCGAGCTGTGCGCGGACGCGCCGCAGCTGATCGTCCCGAGCCGGGCCGGCATCGAGTACGTCCGGCTGCTCGGGCGCTCCACGCGCTTCCGGCGGACGGCCGAGCAGGACCCGGAGACGCCGTTCCCTGCGCCGCCGCGGGTGCCGCTGCTCGGCCGCTGGCTGACGCACTTCGGCGAGCGGGCCCGGGTGCCCGGCTCCTCGCTGCTGCTCGCGGCGACGGACCTCCTCAACCGGCACTGGGCGACCGGCCAGTCGTCTCTGGAGGACCAGCACCTGGGCGCGCTCCTGGCCTGGATCGACCCGTACGACAGCGAGCCGGGCGCCGAGGCCGCGCTGCGGGCCGAGGTGGGCCGGGACGCCCAGGGGCAGCTGCTGTGCCCGCCCGCCGGGCCCGCCACCGACCCCGCCTTCGACAACCGGCTCCTCGCGCCCGCGATCGAGCGGTACGACCGGGCCCGGCAGGCGCTCGGCGCGGCCGAGGACGGCGAGGCCGCCGACCGGGGCCTCGGCGAACTGCACGCGGCCGAGCGGGAGCTGCGCCGGCTCGTCGTCTCGCAGCTGAAGCCGACCTGGTACGCGGTGTGGCGGGCGATCGACCTGCTGCGGGAGCTGCCGGAGGGGGCCAGGGTCGAGGACCGCTGGACCCGCGACCGCTGGTCGTTCACCGGCCACCGCGACCGGGTCACCGCCGGCGAGCCGCCGCAGCCCCGCCGGGACGACGCCGTGACGGCCGCCTCCAAGCTGGCCGCCCGCGAGCAGGCCCAGGGGCAGCTGGAAGCGCAGGAGGCGCTCGACGACCCCCTGGTCCTCGCCGGGCGGCGCCTCGCCGGCGAGGCGTTCACCGCCGAGGTCGTCGAGGTCACCATGGCCTGGACCGAGTCGAAGCGCCCCGCGCCGCGCCCGCTCCTCACGGTCCGCACGGACGACCGCCCGCACCTGGGCGAGCGCACGAAGGTGTTCCGCTCCCTCGACGGCAAGCCGCAGGCGGCGGAGTTCGTCCGGCACGAGGAGGACGGCTCGCTCCTCCTCCGCGTCCTCGACCGGATGGGCCGGTCGAAGGAGCCCGCGGAGGGTTCCGTGCCGCAGAAGGGCGAGCGGATCTCCTGGACCCTCTTCGAGCACGAACAGCGCGTCGGCCCGAAGCTCCCCGACCCCGAGGAGACCCCCTGGACCCACGGCGGCCCTCCCCGTACGGACGCCGTGGAACTGCCCGACGCCGTGACCCCCGAGGACGTGATGTGACCGTGTTCGATCCTTCCGCCGAGGCGGGCCGTGCGACCGCCGGGATTCTGGCGGACACGCTGCACGGCTCGTCGCGTGGTGTGGTGGTCGACTCGCCGCCGGGGGCGGGGAAGTCGACGCTGGTGGTGCGGGCGGCGCTCGAACTGGCGGCGGCGGGGCGGCCGCTGATGGTGGTGGCGCAGACGAACGCGCAGGTGGACGACCTGGTGCTGCGGCTGGCGGAGAAGGAGCCGGGGCTTGAGGTGGGGCGGCTGCACTCCAGTGACAGCGACGCGTACGACAAGGCGCTCGACGACCTGGAACACGTACGGAAGTCGGCGAAGGCGGGGGAGCTGGCCGGGCTGCCGGTGGTGTTGTCGACCTCGGCCAAGTGGGCGCATGTGAAGAACGTCGAGCCGTGGGCGCACGCGATCGTCGACGAGGCGTACCAGATGCGCTCGGACGCGCTGCTCGCGGTGGCGGGGCTGTTCGAGCGGGCGCTGTTCGTCGGCGACCCCGGGCAGCTCGACCCGTTCTCGGTGGTGGGGGCGGAGCAGTGGGCGGGGCTGTCGTACGACCCGTCGGCGAGCGCGGTGTCCACGCTGCTCGCGCACAATCCGGAGCTGCCGCAGCACCGGCTGCCGGTGTCGTGGCGGCTGCCGGCCTCGGCGGCGCCGCTGGTCTCGGACGCCTTCTACCCGTTCACGCCGTTCCGCAGCGGCACCGGGCCGGAGGACCGGAAGCTGTCGTTCTCGGTGGCCTCGGACGGCTCGGGCCCCGACCGGGTCCTCGACGAGGCCGCGGAGTCCGGCTGGGGCCTGCTCGAACTCCCCGCCCGGCACACCCCCCGGACCGACCCGGAGGCGGTCGGCGCGGTCGCCCTGGTCGTCCGTCGGCTGCTCGACCGGGGCGGCGCCGCGGTCTCCGAGCAGTCTGAGCGGGCCGTTCCGCTGACGGCGGACCGGGTCGCGGTCGGCACCGCCCACCGCGACCAGGCGGCGGCGGTCCGTGCCGCGCTCGCCGAGCTCGGCGTGACCGGGGTGACGGTGGACACCGCGAACCGGCTCCAGGGCCGCGAGTACGACGTGACGGTCGTCCTCCACCCGCTCTCCGGCCGCCCGGACGCCACCGCCTTCCACCTGGAGACCGGCCGGCTCTGCGTCCTCGCCTCCCGCCACCGGCACGCCTGCGTGGTGGTCTGCCGGGCGGGCGTCGCCGAGCTCCTGGACGAGCACCCGTCGACGGAGCCGGTCCAGCTGGGCGCGGCCGTGTCGTTCCCCGACGGCTGGGAGGCCAACCACGCGGTCCTCTCCCACCTGGCGGAGCACCGGATCAGCTGGACTCCCTGAGCCGGGCGGCCAGACCGAGCAGTTCGTCGACCGACCACTGGTCGTAGACGTGCTCGCCGTACTTCACGGCGGCGACCCGCCCGTCCGGGGCGATCAGGAAGTCGGCGGGAAGGCCGAGGCGACCGCCGGGCTGGGAAGCGGCGGGCAGCCGCTCCCTCCCCCGGAGCAGCTCCCACACGCCGCTGAGCAGGGACCGCAGGACCGCCGGCCAGGCGCGCGGGTCGAGCAGCGCTTTGCGGTGAGCCTCCACCCCGAACTCGGCGTACAGCGCCTTGGCCGGGTCCGCGACGACGGCGAACGGCAGATGGGCGACGTGCTCGCGGAGCTCGTCGGCGGGGGAATGGAAGAGGACCACCTCACGGATCCCGGCCCGCTCGATCTCCTCGTGCCGCCGGACCACCGACCGCAGGTGGAGGTTGCACACCGGGCAGCCCGCGAAACGGCGGAACTGCACGTGGGTCAGGCGCGCGGGGTCCGGCAGCGACAGCGGGGAGCCGAGGACCGGGGTGAGCGTCCGGGCGGGCACGGAACTCCCGGGCTCCCAGCGGCCGCCGCGGAGCGGCCGGCCGGAGGGCTGGGACGTGCGGGGCTCGGACGTGCGGGGCTGGGGCGTGCTGGGCTGGGGCGTGCGGGGCTGGGGCGTGTGCATGGGGCACCTTCCTCGTGGGACACGGGGGCACGGGGGCACGGAGGCGTACTGGGACACGGCGGCACGTAGGTGTACGGCGTACCCCTAACAGCGTAGGCGTATGGCGTACGCTGTCAACCGCCATGCCACGACCCCGCTCCCTCACCCTGGACCGACTGGCCGCCGCCGCCCTCGCCGTCATCGACCGCGACGGGCTCGCCGCCCTCTCCATGCGCACCGTCGCCAAGGAACTCGGCATGAGCCCCATGGGGCTCTACCGCTACGTGAGCGACCGCGAGGAGCTGGAAGGGCTCGTGGTCGATCGCGTCCTGGGCTCCGTCGACACCACCCCGCCCGCCCCCGAGGCCCCCTGGCGGGAGCGGGTCGAGACGATGGCCGGGCGGTTGCGTGACGCCGTGGCGGGCCATCCGGAGGCCGTCCCGCTGACCCTCGCCCACCGGCACCACGCGGCCGCGGGCCTGCGCTGGTCGGAGACCGTGCTCGGCATCCTGACCGAGGCGGGGATCGACGGCCGGCAGCGGGTCGTCGCCCTGCGCGCGCTCCACGGGTACGTCACCGGGGCGATCCAGCTCGAACACCTCGGCCCCCTCACCGGCGAGGGCACGGCGGTCATCGCCGGGCTGCCCGATGACCGGTTCCCCCACCTGACGGAGACGGCGCGGACCGCCGGCGAGGTGGACCCCGACCAGGAGTTCTTCGGCGGACTGCGCCTGCTGCTGCGCGGTCTCGACGGCTGACACCCCGGCCCGGGCGGGGATCGGGAGCGTTCCGGGGGCGCGGGGGACGGGGTTCGCGCTCTTGCGGGACACGGGAGAATGGAAGACGGCCCGGGATTCCGGGCCGTGCCTGTGCGAGGAGGAGAAGGACGATGGCGGAATCCGCGGAGCGGAGCGGGCAGCGGCGGCTTCGGCCGGCACAGCTGGTCTTCGAGCCTGCCGAGGCGACCGCCGACCCGGAGCACTTCTTCGACCTGGAGTCGATGGAGGACCCGCGGGAGCTGCTCGCCCGCGCGACCGAGCTGACGCTCGCGTTCCGCGCGGCCACGGACCGGGCCATCGAGTTCCAGGCCATCGCCGCCGCCCAGCTCGCCGACCCCCGCCGCTTCGACCGGCTCACCCCGGCCGCCGTCGCCGAGCGCGCCCAGTGGACCGAGGACTACGCGGTCAAGATGATCGAGTTCGGCCGGGGCCTCATCCGCACCGAGGGCCGCCCGGCGGAGGACCAGGCCTGAGAGCCGGCGCGCCGGGGCGCGTGGGGAACTTCTGCCCGGAGCATCTGCGCCCCGCGTGCGCCCCCTGGCATATGCGGAGTGCACGATACTCCTCGCGGGGGCGCCCTGTCCGGGATTCCGGGAACCCTCGGAAACCGGTCGGTCACAGCCGGTAGACCTGGACGCATGACGACCTGGCTGCGCGACGAGACCCCGCACGACATCTTCCGGTTCCTTCGGGAGGGTGACGAGGGACGGCACCAGACGGCCCGGGTGACGGCTGACGGGGCCGCGTGGCTCGCCTCGGCCGTCGGGGGGCACGGAGCCGCCCTCACCCGCTGGGAGACCCGCCCGGCCTCACCGGCCGCGCTGCCCTGCGGGACGGTCTTCGACGTCGTCAACGTCGACCCGGTCTTCGGCCGCCGGATGCTGGACCGGCTGTGGGAGGAGGGCCCGGGCTCGGGGCCCGTCGCGATGCACCGGGGCCGGATGATGCTGTTCGCCGCGCCGGGCACGGCCCAGCGGCTGCCGGCGCTCCTCGAATGGGAGGAGTGGGGAGAGGACGTTCCCCGCCCGCTCTGTCACGGCGTCGGGGACGCGGTGACCGTTCCGCCGCTCGTGCCCTCGCCCGATGCCACCGGCCCGCGCTGGCTGGTCGCCCCCGACACCAGGAACCCGTGGCTGCCGGGTCCCGAGGTCGTGCTGTGGGCCTGCGTGCGGGCCGTCCGGGCGGCCTCCGCCGCCGACGTGCGGGTATCGATTTTTCCTCCCGCCGATCCGGATGCTAATGTCTACGACGTCAGCAGGCGCCGCTAGCTCAGTTGGTTAGAGCAGCTGACTCTTAATCAGCGGGTCCGGGGTTCGAGTCCCTGGCGGCGCACAGACGGAAGAAGCCCCTCGCGGAAGCGGGGGGCTTCTTCGTGTTCCGGTTCGGCCGACGACGGGATTCCGCCCGGCCGACGACCGGCCTCCGTTCAGCCGACCGTCGGCGGGGTGATCCGTACCGTCCAGCCGCCCGTCTCGGTCCGTTCCGTGACCTCGACGCGGACGTCGGTGCCGGGCACGGTGAGCGTCTCGCCCTCCGCGAGCGGGGCGTCCGCGAGCGGCGGGTAGACCGAGCGGTCCCAGCAGGCCTCGGTGCGCGGGTGGGCGTCGACGACCTCGACCGGGCCGTCGCCGGAGGCCGCGCCGGCCCGCACCCGGTAGACGAGCACGCCCTCGGTGCAGGTCTCGGCGTCGTTGCCCGAGGCGCTGCGGGCCTCGACGGCCAGGACGCTGTCCGGGCCGGTGCGGACGACGGCGAGCCGGGTGCCGAGGGTGCCGCCGGGCGGCGGCGGGGCGTCGCTGGGTTCCAGGCTGACCAGCCGGCTGCCGGCGCCCTGGACGCAGCTCACCTGGGCCCGGGAGAGCCAGCCGAGCTTCCACTTGTGCCAGCCGAACAGGTCGGGGGCGAGCCCGAACTGGCTGCCCATGACGTCCCAGTCCCCCACATGGGTGTCCCAGTCGCCCTTGCCGTCGACCGGCCGGTGGTAGAGGTCGGGCAGGTCGAAGACGTGTCCGGTCTCGTGGGCGAGGACGTTGCGGTCGGGCGGGTGGCGCTCGAAGACCGTGACGACCCGCTTGATCTCGGCGCCGTCGGCCTCCAGCGGCCGTTCGAGGTTGACGACCTTGGTGGCGTCCGAGTCCACGCCGGGCGCGTCCGGGTCCGCGACGAGATAGACGACGTCGTACGCGGAGAAGTCCACGCCCGGGTCGGCGGCGGCGATGGCGTCGCGGAGGTACGCGGCCCGCTTGGCGGCGTCCCAGTCCCGCCGTATGTCGTACGCCCCCGACTCCTTCGGCATCCGGGTCCAGGTGCTCTGGGGGTGCGGGCGCAGGGTGAAGCGGCCGTAGGAGGCGCGGTCGAAGTACTCGCTGGTGGCGGGGAAGTGGTCGGCGGCGAGTTCGTCGGGTGTGGTGAGCGGTTCCGAGTCGGGGAACGACAGGAAGATCATGACCGCGTCGAGGGTCCGGGACGGGCGCGGATAGGAGCCGTTCCAGGTGTCGAGGCCGAGCGAGTGGTGGGCGGCGGTACGGGGCAGGGCGCAGGGACTCGCCGACGGCGCGCCGACGGCGGGGCCGGCGACGAGGCCGGTGGCGGCCAGGGCGGCGAGCGAGGTGAAGGCCGCCGCGCCGGCACGCAGCCGTGGGCGTTCCACTCCCCCGGGTGGCTGCTGACCCCTCACGTGGACCTCCGGTTCGGGAATGCGGGACACCTCACCCACCTTGTGATGGTTTGCGAGGTTTCGCACGTTTCCGCTGCCCCGGTCGGGTGAGGGGGCATCACCGGGTCGACGCGACACGGACGCGCTTCAGCTCACGGAAAGTCACATTCGGTCAGCCCGCCGTCGACCCGTGTCAGACCCGCGCAGAAACGATCGGGCGGCGCACGGGGGTGGGCCTCGCCACACGGGTGGGCGCCCCTCGCGCGCGCCCCGGAGCTGGAACGCTCCCCCACACGGGCTCTATGATCGGCTCACTCTTCCTTGGCCGACCGTCCCGACCACATGTGACCGGCCCGACTGCACACGGGAGCGAGCGGTGAGCGGAACCCCCGAAGGACCGGTGCACCCAGAGCCGCCGGAGAAGCACACGGCAGACCCCGCGCTCACGGAGCGTCACGCCGGGCATCCGCACCCCGCGGGCCGGGGCGTGGAGCGCTCCGACGCCGAACTCCGCGACTACCGGGCGGCCTTCGGGGTCGCCCGGCTCGCCATGGCCGTCGTCGACCAGGACGGCACCGTCCTCACCGCCAACGACTCCTTCGGCGCCCTCCTCGGCACCGACGCCGGGGCGCTGCGCGAACAGGCCGCCGCCGACCTCGTCGACCTCGCCTCCGACGGCCGCACCTGGCACGCGTACCGCGAGGTGCTCAGCGGGCGGCGCTCCCGCTTCCGCTGCACCCGGCGCCTCAAGCACGCCGACGGGCGCTCCCTGTGGGCGGAGATCACCGTCGCCCCCGTGCCCGACAGCCGGCGCGTGCTGCTGTCCATCGCCGACATCAGCGACCGGCGCGAGCTCCAGGCCCGGCTGCGCCACCTGCAGATGCACGACCCGGTGACCCGGCTGCCCAACCGGGCGCTGTTCTTCGAGCGCCTGTCGGCGGCCCTTGAGGCCGCCCTCCCGGACGCCGGCGCCGACAGCGCGGCGGACGACCCCTCGGACGGCCGCTCGGATGCCGCGCCGGTCGGTTCGTCGTACCGATCCGACCGTTCATACGAGTCGTACGGGTATGGCAGAACAGGGCGGATCGGTCTCTGTTACCTCGACCTCGACGGCTTCAAGGCGGTCAACGACACCCTCGGCCACCGCGTCGGCGACCGGCTGCTCGCCGCCGTCGCCGCCCGCCTCACCGAGTGCGCGGACAGCGACGGCTACACCCGCAGCGGCGGCCATCTGGTGGCGCGGCTGGGCGGCGACGAGTTCGCGATCCTGGTCGAGGACTCCACCGGCACCGAGCAACTCGCCGACCTGGCGCGCTCGGTGCTGTGCGCGCTCCAGCACCCCTTCGACCTGGCGGGCCAGCGGCTCTCGGTCTCGGCGTCGATCGGCGTGGTCGAGCGGTCCGCGCGCGGCACGACGGCGACCGCCCTGATGCAGGCCGCGGACACCACGCTGTACTGGGCCAAGGCCGACGGCAAGGCCCGCTGGACCCTCTTCGACCCGGAGCGCAACGCGCACCGGATGACCCGGCAGGCGCTCTCCTCCACCCTGCGCCCGGCCGTGGAGCAGGGCGAGTTCGCGCTGGAGTACCAGCCGCTGGTGGATCTGGCGGACGGGGCGGTGCGCGGGGTGGAGGCGCTGGTGCGCTGGAACCACCCGCAGTTCGGCTCCCTCGCG
Organism: Streptomyces sp. NPDC037273; assembly: GCF_055603625.1. Classification (NCBI taxonomy): domain Bacteria; kingdom Bacillati; phylum Actinomycetota; class Actinomycetes; order Kitasatosporales; family Streptomycetaceae; genus Streptomyces; species Streptomyces sp. NPDC037273. The sequence continues at coordinate 69,585 of NZ_JBVJVO010000017.1, forward strand.
CCGAATCGGTTCATCGGGATCGCCGAGGAGGACGGCTCCATCGTGGAGCTGGGCCGGTGGGTCCTGAACACGGCCTGCCGCCAGGCCCGGCAGTGGCAGAAGGACCATCCGCACGAGCGCCCGCTCTTCGTGAGCGTCAATGTGGCGGTCCGTCAGGTGTGGGACTCCGACCTGGTCGCGGACGTGGCCGGCATCCTCGCCGAGACCGGCCTCGCCCCGCATCTGCTCCAGCTTGAGCTGACCGAGTCCGCCGTGATGGGCTCGGCCGGCCGGCCGTTGCAGGCGCTCCAGGCGCTGAGCGACATGGGGGTGCGGATCGCCATCGACGACTTCGGCACCGGTTATTCGAACCTGGCCTATCTCAGCCGGCTTCCGGTCTCCGTGCTCAAGCTCGACGGTTCCTTCGTCCGGGGCTTCCAGGACGAGGAGCACGCCAACCCGGCGGACGAGCTGATCGTCGAGGCGCTCGTGCAGCTCGCGCACCGGCTCGGCCTCACCGTCACCGCCGAGTGCGTCGAGACCGCCGGGCAGGCCGACCGGCTGCGGCGGATCGGCTGCGACACCGGCCAGGGCTGGCTGTACTCGCGGGCCGTCACCCCGGACCGCATCGCCGAACTGATCGGCTCGGAACCGCTGCCGGTCTGACCGGCCGCGCGGGGCGTCAGGGCATGGAACTGCCCCCGGCCGGAGGGACATTCCGGGCGGGGGCAGTGGTCATGAGGGGTGCGGCGGATCAGGCGTCAGCAGGCGCCGAGGTCCTGCCAGACGCCCCACTCGCCGGTGGTGCCGGGGGTCTCGTTCTGGGTCCACCACTTGGCCTTGTACTTGCGGCCGTTGTGGGAGACCTCGTTGCCCGCGTTGTAGATCGTGCCCGCGACGTACGCCGGGACCGAGCCGCAGCCCGTGGTGGGCGGGGTCGTGGGCGGCGTGGTGGGCGGGGTGGTGGGGGGCGTCGTCGGCGGGGTGGTCGGCGGCGTCGTGGTGGGCGGGGTGGTCGGCGGGGTGGTGGGGGAGCCGAGCGCGGTGTTGATCTGCGTCAGCAGGGTGGCCTTGTCGTCCAGGCCGAGGAGCGAGTACATCATCGCGCCGCCGAGGCCGCGCTGCTTGGCGTAGTCGACGCGGGCCTGGATGGACTTCTGGTTGAGGCCGGTGAAGAACTCGCCGTCCTTGTAGAAGTACGAGGACTTCGCCTGGTCGTCCCAGAAGGTCGTCGCCGGGTTGTCGACGATGCCGCCGAGCTCCTTGTAGTGCGCGATGCCGGCCTGCTGGCTGAGCGGGCGGACGTTGGAGCCGCCGGTGGCGGTCTGCGCGAGGCCGTTGGTGGTCCCGGCGGGGACGCCCTTCCAGCCGCGGTAGTAGAACTCGTAGCCCAGCGTCAGCTTGTTGGCGGGGAAGCCGCCGGTGATGCCGTAGGTCGCGTTGCCGTCGATCCAGGAGTCGATGGCGGCGTCGATGCTGTACTTCTCGGTGCCCGGCGCGATGACGTCGGTCGGGTCGTTCGAGCCGGAGTACAGCGGGGACTGGTGGTACGTCGGCCCGTCGCCGTCCCAGGCGCCGTGCATGTCGTACGTCATGATGTTCGCGTAGTCGAGGTACGCGCCGATCTTGTTCGTCTCGATGTACTTGATCTTGTCCTGGCCGGCCGGGAGGGCCGCGGTCAGCATGTACTTCTTGCCGCCGTTGGCCGTGCCGTACTCGTCGAGCTGCTTGCGGAACTCGGCGAGGAGCAGGGTGAAGTTCTGCTTGTCCTCGGGGGCGTAGTGGTTGCCCAGGTGGCCGCCGGAGGAGCCGGGGTACTCCCAGTCGATGTCGATGCCGTCGAAGATGCCGGCCGCGGTGCCGGGGCCGCCGTAGCCGCCCTCGACCGGCAGGTTGCCCTTGATGTACTGGTCGATGCAGGAGGCCACGAACTTCTTGCGGCTCGCGTCCGTCTTGGCCGCGTCGCTGAAGTACTTGGAGTAGGTCCAGCCGCCGAGCGAGATGTTGATCTTCAGGTGGGGGTACTTCGCCTTCAGTTCCTTGAACTGGTTGAAGACGCCCACGATCGGCTGGTCCCACTTGTCGGCGACGCCGTCGACGGAGTCGGCCGCGGAGAAGGACTTCTGGTAGTCCGCGTACGAGTCGCCCGCACCGTCACCCGCGTTGGGGTTGTTGTCGTCACCCGCGGCCTTGTTGGCCTCGAAACAGGTGAGGTTGGTGGGGTGGATGTTGCCGAACGAGTAGTTGATGACGTCCAGCTGGCCCGCGATGCCCCGGGTGTCGAGGTGCTTGGGGTAGAACGCGTTGCCGTAGACGCTCCACTGGTCGTAGTACGCGATGCGCACGTTGCCCGCAGAGGCGGTGGTCGACGCGTCGGCCGCCTGGGCGGAGCCGAGGCCGACGGTCGCGGCGAGAGCGCCGGCGGCGAGTGCCGAGCTGAGCAGCGCGGCGATCAAGGGCTTACGGGGGTGCACGTGCGGCCTCCGATGGGGGAGTACTGGGTGGTGCCGTACAGGAGCTGAGGAAGTGATAGCCGCCGTGTGAACGGCGCGTCAATGGTCTGAACCAGATTGAGGACTAGACCAATTTGACGATGAAAGCCCTTGTCAGGGACGTGCAGCACAAAACGGAACCGCCCGCCACCATCGGTGACGAGCGGTTTAAGGTTCACTTAGGCCAGGATCCGGGGTTCGTTCGAGGGTGAACCAAGCGGCCTTCGGAACTCCGGTTTCACCCGGCCGCACCCTCCTCGGGGTCCGGCAGCACGGGCAGCTCGTACGCGTCGGCGATCAGCTCGTAGCTGCGCACCCGGGCGTCGCCGCCGTGGCCGTTGGCCGTGATCATCAGCTCGTCGGCACCGGTCCGCTTGCGCAGGTCGTCGAGGCCGGTACGGACCTCGTCCGGGGTGCCGTACACGACGTTCGCCAGCCAGCTGTCGACGAACTCCCGCTCCGCGGGGCTGAATCCGTACGCCTCCGCCTCCTCGGGCGTCGGCACCAGACCCGGCCGGCCGGTGCGCAGCCGCAGCATCGCGAGCGCGCCGGCGAGGACCTCGCGGCGGGCGGCGGGCGCCTCGTCGGCGGCGAGCGCCGAGACGCCGATCATCGCGTACGGGGAGTCGAGGACCGCCGAGGGCCGGAAGGAGTCCCGGTAGAGGTCGAGCGCCGGGATGGTGTTCCGCGCCGAGAAGTGGTGGGCGAAGGCGAAGGGCAGGCCGAGCAGGCCGGCGAGGCGCGCGCTGAAGCCGGAGGAGCCGAGCAGCCAGATCGGCGGGCGCCCCTTCGGGCCCTGCACCGGTCCGGGGACGGCGTGGATCCGGGCGTACCGGTGTCCGTCGGGGAAGTCGTCGTCCAGGAACCGGGTCAGCTCCGCGAGCTGCTCCGGGAAGTCGTCGGCCCCTTCGTTGAGGGTGTCCGTGCGCCGCAGGGCCGCCGCGGTGGCGCCGTCGGTGCCGGGCGCGCGGCCGAGGCCGAGGTCGATCCGGCCGGGGGCGAGGGCCTCCAGGGTGCCGAACTGCTCGGCGATGACGAGCGGCGCGTGGTTGGGGAGCATGACGCCGCCGGAGCCGAGCCGGATGCGCCGGGTGTGGGCGGCGAGGTGGGCGAGGATCACCGCCGGGGAGGAGGAGGCGACCCCGGGCATGGAGTGGTGTTCGGCCACCCAGTGGCGGTGGAAGCCGCGCCGCTCGGCGAGCCGGCTCAGCTCGACGCTGGTGGCGAGCGCCTGGGTCGCGGTCCGCCCGCTGCCGACGGTCACCAGGTCCAGCACGGACAGCGGTACGGGGGCGGTACCCCGCGCCTCTCCTCGAATAGCGTCGGTCACCGTCGAGACCCTCCTCGGCACACGTGCGGATCCTGCTCCGGATGCTCCTCCGGAGGGGCGGCCGGAGGGGTCTCCGGTCGCATCAGGGCTACAACAGGAGGGTGTCTCCGCTTATTCCTGGCGCCACCGAGGGTTCTCGGCCACCCGGAACGCCCCTTCCGGGTCCGCTTCCGCATAAAAAATCTCTCGTTCGCCGGCGGCCGAAAGCGCTCGCTGGCGCGTTCGCGCACCGCCCTGACCTCAGACTCTCCGCACCACTCATGACATGGGCATATGCCAGAGTGGCGCGCCCCAGCGTACGGCCCGGATCGTCCGCATCATTCTCGCCAACAGCCGCCCCGTAAACGGTCCTTGGCGGCTATCGTGGTACGAAAGCTTGCGGTCACAACCTGGTAGGGGGAAACCGTGGCGCTGAAGCCCGAGCCCACCGCGCCGTTCCACTCGGTGCAATACGCCCTGCGCGTCCTCGAGACGGTGTCACGGCACGGTGGCGGAGTGACGGACGTCCAGATCGCGCGCGAGACCGGCCTGCCCGTGGCCCACCTGTCCTCACTGCTCCTCATGCTGCGGCGCGAGGGGTACGTCGAGCAGGTGGCCGACGGCGCGTACGTGATCGGGGACTCCCTCGTCCTCCTCGGCTCCGGCCTGACCCGCCGCGAGGCCCTGGAGGCCAAGCTCCAGGAGACCCTGACCGAGCTGCGCGACTCCGTCGGCGCCGCGGTCTACATCAGCAGGTACATCGACGGCGAAGTGAAGATCACCCAGTTCGCCGACGGCCCGCGCACACCCAAGGTCAACGAGTGGGTCGACTTCCGCTCGGCGGCGCACGCCAGCGCGGTCGGCAAGTGCCTGCTCACCCAGCTCGACCAGAACGGCAGGCGGGACCACCTCTCCCGGCACAAGATCGCCCGGCTGACCTCCCGGACGATCACCAGCGAGCGCATCCTCTTCTCGAAGCTCGACAGCCAGCCGGCGACCGTGCCCGTGCTCGACCTCCAGGAGTACGCGGTCGGCACCGTCTGCGCCGCCGTCCCGCTCACAGCGGGCTCGGCCGTGGGCTGCCTGGCGCTCTCGCTGCCCATCGAGCACGCCCACCGGCTGCGCGCCGCGGCCGACACGCTCAACCGCCGAGCGGCTCCGGTGGTGCTCTCGCTCGCCATCTGAGGCGTCCCCAAGGCCTTTCCGGGGCGTTCGCGAGGCTTTTCCGAGGCGCTCCCGAGGCCTTTCCGAGGCTTTCCGTGGACGCGGAGGAACCCGGTCCCGCGGGGTGGTCCGAAGCACCCCGCGGGACCAGGTAGTATTTTCTCTGTCAGCAGGCGCCGCTAGCTCAGTTGGTTAGAGCAGCTGACTCTTAATCAGCGGGTCCGGGGTTCGAGTCCCTGGCGGCGCACCGACAGAGAAGGCCCCCTCACGCGAGTGAGGGGGCCTTCTTGTCATGCCCGGAGGTAGGTCAGGACCGCGAGGACGCGGCGGTGGGTGTCCTCGGCGGGCGGCAGGTCCAGCTTGGCCAGGATGTTGCCGATGTGCTTGCCGACGGCGGCCTCGGTGACGACCAGCCGGCGGGCGATGGCCCCGTTGGAATGGCCCTCCGCGACCAGGCCGAGGACCTCCCGCTCGCGCGGGGTGAGCGCTTCGAGGGGGTCCCGGTGCCGGCGCAGCAGTTGCCGTACGACCTCCGGGTCGACGACCGTGCCGCCGTCCGCGACCCGGGCCAGGGCGTCGAGGAACTCCTCGACCTGCCCCACCCGGTCCTTGAGCAGATAGCCGACGCCGGTGCCGTCGCCCGCGTCGAGGAGGTCGGCGGCATAGCTGCGCTGCACGTACTGGCTGAGGACGAGCACCGGGAGCGGGGGGGGGGGGGGGGGGGGGGGGGAGGGGGGCCGCCCCCCCCCCCCCCCCCCAGCCCCTCGTCCTGGAAGCCGGGCGGCATCCGCACGTCGGTGACCACGATGTCCGGCTCCTGCTCGGCGACCGCCTCGCGCAGGGCGTCCGCGTCGCCGACGGCGGCGACGACCTCGTGGCCGAAACGGGCCAGGAGCCCGATCAGTCCCTCCCGGAGGAGGACGCTGTCCTCGGCGAGGACGACACGGAGCTTGCGGGCAGTGCGGGACACGGGATCTCCACTCGCAGGACGGTCGGCCCGCCCGGCGGGCTCATGATCGTCAGTGTGCCATCGAGGACGGCGATCCGGTCGGCGAGTCCGGTGAGTCCGCTCCCCCGGGCCGGGTCCGCCGCGCCCCGCCCGTCGTCCTCGACGGCCAGCCGCAGCACCCCGCCGGAATGCCGGGCGGTGAGCGCGGCCCGGCTCGCCCCGCTGTGCTTGCCGATGTTCGCGAGCGCCTCGCAGACGGCGAAGTAGCCGGCGCTCTCCACGCTCACCGGCAGCCTCGGCAGCTCCACGTCGGTGTCCACCGGGACGGCGGAGCGGTCGGCCGCGTCGGCCAGCGCCGGGCCGAGGCCGTAGTCGGCGAGGACCTGCGGATGGATGCCGTGGATCAGCTCCCGCAGCTCGGTCAGCACCTGCCCGGCCTCCCCGTGGGCCTTCGCCAGCTGCTCGGCCAGCGGGCCGCCCGGCGGGGCGTCGAGCCGGGCGAGCCCGAGCGTCATGGTCAGGGCGACGAGCCGCTGCTGGGCCCCGTCGTGCAGGTCCCGCTCGATCCGGCGCCGCTCCGCCTCGAACGCGTCCACGAGCCGCGCCCGGGAGGCGATGACCTCGCCGATAGCCCCCCGCTGATCGGCCTCGCGCGGGGTCAGCAGCGCGCGGGCGAGAGCCGCGCGCGCCCCGGCGACGGCGGCGAGCGGATAGGCGAGGGCCACCAGGAGGACCGCGCCGAGGAGGGCGGCGGCGAAGGCCTCCGGATAGGAGGTCACCAGATACGCCTTCACGACCTTCGTCTCGTCCCCGTCCAGGGCCAGCCGGACCGGCGCGGCGAGCAGCGCCACCGGCAGGCCGACGCCGACGGCGAGCGCGAGCGCGTCGAGCGGCCACAGCGCGGTCGCGAGCAGCAGCCCGTACGCCAGCTCCCGCCAGGTGGCCTGCTCCCCCACCCGCAGTCGCAGCCACGCCCCGAATCCCGGCCGCGCGGGCACCCGGTGCGGGTCGGGCGCCGGGTCGCGGTCCACGAGCCGCAGCCGCCACCGTTCGATCCCGCCGATCGCCGGTCCGGAAAGCAGCAGCAACGGAAGCCCCACCAGGAACACCGAGAACACCCCGAGCACCAGGAACACCAGGCACACCGCGGCCCCCACCGCCCCGCCGCTCGCCAGATACCCCACGGCCCGCCAGGGCCACGAGGTCAGCGGAAAGCGCGTCCGGGTGAGTGCCTGCCAGCACGTACGGGGTTCCATGGGCGCCCACGCTAGGCGGCGGGCCCGGGGCGGTGCCATGGGTCTGGGGGGCGTGGCGGGGGTGGGCCCTGCCCTACCTCCGTACCTCCGGTCCGCTCAGGCGAGGTCGCGGCCGTGGCGTTCGTACTCCTCGCGGAGGGCGGCGGTCGCCTCGGGGGTGAGGGGTTCGTAGGGGGCGGCCGGGGTGGGGCGCCACCAGACGGGGTCCGGGGTGAGGAAGGAGGCGCGGCGGAGGGCGACCCGGTGGATCTTGTTGGTGGCGGTGAGGGGCAGCTCGGGCATGACGCGGACGAAGCGCGGCGGCATCTTGGTGCCGAGGTCCCGCTGGGCGGCGAGGAAGGCCGCGAACTCCGCCGGGTCGAAGGCCGCGCCTTCGCGCAGGGCGAGCGCGGCCATGACCTGGTCCCCCGCCACCGGGTCCGGTATCGCGTAGACGGCGACGCCGGCGGCCCGGTCCCAGCGGGCGAGGATGTGCTCGATCATGGCCGCCGCCAGGTTCTCGCTGTCGACCCGCAGCCGGTCGTCGGTGCGGCCCGCGAAGTAGAGGAAGCCGTCGGCGTCCCGGTAGAACAGGTCGCCCGTCCAGTACCAGCCTTCGCGCAGCCGGGCCGCCTCCGCCTCGGGGTTGCGCCAGTAGCCCTCGAAGGGCGAGCGGCCCCGGTTGACGAGCTCGCCGACGGCCTCGGAGGCGTTGAGGAGCCGGCCGGTGGGCGAGAAGCGGGCCGGCGGGCACTCGCGGCCGGTCTCCGCGTCGATGACGGCGAGGTCGTCGGAGGGGGCCGCCCGGCCGATCGCCCCCGTCGGGGTGTCCGGGGTCCGCTGGATCGCCGCGCCCCCCTCGGAGGATCCGTACCCCTCCACGAGCGGGACCCCGAAGCGCTCCCGGAAGCGGGCCGCGTCCACCGCCCCGGCCTCGGTGCCGAAGCCGAGGCGGAGCGGGTGCGCCCGGTCGTCGGGTCCCGGCGGGGTGGCGAGGAGGTACTGGACGGCCCGGCCGACATAGGTGAAGTAGGTGGCGCCGAAGCGGCGCACATCGGGCAGGAAGCGCGAGGCCGAGAAGCGGGCCCGCAGCGCGACCCCGGCGCCGGCGACGAGCGCGGGAGCCCAGTCGGCGATCACCGCGTTGCCGTGGAACATCGGCATGCACACGTAGTGGACGTCGTCCCGGCGGACCCCGAAGTGGTCGACGAGCGAGGCTCCCGCCGCCACGAGCCGCCCCTGGCTGCACAGCGCCGCCTTGGGCGCCCCCGTCGAACCGGAGGTGAACGAGAGCAGGAACCTGCTGTCGGGGCGTACGGGTCCCAGGGTCGCGTCCCCCGGACGGGCACCGGCGTAGGGCGCGAGGAGCTCCCGGTAGGCGTCGGTGTCGGTGACCAGGATGCGCACCCCGGGCAGCGGCAGCCCGTCGAGCAGCGGCAGATGGGCGCGCTGGGTGACCAGGACCCGGCAGGCGGTGTGCCGGATGTCCCGGGCGAGTTCGGCGCCGCGCCGGGTCGGGTTGATCCCCGCGACGGCGGCCCCCGCGAGGGCCGCCGCGCTGAGCCAGAGCGGATACTCCGGCGTGTTGTCCAGCAGGACGCCGAGGTGCGGCTCGCCCCCCGGCACCGGTGGCATCAGGTCCACGAGCAGTGCGGCCCGCGCGGCGGCGCCCGCGGCGACCTCGTGATGGGTGAGGGCGTGGTGCTCGTCCCTCAGGCCGATCCGCTGGTCGCCCCACTGGCGCCGTACGAGCTCCGCGACGGTGTCCGCACCCCTCATGGACCGGACTGTAACTGACGTACCGTCAGAACTGAACGGTGGTGACGGCCGATCAGAACTTGACGTCCGAGCAGGCGTAGAACGCGTTCGCCGTGTCCGCGATCGTCCACACCGCCAGGATCAGGTGGCGGCCCGTCTTGCCCGCCGGGATGGTCCCGGAGTGCGAGAGGGTCGCCGGCGGCTGCTGGTTGTTGTAGGGGACGGTCAGGAACGGCTGGGGGTCGAGCGCGGCCCGGGTCAGCTTCTGACTCGGGTCCCAGCCGTTCCTGGTGATGTAGTACTTGAAGTCGGTGGTGCGGTGCCGGGCCGTGAACTGCCAGCGGAAGCTGTAGCTCTGCCCCGCCGTGAGACTCGTCGCCGGCCAGGCGCCGCCCCGGGGGTCGTCGAGCTGGGCGAACTGCGAGAGGCCCGCCGAACAGATCCTGCCGTCGGCGGGACCGGCGGCGGGGAATCCCTTCGGGCCCTCGACCGACTGCGGCTCCCACTGGATGGGGCCGCAGTTGGTCACGGTGCCGTTGGCGCAGAGCTTCTGGCGGCTGATCGGCGAGTCGGTGTAGCCGTGGCTTCCGGCACTGCCGGTACCGAGGAGGGTGACACCGGCGACGCCGAGCGCCACCACCGCCGCCCCGACTGACTTGTTGCGCATGCTGTCGCTCCAGGAGAACGTGGGGAGTTCCGTTGGGCCGTGCTGCACGCGTGCGGTCTTGCGGGCCGACGGGTCGGCCTTACTGCGGGTGACTCATTTTGGTCTGGACCAAGTACCAAGGTATGGACGGAAGTTGAACATGTCCATCCCCTCACGCACCCTCGACCGGAGCCGTCCGGCCCGTGTAGAACGCCACCGTCAGGTCCTTCACCAGCGCCTTGCGCTCGTAGTCGTCCAGCTCCACCAGACCACGACTGGTCAGCCGGTGGACCACGTCGTCCACCGCGTCCACCACCGAGGTCAGCACGCTGTCCCGGTGCTTCGCGTCGATCGCCGCGATCCGGCGCCGCTGCATCGCCGCCGCGACCTCGGGGGCGTACTCGATCCTCGTCGGCTGCGCCGAGAACACGTCCACGCCCACCGGCGCGCACTCCACCGACAGCATCCGCGTCAGCGCCTCGCCGACCGCCTCCGCGTCCCGCAGCGTCGGCGCGTCCTCGTGGAACGCGTCCGCCGGAAGCTGCGACAGCACCCGCGCCATCGCCGCCTCCACCTGCTCCCGCAGGTACTCCTCGTGCCCGTCGACCCCCAGCGCCGCCCGCACGGTGTCCCGCACCCGCCACACCACCAGGACCACCACGTCGAGCGCCGTCCCCTTGGCGTCCACCGCCGACAGCGGCTCACTCCGCCAGTGCCGCAGCCGGACGTCCACCCGCCGCCGCAGCAGCAACGGGCTCACCCACACGAGCCCCGTCCGCCGCACCGTCCCCCGGTAGTCCCCGAACAACGTCAGCACCCACGCGTACCCGACCCTCCCCCGGCCCAGGCCCCCCAGCGCGAACAGCGTCGCCACCACCCCGAGCGCCAGCAGCGCCCACTGCCCCAGGTGGATCCCGTTGTACGGCCGCACCGGCAGCCGCAGCATCCGCGCCGCCTCCTCCGGCACCGCCCCCGCCCACCACACGACCGCCGCCGACCCCGCGATCGCCAGCGCCCCCGCCGCCACCCCGACCCAGCCCGGCAACACCGGCCCCGGCCTCTCCACCAACCCCGGATCCGCCGTCGGCCCCGGCCGCGTCCCCACCGGCCGCACCTCCTTCGCCTCCTTCCCGCGCCTCCCCCGCACGTCCGCCACCGGCACCTTCGCCGGCGCCGGAATCGCCGCCCTCGCCTTGCTCGTCACCCGATCCGCCCGGTCCGCGCGCGTCACCTTCTCCCCGTCCTTCTCCGCCACCGGCACCGCCATCGCGACCGTGTCCGGCCCCCCGTCCACCGGGGCAGCCGGGCGCGCGGCCCCCTCCGGCTCCTCCCTGAACAACAGATGCACCGGAATCGCCCCCGTCGTCTCCGCCCCGATCACGTTCCTCCGCCGCACCACCCGCACGACCCCCGCCGTCGGCACCGCCACCGCCCCGATCCCCGCCCCGGTGATCCGCCCGAAGTCGGGCAGCCGGTGGTTGACCACGCCGGCGTCCTTCACGACGGGCGCACGGGTGGCCGCGTCGGCCCCGGCCCCGGCCCGGGCCCCGGTCACGACCTCGGCCCCGGCCTCCGTGGCGGTGACCGCCACCGGCACCGCCGGCGTCCCGCCCGTCCGCACGGCCGCCGCCGCGAACGCCTCCGCCGACTTCCGCGTGAGAGCCGCCCCCTTCGGCCCCGCCGTCAGCACGTCGGAGAGGGACTCGACCACGGCGGCCGCGGGAGTCCCGACCCGGGCGGTGCCCGGGGACACCTGGGCCGCGGTCGCGGGCGACGCGGGGATCACGTTCGCGGAGGGTGCGCCGGGAGGCACCGCAGGGCCCTCACCTGCGACGTCGCCGGACGGCGCCGGGGGGCCCGCGTTGACGGGCCTCTCGGGGCCGACGGGCACCGGGGCCTCGGTCCCGGTCCCGGACTCGGTCCCGGTCCCGGCCTCGGGACGGGTGCCGGGACCCGCCTCGGTGCCTGCTTCGGGTCGGGCTTCGGGTCGGGCGGGGGCGTCGGCCTCGACGGTGGCACCCGCACCGGCGGGGGCAACAGCACCGGCACCGGCACCCGCACCGGCGCTGGTCTCAGCGCCGGCGCCCACACCCGTACCGGCACCGGTCACGGTCTCGGTGCCGGTGCCGGTGGGCGGCTCGGGAGGGGTCGTATCCGGATGGGGGGTGGTGCGGGGGAGGGTGCCGTTGGTGAGGCGGCGGGCCGTGCGGGCCGCGTCGCGGGAGGCGGCGGCGCCGGAGTCCGCGGGGGTCGGGGTCGATGCGGTCATTCGGGGTCCACCTCATGCTCTCGGGGTCATCGGAACAAACGCCGCCAGGTCTCGGGGCCCGGGTAGCCGTCGGCGGCACCGCCGCGCCAGCCCTGCGCCCGCTGGAACGCCTCGACGTTGCGGCGGTCCGCCTCCGACCAGCGCGGACCGGGTCCCGACAGGTAGTGCTTGCCGAAGCCCAGCTTCACCAGTTGTTTGCCCAGCTTCTCCACATATGCGTTGGATTGGCCTGGACGGAAGGAGCCACGCCCGGGATACCCCGGGACATTCGCGCTCGGGCCGCTCGAACCACCCGATCCGCCGATGCTCTTGCCTCCGCCGGTCACGAGGAGCTTCCACGTCTCGGGGCCGGGGAGACCGTCCGCTTCCTTGCCCTTCCAGCCCTGCGCGAGCTGGAAGGCCTGGGTCGCGCGCCGGTCGGCCTCGCCCCACTTGGGGCCGGGGCCCTTGGCGTAGAACTTCTTGCCGCCGCGGTCGACGAGGAGCTTGCCGAGCTGGGTGACGTACGCGTTGTTGGCGCCGGGGCCGAACTTGGCCGCGCCGGGGTAGGGGGCGGGGGTGGCGGTCGGGCCGCCGCCGGTGGTGCCGCCGCCGGTGCCGCCGCTGACGACGCCCTTGTAGCGGTAGGCGAGGTAGCGGTCGGAGTTCTCCCAGTACGCCATGGGCGTCGCCTGCTTGCGGGTGCGCGGCTTGGTCTGCTCGTAGGCGATGTAGGAGGTGTGGGTGTAGTCGGTCCAGCCGCCGAAGATCGTGACGTGGGAGCCGCGGGTCGGGTTGGCGGGGTTGTGGAAGAGGAGGATGTCGCCGGGCTGGAGCTCGGTGCGGTCGATGCGGTCGGCGAAGCGGTCGAGGCTGCCGGTCCACTCGTTGCTGCGGAGGTTCCAGGCCATGGAGATGTAGCCGGAGCAGTCCTGGCGGTAGCCGTCCGACCAGTACTTCTCCATGGAGTACGGGACCTGCGCGTTCACCCACAGCTTGGCGCGGTTGATGATGTCGGCGCGGGTCGTCTGCCGGAGCGTGTCGGTGGAGATCTGGGTGGTGGTCGGGGTCGCGTTGGGGTTGGGGTTCTGGTTGGCGTTCTGGCCGGGCGGGGGGTTCGGGGCGTTCTGGGAGCCGGGGCCGGGCGCGCCGTGCAGGGGTTCCCTCCCGCCCTGCGGGGTCTCGGGGCCCGGCCAGGGCGTGGTGGCCGTCCCCGTCTCCGTACCGGCTCCCGCCGCGGGGGCGAGTGGCTCGGCCGGGTGGGGCAGGGCGGTGGCGATGCCGGCGCCGCCCCCGCCGAGGACGACTCCGGCGGTGGTCACGAGGACCAGGGCGCGGCGGGCGCCGTGCGCGGCCGGGTGGCCGCCGGACCGGACGGGCAGGCCCAGCGCGAGGTCGCGGCGGTGCTGGGCGCAGCCCGGGCAGCCACAGTCGGCTGCGGGTTCGATTTCCTCGAAGACCGGCACACTCATGCGATTCCCCTCCACACTCGTCAAGATCTTTTGACCCTTGGTTTCGGGCGCCAGTGTCTCAACTGTCTGGACAAATCGCATTTTGACGGATCGAAGGCCTGATACGACCATCCGACAGGCCGGTGGCGACCGGTATTGGTCAAGAGCACGGCTTCCGGTCAGGTAGAGTTCTCTCTGTCAGCAGGCGCCGCTAGCTCAGTTGGTTAGAGCAGCTGACTCTTAATCAGCGGGTCCGGGGTTCGAGTCCCTGGCGGCGCACGCGAGACCGAAGCCCCTCACCGGATGGTGAGGGGCTTCGGTGTTCTGCCGTGTCGCGCGAACTGCCCCGCGCCGAGGGCGGGTTCCGGCGGGTGTGTCGTCACGGACCCGTGAGGTACGCGGAGAGGATGACGTTCGCGGTGTAGGTGCGGGTGGCGGCGTCGAAGGTCCCGCCGCAGGTGATCAGGCGGAGCTCGGAGCGCCGCGGGTCGCGGGGGCCGTAGGCCCGCGTGGGGTCGAAGCCGTCGCGGGGAAAGACCCGCACGTCGTCGATGGTGAATTCGGCGACCGAGCCGTCCGCACGGGTGACGAGGACCTTCGCCCCGGGGCGCGCCGCGCTCAGCCCGTAGAAGACGGCCGGTCGCGTCTCGGTGTCCACGTGGCCGACGAGCAGCGCGGCCCCCGCGGCGCCGGGGCGCGTCCCCGCGCCGAACCAGCCCACCGTGTGAGGCATCTCGAAAGGCGGCGGGTCGATGGCTCCGGCGCTGTCGAGGCCGCGCGCGACGACGGGGGCGGCGATGCCGAGGGAGGGGATCTCGACCCTGCGCGGCTCGACCGCGGGGAGCGGGTCGCGGGCCGGCGGCAGGGCGCCCCCCAGCGGCCGCCCGACAGCGGCGATGTCGCCCGTGGTGGGCGCGGAGAGCCCGCCCGGCCCATCCGTGACCTCCCGCCCCCAGAGCCAGAGACCGAGGAGCAGCAGCGCCCAGGCCACCCCGGTGACCAGCCGCCCGGTGCCCGCCGCCCGGCCCCCAGCCGGCCCGCTCACGGCCTGCCGCCGACGCGCCGGCAACCGCGTCGACCGGCCACGCCCGACCCCGTCACGGCCCGTCGCCACGCGCGGCGCGCGGCCCGGTCACGGCTCGTCGGCGCGCTCGGACTCGTCACGGCCCGTCGCCACGCGCGGCACGCGGCCCAGTCACCGCTCGCCGGTGTGCCCGGCCCCGTCACAGCCCGTCGCCACCCGCGGCGCGCGGCCCGGCCACGGCTCGTCGGCGCGCCCGGACCCGTCACGGCCCGTCGGCGTCCGCGGCGCGCGGCGCGGTCACGGCTTGGCGGTGTGCTCGACCCCGTCACGGCCCGTCGGCGCCCGCGGCGCGCGGCCCGGTCACCGCTCGTCGGCGCGCCCGGTCCCGTCACGGCCCGTCGGCGCCCGCGGCGCGCGGCCCGGTCATGGCTTGTCGGTGTGCTTGGTCCGGTCATGGCTGGTCGCCGCGCGTGGGGGCGCGGCGGCCGGTGGGGACGGGCGCGGTCACGGCTGGTCGCCGCCGGTGGCCGTGCGGCGGGTGCTGCGGAAGGCGACCGCGATGGCGGCGAGGGCGGCGAGGGTGAGGCCGAGGAGGGTGTAGGGGGTGCCGAGGCCGTTGTCACCGGCGGTCTGGGCGACGCCGGGGGCCGCGGGGGCGGCGAAGGCGGCGGTGCCGCCGCCACCGGCGCGGACGGGCGCGACGGGGGTGGCGTGGTGGGTGGGCCGGTGGGTGGGCTGGTCACGGCGGACGTGGACGGTGCCGACGTCCGGGTGGTCGTGGCCGTCGCAGGTCACGCTGACCTTGTAGGTGCCGTCTTCGAGGCCGGACCGGATGGTGGTGTCGCCGAAGAGCGGGTTCTTGCCGCCGTCGCGGCCGGTGAGCTCCGCGTCGGCGACGAAGGCCTGGGACTTCGCGGCACCGGTGGTGCCCTTGCAGCCCTCGACGCGGACGTCGACGTCGGCGCCCTGCGAGGCGGTGGACGGGGTGACGGTGACCTTCACTCCGTCGTGGGCGTACGCGCCGCCGGCCGTGGGTGCCAGCACGAGTACCAGCGCCGCCCCTGCGGCACGGAGAGCAATGGGACCTGAACGCATCGTGACCTCCTGATACTGGCAGGGTCACCCGGATCGGCGCTCTTCGCATCCGCAGGGGGCGGAGCGGGGGCGGTGCAGGGGCTGTCAGACGCGGTCGACGATGTCGGCGATCGAGTCGACGATCTTCGAGGGGCGGAACGGGAAGCGGTCGATCTCGGCCTGGGTCGTGAGGCCGGTGAGGACGAGGAAGGTCTGCATGCCCGCTTCGAGGCCGGCCAGGATGTCGGTGTCCATCCGGTCGCCGATCATGGCGCTGGACTCGGAGTGGGCGCCGATCGCGTTGAGCCCGGTGCGCATCATGAGCGGGTTGGGCTTGCCGGCGAAGTACGGCTCCTTGCCGGTGGCCTTGGTGATGAGGGCGGCGACGGAGCCCGTGGCGGGGAGGGGGCCTTCGAGGGAGGGGCCGGTCTCGTCGGGGTTGGTGCAGATGAAGCGGGCGCCGGCGTTGATGAGCCGTACGGCCTTGGTCATCGCCTCGAAGGAGTACGTACGGGTCTCGCCGAGGACCACGTAGTCGGGGGCGTGGTCGGTGAGGACGTAGCCGATGTCGTGCAGCGCGGTGGTGAGGCCGGCCTCGCCGATGACGTACGCGGTGCCGCCGGGGCGCTGGTCGTCGAGGAACTTGGCGGTGGCGAGGGCCGAGGTCCAGATGTTCTCGACGGGGACTTCGAGGCCCATCCGCATGAGGCGGGCGTGCAGGTCGCGGGCCGTGTACATCGAGTTGTTGGTGAGGACCAGGAAGGGCTTCCCGGTCTCCCGCAGCTTCTTGATGAACGCGTCGGCGCCGGGGATCGGCACGCCCTCGTGGATGAGGACGCCGTCCATGTCGGTCAGCCAGGATTCGATCGGCTTGCGCTCTGCCATGGGTGCGGGACTCCTGCCGTACAAATGTGCGGTGTGCTGGGGGCGCCGCGACAGCGCTGTGGCGACGCCCCCAGGGTAATCAGGAAGCGCTGATCTTGACCCCGTCGATCGTCCAGTACCAGTTGTTGGACCCGGTGTAGCGGAAGCGGAAGCTGACGCTTGAGGCGCCGGCGGGCACGGCGACGGTGAGGGACTGCGGCTGGGAGACGACGTCGGAGGTGTAGCTCCGGACGAGCGTGGGGGTGCCGCCGTTGAAGACGGCCAGGACCTGGGCGGTCTGGGCGCCTTCCTGGCGGTAGAAGGTGGTGAAGTCGAGGGTCACGGCCGTCGTGCCGGAGACGTTGTACGCCGGGGTGACCAGGGTCGAGTCGTAGGTGCCGGAGAAGGACTTGTCGGCCCACTCGTCGGAGTCGGCGACGGCGAAGACGCCGCGGGCGCGGACGTTGAGCTCGCGGGACTGGTCGCGCTGGGTGCGGGACCAGAACTCGTCGGTCGCGAAGGACCAGCCGCGCCACTCGGTCATGCCGCCGGTGCCCATGGCGTTGTTGATGACGGACCAGCCGCTGGGCGCGGTGTGGGTGAAGCCGAGGATCCCGGCCGGGATGCCGGTCTCGTCGACCCGGCCGGAGAGGGAGCCGTAGAGGGCGTCGAAGGGGTCGGTGGAGCGGAGCTGGATCGGCTTTCCGTCGAGGCCCCAGGCCGGGTCGGGGGTGATGCCGAGCTGGTGGAAGACGGTGGCGGCGACGTCGACGAGGCGGGTGTCGATCGGGCGGGCGCCGGCGGTGATGCCGGGGCCCTGGGCGAGGACGAAGGTGCGCCGCTCCTCGATGCTGGAGCCGCCGTGGCCGCCGGCGTCGGTGTGGCCGTGGTCGGTGGCGACGATGACCGTCCACCGCTCGCCGGCGTACGTGGGGCGGGCCTGGATCGCGGCGAGCAGCCGGCCGAGGTAGCCGTCCTGGACGTCGATGGCGTCGAGGTACTTGGGGCTGGCGGCGCCGTAGCCGTGGCCTATCTCGTCGGTCTCGCCGAAGTAGACGAAGAGGACGTCGGGGTTCTGGTTGCGCAGGACGTCCTCGGTGATGTCGGTGATGACGAGGTCGTTGACGGCGTAGTCGTTGTTGTAGACGAGCTTGGCGTCGGCGCCGGGGGTGACAGTGCCGTGGGTGTCGAGTTCGGGCCAGTCGACGGCGGCGAAGAGGGAGAGCTCGGGCCTGATCTGGTTCAGGCGGGCGAGGAAGCCGGGGTAGCGGCCGTAGTTCTTGCCGGTGAAGGTGTTGTCCTTGACGCCGTGCTTGTCGGGCCAGACGCCGGTGGAGATGGTGGACCAGCCGGGGCCGGAGGAGGTGGCGGCCATCGGGTTGGCGTAGAGCAGGGAGCGGCCGTAGGTGCCGTTCGCCATCAGGGACTTGAGGTGCGGCGCCTTGGCCGCGTCGATGCGGTCGTGCCGCAGGCCGTCCATGCCGACGAACAGGACCTTGTCCTTGCTGGTGCCGTTCGGGAGCGTCGGGGCGGCGACGGCGGCCTGGGCGGCGGGCGCGGTGGCGAGTCCGGTCGCGGCGACGGCCGCGGTGGCGCCGGCGGCGGCGAGCACGGTGCGGCGGGAGATGCCGTTGATCGGCATGTCGGAGTCCTCCGTAAAGGGGGTGACGGGGTGCGAACACACGTCAACGCCCCTGATTTCTCAGGGGCGTTGGTCCGTACCCGTTATCTTTCCGCAATACGGGGAGGTGTTCCAGGGGGCGTTCGGTGAACTCTTGGCAGCCGAAGAGCTGCCGGTCAGCTGCCGGTCGCGGACTTCCACGCGTCGACGTACGTGGTGAGGTTCTTGTCGATGTCGGCCCAGTCGGGCTCGAAGATCTCGACGCCCTCCATCAGCTGGGCGAGCTCGATGGCGTTGGCGTCGGTCGGCTTGACGTCCTTGCGGGCCGGGAAGCCGCCGCCGATGGCGCTGACCTCGCGCTGGGCCTGCTCGCTCAGCATGAAGTCGAGGAGCTTCCTGCCGTTCTCGGTGTGCGGGGCCTTGTTCACCAGGCCGGCCGCGTAGGGCAGGGCGAAGGTGGTGGGCTTGCCGCCGTCCTTGGCGGGGAACCAGATGCCGAGGTTCGGCATGGACCTGGCCTGGGCGAAGTTCATCTGGACGTCGCCGTTGGCGACGAGGAGTTCGCCCTTGTCGGTCTTGGGGGCGAGCTTCGACGTCGAGGAGGACGGGCCGACGTTGTTGGCCTGGAGCTTCTTCAGATAGGCCATGGCCGGCTCCTGGCCGCCGAAGTCGTGCATCGCCTTGATGAGGACGGCGGTGCCGTCGCCGGCGACACCGGGCGTCGAGTACTGGAGCTTGTCCTTGAACTTGGCGTCGAGCAGCTCCTCCCAGGTCCTGGGCGGGGCCGGCAGCTCCTTCTTGTTGTGGACGAAGCCGAAGTAGTTGTTGACGACGGAGATCCACTTGCCGTCGTCGGCCTTGTCGCCGCCGTCGACCTGGTCGGCGCCCTTCGGGGCGTACGCCTGGAGCAGGCCCTTGGAGTCGGCCTGCTGGATGAAGGGCGGCAGGGTCACGATGACGTCGGCCTGGGTGTTGCTCTTCTCGCGGACGGCGCGCTGCACCATCTCGCCGGAGCCGCCCTCGACGTACTTGACCTTGATGCCGGTCTGCTTCTCGAAGTCGGCGAACACCTTGTCGTACCAGCCGTCGCCCGCCTCGCCCTTGAGGCCGTCGGCGCTGTAGACGGTGACGACCTTCTCGTCGGAGGCGGCGGAGGAGCCGCCGCAGGCGGTGAGGGTGCAGGCGAGGGCGAGGGCTCCGGTGACGGCGGCGACCGGCTTGGCGTACGTAAGCATGACGTTGTCTTCTCCTGAGGACTCAGCGGTACGAGGCTTTGGTACGGATACGGGAGACGGCGAGCAGGGCCAGCAGGGTCGCGGCCATGAGGACCACGGCGAGCGCCGAGCCGGTGAACAGGGAGCCCCGGTCGGTGGCGGTGAAGATGAGGACCGGCAGCGGCGTCCAGTCCGGCGGGTAGAGCATCATCGTGGCGCTCAACTCGCCCATGGACAGGGCGAAGCAGAGCCCGGCCGCCGCGTTCAGCGAGGGCAGCAGGAGCGGCAGCTTCACCCGGAGCAGTACGTACGAGGGCCGGGCGCCCAGGCTGGCCGCCGCCTGCTCGTACATCGGGTCGAGCCGCCGGATCGCGGCCGACACCGACTGGTGCGCGAACGCCGTGACGAGCACGGTGTGCGCCAGGATCACGATCCACCGGGTGCCGTTCAGGAGCACCGGCGGCTGCGAGAACGCCACGAGCACGGCGAGGCCGACGACCACCGAGGGCACCGCGACCGGCAGCATGAACAGGGCGTCGAGCACCCGCCTGCCCCGCTTCCCCAGCGCGGCGGCGGCGAGCGCCGCCCAGGTGCCGACGGCCAGCGCCACCACGCTCGCGGTGACGGCCGTGACGAGGCTCGTCGTCAGCGCCTGGAGAGACTCCCCGCGTACGGCCGCCGTGTAGTGCGCGGCGGTCGGTCCGGACGGGAAGGCACCGGACCAGTGCGTGGAGAAGGAGGCCGTGACGATCACGAGCAGCGGCAGGGCGAACAGCGGGACGAAGAGGACCGCGAACACGGCCCAGGCGGTCCACCTCCCCGTACGGCTATGCACCAGCACGGCGGCTCACCCCCCGGTAGAGGACGTAGAGACCCACGGAAAGGGCGACGTTCACGACGGCGACCACACAGGCGGCGGCGTAGTCCGATTCGAGGATCGCCTTGCCGTAGACCAGCATCGGCAGCGTCGTGACGCCCTTGGCGCCGGTGAACAGGACGATGCCGAACTCGTTCAGGCACATCACCAGGACGAGGCTCCCGCCCGCCGCGAGCGCCGGCAGCGCCTCGGGCAGGATCACCTGCCGCACGATCCGCGGCGGCCGCGCGCCCAGGGAGGACGCCACCTCCAGCTGCGCCGTCTCCAGCTGCGAGAAGGCGGCGAGCAGCGGCCGCATCACGAACGGCGTGAAGTACGTGATCTCCGCGAGCAGCACCCCCCACGGCGTGGTCAGGAACCGGAAGGGCCCGCTCGCGTCCCCCGTGACGTCCGTCCAGATCCCGTTCGCCATCCCCACCGTCCCGTACAGGAACAGCAGCGCCAGCGTGATCAGGAACGAAGGGAACGACAGGAACACGTCGATGAACTTCGACACCGCCTTCGCCCCCGGGAACGGCACGAACGCGATCACCAGCGCCAGCGCGAACCCCAGCACCAGGCACCCCGCCGTCGACGCCACCGCCAGCCACACCGTGGTGACCAGCGCCTCGCGGAAGGACTCGGACGCGAGGACCTCGGCGTACGCGCCGGGCGCGAGGGATTCCCGTACGACCAGGGCGAGGGGGTAGAGGAAGACGAGGGCGAGCACGGCGACGGGCGGCAGGGCCCAGACCCAGGTGGGCAAGGACATCGCGCGCGCGGGCGCGGGTTCGTCAGCGGCCGGAGCGGCCGGTCGGCCGGGCGCGGCCCCGGTCGCGGGCCGCCGTTCCATGAGTCCCGCGCGCTCAGCCATCGCCGACCCCCGCGGCCAGCAGTACCGCGTCGTCGGGCGCGAAGTGCACCGTCACCTCGGCCCCCAGCGGGGGCGTCTCCCGCAGCTCGCGGACGTCCGCCTTGACGCGGTGGCCGCCGATCTCGACGTACAGCCGGTGGGTGGAGCCGCGCCACTGGACTTCGGTGACGCGGCCGGCGAGGGCGTTGGGGCCGGGGCCGAGGCCGACGAGGTGGGGGCGGACGCAGAGGGTGGCGGCGGAGCCGGGCGCGGCCTCGGAGGCCGGCACGTCGAGGCCGACGCCCTCGAAGGTGACGCCGTCGCCGGCCACGGTGACCGGCAGCAGGTTGGCGTTGCCGACGAACGAGGCCGTGAACTCCGTACGGGGCCGGCGGTAGAGGTCCTGCGGGGTGCCGCAGTCCTGGAGGCGGGCCTTGTCCATGACGGCGATGCGGTCGGCGAGGGTGAGCGCCTCGACCTGGTCGTGGGTGACGTAGAGGATCGACACCTCGGGCAACTCGCGGTGCAGCCGGGCGAGTTCGGCGAGCATGCCGGAGCGCAGCTGGGCGTCGAGCGCCGAGAGGGGTTCGTCGAGGAGGAGGACCCGGGGGCGGATGGCGAGGGCGCGGGCGATGGCGACGCGCTGCTGCTGGCCGCCGGAGAGTTCGCGCGGGTAGCGCTGGGCGTAGGCCGCCATGCCGGTCATGTCGAGGGCTTCGGCGACCCGGCCGGGGATCTCGCCCTTGGGCACCTTCCGCGCCTTCAGGCCGAAGGCGACGTTGGCGTCCACCCTCAGGTGGGGGAAGAGGGCGTACTGCTGGACGACCATGCCGATGCCCCGCTTGTACGGCGGGAGGGCGGTGACGTCGCGGTCGCCGATGAGGACCCGTCCGGAGGCCGGGCGGACGAAGCCGGCGACGGCCCGGAGCGCGGTGGTCTTGCCGGAGCCGGAGGGCCCGAGGAGGGCCATGACCTCGCCGGGCTCGACGGTGAGGTCGAGGGAGTCGAGGACGGTGTTGCTGCCGTACGTGACGGTGACGCCGTCGAAGCGGATGCCGCTGGTCATGCTCCCGGCTCCTCGTGGTCCCGTATCAGCCCGGGGAGTTCGGCGATCGAGGCGAGGACGTGCGTGGCGCCGTGGCCGCTGAGCGCGGTCATGTCGTGGGCGCCGGTGAGGACGCCGGCGACGATCCCGGCGCCGGAGCGGACGCCGCTGAGCATGTCGTACGAGGTGTCGCCGGCGACGACGGTCCGGCGGACGTCCTCGACGGCGCCGGTGCGGAGGAAGGCGGCGAGGACCATGTCCGGGTACGGGCGGCCGCGGCCGCCGGCGTCGGCCGGGCAGAGGGTCAGGTCGACGAGGTCGCGCCAGCCGAGGGCGTCGAGGATGGCGTCCTGGGTGACGCGGGCGAAGCCGGTGGTGAGGACGACGGTCCTGCCCTGCTCGCGGAGGGTGGCGATGGCTTCGGCGGCGCCGGGGACCGGGGCGATGCGGCCGCCGCCGACCAGTTCTCCGTAGGCGGCCTCGAAGGCGAGGTTGGCTTCCTGGGCGCGGGTCTCGTCGCCGCCGAAGAGGTGGCGGAAGACGGAGATCTTGGACTCGCCCATGGTGGCGCGGACGTAGTCGATCATCGTGGCGGGGTCTTCGCCGAGGCGTTCGGCGGCGGCCGTGAAGGCCTGCTCGACGAGGCCGCCGTCGGCGACGGTGGTTCCGGCCATGTCGAGGACGACGAGGTTCAGCTTCCGCATGTCGTTCACCAGCCCAGTTCGTTCGCGGTCGTCTCGGCGATGGCGGGCGAGCAGGTCATGCCCCGGCCGCCGGGCCCGGTCACCAGCCACACGTGGTCGCCGACCTTCTGGCGGTGCACGACCCGGCTGGTGTCGACGCACTGCGCGTACACCCCGGCCCAGCGGCGCCGGACCTTCGGCAGCGGGCGGCCGAGGAAGGACTCGACGACGCGGGTGAGGTGCTCGTAGGGGTCTTCGAGGGTGTCGAAGGCGAAGGGGTGCTCGTATTCGTGGGTGTCGCCGATGGTCAGTCCGCCGTCGAGCCGCTGCACCATGAGGAGCTGCATCTTGTGGGCGGCGGCCGTCGGGTCCTGCGGCTGCCCCGCGGCGAGGGCGTCGAGTGCCCCGGAGGCGTACGCCGGGTAGTAGCGGAAGGAGTCGGCGTCGGCGACGGAGGTGGTCAGCGGCTCGCCGAGGGGTTCGGTCTGCATCATCTGGAGGCGGACCCGGCGGACGGGTACCGGTCCGGCGATCTCGCGGACGAGGCCGGAGAGCCAGGCGCCGGTGCACAGGACGACGGCGTCGCCGGTGTGGGTGTCTCCGTGGTCGTCGCGGACCGCGTTCCCGCCCACGACGTCCCGGACCTCACGACCGGGCAGGAACGTGTACTTCCCGGTGGCCAGGAGCGCCTCACGGAGGGCGAGTTGGGCGAGGCGGGGCTCGACGGCGGCGTCGCGCTCGCACCACAGGGCGGCCTGGAACGCCCCGCGGAGGGCCGGGTTGACCGCGCGGGCCTCGTCGGCCGTGAGCAGCTTGTAGCCGCGGGCGGCCGCGTCGGGGCGGGCCACGGCGGCCTCGGCGACGGCGAGTTCGAGCGCGTTCCGCACGGGGGTGAGGGAGCCGATGGCCCGGAAGCCGAGCCCGGGGACGCGGGCGCCGATGCCCTCCCACAGTTCGCGGGCGCGCAGGGCGGTGTCGAGTTCCTCCCCGCCGGCGCGGCCGCTCACCCAGATCTGGCCGAAGTTGCGGAGGGACGCCCCCCGCGCCTCCGCCTCGCGCTCGATGTGTACGACCTCGTGGCCGCGTTCCACTGCGTGCCAGGCGTGCATGGTTCCCACCACGCCGGCTCCTACGACGATCACCTTCATGCCGATGACGGTCGCGGTGGCGGGTGGACCGGACGGATCCGGCGGGCGACTGGACGGTGAACGAACCGACAAGCTTGGACCAGACCCGTTACCGTTCCGTGATCCGCCGTTCCGTCACCTCTGCCGCCCCAGATGCGCAGTGAAGCTGAAGCGGTCACCCCGGTAGAGCGTCCGCACCCGCTCCAGGGGCCGGCCCTCGGTGTCCCGGGAGACGCGGTGGAGCAGCAGCATCGGCAGCGCCGGCGGGGTGCCGATGAGCAGGGCCTCGCGGGGGGTCGCCAGGACGGTCTCGATGCGCTCGTCGGCGTCGCCGAACGAGATGCCGAGGCGGTCGTGGAGGTACGCGTAGAAGGACGAGTCCGGGTCGAACTCCTCGTCCAGGCGCGGGGCGCGGGCCTCGGAGACGTACGTGCTCTCCAGGCCGACCCGCTCGTCGTCGGCGAGCAGCACCCGCTCCATGTGCCAGACGGGCGCGCCGCGTTCGGCGCCGACCTCGGGGGCCAGCGCCTCCGGGCAGGGGAAGCGGTCGAGCGAGATCAGGCTGCGGCCGGGGCGGCGGCCCTGGCGGCGTACGCCCTCCGTGTAGCTGGCGAGCGACAGGGGCTGTTCGAGCTTCGGGCCCGCGACGACCGTGCCCCGGCCCTGGCGGCGCAGCCGTCCCTCCAGGAGCAGTTCGCGCAGCGCCTGCCGGACGGTCTCGCGGGAGACCTCGTACCGGACCGCGAGGTCACGCTCGGTGGGCAGCGGCCCGCCCTCGCCCAACTCGTCGACGAGCAGCGTCAGTTTCGCCTTGACCGCGTAGTACTTGGGGACGCGTCCGTGCTCGGGGACACCGGAACGGACGGGGGCGCCTGGGGTGTTCTGGTAGTTCACGGACGGATGGTCGCAGACGGGAGTGAACGGGAAGGTGTACGGAGCGTGGCTCAGCGGTGCCGGGCCCGCCGGCCGGCCCGGACGAGCACCGCGCCGA
Source organism: Streptomyces sp. NPDC037273 (assembly GCF_055603625.1). Taxonomy (NCBI): domain Bacteria; kingdom Bacillati; phylum Actinomycetota; class Actinomycetes; order Kitasatosporales; family Streptomycetaceae; genus Streptomyces; species Streptomyces sp. NPDC037273. The sequence continues at coordinate 94,168 of NZ_JBVJVO010000017.1, forward strand.
GCAGGACGAGCCCCGCCGCGAACCCGCCGAGGGCCGGCGCGTCGCGGTCGGAGCCCCGGCCCGTGCGGGCGAGTTCGGGGCGCGGGAGGCCCGCGCCGGGGTCCGTCCCGCCGGGGACGGTGACCGGTCCGCCGCGCTCCTTCCCCGGCACCTCGGCCGGGTCGGATGTGTCAGGTCCGGCGGGCTCGGCCGGTCCGACGGTGAGCCGGTAGTCGCCGGACTCGCCGATCCAGTCGCCGTCCGCGCCCCTGCGCTGCACGATCGCCGCGTTCACGACCACCTCGTCGGGGACCGCGTCCGCCGTGAACGCCAGCCGTACGGGAACGGTGAGCGTCCCGCCCGCCGGCACCACGAAGCCGCCGAAGTCCGCGAACGCCCCCACGCTCTCGGCCTCCTCCGTCCCCTCGAAGGCCACCCGCCGCCAGCGCGCGGACCCGGCGTCGTAGAACTCGAAGCGGATCTGCGCCGGCCGCAGGGCCCGCTCGCCGTCCGTGAACACCAGCACGGGATGGACCCCCGAGCAGGGCGCCTCCGTCGTGTTGGTCAGATCGAGCCGCCACTCCCGCAGCGGCCCGCCCGCCGGATACTCGGCCGGCCCCCCGTGGATCCGCGTGTCGATCGGGAACCCGGTGTCCGGTACGGCCCCGCAGGCGGGCGCGGCGGGCGGGTCGGGCGCGGGCGCGCCGACCGCCGGGTGGGGCGGGCCCGCCAGGGCGAAGAGGGTCGCCGTGGCGGCCGCCACGGTCGCGGCGGTGGCGGTGCGCTGTCGCCGGCTCTGGGGGGCTGCTGCCATGGCGGGGCCTTCGCTGTTCGCGGGCGTACGGGTCGGCCGCGACGCTGCCATGCCGGGACGGGGGCGACGGGGAGCGACACCGGGCTCACCCCTGGACGGCCAGCATGTTCCGCCCGATCAGCCTATTGACCGAAGATCGGACCGAGGGCGAGCCAGACGGCGCCCTCGGCGACGGTGGTGTACGTCTCCGGCCTCTCGGTGTCACCCGTCTCCGGCTCCGCCACGACCGCCACCGGGGCCGTCAGACCCAGCCCGGCCAGGACCTCGCGCACCCCGTCCGCGAAGACGTCCGGCGCGCCGAGCACCACGCGCCCGCCGAGGAGGATCTGGTCGATGTCGAGGAGCCGTACGAGGTTGGCGGCGCCGGCGCCGAGGATCCGCGCCGCCTCGGCGCGTTCGCCGCGCGCCACCGCCGCCAGGCACAGCACCTCAAGGCAGCCGCGTCCGCCGCAGTCGCACGGGGGCCCGTCGAGCTGCACGGTCTGGTGGCCGAGCTCGCCGGCACCGGTCCTGTCCCCGCGCAGGGGGGCGCCGCCGAGGACGAGACCCGCGCCGAGCCCCGTACCGAGGTGGACGTAGGCGAAGGAGGCGGGGGCGGCGGGGCGCAGGGCGAGTCCGAGGGCGGCGGCGTTGGTGTCCTTGTCGAGGACGACGGGCAGGCCGAGGCGCCGGGCCAGCTCGTCCCGCACGGGAACGCCGTCCCACTCGGGGAAGCCGGTCACGCGGCCGGGCGTCCCGGCCCGGTGGTCCAGGGGGCCCGGCATGGCGACCCCGGCGCCGAGCACGGTCCCGCCGGCCGGGACGGCGCCGAGCAGGGCCCGTACCTCCTCGGTCACCGTGTCGAGGACCCGGCCCGTCCCCGCGCCCAGGTCCACGGGGCGGCGGCGCAGGGAGACGGCGGCGCCCGCGAGGTCGGCGAGGACGGTGGTGAGTTCGTCGCGGTCGAGGTGGACGCCGACGGCGTACCCGGCGGTGGGGACCAGGCGCAGGACCGTGCGGGGCTTGCCGCCGGTGGAGGCGCGGTGGCCTGCCTCGGTGGCCAGACCGTCGGCGCGGAGCCGGGCGGTGATCTTGCTGACGGCCTGGGGGGTGAGGCCGGTCCGCTCGGCCAGTTCGAGGCGGCTGATGCCCGCTTCCCCCGCCGTGCGCAGCAGATCGAGCACGAGGGCGGCGTTGTGGCTGCGCGGGGCCGGCGCGTCCACGCCCATCAGGTCTCTTCTCACTCCCCCATTGTGGCCGTCGCTTGCACTTTGGCAACGGCGTTGCTTAAGTGAGAGGCATGACCCGCACCGCCCCCCGTAACCCGCTCCGCGTCGGACTCGTCGGCTACGGCCTCGCGGGCTCCGTCTTCCACGCCCCGCTGATCGCCGCCTCCGACGGCCTCTTCCTCGCGGCCGTCACCACCGGCAACCCCGAGCGCGCCGCCGAGGCCCGCGCCGCCCACCCCGGCGTCCGGGTCGCCGCCCGCCCCGAGGAGCTGTGGGAGCGGGGGACGGACGACCTCGACCTGATCGTCGTCGCCTCGCCGAACAAGACGCACGTCCCCGTCGCCACCGCCGCCCTCGAAGCCGGCCTCCCCGTCGTCGTCGACAAGCCGCTCGCCGGCACGGCCGCCGAGGCGCGCGAGCTCGCCGCCCTCGCCGAGCGGCGGGGCCTGCTGCTCTCCGTCTTCCAGAACCGCCGCTGGGACAACGACTTCCTCACCCTCCGCCGCCTCCTCGACGAGGACGCGCTCGGCGAGGTCCAGCGCTTCGAGTCCCGCTTCGAGCGGTGGCGCCCGCGCCTCAAGGGCGGCTGGCGCGAGTCCGGCGCGCCCGAGGAGATCGGCGGCCTCCTCTACGACCTGGGCAGCCACGTCGTCGACCAGGCCCTCGTCCTCTTCGGCCCGATCGTCTCCGTCTACGCCGAGTCCGACGTCCGCCGCCCCGGCGCCGAGGCCGACGACGACACCTTCCTCGCCCTCACCCACGCGAGCGGCGTCCGCTCCCACCTGTACGTCAGCGCCACCACCGCCCAGCTCGGCCCCCGCTTCCGGGTGCTCGGGCAGCGCGCCGGCTTCGTGAAGTACGGCCTCGACCCCCAGGAAGCCGCCCTCCGCGAGGGCCTGCGCCCCACCCCCGGCGCGGCCTGGGGCGTGGAGCCGCCGGAGCTGTGGGGCCGCATCGGCTCCGGGGAGTCCCCGCTCACCGGCGGCGGCACCCCGGTCGAGTCCCTGCCCGGCGACTACCCGGCCTACTACGCGGCCGTCGCCGCCGCCGTGCGCGGCACCGGCCCCAACCCGGTCACCGCGCACGAGGCCGCCGCCGCCCTCGATGTCCTGGAGGCGGCGGCGCGGTCGGCGCGCGAGGGCGTGACCGTGCGGCTGTGAGGCCGCCTCCTCGCCGTTCAGCTCGTACGACGACGCCGGCGGGTGACGAACACCAGGGCTCCGCCGCCGAGCGCGAGGCCCGCCGCGGTGGCGCCCATGACGATCTTCCCGGTGCCCGCGCCGGTGTCGGGCAAGTGGGGGTCCGGGCCGTGGTTCCCCCCGGTGTCGCCACCACCGCCGCCGTCGGTGGAGCCGCCGTCACTTGAGCCCCCGTCACTCGAACCACCGTCCGCGGTGCCGCCGCTGGAGTCGTCCGTCGGCGTGGGCGTCGGCTCCGTCGGGGTCGGCGTGGGCTCCGTCGGGGTCGGTGTCGGCTCCGTCGGCGTGGGTGTCGGCTCCGTCGGGGTGGGCGTGGGGTCGGTCGGGGTCGGCGTCGGGTCCGTCGGCGTGGGCGTCGGGCTCGGGTCCGTACAGGACGGCAGGTCGCCGTTGAACGGGTAGGCGTGGATCTCCTGGCCGCCGCCACCGCCCGGCTCCGAGGAGTGGGTGAGGTTGCCGGTGGTGAAGAAGCGGCCGTTCATGCCGGGCATCGTCACCGTCGTCGTGCTGGTCTGGTTGCCGATCAGCACGCTGCCCGAGAACTGGGCCGTGCCCTCGAACTTGACCGCCGTCGCGTCGGGGAAGTTCCACAGGAGCCGCTCGCGCAGGCCGTCCGGCAGGTGGTCGGCGTACGAGTCGACGGTGCGGTTCGCGCCGAGGACGTTGACCAGGACCGTGGCGTTCGCCGGGATGCCGTCGAAGACGATGCCCTGCTGGCCCTTGCTCGCCGACTCCAGGTCGAAGTCGACGTTGAAGACCTGGAGCGGCGAGGCGCCGTCGCCCGTGAAGACGGTCTCGCTGCCGTTGTTGACGGCGGTACCGGTGGGGGTGCGGGGAGCCCCGTTCACGTAGGCGTAGCACTGGCTGGCCTCGGTGAGCTGGTCACGGAGCGCGGTGTACGGGCCGGCGGCCGCGTCGTCCTGGACGGGGGTGGGGCTCACCGTGCCGGAGAGGTCTCCCGCGTACCGCACGAGGCCGTGGATCGTGCCCTCCTCGGCGAGCAGCCGCTGGCCGGCGGCGACCGTCAGGTCCTTGCCGACGGTGAGGAAGTCGGTGTCGTTCTCGGGCGGGACGCGGGAGCCGACGCCCGCGACGCCGACGTTGTAGACGGCGGAAACGCCCGCCTTCTTGTTCTGGTCGAAGCCGCCGAGCACCACGACCTTGCCCTCGGCCTCGGCCGCCGCCTCGCGGACGAGCATGTCGCCGCCGACGAACACGTTGATGTTGTTGTCCCGGAACGTGACGGTGCCGCTGCCGGGGTCCGGGTACGGATCGGTCGGGCACTTGCCGGGCTTGCAGGGGCCGAGACCGCCCGGCAGTGGATCGGCGTGACCCGTGACGGCCAGCGCGCCGACGAGGGCGGTGGCCCCGACCGTGGACGCCGCGATGAGGGCGAGACGGCGCCGGTCGCGCCGCCGCTCGTACGAGATTCGTTCCATATCCGGCAATATGCAAAAATGGTACGAAAATGGCGACGCCCCACGCGGGGCGCCGCCGATTTCACCTCAAGTGCCCTTCAGGGCCCTCAGGCGCTCTTGAGTTCCTGGCGCTGCCTGCCGAGGCCGTCGACCTCCAGCTCGACGACGTCGCCGGGGCGCAGGTACGGCTTGGGTTCCGGCTGGCCCATGGCGACACCGGCGGGCGTGCCGGTGTTGATGATGTCGCCGGGGTAGAGGGTCATGAACCGGCTGACGTACCGGACGACCTCCGCGACCGGGAAGATCTGGTCGGAGGTGTGGCCGTCCTGCTTGAGCTCGCCGTTGACCCAGAGCCGCAGGCCGAGCGCCTGCGGGTCCGGCACCTCGTCGGCGGTGACGAGCCAGGGGCCGAGCGGGTTGAAGGTCTCGCAGTTCTTGCCCTTGTCCCAGGTGCCGCCGCGCTCGATCTGCCACTCGCGCTCGGAGACGTCGTGGGCGAGGGCGTAGCCGGCGACGTGCGCGAGGGCCTCCTCGTCGGTCTCCAGGTAGCGGGCGGTGCGGCCGATGACGATCGCGAGCTCCACCTCCCAGTCGGTCTTCACCGAGCCGCGCGGCACGAGCACGGTGTCGTCGGGGCCGACGACGGTGTCGGCGGCCTTGAGGAAGACGACGGGCTCGGCGGGGGTCGCCTGGCCGGTCTCGGCGGCGTGGCCGTGGTAGTTCAGCCCGATGCACACGACCTTGCCGATCCGGCCGACCGGCGGGCCGACGCGCAGCCCGGTGGCGTCGAGCGCGGGCAGCACGCCGGCGCCCGCCGCGGCCCGTACGCGGTCGAGCGCGGAGGCGTCGGCGAGCAGGCCGCCGTCGATGTCGTCGACGAGGGCGGACAGGTCACGGAGGGTTCCGTCCTGGTCGAGCAGGGCGGGACGCTCGGCTCCCGCCGGCCCGACGCGCAGCAGCTTCATGGTCTTCTCCCTGTGGTCGAGGTGGGCCCGGGAAGGGCCCTGCAGTGCCCCGGCCGATGGAGTGCGGCCATCGGAGGATTGGTCGATCCTCCAAGAGAAAGGGTCACTCTGCAAGACCCCGTTCACACACTGGACCCTTACGCGCGAGTAGCAACCGCGCCCGCGACCCCTTCCCCGTCCGCCGTGCGGAACAGCAGGGCCCTCTCGACGGCCGTCCACGCCGTGCTGGTGACGATGTAGAGGGCGGCCGCCAGCGGCACCACGGCCACCGAGATCAGCGTGGCGAAGGACAGCAGCGGCATCACCTTGGCGATAGCGCCCGCCCCCGGCGTCGGCTGCCCCAGGTCGAGCGGCTGGGCGGCCAGCTGCGCCTTGGTGCGCCGGTACGTGAACGTGGCCACGGCGGCGACGAGCGCGAACAGGACCAGATAGACCTGCCCGGCCGGCCCGAACACCCCGCCGTGCGCGAGGGCGTCCGCCCAGTGGTCGCCGAGCGGCGCGGCGAACAGGGTGTGCCCGGCCATCCGGTCACCCGAGAACAGGTGGTACATCAGCAGGAACGCGGGCGCCTGGAGCAGGCTCGGCAGGATCCCGGCGAACGGCGAGACCTTCTCCCGCGCGTGCAGCTCCATCATCGCCTTCCGCAGCCGCTCCGGGTCCTTCGCGTGCTTCTTGCGGAGCGCCGCGAGCTCCGGCGCGATCCGGGTGCGGGCCTTCTGACCGCGGGCCGACGCCCGGGACAGCGGATGGATCGCGAGCCGTACGAGCATCGTGAAGAGGACGATCGCGGCGGCCGTGGCGGTGGTGGCGAAGAGCGGCTGGAGCAGGTCGGCGAGCCGCTCGACCAGGGAAGCGAAGACGGACAAGGGGAGCCCTCCATGGGGTCTCGTCGTGCCGGGGAGATGTCGTTTCTCGGCATGACGGATCCGCGTGCGGGCCTGTCCGTGGTGTGTGCGGTGGCTCCCTTACGCGGCCGTCGGAAGGCGACGGCCGGGAGCTCGGGGTCTTCTGCGCCCGGCCGCGTCCGGATCGCGCTGCGGCAGGAAGGCGGTACGCCGCTCGCGGTCGCGAATGGCCGTCCGCACGGCGGTGGGCGGCACCGCCGGAGCCGTACGCGCCCCGATCAGGGCGCAGACGACGGTGGTCGCGGCGAGGACGACGGCCGCGGAGACGCTCGCCCCGTCCGAGAGGAGCAGGTCGGCGAGGGCGAGCAGGAAGAACAGCGGCGCGAGGACGCGCAGGACCAGGTCCCTCGCCGTCATCACCACCACCCCCTGTCCGTGCCCTCCGGCGCGCTGGTCGCGCCGCGTCTCACCGTGAGGACGCACGAGCCCCCGCCGGAGTTCCCGTTCCGGAGATCTCCAGCGGTACGAGGAGCCTGCGGGGTCCGAGCAGGGCCCGGCTCACCGGGTCCTGCGGGTCCGGATCGAGCGCGGCGCCCGGCCGCATCTCGACCTCGCCGGGCGGCACGGGGACCCGGCACGCCGGGCACTCGCCGTACGCGCCGAGCTCCGTGCCGCACCCGGCGTGGTGGAAGTGCCGCACCGGCAGCGCCCCCGCGACCTCCGCCCTCCCCCAGGCCCCCAGCGACCGCAGGACGGGCCACAGGGCGAGCCCGCGCTCGGTCAGCACGTACTCGTCGCGCGGCGGCGACTCCTGGTAGCGCCGCCGGTCAAGCACACCGGCCTCGACGAGGGCCTGGAGGCGGGCGGCGAGGACGGCCCGGGGGGCGCCGAGGTGAACGAGGAAGTCGTTGTAGCGGCGGACGCCGTAGAAGGCGTCCCGGACGACGAGCAGGGTCCAGCGCTCCCCGACGACTTCGAGGGCGCGGGCGATGGAGCACTGCTGGTGGGCGTAGTCCTTGCCGAGAGCCATGGGACCCATCGTACGCAATCAGGGTTCATTGAACGAACCTTGCTGGTACGGTGAGCTCTCCCCCTTCATGAGTTCATTCACCGAACCCACCCGGTGGAGGTCCCGCCCGTGAACGTCCCCACCACACCCCGCCCCACCACGGCCGACGCCGCCACCCCGGCCCGCACCCCCCGCCCGGCCGCCACCCTCGCCGTCACCGCCGCGGCCACCGCCGTCGCGCTGATGAACTACACCGCGCCGATGCTCACCCTCCCCGCCATGGCCACCGCCTTCCACACCCCGGCCTCCGCACAGGCCTGGCTGCTCAACGGCACCCCGCTCGGCCTCGCGGTCCTCCTCCTCGTGGCCGGCAGCCTCGCCGACGCGCACGGGCGGCGCCGCGTCTTCCTCCTCGGCACCCTCGCCCTCGGCGTCACCACCGCCCTCGGCGCCCTCGCCGGCTCCACCCTCGCCTTCACCCTGGCCAGGACCGCCCAGGGCGCGGCGAGCGCGGCCGTCCTCGCGGGCAGTCTGGGCCTGCTCGCCCAGGCCCACCCGGCCGGCCGCGACCGCATCCGGGCGACCGGCGTCTGGGGCGCGGCGGTGAGCGGCGGCATCGCCCTCGGCCCGCTCCTCGCGGGCGCCCTGAGCCTCGTCGACTGGCGCCTCGCGTACGGGGCACTGGGCGCGGCCGCCCTCGTGATCGCGGCCGTCGGCAGCCGCGCCCTCGCCCACGACACCCGGCCACAGGGCCCGCGCCCCCGGCCCGACATCCCCGGCGCGTTCACCCTCGGCCTCGCCCTCGCGGCGCTGCTCACCGCCCTCACCCTCGGCCGCGACGGCTGGCTGCGCCCCTCCGTCGGCCTGCTCCTCCTCGCCTCCGCCGCACTCGCCGCCGCGTTCGTCGCGGTCGAGCACCGGAGCCGTACGCCCATGGTCGAGCTCGCCCTGCTCCGCCGGCCCGCCTTCCTGGCGTCCACCCTCGGCGCGCTGTTCACCGGCCTGGCCGTCATCGGACTCTTCAGCGTCGTACCGGCGCTGCTCCAGGGCGGGGCCGGCATGTCACCGCTGGGCGCCGCCTGGCTGTTCGTGCTCTGGTCGGGCACGGCCTTCGTGGTCGCGCTCCAGGCCCGCCGCCTCGCGGGACGCCTGTCCGCCCCGTACCAACTCGCCCTCGGCTTCGCCCTGTCCGCCGCCGGCGTGCTCGCCCTCCTCGGCGGCCTCGACGGCCCCTGGCCCCGCCTCCTCCCCGGCCTCCTCACCGCCGGCGCCGGCAGCGGCCTCCTCAACGCAGCCCTCCCCCGCCTCGCCGTCGACTCCGTCCCCCCGGACCGCGCCGCCATGGGCTCCGGCGCCAACAACACCGCCCGCTACATCGGCTCCTCCGCCGGCGTCGCCCTCACCCTCGCCCTCGCCCCCGCCAACCCGGACACCGCCCTCCTCACCTCGGCGGCCCTCGCCCTCACGGGCGCGGCCCTCACCCTCGTACTGGGCCGGCGCCACGCGTGAAAACCGCGCCCGCTCACCCCCGTACGGGGGCCCGTACGGGGGCCCGTACGGGTACGGCCGCCTCGGTGTACTCCTCCAGCGCGAGGACGTCCGCGTCGGGCCGCTCGTCGGACCGCTCCCGAGGCCCGAGCAGACTGACCACCACGGCGACGGCGAGGTTGGCGACGAGAGCGAGCAGCCCGGCGTTCACGCCCCACAGCGGGTCGTTCCCGGAGAACACGAGCCCACAGACGATCACCACGCCCACCACGAGCCCGCTCACCCCGCCCACCAGGGTCATCCGGCGCCACACCAGCCCCAGCAGCACCAACGGCAGCAGCTGCGCCATCCCCTCGTACGAGATGAGCGAGAGCCGTACGAGGGTGTTCGGCGCGGTGTACGTCATGACGAGCGCCAGCGCCCCGGCCACGACCACCACCCCCTGCGAGAGACCCTTCTCCCGCGCCCGCAGCCGTGGCACGAGACTCAGCACGCTCCGCCCCCACATCGTCCCGATGACCAGCATGAACACCGCCATCGGCACGATCGACGACAGCGCGGCCGCCACCCCCACGACCCCCACCGCCCACGCCGGCAGCGAGTCCGTCACCAGCTGGAACAGCGCCAGGTTCGACTCAGCCCCCACAAGCCCCGGCACCACGAACAGGGCCGCCGTCCCGAGCAGCATCGGCACGAACAGCAGAACGTTGTACGCCGGCAGCCACACGGCGTTGCGCCGCAGCGTGTCGGCGTCCCGGGCCCCCAGGTACCCCGCGACGGTGGTCGGGAAGATGACGACGGTCAGCGAGTTGAGGACCGTCGTCGACGCGAACCAGCCCACCCCGTACCCACTCGTCCCACCCCCGTGCCCCGGCAGGCTCAGCCACTCCCTCTTCTCGTCCGCGAGCCGCCCGAAGAACTCCCCGAACCCGCCGAAGTAGTGCACCGGCACATACACGAACAGAAACCCCAGGGTCAGCACCACAAGGGCGTCCTTCAGCACCGACACCCACGCACTCCCCCTCAGCCCGCTCACCACCACGAACCCCGTGGTCACCGCGAACGCCAGGAAATACGCGAACTCAAGCCCGATCGTCCCGTACGAGATCGTCGACACGACCACACCCATGCCCGTGATCTGCAGCTGGATGTACGGCAGCAGGAACACCGTCGCCAACACGGCGACCGCCGCCCCCAACCACGGCCTCCGATACCGGTGCGCCGCCATGTCGCTCAACGCCACAAGCCCATGCTTGCGCGCATACCCCCACAACATCGGCCCGACGACGTACCCCACCGCATAGCCGCACGACATATAGGCGACGACGTACAACACGGGCGCGCCGTAGTTGTATCCCCACCCCGCCGCACCCAGATAGCTGAAGCTCGTGTACCCCTCCCCCGCCATCAGCACCCAGATGAAGACCGGCCCCAGCGACCTCCCACCCACCGACCACCCGTCGAGCCCGCCCCCCTCCTGCCGCCGCACCGCGAGCAGCCCAAGGACCACCGTCCCCACCATGAACACCGCGAACACGGACACCGCGACGGCCCCGGCGCTCACCGCGCCCCACCCGTCCCGCGCCGCCCGCGCCGGTCACTCCGCCTGGCCAGGGCCACCGAGAACGGCGTCAACACCGTCGCCCCCAACATCCAGAACACGAACGCCGAACCACCGCCCACCAGCGGCAACGCCACCACGAACAGCACGTACGGAACAACCAGCCACCACAACCCCGGCCTGCCTCTGATCACCCCGCCGACACTAGCCGCGCCCACACCACCAGCCGGTAGGCGCTGCTGAACTCCGGCGTACACGTCGTCAGCGTCAGATACGCCCCCGCCTCCCCGTACCCGTACGACGGCTTCACGATCGACCTCGGCACCGCCCTGATCACCCCCACGTCCCGCGGCGACGTGGCCCGCAGCACCTGGTCCACCCGGTACACATACGTACGCGCCCGCGTACGCACGGATATCTCGTCCCCCACCCCCAGCCGGTTGATGTACCGGAACGGCTCCCCATGCGTGTTCCGATGCCCCGCCAACGCGAAGTTCCCCACCGCCCCCGGCTCCGCCGTCCCCGCGTACTGCCCCACATACCCCTTGTCGAGCACCCCCCTCTTCGACACCCCGTGCGCCACCGGAGCCGTCAACCCGATCCGCGGAATCCGAAGCACCGCGAACGCGGCGGAAGGCGCCCGCCCGGGCGTCTCCCGCGAGGGCCGACGCCCCTCCCCGACGGCGGACTCCCCGGGCTCCTCGGCAGCCCCCGCACCCACCCCGGCCGATCCATCCCGCCCGTCCTCCGTCTCCTCCCCGGGCGGAGGAGACATACCCCACTCCCCCGCCCACTCCCGCTCCAGCACGCCCACCTGCTCGCGGGCCTCGGCGCGGGCCTCCTGGTTGGTCCACCACAGCTGATGGACGACGAGAAGGAGGACGACGACCCCGCAGGTGACGACGGTCTCGGCGCAGACCCACAGGACGCGCGCGCCCGCGCGCCGCCGCCCACGGCCCTGGACGACGACCGGCACCCGCTCCCGTACCCGCTCCCGCACGCCGGGCACCCTAAGCGCTGGGGCGCCAACTCTCCAGGCCCGTACAGCAGTACGGTGGACGGCATGCGCCCCGACACTCCTGCCGCCCACACCACCGAAGCCGAGCGCCTCCTGCGCACGGCCGCGCAGTACCCGGGAGACCGGGAACCCCTCTACCTCCAGGCCGCGGCCCACCTGGAACTGGCGGGAGACCGCCCGGGCGCGACGGCCCTCTACGACGAGCTCCTGTCCGGCGAGCCGGCCAACCCCCACCTTATCAGGTCACTCAAGGCCGCCAACCTCTGGGAGTACGGCCACGAGGCCGAGGCCCGCGCCATCATCGACGGCATCCGGCGCGCCCGGCCCACGGACGCGGCGGCCTGGGAGATCACGGCGGAAACCCTCGAAGCGCACGACGAACTGGAAGCGGCGGAGTCCACCCTCACGGAAGCCGCGACCCTCCTCGCGACCCCCACGGACCTCCCCCACCCCACCCTGTCGCTCATCACCACCCGCCACCGCATCCGCCGCATGCTGGCCCTCGCCCACGACGACTGGGACCACCAGGCCGACCGCCTCCACACCGGCACGGTCGCCCTCGACGAACTCCACGACCCGAAACGCCTCTGGTCCCTCGGCTCCTCCGACCCCGCCGAACTCCAAGCGGAGATCACCCGCCTCCGCTCCGAACTCGGCACCTACCGCACCGCCCTCTCCCGCCCCTTCCCGGTAGCCGTCCTCCACTGGCCCGAGCACGAACTCGACGAGCTCCTCGCCTCGTACCCCGAGCTCGAAGCCGAATACCCCACCTACCGCGCCCACCTCACCGACATCGAAGCCTCCCTCCGCGAACTCTCCGAAGCCGGCACCCCCAACCTCGGCATCGTCCGCGCCACCGTCCCCTCCTACGAAGCCTTCGCCGCCTCCGAATCCACCCCACCCTCCAACGCCGACCTCCTCCCCCAATACGCGACCACCCTGGCCGCCAGGGCCCGCGCCACGGCGTGGCCCCCGGCGCAGGGGGCGGCCTGCTGGTGCGGCTCGGGGGAGACGTACGGGGAGTGCCACGGGGGTCCGCAGGAGTAATTTGGACGTGCTGAGAGGAGCGAGCACTTGAACCAGGACGGGCCCTGGGTCCCGCCTGCGGGCTCCTGGGCATCCTCAGCAGCACGGCGCCGCAACATGCAGGCGATTCGGAGCCGGGACACCAAACCGGAGCGGCTTCTGCGCCGCCTGCTACATGCCCAAGGGCTCCGGTACCGGGTAGCAGCTAAGCCCATTCCCAACCTGCGCCGCACCGCTGACATCGTCTTCCGCCCGACGAAGGTGGCCGTCTTCGTCGACGGGTGCTACTGGCATGGATGCCCTGAGCACTATGTGTCGCCGAAAACGAATCCCGGTTACTGGTCGGAGAAGGTCGCGGGCAACATGGCCCGCGACCGGGACACCGACAGCCGCCTCAGCGACGCGGGCTGGACTGTTCTGCGCTTCTGGGAGCATCAGTCGCCCGAGGAATGTGCCAGCACTGTTCTCCGGGTTGTCCTCGCCCGCCGGCAAGAACTACTAGAGAGGAAGCTCGGCCGCCACGAGTGACGGATCATCCTCCGGCTCAAAATCCGGGGTGGGATCCTCGCACAGCGGACCGCTCCGGGTCAGTGCCTCCCGGATGCTTGCACCGACCGCTGCGGCAACACCCGCCGGGAAGGCGTTGCCGACCTGCCGGTAGCGTGCGGTCTTCCCGCCCCCCTTGAACTCCCATTCCTCCGGGAATCCCTGAATAATCGCCGCCTGCGCAACGGTGAGCTTGGGTCCTCGCTCCAGGGTTCCGAGGTCCCGGTCAGGATCAACCATCTTGTCCTCGTCGTTAGCTACACCCATCGCGTCTACGCCGAGCGCGGCCCATGCCTTCTTCGCTCTCGTCGGGCCGAGGTCCGCGCCCCCATGCTTTTTGGATCCACCGACCAGCGTAGGAGCGACCGTACCCGTGCTCGCGTTCTTCAGCCATTCCTTGTAACGAGGAGAATCCTCGCCACCCAGCCGCCTGGCCATCGAAGGCGCCAGCTTCTCCGCGACGGTCGCGATTTCCTTTTGCGGCTCAGGCCAGGAGAACCCCCGGTACTCATCCTCCCGAATAGCGACCAGAATGGCACGAGGCCGCAGTTGCGGCACTCCGAAATTCTGCGCCTCGAGCACACGCCAACCACAGATAACGTAACCGGACTTACGGAGCCGGTTCTTGATGTGATTGCGGTAATAGCGGAATTTCCGCTCAGGCTCAAGCAGGCCTCGTACGTTTTCAATCATGACCGCTCGAGGCTGGAGCTCGTCAACAAGGTCCAGCATCGTGGGGAAGAGATCCCTCTCATCTTCACGGCCAAGCTGCTTCCCCGCGGCAGAGAACGGAGGACAGGGAACGCCGCCAGCCAGAAGGTCGAGCTGGCGCGGCTTGAGCAGGACGCTCTCGTCCGTCCCCCCAGTCCCGCCCTCCTCCACCGGCAGAGGTACCCGCACCTCCTCGAGCGGGCGGAACTCTTTGACGTCCACCTCCCGGATGAGGCAGTGCTCCTTCTCCCAGCGCCAGTCTGGACGGTTCTCGATGTTGTGCCTCAGCGTCTCGACAGCATGCTTGTCGATCTCGACCAGTGCGAGGTGCCGGAAGCCAGCCTGGTGAAGCCCAACAGCTTGGCCACCGGCACCCGCGCAGATCTCGATCGAGGTCAGCTTGTGGTCGGTGGTACCCATGGACCCCTCCAGGTGCGGTGCTTGCAGACATGCAAGTGTCGCATCCCGCACCGACAACAACGACGGAACCAACCACGAGACGCCCCGCGCTCAGCTCTTCATGAGAGTCTCAAGGTCGCTTTCCAGCTCTTCACGCACGGCGGCGGGCAGCTGCCGGTACATCCCCCACGTCTTCTCAGCCGGACTCAGCGGACGGAAGTCCGCCTTCATCCACGCCAGCAGGTGGCGCTTGCCCTGCACGGGAAGCTCCTTCATCCGGTCCCAGACCTGCCCCTTGGTCATCTGCACACCAGTAAGGTGCTTCACCGTCTCGTTACACCGGGCGCATTCCGTGATCAAGTCCTCCGCATTCGCGCCCGCCCCAGACTGGTGCGGATTCACATGCCCGAGAGTAAGCCGGGCGAAGGCACCCGGATCGTCCGCATACCGCTCACCCGCGGCAGCCCCGCAGCGACGGCACATGTGGCCGTCCCTCTCGTACACATAGCGCCTGGTCTTCGCGCTGATCTGCCGCAAGCCGGCAGCGCGGTACTCCGGCTCCCAGACCGGCAAACCAATCTTGCCCAAGTACAGCTGATCCGGCTGAAGGCTCGGCTTGTCACGATAGGTGAGAATCTCCCACCCTGCGGGGCGCAGATCACGCATGCGGCGATCCACCTGCTCCGCACCCTTGATCGCCTCGCGCATCAACGCCTTCGAGAAGACCGCCCCCTCGCCAACCTCGTCCCGCAGCCACAGCGCGACACGGACGCGCGCACCCAGCGATTCGTCCCGCCAGCTCAGGCCAGCCTCCACCACAGCACCCCTCTAAATCGCGCACTAGTCCTACGCTTCACTGTTCGACCAACGACGCTAGCTTGCCGTCACTTGCCGCGACAAGGGTCGGCGAGTTTGCAGTTGCAGACACCCGGGAGGTCCCAGGCAGTGAAACTCTCGCCAGCGAGGGCTGGCTCAACGCTCCGGGTTCGCCCTCAGATGCCCCAGCAAGGCCTCCATGTCGGTCGGCGCCAGCCCCGCCGCGACGGATGGCTCCTCCTCCAGATCCGCCAGCTGCTGGACGGAAGGATCATCGAGGATCTTGCTCATGAACTCAAGCTTTCGCTCAAGCCTGGTCATCACCACTTCGTCGACAGTATTGCGCGCCACGAGAACCGTGGCATTCGTGTCCGTTTCAGGCGCCAGCCCAAGGCGGTGGATTCTGTCCATGCTCTGCAGAAAGCGTCCAGCCATAAAATCCCGATCCACATATACGGCATCATGGCACACCTGATGCAGGCTAATTCCCTCACCCAGGGTCGCCGGGTTAGAAATCAGCACCATACAGTCCGGGTCCTCGCGGAATTTCCGCAACTGATCCTCACGATCAGCAGTCCCTCCGAACACAACCGCAGGACTGAATCGCGCGAGCAGCCTTTCCAGGGTTGCGAGACTCCTTACAAAAGTTGTCCAGACGAGAGTCTTTCTACCTCTTCTCGCATTTTCAGCAACAATGAAGGCCGCTTCCTGATACTTCGGAGACATCTCATGATCCGGCAGGTTCTGCATCAGCGAGTAGAGCGAACTTCCCTTCGGCACCTCCAGCGGAGGCAGCTGGTAAGCAAGCGGGTCATAGCGGTTCCCCCCTTCTACCAGCAGAGCCGGGCACACAGCAGCCATCAGCAGACGCAGAGCTGTCTTGCCCAGGGCGCTGAGGTCGTCCCGTGCGGCCGCGCTGCCCTCTCCGCCAACCAGGGACGCATAGATCTCCTCATGCAGCTGCGGCAGGTCGACGTACCGCATATGCAGAGACATCGGCGGCAGCCCCAGCTCCTGCTTGGTCGTGCGGGTGAAGAGAGGGCGCAGCACAGAGCTCGCATGCGCAAGGTCGCCGCCAGCCACTGCCTGTGTCACTGTCCGCTGCCCATGCCCTGGCCAGACGAACCCTAGGAGATTTTCCAAGTCCTTGGCGCCATTCGGTGCCGGGGTACCGGTGAGGATGAGCCGCCTCCTGGCGAGCGGACCAAGCGCCATGCAGGCCGCGCCGTACGTCCCACGGGCACCGAGCTTCATACGGTGCGCTTCATCGAGGATGATCATCGAGGGAGACGCTTTGAGCCATGCTGCCAGCATGGCGAGAGAGCGATCCAGCCGCTCATAGTTGACGATCAGCACTTCCGCCCACTGGTCGTACGCCTTGTCCAGGATGTCCGTACGCAACGAATGCCTGAAACACACAGCACTTTCATACTGCCATGACTCGTAGGCCGACTTCGGGCAGACGATAAGCAGCCTGTTGACCTTGCCCTGCGCCTTCTGCGTCGCGTACACCGCTAGTCCTACACGAGTCTTACCAGCCCCGGGAACACTGAAGTTAGCCCCGTGCCGGAGCGAGAGGAGCTTTGCGATATCCCGCCGCTGAAAGTCACTGAGGTCAGCCTTCCATTCGTCCCCGAGCAGAAAGGGGACTTCGTCCGGGAGCACTTCCTCTGCGCTGTCGGGTTGCTCCAGGCGCTGTTGAGCCGCCCTGGCATCCTCAAGTACCCCGACGACGAGTTCCTGCAGTTCCGGAGCCCACTCGACGCCAGCAGCGTCGGGCCAGAAAGAGAGTGCGTTCAGCCCGCCAAGCAGATCGTTGAGCTCTACGACCGCCGCGAGGGGGCCAGTCTGACCACCTGACCGGAATCGGGCAGCCAGCCGGACGAGATCGTCACGGTAGTCGTCGGTCGTCCGGAGCACGACCTTGGTACGCGTCTCATCGAAGTCAAGACGGAGCGAAACCGGTTCAGCGGCCTCGAGCATCAGGACGCCTCCAGCGAGACAGCCTCAAGCAGCCAGGCAACACCGTTACCTGGCGTCGCGGTCCCCCTGCCGGCCTGGTGCGCGAGCTTACGAAGGCTTTCCCGCAGCTTCAGCACAGCCTCGTCGAACGCCTCCTCGTCCAGGCTGCGTGAGGCACGCGCCTGCACCAGCTCAACGACGGTCTGCTCGATGTCGGCACAGGCATCAGCCAGCCGGGCTGGCGCCATCTGCTTGCGCTTCTTCAGCCGGGCATCGCGGCCGGCTGCATCAATTGCCTTGTCAAAGGCCTCCTTTACCCCTTCATAGACTTCCCTGGCCTCCCGCCTGTCCTGTTCCGGAACGACGGAACCGCCTGTACCAACAGTCGCCTTGGCCCGAAGCACTTTGTCGCTGATCGCGCGAGCAGCAGACACGGCAGATGATGGACCAGGAAGCGAAACGCCAAGGCCAGGAACGGTGACCGACTCCTGCTCAGCGGGTACGCCGACCATCGACGCTGGAATCGTGCGCGACAGGTACCGATCGCGGAAGCTCTCGTCGATGTGCCGCACATCCGTCTTCGCGAAGCCCAGGATGATGGCAGTCATGCGGAGTTCCCGCAGGACATCTGCACGATCAGGCTCGACTACAGCCAGCTTCTCGTAGGCCCTGTGCAGTTCCTTGAGCTTCTCCTGATGATCCTCGAAATCCACGAGACGCAACCCTGTGCCGCCCCCGCTCCTACTGCGCTCGATCTGCTCCCTGATCGTGCTGAGAATCCACCGCTCCTGCTGATACGTGGACACCCGGATACGGAAGTCCTTGGCGATGGCTTCCGGTGTCCTCCCCAGTGAGGCCTGCTCCTCCATCGCAAGCAGTCGGTTGATGTACGAGTAGTCACGCCGGTGGTCACGGCGGAGCTGGAGTGCCAACTCCACGGAGTTGACATCAGCCCAGGTAAATGACTCGGGGAGCACACCAACACGCATCGTCTGCTGCCCGAGCTCACGAAGGGCTGCCGTTCGGGTGTTGCCGTTGACCAGAACGCCGTGGTGCGTAATCAGGCCAGGGTCGTTCTGCCCGAACTGCTGAAGGCTCTCCTTCAGCTTCTCGAAGTCCGGATCCCGCCGATCGGGGTTGGCCGGATCTGCTGCGAGGAGAAACTGCAGGTACGCCTGGCTCTCACCGTCCCACGGGTCCCTGTCGAGAGCCTCGTCTTTCGCCGGCACGTGGCTCCGCTGCGCCCTGATGCGATGGGTTCCGGGATTGTAGTAGAGGGCTTCAATCGGGTACTCGATCACCTCGCAGTGGAGCGGCTGACCGTTCCAGTCGACTGTCACCGTCTCCCTGGTGCCCCCGGAACTCCTCACATCGTCCAGCCTCTTCCTGACCAGCTCGCTGAACTCGTCGGCGCGTGGCGGCCGCGAAAATTCCTGTGTCATCTGCTTCTGCTTCCCCTCGTCAGCTACTGATCCATGCTGCGCAGCGCATCGCGCACCGCGTTTCTCGACTCCTCAGGAAGAGTGCGGCACTCACCCCACAGCCGCTCCATCGGGCTCGGGTTCCGGCGGCCAGCATCCATCCAGCCCGCGAACACCGCACGCTCCAGGGGCGACAAGCGACCCAGGGTGCCGATGACATCCCGGAGGTCCACCAGTCGCTCGCGGCCACCGACCCGACATCTGTTGCACTCAGTCACAAGCTGGGTCTGAGTCATCCCATCCGGTCCCAGAACCTGCCGTCGCGCCACATCAAGCTGCGCGTCCTGCCCGCCATCGCCGAACGGCTCACCCGCACCAATACCGCAGGACCGGCAGAGGAAGCTGTCCGCCAGCAGCACTTTCGTCCGCTGAGCCGCAGTCAGCCCGGATTTCTCCTTGGGTGACTTAGCCTGGCCGGGAAGCCATACCTCCGCGCCTTGCCTGACGAACCGCTGCTCATCCAGGTTGAGCGATTCGTCTTCCCGTCGGGTATCGATCTGCCAGCCGTGATCACGGAGATCCCTCACGCGGCGGTCGATCTGGGCCACTTCAGGGAACGCAGCCCGGAGTTCCGCTTTCGTGAACACATTGCCCTCGCCCACGACGGACGCCAGCCAGAGGCCCGCCCGCACCTTGCTACCGAACGTCTTATCGAGCCACGACGGCATCATCACGACGGCCTCCGCTCTCCCATAGCACGTGCCAAGCCGCGCTTCAGAGGCACGGGCCTCGACCGCACGGCACCCCGGAACATCCGGCTGGCCCGCCCATTGAGCCCGGCCCCGCCTGACAGCGTCCACCCCCTAGCCACTTTGCGCCTGAGGTAGTCAAAGACGCTTGGTGCAGAATGGATTGACCACTCCCACAGGGACCAGTGATGCCGCAGATGGGACCGAGATTCAAGATCAGAGCCGACTTACCTCCTGGGAGGCGGGCTCTTGCCAGCACCATCGGCACGCTCTATCAGCACTTGGCCGTCGTCTCCCTAGCGGAAGTCTCAGAGCTCCTGGCCCCGAGGAACTGGCAGAAGGATCCCAGCGAGCTCTCCCGCTACCGCAGCGGCGGGCGTAAGCCTCCGATCGGCTTCGTCGAGGAGCTTTACGCCCTCGCAGTCGAGAAGGCCGGAAGTAACGCAGTGGGCCTTGCTCTGGAGGATGTGCGCCAGATCTACACTGCCGCCGAGCCGACGTTCTGCCGGGCCTGCTCTCCGCTGCTCCAGGAGAACGCGCGACTCCGAAGCGAGAACAGCCGGCTGCTCGCCCACCAGAAGCCCGCCGCAGCCCCGGCACTTGCGGTCCGCCACTCCGTCCCGCATGCGGATTTCGTGAGGACCACTCCGCTGCCGGTCCCCTCCGGATCAGAAGACCGGCAGCGGAGTGCCCGCGACATCGCAGCCGCACGACAGCTGGCTGCCACGGCAGCCAGCTTCCTCGGAAGCGGCCAGACAAGCCACGCAGTCTCCTGGCTCCAAGAGGCATCGGCATCGCTGTCTCCGCTGGAAAGCGCTGCATCGATCGCTCTTCTGCGTCAACAGGAATCCCTGCTTGCTGACACCGTCATCGGGATCAACGGCCGGAGCCGTCCCGAGAAGGAAGTGATACTCATCGCGCTTGAGCTCTACGAATTCGGGCTGACAGAGGATGCCGGCGCCCTCCTGCGGGCATCCGTTACATAGTCGCCGACGGACCTCACAGCCCCGACTGCTCCGCAGGACGCCCACGACTCGTAGGCTCGACGCACTGCAGACCTACGAGAAAGGCCCCGTCATGCCCCGTATCTCCTCCCCCGCCGTCGCTGCCGCCGGGCTCGTGGGTGGTTATGCCGTTGCGCGGTGGACGAAGAAGAGGCCGCTCGGTGGTGTGGTGCTGGCGGGGGCCGGGGTTGTGTCGGCGAGGGAGTGGCAGCGGGTCGGGGGGACGAAGGTGGCTGTGGGGCTGACGGTGGCGTATGTCGCGGCGTTTGGGGGGTCTCATCCGCTGGCGAAGAGGGTTGGGGCGTGGCCGGCGGTGTTCTCCGTGGCTGGGGGGATGGGTGTGGCGTCCTGGGCCGTCGTGCGCGGCAAGGGCTGATTCTGGCGCGTCAGGCGCCGGCGGCGTGGGTGAGGGTGTGGATGAGGAGGCCGGCGAGGGCGCCGACGACGGTGCCGTTGATGCGGATGAACTGGAGGTCGCGGCCGATGTTGGCTTCGATCTTGCGGGAGGTCTGGGTGGCGTCCCAGCCGGCGACGGTGTCGGTGATGAGGGAGGTGATCTCGTGGCGGTAGGTGGTGACGATGTAGGTGGCGGCGTCTTCGGCCCAGCCGTCGACCTTGGATTGGAGGCGGGCGTCGGTGGAGAGGCGGGTGCCGAGGGAGATGAGGGAGGCGCGGGCGCGGAGGCGGAGTTGGCTGTGGTCGTCTTCGGCGGCGGCGATGATGAGGGAGCGGACGGAGGACCAGGCCGAGCTGATGATGTCCTGGACTTCGGGGCGGGCGAGGAGCTCGGACTTGAGGCGCTCGACGCGGGCGCGGGTGTCGGTGTCGGCCTGTAGGTCGGCGGCGAAGTCGGTGAGGAAGCGGTCGATGGCGCCGCGGGCGGGGTGGCCGGGCATGTCGCGCATCTCCGTGACGAAGCGGAGCAGCTCCTTGTAGACGCGTTCGCCGATGCGGCGGTCGACGAAGCGGGGGGTCCAGCCGGGGGCGCCGCCCTGGACGGCGTCCATGACGGATTCGCCGTGGGTGACGAGCCAGTCGTGGGCGCGGGTGCAGACGAGGTCGACGGCGCGGTGGTGGGCCCCGTCGGCGACGACCTTCTGGAGGGTCTTGCCGAGGCCGGGGGCGATCTCGGCGGCTTCGGCGCGGCGGGTGATGGCCTCGCCGACGACGGCTTGGACGTCGGAGTCCCGGAGGACCGTGAGGGCGCCTCGCAGGGCGGTCGACAGTTCCGCCGTCACGCGGTCGGCGTGGGCCGGGTCGGCGAGCCAGGCGCCGAGGCGGCGGCTGATGCCGAGGGCGTGGAGTCGGCCGCGTACGACGTCGGCGGAGAGGAAGTTCTCGCCGACGAAGGAGCCGAGGGAGGCGCCGAGCTGGTCCTTCTTGGTGGGGATGATCGCCGTGTGGGGGATGGGGAGGCCGAGGGGCCGCTTGAAGAGGGCGGTCACCGCGAACCAGTCCGCGAGCGCGCCGACCATGCCGGCCTCCGCCGCGGCGGCGACGTAGCCGGTCCAGGCGCCCCAGCCGGCGTTCTCCGCCCAGGTCGCCAGGGCGTAGACGGCGGCGACGCCGACGAGCAGGGAGGTGGCCAGCGCCTTCATGCGCCGGACGCCTCTGCTCTTCTCCTCGTCCGCCGCTGTGTACGAGAAACTCACCAATGCACTCGACCTCCTACATCAGGGACTCCCGGCGCTCGTCGCGAGTTCCCCCGTACATCTTCGCGATCACGGCCTCGATGTCCGGCTCCCGCACCGAGAGGTCGAGGAGGGGGTGGCTCGCGGCGACGGCGGCGACGAGGGGTGCGGCGGAGGCGCCGGCCGGGAAGGCGAGCCATTGGCGGGGGCCCTCGGAGCGTACGAAGCGGGCGCCGGGGACGTCGGTGATCGGGGGGAGCTCGCGTTCCAGGTCGACGACGAGGAGGCGTTCGCTGTCGCCGACGGCGTGCAGGCCGGCGAGTTCGCCGTCGTACATCAGGCGTCCGTGGTCGATGACCATGACCCGGGAGCAGAGCTGCTCGATGTCGGTGAGGTCGTGGGTGGTGAGGAGGACCGTGGTGCCGTGGGCGGCGTTCAGCTCGCGGAGGAAGTCCCGGACCCGCGCCTTGGAGACGACGTCGAGGCCGATGGTCGGCTCGTCGAGGTAAAGGACGTCGGGGTCGTGGAGGAGGGCGGCGGCGATGTCGCCGCGCATCCGCTGGCCGAGGGAGAGCTGGCGGACCGGGACGTCGAGGAGCTCGCCGAGGTCGAGGAGGTCGACGCAGCGGTCGAGGTTCTCGCGGTAGCGGGCGTCGGGGATGCGGTACATGCGGTGCATGAGCCGGTACGAGTCCCTGAGCGGCAGGTCCCACCAGAGGGTGGTGCGCTGGCCGAAGACGACTCCTATCCGCTGGGCGAGCCGGGTGCGCTCGCGGGCGGGGTCGATGCCGGCGACCCGCAGCCGGCCGGCGGTGGGGGTGAGGATGCCGGTGAGCATCTTGATCGTGGTGGACTTCCCGGCGCCGTTGGGGCCGATGTAGCCGACCATCTCGCCGCGTTCGACGCCGAAGCCGATGCCGTCGACGGCCCGGACCTCCCGTTTCTCGCGGCGGAACAGGCCCGCCTTGCGGCGGACCGTGAAGACCTTCTCGACCCCGTCGAGTTCGATGAAGGGCATGGACTCCGGACCTCAGCTTCCTGTCGATCGGTACGAGCGGATTCCGGCCCGCCAGGCGAGGCCCGCGACGGCGCAGCAGACGGCGGCCACCAGCGGTGACGCGAAGGCCGCCGCGTCCGGCACGCCGGCCGGGGCGGGTCTGCCGAGCACGTGGAGGGCGGGGAGCCAGTTCACGAAGGCGAGCGGTACGACGTAGACGACACCGCGCACCAGCTCCTGGGCGAAGATCGTCGGCGGGTACTGGAGGAGGGTGTTGCCGCCGTAGGTGAAGGAGTTGGTGACCTCCGCCGCGTCCTGCATCCAGAACAGGGTGGACGCCCCGAGCACCATGACGGCGGCGAAGATCACCGCCCCGCAGATCAGGGTCACCGGGATCAGGGCCACCTTCACCAGCGTCCACTCCACGTCGAGCAGTACCAGGGCCCACACCAGCACCATCAGCCCCTGCGCGACCCGGCCGAACCGCCGCAGCGCGAACTTGTCCGCGGCGACCTGGGCGAGCAGCGGCGCGGGGCGCATCAGGAAGGTGTCGAGCGAGCCGTCCCTGACGCGTTTCCCCATCCGCTGGAGCGAGCCCATCGTCAGGTCGGCGATCCCGAAGGAGGTGCCGGTCAGGCCGTACAGGAGGGCTACCTCGGCGAAGGAGAAGCCGCCGAGGCCCTTCACCTGGCCGAACATCAGGAGGATGACGACGAAGTCGAAGAAGGTGACGCAGAAGCTGGTGAGGACGGTGAGCGCGAAGGAGGCACGGTAGGTCATCGTGGAGCGGATCCACATGGCCGCCACCATGCGGTACGTGCGGAGGGAGTCGGCCACCGGCCGGGACGCGCGCGTGGAGCCGCCCGGTTCGCCGTCAGCCGTGAGCGTCTGGTTCGTGAGCGTCTGGTTCTCAGCCACCCTGGACCACCACCTTCCTGGTCGCCGCCGCCTGGGCGATGCGGCCCGCGCCGAGGAGGACGAGGGCCCAGCAGAGCTGGAAGGCGTACGCGCCCGCGAGGTCCCAGCCCTGGTACTTGCCGAGGTAGACGTCGGCCGGCACCTGGAGGAGGGAGGCCCAGGGGAGGAGGCGGGCGATCTCGCCGAGGGTGCCGGGGAAGACGTTGAGCGGGAGGAGCATGCCGGAGAAGAAGAGGCCGCCGAGCCAGGCGACCTGGACGACGCCCTGGCCGTCGAGGAGCCAGAAGGCGCTCATGGCCACGGCGTACCAGATCGCGAAGCCGACGACGGAGCCGAGGGCGACGGCGAGGAGGAAGGCGAGCCAGGCGCCGGGGCCCGAGGGCAGGGTGAAGCCGAAGACGAGGGCGCCGAGCGTCATCGGGGCGACCCCGCGGCCGAGGAGCTGGTAGCCGGAGCGGCCGGCGTTGGCCGAGAACCACCAGGCCTGGAGGTCGGCCGGGCGGTACAGGTCGACGGCGATGTCGCCGGTCCTGATCCGTTCGATGAGCTCGTCCTCGAAGCCGCCGCCCATCAGGCCGCAGACGGTGATGAGGGCCTGTCCGATCCACACATAGGCGAGGGCGTCGTCCATGGAGTAGCCGCCGAGCTGGGGGCGTTCGTCCCAGAGGGCGATATAGGTGTACGACAGGATGAGGCCGAAGACGCTGTTGGTGAAGACACCTGCCACCGTCGCCACCCGGTAGGTGGCATGGCGTCGGAAGCCACCCGCGGCCACCGTCGCGTACAGCCGCAGCATGAGGCTCCCCTTCGGATACGAAGTTCCCGGTACGAAGTTCCGGTACGAGGTTCCCGGCGCGAGGTCCCCGCGAGGCCGGGACGAACTTTCGGTACGAATGACGGCGAAGCGCACGACCCTAGCGGGGCGGGGTGGGGTGCCGCGAGCCGATTTCCCGTCAGGAACGGGTCGTGATCGGGAGTTTCGTCCGGTTCCGTGCAGTATGTGATGCCATGTCCCCTTCCTCAGGTACGAGCGACACCCCCCGGCCATCCCGCCCGGGCTGGGAACCGAGGGACCCCACCCTCCCCTCCCGGCAGCACGACGAACGGCCCGACGAATGGACCGCCGGTCTGCCTGACGACCGCCCCGGGAGGCGTCCCCGCCGTCTCCGGCGCGTTCTGCGGGCCCTCTTCGGGCTCCTGGTGCTCGGCGTGCTGCTGCTCGCCGGGGCGTTCACCGCCGGCTACCTCCTGGTGGAGATCCCGCCCGCCAACGCCGCCGCCCTCGCGCAGTCCAACGTCTACCTCTACCGCGACGGCAGCCCGCTGGCCCGCGACGGCGAGGTCAACCGCGAGAACGTCCCGCTCGGCCAGGTGCCGCTCGCCGTCCGGCGGGCGGTCCTCGCAGCCGAGGACCGCGACTTCCACAGCTCGCGGGCGGTGGACCCCAAGGCGATGGTCCGCGCGGCCTGGAACACGGTGACCGGCAAGGGCCGCCAGTCCGGCTCGACGATCACCCAGCAGTACGTGAAGAACTACTACCTCGGCCAGGAGCAGACGCTCACCCGCAAGGCCAAGGAGTTCTTCATCGCGATCAAGCTGGAACGCGAGAAGAGCAAGGACGAGATCCTGGAGGGGTACCTCAACACCAGCTACTTCGGCCGCAACGCCTACGGGGTCCAGGCGGCCGCCCGCGCCTACTACGGCAAGGACGTCGAGCGCCTCGACACCGCCGAAGGCGCGTACCTCGCCTCGCTGCTCAAGGCCCCCAGCGCCTACGACGTCACCACCCACCCCGAGAACCGGGCCAAGGCCGTCGCCCGCTGGAACTACGTGCTCGACGGCATGGTCACCGAGGGCTGGCTGGACCGCGCGGCCCGGGCCACCGCCCGCTTCCCCGCGCCGCAGACGGCACGGCCCGCGACCGCGCTCTCCGGCCAGCGCGGGTACCTCGTCCAAGCGGTCGAGGAGTACCTGACGGACCACGGGATCGTCGACGAGAAGACCCTCGCCGGCGGCGGCTTCCGCATCACGACCACGCTCGAGCCCGCCAAGCAGGACGCGCTGGTGCGGGCCGTCGAGGACCAGGTCATCTCGCGCCTCGACCCGGCCCGCGCACCCGCCGACCGCTACGTCCGCGTCGGGGCCGCCGCCGTCGACCCGGCCACCGGAAGCGTCCTCGCCCTGTACGGCGGCATCGACTACACCCAGCAGTACGTCAACAACGCCACCCGCCGCGACTACCAGGTCGGCTCCACCTTCAAGCCGTTCGTCTTCACCGCGGCCGTCCAGAGCGGCGCCCAGACCCAGCAGGGCCTGCCCATCACCCCGTACACCCTCTACGACGGCACCAACCGGCGCCCGGTGGAGGGCTGGAGCGGCAGCATGTACGACCCCGCCAACGAGGACGACGCCAGTTACGGGGAGATCGCCGTCGGCGCCGCCACGGACCTGTCCGTGAACGCGGTGTACGCCCAGATGGCGGTCGACGTCGGGCCCGCGCACGTACGGCGGACCGCGATCGCCCTCGGTCTGCCCCGCTCGACCCCCGACCTCACCGCCTCCCCCTCCATCGCCCTCGGGCCCGCCACCGCCAGCGTCCTCGACATGACGGCGGCCTACGCGACGCTCGCCGCCCACGGCCGGCACGGCACCTACACCCTGGTCTCCGCCGTCACCCGCGGCGGCCAGGACATCGGGCTGCCGGACGGCCCGGCGCGACAGGCCGTGAGCCGGGAGGCCGCCGACACCACGACGTCCATCCTGCGCAGCGTCGTCGAGGCGGGCACCGGCACGGCGGCCCAGGCCGCGGGCCGCCCGGCCGCCGGGAAGACCGGCACGGCCGAGGACGACAAGGCCGCCTGGTTCGCGGGGTACACACCCGAACTCGCCACCGTCGTCGCCCTCATGGGCCAGGACCCCGAATCAGGCCGCCAGGAACCGCTCTACGGGGCCCTTGGCCTCCCCCGCGTCAACGGCGGCGGCCCGCCGGCCGCGATCTGGGGCCAGTTCACCCGCGACGCGCTGGCCGGCACGGCCCCCAAGGACTTCGAACTCCAGCTGATGCCCGGAGCGGAGGAGATGCCGGCGGTACCGCCGATGCCGGACGGTTCGGACGAGGCGTACGTGACGGGCGAGGCGGGGCCGGGGGCGGCGTCCCGAGGGCCCCGGCCCGCCCGCACCGCTCGGGGTCAGTGACCCGAGGTCGCCTTGAGCCCCACCACGGCGACGAGCAGCAGACAGACGAAGAAGATCCGGGCGGCGGTCGCCGGCTCACCGAGCACCACCATGCCGAGCACCGCCGCGCCGGCCGCGCCGATGCCGACCCACACGCCGTACGCCGTGCCGATCGGCAGCGTCTTGGCCGCCTGCGACAGCAGCATCATGGAGGCGATGATCCCGGCGGCCGTGAACACGCTGGGCCAGAGGCGGGTGAAGCCCTCGGTGTACTTCATGCCGATCGACCAGCCGACTTCCAGCAGACCTGCGACGACGAGCAGAACCCAGGCCATGACGAGACACCTCCGCGAGACGGGAAACAGGGGTGCGTCGTCTTGTCCGGCCCGGTACGGCGCGTCTCGTCGGGTGTCTCCAGGCTAGCAAAGAAAACGCAAAGGCCCTGGTGACGGTGGTCACCAGGGCCTTCGCGCTGTCGCGGCCTCGCCTACAGGTAGAGGCCGGTGTCCGAAGCGCCCTGGAAGCGGTCGGCGGCCACCGCGTGCAGGTCGCGCTCCCGCATCAGGACGTACGCCACGCCCCGCACCTCGACCTCGGCGCGGTCCTCGGGGTCGTACAGCACCCGGTCGCCGATCTCGACGGTGCGGACGTTCTGGCCGACCGCGACCACCTCGGCCCAGGACAGCCGGCGGCCCACCGCGGCGGTGGCCGGGATCAGGATGCCGCCGCCGGACCGCCGCTCCCCCTCCGGAGAGTCGGTGCGGACCAGGACCCGGTCGTGCAGCATCCGGATGGGCAGCTTGTCGTGCGTGTTCTCGCTCACGGACCGAACCTACCTGCCCGGGCGTGTCGCCCGTAGCCGGGAGGAGTCATCCCCGGTTCTTCCGCGAGGACGCCACGAGCAGCCCGACGACCGCCACGGTCGCGAGGGCCACCGGAACGACCCGCTCAAGGCGGGGTGCGCCGTCCTCGTGGGTGAAACGTGCCTTCACGTCCGAGACGACCCGGTTGACCGCGACGAAGGCGCGGCCGACGGTCTGGTCGACCGTCGAGGCGACCTTGGCCTTCGCGTCCCCGATGATCGTCTGCGGGTGCACCCGAATGCCGATCTCGTCGAGAGTGACGGCGAGCTGCTCGCGCCGGCGGATGATGTCCGCCTCGATCTGCGCAGGGGTCCTGACGTCCGACACCGCGCTGCCTCCGTAGTCGTGATCCGGTCGTTTGCCGTCAGTCTGTCAGTTCCGGCGCCGCCGGGCCGCGCCAGACCCCCGTTAGCCCCCATTAGGCTCTGAACGCGTACGCAGAACATTCCGAGGAGAGCCAGCCATGAGCGAGCGACTGCAGCCCGGCGACACCGCCCCGGCCTTCACCCTTCCCGACGCGGACGGCAACGAGGTCTCCCTCGCGGACCACAAGGGCCGCAAGGTCATCGTCTACTTCTACCCCGCCGCCCTCACCCCCGGCTGCACCAAGCAGGCCTGCGACTTCACCGACAACCTCGACGTCCTCGCCGCCGCCGGCTACGACGTCATCGGCGTCTCCCCCGACAAGCCGGAAAAGCTCGCCAAGTTCCGCGACAAGGAAAACCTCAAGGTCACCCTCGTCGGCGACCCCGACAAGACCACCCTCGAGGCCTACGGCGCCTTCGGCGAGAAGAAGCTCTACGGCAAGGTCGTCACCGGCGTCATCCGCTCCACCGTCGTCGTCGACGAGGCCGGCAAGATCGAGCACGCCTTCTACAACGTCAAGGCCACCGGCCACGTCGCCAAGATCATCCGGGACCTGGGCATCTGAGCCCGCGCCTTCGCCGGAACGGCCCGCACCCCCGGAAGGGCGGTGCGGGCCGTTCCGCATTGCGGATGTGACCGTCCGATATTCGGCTCGTTAGTCCGTACGAGGCTGCGAACAGGCGGCCGGAGCGGAGGGGGTCCGATGGGGACGAGCGCGTACACGAAGGAACGGCTCAGCGCCGCCGTGGCGGAGTCGAAAGGATGGGCGGATCTCATGCGCCGCCTCGGCGTCGCCGAGAGCGGGGGACGGCGCCGCACGCTCCAGTCACGGATTGCCGAGTTCGGCATCGACACCGGCCACTTCAAGCATCGCAGCCCCTGGCGCAAGTACACGGACGACGCCATCGCCGAGGCGGTCGCCTCCTCCACGACCTTGCGTGAAGTCGCCCGGAAGCTCGGAGTGCCGCCGGCGACCGGAACGCTCTCTCACATCCGGCGTCGCATCGCGGCCGCCGGGATCGACGTGAGCCGGTTTCCCGGCCTGAACCGCTCGACGACGGACCTGCCGTTCACCACGGAGGAGCTGGGAACTGCCGCAGCGGCCGCGCGAAGCGTCAGAGAGATGGCTCGTCTGTTGGGCGTGAGTGACGACGGCAGATCTCGTGCAGCACTCAGGCACATGCTCCACGAGCGGGGAATCGAAGTCACCCACTTCACCCACAGGCGCCTCGATGTGCCGGAAGACCTTCTGCGGACGGCGGTGAAGGACGCCGTCAGCTTCGCCGACGTGATGCGCACGCTCGGCCTCCCCGTGACCGACCAGAATCACCGCCGAGTCCGACGACGGGTGGCAGAGCTGGACCTCGACACGTCGCACTTCAAGCGACGCACGTGGGGCACCGTGCGTGCCACGGCACCCAAGCCCATCGCGGACACGGTCTTCCGGGTACGCCCAGAGGGGTCGTCACGCGAGAACCGCGACCGGCTCCAGCGCGCCCTCACCGAGGTGGGCGTCCCGTATCGCTGCGTCGAGTGCGGCAACGAGGGCGCATGGCGGGGCGGGTCCATCACCTTGCAGATCGACCACATCAACGGGAACTGGCTCGACAACCGACGCGAGAACCTTCGCTACCTGTGCCCCAACTGCCACGCACTGACCGAGACCTGGTGCCGCGGAAAACATCGACGCACCCCGCAGACGGATACCGCGTGACCGTTACCATTGCCGTGCCGGCGGCCGTGGTGGAATTGGCAGTCACGCTGGGTTTAGGTCCCAGTGGGTTAACACCCGTGGGGGTTCGAGTCCCCCCGGCCGCACACACGCGAAGGGCCGTCCGAATCGGGCGGCCCTTCGTTGCGAGCGAGCCCCTCAGCCCAGCAGTTCCTTCACCACCGGCACCAGGGCCCTGAAGGCCTTGCCCCGGTGGCTGATGGCGTTCTTTTCCGGCGGGGAGAGTTCCGCGCAGGTCACGTCGTAGCCCTGCGGCTGGAGGATCGGGTCGTAGCCGAAGCCGTTGGTGCCGACGGGGACGTGGCGGAGGGTGCCTGGCATGCGGCCTTCGACGACGCGTTCGGTGCCGTCGGGGAGGGCGAGTGCCGCGGCGCAGGCGAAGTGGGCGCCTCGGTGTTCGTCGGCGATGTCGCCGAGCTGGGCCAGGAGGAGGTTCAGGTTGGCCTTGTCGTCGCCGTGGGTGCCGGCCCAGCGGGCGGAGAAGATGCCGGGGGCGCCGTTGAGGACGTCGACGCAGAGGCCGGAGTCGTCGGCGACGGCGGGGAGGCCGGTGGCGCGGGCCAGGGCGTGGGCCTTGAGGAGGGCGTTCTCGGCGAAGGTGACGCCGGTTTCCTTGACGTCGGGGACGTCGGGGTACGCGTCCGCGCCGACGAGTTCGAGGTCGAGGCCTGCGTCGGCGAGGATCGCGTGGAGTTCGGTGATCTTGCCCTTGTTGCGGGTGGCGAGGATCAGTCGCTGTCGGGTCATGCCAGGGATTATCCCGGGGTGCAGACCTTGGCGACCTCGCCGGCGGCGTCGGTGATCGGCGTGATGTCGGGGGTGGTGTCGCCGTTCTTGACCGCCGTGCGGACGGTGTCGACGCCCTTGGTGAGGTCGTCGACGGCCTTGGAGAGGTCGGCGTTGTCGGTGGTGTTCTTGAGGTTGCCGAGCTCGGTGGAGATCGAGTTGAGGGACTCCTCGATCTGCGTGACGTCGTTGGAGGCGTTGGAGACGGCCTGCTGGAGGTTCTGGACGGACGTGGCTATCGCGTCGGCGGTCTTGACGCAGTCCATGGCGGTGTCGAGGGCTCCGCAGCCGCTCAGGACGGTGGTGAGCGCGGCGGCGGTGGCCACGGCGAGTGCGAGACGGCGCTTCAAGGCGGGTCCTCCCCGGAGACGTACAGAACGGACGGGCCCACGCGTGCGCGGGCGTACAAGCGGACGGGCGGGCGCCCGGATCGTATCCGGGTGCCCGCCCGACAGGACGCGGTGAGGTGTCAGAGGGTTCCTTCGAGGGCCTTGCGCTGGATCTCGGCGAGTTCGGCGCAGCCGCCGGAGGCGAGGTCGAGGAGGGCGTTGAGCTCCTTGCGGTCGAAGGGCTCGGCCTCGGCGGTGCCCTGGACCTCGACGAAGCGGCCGTCGCCGGTGCAGACGACGTTCATGTCGGTGTCGGCGCGGACGTCCTCCTCGTAGCAGAGGTCGAGGAGGGGGGTGCCGTCGACGATGCCGACGGAGACGGCGGCGACGGTGCCGGTGAGCGGCTTGCGGCCGGGCTTGACGAGCTTCTTGCCCTGGGCCCAGGTGACGGCGTCGGCGAGGGCGACGTAGGCGCCGGTGATGGCGGCGGTGCGGGTGCCGCCGTCGGCCTGGAGGACGTCGCAGTCGAGGACGATGGTGTTCTCGCCGAGGGCCTTGTAGTCGATGACGGCGCGCAGGGAGCGGCCGATGAGGCGGGAGATCTCGTGGGTGCGGCCGCCGATCTTGCCGCGGACGGACTCGCGGTCGCCGCGGGTGTTGGTGGCGCGCGGGAGCATGGAGTATTCGCCGGTGACCCAGCCTTCGCCGCTGCCCTTGCGCCAGCGGGGGACGCCTTCGGTGACGGAGGCGGTGCAGAAGACCTTGGTGTCGCCGAAGGAGATGAGGACGGAGCCCTCGGCGTGCTTGCTCCATCCGCGGTCGATGGTGACGGGGCGGAGCTGTTCGGGGGTACGGCCGTCGATACGAGACATGCCACGAGCGTAGCCGGAGCCGCCGGGGCGGCCGCTCCCCCGCGGGGCGCGGGTGGCCGGATCCCGGTGGACATGCGCGAGGGCCCGTTCCCCTGTCGGAACGGGCCCTCGTCAGGAAGTGAGCGGGGTGCTCACGCTCACATCAGGTCTTCGATCTCCGCGGCGATCGGGTCGGCGTCGGTGCCGATGACGACCTGGATGGCGGTGCCCATCTTCACGACGCCGTGGGCGCCGGCGGCCTTCAGGGCGGCCTCGTCGACGAGACCGGGGTCGACAACTTCGGTACGGAGGCGGGTGATGCAGCCCTCGACCTCTTCGATGTTCTCGATGCCGCCGAGCCCGGCGACGATCTTCTCAGCCTTGCTGGCCATGTGTTTCTCCCTGTCCGTTCTGTTCGCGCGAGCGCGAATCTCGGCGCACCTGAGGTCCGCTTTGTCACGGTAACCCACGGTTGGCCCAACTTCGCGAGCGCATGCCGCCGTTCTGCCGAATGATGACGATCACCGGCGGCCTGTCCTCAGCGGGCTCCCGGAGCCTACCGCAACTGGTCTACACCAGTGTGCAACGGAACGCGGACCCGGCTTGTTCCGGGCAGGGAGGACGCCGATGAGTACCGACAGCGCCGCGGCACGGCCGAAGAAGTCCGTGTGGGGCGGACTCTTCCAGGGCCTGCAGAAGATGGGCCGCAGCCTCCAGCTCCCCATCGCCGTCCTTCCGGCCGCCGGCATCATCAACCGGCTGGGCCAGCCGGACGTGTTCGGCGCCGACGGCCTCGGCTGGGACAACGTCGCCAAGGTGATGTCGGGCGCCGGCGGCGCGCTGCTCGACGGCAGCCTCGGCCTGCCGCTGCTGTTCTGCATCGGCGTGGCCATCGGCATGGCGAAGAAGTCGGACGGCTCGACGGCCCTCGCCGCGGTGGTCGGCTTCCTCGTCTACTACACGGTCCTGCGCCAGTTCCCGAAGGACTGCCCCACGGGTACGAAGGACATCAGCGGCGGCTGCCTGGGCGCCGGGGACGCCTTCGCGGGGTACACGTACCAGAACCCCGGGGTCTTCGGCGGCATCGTCATGGGCCTGCTGGCCGCCTGGTTCTGGCAGCGCTACCACCGGGTGAAGCTGGTCGACTGGCTCGGCTTCTTCAACGGCCGCCGGCTCGTCCCGATCATCATGGCCTTCGTCGCGATCGCCTTCGCCGCGATCTGCCTGTGGATCTGGCCGCCGATCGGCGACGCCCTGGAGAGCTTCAGCGACTGGCTGGTCGGTCTTGGGGCCTGGGGTTCGGGCATCTTCGGCGTGGCCAACCGCGCGCTGCTCGTGATCGGTCTGCACCAGTTCCTGAACGTGCCCATCTGGTTCCAGTTCGGCTCGTACACGAAGCCGGACGGCACGGTGGTCCACGGTGACATCAGCATGTTCCTGGCGGGCGACCCGAACGCCGGCCAGTTCACCACCGGCTTCTTCCCGATCATGATGTTCGCGCTGCCCGCGGCGGCGCTCGCGATCACCCACTGCGCCAAGCCGCACCGCCGCAAGGCGGTCGGCGGCATGATGCTCTCGGTCGCCTTGACCTCGTTCGTCACCGGCATCACCGAGCCGATCGAGTACTCGTTCCTCTTCATCGCGCCGCTGCTGTACGCGATCCACGCGGTGCTCACGGGTGTCTCGATGGCGCTGACCTGGGCGCTCGGCGTGAAGGACGGCTTCAGCTTCTCGGCGGGCCTGATCGACTACGTGATCAACTGGAACCTGGCGACGAAACCGTGGCTGATCATTCCGATCGGCCTGGGCTTCGCGGTCGTGTACTACGTGATCTTCCGGTTCGCGATCATCAAGTTCAACCTTCCCACCCCGGGCCGCGAGCCCGAGGAGGTGGAGGAGGAGATCGAGCGGGACAACGTCAAGTGACCCCGCGACGCCCCCTCACACCCTGACCGATCCGGGGCTTTCGTCCCTCCCGTAAGCCCCTCCAAAGGCCCTCGGACCTCACGGTCCGGGGGCCTTATGTCGTGCATTTCAGGCTATGGCCGAGCCCACAAAATTCGCAGGTTCCTTATCTAAGTCTCACGTGCTAAAACTGGTCTACACCACTGATTGGTGTAGACCACGCGGTCCAGACCACCGCGTTCCACGAGACGTCGCCTCCCCCCGTGTTCATGTCCCCGGCGGCGCCTTGCCTTACTGGAGGAAGTTGATGAGTACGGCCACCGCCCAGGCCGCCGCTCCCGCGAAGAAGCGCGGATCCGGCCTGTTCCAGGGCCTGCAGAAGGTCGGTCGCAGCCTGCAGCTGCCGATCGCCGTTCTGCCGGCCGCGGGTATCTTGCTCCGTCTCGGCCAGCCGGACGTCTTCGGCGACAAGGGTCTCGGCTGGGACAAGGTCGCCTCGGTCTTCGCCACCGCAGGCGGCGCGGTCTTCGACAACCTGCCCCTGCTCTTCTGCATCGGCGTCGCCATCGGCTTCGCCAAGAAGGCGGACGGCTCCACCGCCCTGGCCGCGCTCGTCGGCTTCCTGGTCTACAGCAACGTGCTGAAGGCCTTCCCGATCACCGAGGCCGTCGTCAACACGACCGCCAACAAGGGTGTCGACGTCGCCGCGACGTACAACAACCCCGGTGTCCTCGGCGGCATCCTGATGGGTCTGCTCTCCGCGGTCCTGTGGCAGAAGTTCCACCGCACCAAGCTCGTCGACTGGCTCGGCTTCTTCAACGGCCGCCGTCTCGTCCCGATCATCATGGCCTTCGTCGGCACCGCCGTCGGCGTGCTGTTCGGCCTGGTCTGGGAGCCGATCGGCAACGGCATCTCCAGCTTCGGCGAGTGGATGACCGGCCTCGGTGCCGGTGGCGCCGGCCTCTTCGGCCTCATCAACCGCGCGCTGATCCCGGTCGGCATGCACCAGTTCGTGAACACCGTCTCCTGGTTCCAGATCGGTGACTTCACCGACGCGGCCGGCCAGGTCGTCCACGGTGACCTCAACCGCTTCTTCGCCGGTGACCCGAGCGCCGGAATCTTCATGTCGGGCTTCTTCCCGATCATGATGTTCGGCCTCCCGGCCGCCGCCATCGCCATCGCCCACGCCGCTCGCCCCGAGCGCCGCAAGGCCGTCATGGGCATGATGGTGTCCCTCGCGCTGACCTCCTTCGTCACCGGTATCACCGAGCCGATCGAGTTCACCTTCATGTTCATCGCGCCGCTGCTGTACGCGATCCACGCGGTCCTGACCGCCGTCTCGATGGCCGTCACCTGGGCCTTCGGTGTCCACGCCGGCTTCACCTTCTCCGCCGGTGGCATCGACTACCTGCTCAACTGGAACCTGGCGACCAAGCCGTGGCTGATCATCCCGATCGGTCTCGTCTTCGCGGCGATCTACTACGTGGTCTTCCGCTTCGCGATCACCAAGTTCAACCTCCCCACCCCGGGCCGCGAGCCCGAGGAGGAGATCGAGGACCTCACCAAGGCGTGAGCCTCACCCGCACCGAAGGGGAAGGCCCCGGAACCGTCCAGGTTCCGGGGCCTTCCCCTTTCTCGTGCGTACGAGGGGCGACCGGCGCTCAGACCTCGTAGACCGCGCCCGGCCGCGCCAGCTCCGACGGACCCGCGTAGACCTCGCGGGCGTCGGCGAGGTTCCGCTCGCCGTCGGTCCACGGGGGGATGTGGGTGAGGACCAGGCGGCCCACCCCGGCGCGGGTCGCGTGGGCGCCGGCCTCGCGGCCGTTGAGGTGGAGGGCGGGGATGTCCTCCTTGCCGTGGGTGAAGGAGGCCTCGCAGAGGAAGAGGTCGGTGCCGTCGGCGAGGTCGTGCAGGGCGTCGCAGACGCCGGTGTCACCCGAGTAGGTGAGCGAACGGCCGCCGTGCTCGACCCGGATGCCGTACGCCTCCACCGGGTGGCACACCTTCTCCGTACGGACGGAGAACGGGCCGATCTCGAAGCTGCCCGACTTCAGCGTGCGGAAGTCGAACACCTCGCTCATCGAGGAGGGCGAAGGGGTGTCGGCGTACGCCGTGGTCAGCCGCTGCTCGGCACCCTCCGGCGCGTAGACCGGGATCGCGTCGCAGCGCCCGCCCTCGTGCCGGTAGTAGCGGGCCACGAAGTACCCGCACATGTCGATGCAGTGGTCGGCGTGGAGATGGCTGAGGAAGATCGCGTCGAGGTCGTACAGACCGATGTGTCGTTGCAGCTCGCCCAGGGCGCCGTTGCCCATGTCGAGGAGCAACCGGAAGCCGTCGGCCTCGACGAGGTAGCTCGAACAGGCCGATTCCGCGGACGGGAACGACCCGGAGCAACCGACGACGGTGAGCTTCATGGAGCGTGAACCTCCGTGGACGGGTACGGAAAGCGCGCTGAGGGAGGGGGAGGCTGTGCGATCTGTCGAGCGTAAGGCGCACCCGGGCCTGTCGCTCCTTCGTGGTGGCCCGTTGTGGGCGAACTCACGGGCTCTGTCACCGGTTCGGATGGATGGCGGGCCGTTACGGCGAAGCGAACCGTGCGCCGGTACCGTCTTGAGGTATGGACACGTCATGGTGGCCCGCGCTGGTCGCGGTCGTGGTGATCGCGCTGGTGGTGGCACTCGCCGACGGCAGGAGGCGAGCCGCACGCCGGCCCCCGGGGCGGACACGGCCCCCGCGCGGGCCCGCCGGGCCGCGGAAGGCTCCGTCACGGCTGCCCCGCGCCGCCGAGATCTGGTGGGCGGACGTGCCCTTCGAGGACGGGCCCGGTTCGAAGGACCGGCCCTGTCTGGTCCTGTCCGTACGGGGGGACAGCGCGCTCGTCGCGAAGATCACCAGCAAGTACCACGACGAGCGGCCCGGGGTGATCGCGCTGCCGCCGGGGGCGGTCGGCGACGCGCAGGGGCGGCCGAGCTTCCTGGAGACGGACGAGCTGCGGGAGGTGCCGGTGGAGGACTTCCGGCGGAGGGTCGGCGAGGCGGACCCGGTCGTCTGGGACCAGGTCCGCCATCTGGCGCGCTAGCGCGCCCGGGGTCCTGCGGGGGCGCTACGCCCAGAGCTGGCCCTGGACGGTCGCGATGGCCTCTTCGGTGGTGGCGGCGGTGTAGAGGCCGGTGGAGAGGTACTTCCAGCCGCCGTCGGCCACGACGAAGGCGATGTCCGCGGATTCGCCCGCCTTGAGCGCCTTGTTGCCGACGCCGATGGCGGCGTGCAGCGCGGCGCCGGTGGAGACGCCGGCGAAGATGCCCTCCTGCTGGAGGAGTTCACGGGTGCGGGTGACCGCGTCGGCGGAGCCGACGGAGAAGCGGGTGGTGAGGACCGAGGCGTCGTAGAGCTCGGGGACGAAGCCCTCGTCGAGGTTGCGGAGGCCGTAGACGAGGTCGTCGTAGCGGGGCTCGGCGGCGACGATCTTCACGTCGGGCTTGTGCTCGCGGAGGTACCGGCCGACGCCCATCAGGGTGCCCGTCGTGCCGAGACCGGCGACGAAGTGGGTGATGGACGGGAGGTCGGCGAGGATCTCCGGGCCGGTGGTGGCGTAGTGGGCGCCCGCGTTGTCCGGGTTGCCGTACTGGTAGAGCATCACCCAGGACGGGTTCTCGGCGGAGAGCTCCTTGGCGACGCGTACGGCCGTGTTGGAGCCGCCCGCCGCGGGGGACGAGATGATCTCGGCGCCCCACATGGCGAGCAGCTGGCGCCGCTCCTCGCTGGTGTTCTCGGGCATGACGCAGACGATGCGGTAGCCCTTGAGCTTGGCGGCCATGGCGAGGGAGATGCCGGTGTTGCCGCTGGTCGGCTCCAGGATGGTGCAGCCGGGGGTGAGCCGGCCGTCCTTCTCGGCCTGCTCGATCATGTGGAGCGCGGGGCGGTCCTTGACCGAGCCGGTCGGGTTGCGGTCCTCCAGCTTCGCCCAGATGCGGACGTCGTCCGAGGGCGAGAGCCGGGGGAGGCGGACCAGCGGCGTGTTGCCGACCGCGGCCAGCGAGGAGTCGTAGCGCATGTGGATCAGACCATGCCACCGGCGACGGCCGGCAGGATCGTGACGTTGTCGCCGTCGGTGAGCTTGGTGTCGATGCCGTCCAGGAAGCGGACGTCCTCGTCGTTCAGGTAGACGTTGACGAAGCGGCGGAGCTTGCCGCCGTCGACGATCCGGGCCTCGATCCCGTTGTGGCGGGACTCCAGGTCGGCGAAGAGCTGAGCGAGGGTCTCGCCGCTGCCCTCGACGGCCTTCTCGCCGTCGGTGTAGGTGCGGAGGATGGTCGGGATGCGGACCTCGATGGCCATGGCGTGGGCTCCTGTCGGAAGTGGCGTGGTGGGCGCGTGGCTGGGGCCCCCGCGCGGAAGGGGGGTCTTGCGGTGAGGTGCGCTCGGCCGGTCGTTCAGAACGCAGCGCGAGTCGTACACATCGCGCTGGCGAGGCGGCACAGGTCGACGTGCAGGCGCGACACGAGCAGGGGTGTGCCCGGAGTCTCTTCGCTCACGTCGTGGGAAACCATGGGCTCATCGTATCGATTCCCGGTCCGGGTTCCGGAATGTGATCTCACATGGTGGAAGGTTCCTGCCCGCCTGGCGGACTGTGCAGGTAGACGACGGTCGGGCTGCCGGTCCTGGGGTGCGGGATGACCTCGGCGTCCACTCCGTAGACGGCGTCGAGGAGCGCGGGGGTGAGGACCTCGGCGGGGGTGCCGCCGGTGACGATCCTGCCGCGTTCGAGGACGTAGAGGCGGTCGCAGTACGCCCCGGCGAGGTTGAGGTCGTGGAGGGCGAGCAGGTTGGTGGTGCCCAGGGTGCGGACGAGGGCGAGGACGTCGAGCTGGTGGCGGATGTCCAGGTGGTTGGTGGGTTCGTCGAGGACGAGCAGGGCGGGGTCCTGGACGAGGGCGCGGGCGACGAGGGCGCGCTGGCGTTCGCCGCCGGAGAGGGTGGGGTACGGGCGTCCGGCGAGGTCCGTGAGGCCGACGCGGGCGAGGGCGGTGTCCACGCGCGCGTGGTCCTCGCCGGTGTCGCCCTCCCAGAACCGCTTGTGCGGGGAGCGGCCGAGGGCGACGAGTTCGCGGACGGTGAGTTCGAACTCGGTGGCGCTGTCCTGGGGGACGGTGGCGACGCGGCGGGCGCGGGCCTTGGGGCCGAGGGCGTGGAGGTCGTCGCCGTCGAGGGCGGCGTGGCCCGCGGTGGGGGTGAGGGTGCCGTAGACGCAGCGCAGGAGGGTGGTCTTGCCGCTGCCGTTGGGGCCGATGAGGCCGACGGTCTCGCCGGGGCGGACGGTGAGGTCGACGGAGCGGAGGCGCTTCTCGTACGAGAGTCCGTGCAGGCGGAGCTCGGTCACGCGGGTGTTCCTTCCGGGCGGCGGCGCATCAGCCAGAGGAAGAAGGGGCCGCCGGTGAGGGCGGTGAGGACGCCGACGGGGATGTCCTGGGGCGCGGCGACGGTCCGGGCGCCGAGGTCGGCGAGGACGAGGGCGAGCGCGCCGCCGAGCGCGGCGACGGGGAGGAGGCGGCGGTGCGGGGCGCCGACGGCGAGGCGGGCGGCGTGCGGGGCCATCAGGCCGATGAAGCCGACGGCTCCGCTGGCGGCGACCATGACGGCGGTGACGAGGGAGGCGAGGACGAAGACGGCGGCGCGGAAGCGGGCGGTGTCGAGGCCGAGGACGGTGGCGCCCTCCTCGCCGGTGAGGAGCAGGTCGAGGGGGCGGGCGAGGGCGAGGAGGGCGCCGACGCCGAGGGCGAGGACGGCGGCGGGCAGGGCGAGGGTGTCCCAGCGGGCGCTGCCGAGTCCGCCGAGGGACCAGTACAGGGCTTCCTGGAACTGTTCGGGCCGGCCGGCGACGACGAGGAGCAGGGTGGCGAGGGCGGACAGGATGTAGGAGACGGCGACTCCGGCGAGGACGAGCCGGGTGCCGGTCATGGTCCCGCCGCGGCGCGCGAGCCCGTAGACGAGGACGAGGGCGAGGAGGGCGCCGGCGAAGGCTCCGGCGGGCAGGGCGAGCGTGGTGGTGACCCCTCCCCCGATGCCGAGGACCAGGACGAGGACGGCGCCGGCGGAGGCTCCGGAGGAGATCCCGAGGAGGAAGGGGTCGGCGAGCCGGTTGCGTACGAGGGCCTGGAGGACGGCGCCGACGACGGCGAGTCCGGCGCCGACGACGGTCCCGAGGAGGACCCGGGGCAGGCGTACGTCGAGCACGATCGTCCGGTACGGCGAGGGGCCCGCCCGCCCGGTGAGGGCGTCGAGGACCTGGCCGGGCGGGACGCGGACGGAGCCGAGGGCGAGGGAGGCGAGCGCGGCGGCGGCGAGGGCGAGGACGAGTCCGGCGACGACGAGCGCGTACCGGACGGGGCGCGCGGGGGCCGGGGCCCGGACGGGAGTCGTCCGGGCCGGCGGGAGGGTCGCGGTCACCGGGCGGCGGGGTGGAGCTGGGCGGCGAGCTTGTCGACGGCGGCGGGGACGCGGACGCCGAGGACGGTGTCGGAGAGCGGCAGGACGGCGAACCTGCGGTTCCTGATCGCGGGGACGTCCTTGAGCGCGGGGTCGTCGAGGAGCCGCTTCTTCTTCTGTTCGACGGTGGTGGAGCCGTAGTCGTAGATCACGACGACCTCGGGGCGGCGGTCGACGACCTGTTCCCAGGTGGCGTCGCCGAAGGCCTTGTCGAGGTCGGCGAAGACGTTCCGGCCGCCGGCGCGGGTGATGAGCTCGTCGCCGATGCCCTTGCCGCCCGCGGTGAAGGCGGTCTTGTCGCCGCTGTCGTACACGAAGACGGAGACGGGTTCGACGCCGGCGAGCCGCTTCGCGGTGGCGGAGACGCCGGCGCGGGCCTGCCGGATCCATGCCTCCGCCCGGTCTCCGACGCCGAACGTGCGGCCGGTCTCGCGGACTTCGCGGTAGAGGTCCTCGACGGAGGGCGAACCCGTGGGGCAGTACTCGGTGTTGAGCCGGGTGTGGATG
Source organism: Streptomyces sp. NPDC037273 (assembly GCF_055603625.1). Taxonomy (NCBI): domain Bacteria; kingdom Bacillati; phylum Actinomycetota; class Actinomycetes; order Kitasatosporales; family Streptomycetaceae; genus Streptomyces; species Streptomyces sp. NPDC037273. The sequence continues at coordinate 134,851 of NZ_JBVJVO010000017.1, forward strand.
CCGGAGCGCCCGAGGTCGTCACGGCTGCGGCCGTCCTTGGCGGAGAAGGCCGAGGAGTAACCGCCGTACACGAAGTCGGGATTGGCCGCGAGGAGCGCCTCCTTGGACGGGTACTCCTTCGCCAGGACGGGGACGGAGTCGTACGCCTTCTTGTAGGCGGGCAGGATCGCGTCGTCGAGGTACGCGGTGCCGACGAGCGACTTCTCCAGGCCGAGGGCCAGCATGATCTCGGTGACGTGCTGGTTCATGGCGACCGCGCGCTTCGGCGGCGCCTGGTAGGTGGTCGTCACTCCGCAGTTGGTGACGGTGTACGGGAATCCCGCGGCGGGTTTCGCGGCGGGCGCGGCGGCCTCGGGGGCGGCCGAGCAGGCGGCGAGCAGGGGGATCAGTGCGGCTGCGGACAGCAGCGGGCGGCGCCAGGACATGCGGGAACAGGCCTCCTCCGGGGATTTCCACGTCCCCGATCGGCGGTGAGAAGGCGGCAGGTCAGTTCCTGGCTTCCGCCCCGACGGGGGGGGGCGGTCACAGTGGCGGGACCGTGCCGGATTCGCACCGGCTTCCTGGGTCCTGCCGCCCGTTGGTCCCGGCCAGTCTCTCACTCGGGCCAGGACGAGTCGCGGATGGTGCTCACGAAGTCGCCGGGGACGAAGCCGGGCACGTAGTGGCGGAGCACGTCGGCCTTGACGTTGCCGAAGGTGGTGCCGGGTTTGGGCGCGATGCCCTCGGCGAAGGCCGCCAGGATGCGGTTCTTGAAGTCGGGCCGGGGGTGGGCGGCGACGATCGCGGCCCGGTCCTCCGGGGTGACGGCGGCGGGGTCGTCGTAGCCGATGCCGAGCACGTCGTACTCGACTCCGGCCGTCACGAGCGCCACCTCGGGCTCCATGAACTCCGGTACGCCGGGGGTGGTGTGCAGGGCGATGGCGGTCCAGACGCGGCGGACGGCGTCCTCGTCGGCGCCCTGGCCCCGGAGGAACGCGGCGGCCTCCTCGGCCCCGTCGACCTCGAAGCGGCGGCCGCTCCCCCGGTGCTTCTCGCCGAGGCCGAGGTCGTGGAACATCGCGCCGACGTAGAGCAGTTCGGGGTCGAACGCGAGGCCGCGGGCGCGGCCCTGGAGGGCGCCGAAGAGGTAGACGCGGCGGGAGTGGTCGTACACGAGGTCGCCGGTGGTGTCGCGGACGAGTTCGGTGGCGGCGGTGGCGAGCTTGCTGTCGGGGATGAGCTGCATCGGGTTCATGGGGCAAGCCTCGTCGCCGGCGGGGCGGGCCCGCCATGTCCTCAGGGACAGGCATCCCACAGAATCGGACACATGACGACGACGCACGAGGTGTGGGTGTTCGCCTTCGACGGGGTCAGGCTGCTCGATGTCTCGGCCCCGCTGGAGGTGTTCTCGACGGCCGGGTCCGGTTACCGGGTGCGGGTGTGCACGCCCGACGGGCGGGACGTACGGACCTCCTGCGGGCTGCGGATCGGCGCGGACCGGGCGGCCGGGGAGGTCACGGGCGCGGACACGCTGCTCGTGCCCGGGGCGGTGGACGTGGAGCGGTGCGTGGCGGCGGCGCCGGTGGTGGCGGGGCTCGCGGCGCGCTCGGGGCGGGTGGCGTCGGTGTGCACGGGCGCGTTCGCGCTGGCGGCGGCGGGGCTGCTGGCCGGGCGGCGGGCGGCCACGCACTGGGAGCACGCGGCGGAGCTGGCGCGCCGGTTCCCGGCGGTGGCGGTGGACCGGGACGCGATCCACGTGCGGGACGGGGAGGTGTGGTCCTCGGCGGGGGTGACGGCCGGGATCGACCTGTGCCTGGCGCTCCTGGAGGAGGACCGGGGGCCCGGGGCGGCCCGGGCGGTGGCGCGGGACCTGGTGGTGTTCCTGCAGCGGCCGGGCGGGCAGTCGCAGTTCTCGGCGGCCTCGCGGACTCCCCCGACGGGGCATCCGGTGGTCCGGCCGCTCCTGGACGCGGTGGCGGCCGATCCGGCGGCGGACCACAGCGCGCCGGTGCTCGCGCGGCGCGCGGGGGTCAGCCCGCGGCATCTGGCCCGCCTGTTCCGGGAGCAGGTCGGGGCGACGCCCGCGGGGTACGTGGAGCGGGTGCGGGTGGAGGCGGCGCGGATGCTGCTGGAGGGCGGGGCGAGCGTGACGGGGGCGGCGGCGCGGAGCGGGCTCGGGAGCGACGAGACGCTGCGGAGGGCGTTCGCCCGGCATTTCGGGGTGACGCCCTCCGCGTATCTGTCCAGGTTCCGGACGACGACTCGGGACGGTGCCTACGCGTAGGCCTCGACGATCTCGACCTCTTCCTCGGTGACGACTCCGTCGACGATGGTGAAGGAGCGGAACTGGAAGGGGCCGGCGGAGTCGGTGTCGGCGGTGGAGACGAGGACGTAGTGGGCCTGGGGCTCGTTGGCGTACGAGATGTCCGTGCGGGACGGGTAGGCCTCGGTGGCGGTGTGGGAGTGGTAGACGATGACGGGTTCCTCGTCGCGGTCGTCCATCTCGCGGTAGAGCTTGAGGAGGTCCGCGGAGTCGAACTCGTAGAACGTGGGCGAGCGGGCCGCGTTCAGCATCGGGATGAACCGCTCGGGGCGGCCGCTGCCGGCCGGGCCCGCGACCACGCCGCAGGCCTCGTCGGGGTGGTCCGCGCGGGAGTGTTCCACGATCTGGTCGTACAGGGCCCGGGTGATGGTCAGCATGCCGACAGGATAAGCAGACGGGCCGCCTCGTACCGAGGAGTGGTACGGGGCGGCCCGGATGCTGGGACGGGGGTCCGTCAGGAGCGCTTGGCGAAGGCGGCGCCCTCGGGGTTGCGGGCCTTGAGGACCAGGTAGGAGACGGCGAGGATCAGGCCCCAGACGGGGGCGCCGTAGAGGGCGACCCGGTTGTCCTTGTCCATGCCCATGGTGACGATGACCATGGCGATGAAGGCGAGCGAGAAGACGCTGAACCAGATGCCGCCGGGCGCCTTGAACGGCGACTGGGGCAGCTCGCCGCGGTCGGCCTTGAGCCGGTAGCGGATCTGGCAGATCAGGATGACGATCCAGGCCCACATGCCGGAGATGGTGGCGAAGGAGACGACGTAGTTGAACGCCTCGCCGGGCCACTGGTAGTTGATCCAGACGCCGACCATCATCAGCGCGGCGGAGACCGTGGTGCCGACCAGCGGGGTGCCGGACTTCGTCAGGCGGGTGAAGACCTTCGGGCCCTGGCCGTTGAGCGCGAGGTCGCGCAGCATGCGGCCGGTGGAGTACATGCCCGAGTTGCAGGAGGACAGGGCCGCCGTCAGGACGACGAAGTTGACGATGGCGGCGCCGATGCCGAGGCCCATCTTCTCGAAGGCCGCGACGAACGGGGAGACGCCGGGCTTGAACTCGGTCCACGGGACGACCGACAGGATCATGATCAGCGCGCCGACGTAGAAGACGGCGATGCGCCACGGCACGGTGTTGATCGCCTTCGGCAGGACCGTCTTCGGGTCCTTGGACTCACCGGCGGTGACGCCGACGAGCTCGACCGCGAGGAAGGCGAACATGACCATCTGGAGGGTCATCAGGGTGGAGAAGATGCCGTCCTTGCCGGCGAAGAAGCCGCCGAGGTCCCACAGGTGGGTGACGGAGGCGGTGTCGCCGGCGTCGGAGAAGCCCAGGGTGAGGATGCCGGCGCAGATCAGGATCATGCCGACGATCGCGGTGACCTTGACCATGGAGAACCAGAACTCCAGCTCACCGAAGAGCTTCACGGAGATCAGGTTGGCGGCGTAGAGGATCACGGTGAAGACGAGGGCGGACAGCCACTGCGGGATGTCCCACCAGTACGTCATGTAGGTCGCCGCGGCGGTGACCTCGGTGATGCCGGTGACGACCCAGAACAGCCAGTACGTCCAGCCGGTCGCGAAGCCCGCGAAGGGGCCGATGAACTCCCGCGCGTACTCCGAGAAGGAGCCCGACACCGGGCGGTACATGAGGAGCTCGCCGAGCGCCCGCATGATGAAGAAGATGACGAGGCCCGCGACGGCGTACGCGAGGATCAGGCTCGGTCCCGCGATGGAGATGCCCTTGCCCGCGCCCAGGAAGAGGCCGGTGCCGATGGCGCCGCCGATCGCGATCATCTGGATCTGGCGGGCGCCGAGTGCCCGGTGGTAACCCTCGCCCGAGGCGGAGTCCTCGGCCTCATTGCCGTCGTGCTGCTTGTCGACCTGCACTGAGGTCATGGTGGTGCGCCTTTCTCCATGCTGATCCGCGCGACTGCGAGTGCGTCTGCCGCGGATCAGATCCTGATCCCCCCGGATGTGGATGGAGTGCCACCGGCGGTCAGCCGGTCAAAGCGCCCTCGGGAACAGGGGTGGCGTCCCCGAGCGGTCGTGAAGATTTATCACGGCCTGTGGGGTGATCGATGGAGTTGGGCGTGACCTGCGTCACAAAAAAATACGGACAAAGAGAACTCAAGATGACACGGCGGACGCTCTGATAACGCATTCGTTATCCGGATTTGAGCGTCCGCTGAGCGAACACCCCGCCGCGGGTGAGATCCCGCTACGGCAGCAGGGTGCCGACGAGGGACTCCTGGAGCGCCCCCAGCCAGAGGTACGCCATCACCATCGGCTTGCGCGGATCGGAGTCCGGCAGCCGGTACAGCTGCTCGCTCTCCTCGTCGTCCGTGACCTCGAGACGCGTCCCGATGGTCAGCCGGAGGTCGTTCAGCGCGCCGAGCCAGGCCCGCGACTCGTCGGGGGTCAGCTTCAGGACCGCCCCGCCCTCGCCCGCCGCCTCGGCGGACAGCCCGTCCAGGGCGCGGACCACCACGAGGGCGTCCTCGCGCTTGCGGGCCCGCAGGTCGTTCTCGGTGAAGCGGCGGAAGTCGGACGCGGCCGCCCGCAGCTCCTCGCTGTCGTCACCGTACGCGTCGGGGAACAGGCGCCTGAGCGCCGGGTCCGACGGCGGCTCGCTCGGACCCTCGGCGAAGAGCGCGGCGAGCGGGTCGGCGTCCTCGGCCGGCTCGTCGCCGGGCCCGATCAGCTCCATGAGCTGGACGGCGAGCGAGCGCAGGATGGAGATCTCGACGTCGTCGAGCGCGACGGCCGCGCCGCCGCCGGGCAGCGGCTCGAAGTGGCCGGCCATCAGAAGCGGTCCTGGGTGAGGGTCGCCCAGAGGCCGTAGCCGTGCATCGCCTGCACGTCGCGTTCCATCTCCTCGCGGGTGCCGCTGGAGACCACGGCGCGGCCCTTGTGGTGCACGTCGAGCATCAGCTTGTGCGCCTTGTCCTTCGAATAGCCGAAGTACGACTGGAAGACGTACTCCACATAGCTCATCAGGTTGACCGGATCGTTGTGCACGAGGGTCACCCACGGCACGTCGGGTTCGGCGACCGCGGAGACCTCCTCGGCCGATTCCGTACGTTCGATCTCAATAGGCGCGACGCTCACTCACCCCATGTTGTCACCCCTGGGGGCCCGTCGCACAAACGGGGCGCGCCCTCGGCGGGAAGACATCCGGCGGTATCCGGCGACACCGGACGACATCCGGCGATGGCATCCGGAGATGACACCCGGGAAGAGAAATCGTCACTCTGACGATTTCTGCGCTAGCATCGCTGACATGAACGCTGCGGACCTTGGGCTGCCGGTGGACGTGCCGTCGACCGCGCTCTTCACCGATCAGTACGAGCTGACCATGCTCCAGGCGGCCCTGCGGGCCGGCACCGCCGACCGTCGCTCCGTCTTCGAGGTCTTCACCCGGCGGCTGCCCGAAGGGCGGCGCTACGGGGTCCTCGCGGGCGTCGGACGTGTCCTGGACGCCGTCGAGAACTTCCGTTTCGACCCCGCCGTCCTCGGCTTCCTGCGCGAGCGCGGCATCGTCGACGAGCCGACCCTGGAGTGGCTGGCCCGCTACCGCTTCTCCGGCGACATCTGGGGCTACCCGGAGGGCGAGGTGTACTTCCCCGGCTCGCCCGTGCTGCGCGTCGAGGGCTCCTTCGCCGAGTGCGTGCTCCTGGAGACGGTGATCCTCTCGATCCTCAACCACGACTCGGCCATCGCCGCGGCCGCCTCCCGCATGTCGGCCGCCGCGGGCGGGCGCCGCCTGATCGAGATGGGCGCCCGGCGCACCCACGAGCTCGCGGCCGTCGCCGCCTCCCGCGCCGCGTACGTCGGCGGCTTCGACTCCACCTCGGACCTCGCGGCCGGCTTCCGCTACGGCATCCCGACCGTCGGCACCTCCGCGCACGCCTTCACCCTGCTCCACGACAGCGAGCGGGACGCCTTCCGGGCCCAGGTCGAGACCCTCGGACGCGGTACGACCCTGCTCGTGGACACCTACGACGTCACCGAGGCCGTCAGGACCGCCGTCGAGATCGCGGGTCCTGAGCTCGGGGCCGTACGGATCGACTCGGGCGACCTGCTGCTCGTCGCCCACCGGGTGCGGGCGCAGCTCGACGAGCTCGGCGCGCGCGACACCCGGATCGTGGTCACCTCGGACCTCGACGAGTACGCCATCGCCTCGCTCGCGGCCGCCCCGGTCGACGCGTACGGCGTGGGCACGCAGCTGGTGACCGGCAGCGGCCACCCGACCTGCTCGATGGTCTACAAGCTGGTCGCGCGGGCCGCTTCGGCCGACCCGAAGGCGCCGCTGGTGCCGGTCGCCAAGAAGTCGCTGGGCGGCAAGGCCTCGGTCGGCGGCCGCAAGTGGGCGGCCCGCCGTCCGGACGCGTCCGGTGTCGCCGAGGCCGAGGTCGTGGGCACCGGACCGGTCCCGCCGGAGCTCGCCGACCACCAGCTCCTGGTCGAGCTGGTCAAGGGCGGCGACGTGGTGGCCCGCGAGCCCCTGGAGGCCGCCAGGTCCCGGCACATCGCGGCCCGCTCCGGGCTGCCGATGTCGGCGATCCAGCTGTCCCGGGGCGAGCCGGTGCTGCCGACCGAGTACCTCTGAGGCGGCTGACGCCCCCTCCCGCCGGGAGGGGGAAGTCTCTAGGCTCGAATCCGTCCCCGGCCCCACCCCCATCCGACGCGTTAAGGACACCCGCCATGCACCGCGCATTGATCGTTGTGGACGTGCAGAACGACTTCTGTGAGGGCGGCAGCCTCGCGGTGACGGGCGGCGCGGACGTCGCCGCCGCCATCACCGACCTGGTCGGCCAGACGGCGGGCAGCTCCTACCGGCACGTGGTCGCCACCCGCGACCACCACGTCGACCCGGGGGCGCACTTCGCCCCGGACGGCCAGGACCCGGACTACGTGTCCTCCTGGCCGGTGCACTGCGTGGCCGGAACGGAGGGCGTCGGCTTCCACCCGAACTTCGCGCCCGCCGTCGCCAGCGGGGCGATCGACGCCGTCTTCGACAAGGGCGCGTACTCCGCCGCGTACAGCGGCTTCGAGGGGCGCGACGAGAACGGCGAGACGCTCGCCGGGTGGCTGCGCGCCCGGGACGTCACCGAGGTCGACGTCGTCGGCATCGCCACCGACCACTGCGTGCGGGCGACCGCCCTGGACGCGGCGCGGGAGGGCTTCCGGACCCTGGTGCTGCTCGACCTGACGGCGGGCGTGGCCGAGGAGACCACCGACCGGGCCCTCGACGAGCTCCGGTCGGCGGGCGTCGCGCTGACCGGCAAGCCGGTCGTGGCGCGGGCGTAGTACCCGGGGCGCCGGTTCCCTAGGGCCTGTCTGACAATTCGCGTCGGATCAGGCCGGGTCGTTCGGTGCGTGCGATCGGCGTGCGGCCGGGGCGCCCTCGTAGCGGAGCTACTTGGGCGTTTCGGCCGTGCGGCGAGCGTGCGTGCCGGGCGGGCCGGACCCGACGGGAATTGTCAGACAGGCCCTAGGCGGCGGGTTCCCTGGGGAGGGACCGGACCGGGTGCCAGAGTTCCTGGGCGGTGCCCGGGGTGGAGCGCCAGAGCAGGCCGTCGGGGTGGTGCAGGACGGCGGTGATCTCGTCCGGGGTGGGCGGCTCGCTGTTGCCGCGGAGGTAGACCGCCCGCAGGCCGAGGTTGCGCAGCCGGGTCAGGGCGCGGGCCCGGTTCGCGGCGTGCACCAGGAAGCGGACCGTGGCTCCGTCGCGGGCCGGACTCGGCAGCCCTATCGCGACGACCACGCTGCCGCCCGGCAGCTTGCAGAACCCTCCATTGGGCATGCGGAACCACTCCCCCGTGGATCAGATGTCAATAAGAAAAGCGTCAGAGGCACCTAAACACGATCGGCCGCCGCCCGCTAGAGGGCGACGGCCGATCATGCTTTGACCTGCGGTTTTGCTAATTACTTGGTCGAGGGGCCGACCTGAACCGTGATCGTCTGGCCATCCTTCGGCTCCTTGACGACCTGGATCTTGGTGTTGGTGTCAGTTACCTGGACACCGGCCTTCTCGGTCTCCTTGAACCAGTAGACGCCCTTGCGGTCGTCGAAGGTCGGGTTGCCGGCCTGGGACGGGACCCAGGTGCCGACGCCGGCCTTGTGGAGCGCGAAGCCGTCGGTGCGGGAGATGCTGAACGGCGAGTCGTACGCCTGGACGCGGCTGCGCATCAGGGTGCCGTCCGACCACTTCAGCGGGCTCGGGTGGGCGTCGATCGGGAGGACGCGGCCCACACCCGGGTGCTGGGAGGTGTTGTTGTCCTTCTGGGACAGGTCCCACTTCCAGATCAGCAGACCGTTCTGGTACGGGTAGTGCTCGACCCAGCTCGCCTTGTCACCCGTGAAACCGAAGTTGTACGGGCCGACCTTGAGGGTCTTGTCGTACGAGACGTACTGGCGGTTCTCCGCGATGTAGTACTGCTCGTACTCGTTGCTGAAGCCCTTCCCGATCCGGGAGAAGCCCTTCGCGACCCAGCCGTTGTCGCCGTTCTCGGCGCCGTCGTCGAGGACGGACGCACCGTCGGCGGTCAGCGTGATGGCGTCGGCGGTGAAGCCCTTGCCGCCCGCGCCGCCGTCCGTCTGGTAGCGGAAGCGGAGGTCGAACTTCTTGCCCGCGTACGCGTTCAGGTTGTAGACGAGCTTCTTGTGCGCGCCGGAGACGTCGGTCAGCGCCGGGGCGCCGGAGGCGTCCTTCGGGATGGCCACGCCGTCGGCGGTGCCGTCCACGGCGGTCCAGTTGGCGCCGCCGTCCGTCGACACCTCGGTGTAGAGGTAGTCGTAGTCGAGCTCGATGTCGTACCAGCCCTGGAGCTCCAGGGAGGCGGACGTCTTGCCCGTCAGGTCGACCGAGCGGGTCAGGGTGTTCTTGAGGTCGTCACCCATGCCGCTCCACCACTGCGAGGCACCCTGGGCGGGGGCCACGACGTCGGTGACGACGGACTTCTTCGGCAGCTCGACGACGAGCGCCTGCGGGTTCTTGGTGTTGTACTCCGAGACGCCCAGCTTGTGGGTGGTCTTGGTGCCACGCTGCCAGTCGCTGACCTTGGCGTAGTTCAGCCAGCCGAGCTGGAGCTTGTCCCACGCGGTCATGTCGCCAGGCAGGTCACCGATGGAGTCCTTGCCCTCGCCGAGCCACGAGCCCGAGGACATGAGGGTCCAGAAACCGGTCGAGTTGTCGCCGCCGGCGGTGTCGTAGTGGTCCGGCAGACCGAGGTCGTGGCCGTACTCGTGCGCGAAGACGCCGAGGCCGCCGTTCTCCGGCTGCATCGTGTAGTCGCCGACCCAGATGCCGGTGTCACCGATCGGGGTACCGCCGGCCTTGTTGTTGGCCGGACCGGTCTTGCCCGCGTTGGTGCCGTAGGCGTACCAGCGGTGGGCCCAGAGAGCGTTGGTGCCCTCGGCGCCGCCGCCGGCCGACTCGTCCTCGCCCGCGTGCACGAGCTGGAAGTGGTCGATGTAGCCGTCGGGCTCGTTGAAGTTGCCGTCGCCGTCGAAGTCGTAGCGGTCCCACGCGTCGTACGAGGCGAGCTGCGCCTTGATCTGGGCGTCCGTCTGGCCCTTGGCCTTCTGGTCGGCGACCCAGGCGTTGAGACCGTCACGGACGGTGTCCCACACGTTGGCGCAGTTGGTCTGGCCGCACCAGTTCGAGCCGTAACGGGCCTCGTTGTACGGGACCTTGACCCAGTCGGAGACCGTGCCGTCGACCGAGTAGCGGCCGGACGAGGTCTTCTCGTAGTAGGTCTTCAGGGACTCCTTGGGCTTGCCCTTGGCGTCCTTGCCCGTACCGAAGTACAGGTCCTGGAAGTGCTGCTGGTTGTAGTCCGCCTGCCAGGCCGTGGAGTTGTCGTTCGCACGGTCCGGCTTGGCTATCGCGTTGTGCAGCGGGCCGGGCTGGCCGCCGTACTTCGGCTTGAGGTCGGGCGTGTCGTCGTCCTTGCGGTCGACGAGGGTGGTGTTGTCCACCTGGTCGCCGAACTCGACGAGGATGGTGAAGATCTTGTCGGTCTTCTCCCGGCCCAGCTCGACGTACTTCTTGTTGTCGAGCTTGACGACCTTGGAACCGGCCCGGTCCTCGACCTTGGCCTCGCCGCTCAGCACCTGCTGGAGAGCGGCCTTGCGCTGCTGCTCCTGCTGGCCGCTGAAGGGGCCTTCGAGGTCGTGGTCGACCGTCGTCTTGTCGACGGTCTGGATGCCGGCCGGCTCCACACTGCTGTGGTTGTCGGCCCAGGCGGTGGTGAAGGTCGAGGCGGTGGCGGCGGTGGCCGCGAGCGCCACGACGACTGCGGACGCTCTGATCGCCCGTCGTCTGTTGGTCACTTGGTGTGTTCCTCCCCGGCGCCCACCGCCCTCGGACCGAATGGTGGGGTGTCCGTCCGGCGGGGTCGCGCGTCACAAGTGACGACATTCGACCGGAGTGAGTCAAGAAAAGACAGATCTTGACTTGGACAGACCAAGTGCACTATGTGGGAGCGAGATTCCGGTATCCGGACACTCAGCGGGCGCATCCCGGCCGAGAATTGGGCAAGTCGTGACCCTGTGCGCCCCCCGTGCACCGACACCGTGGGTAAGGTCACGCTTACTTCCGGGCCCGCTCGGGCATCCACCGTCATAGAGTCGAGCCGATGTCCCGAGAGGGCGGTACCCGTCATGCAGCGTCCGAACGCCGCGCAGCTCGCCTACGGTTCGGCCACCGTCGTCTTCGCGACCGTCGCCCTGCTGCTGCTCTCCCGTGTGACGACGACCCTCGGCATCGCGGTGATCTGCGCCGCCGGTCTCCTGCTCGGCATCCTCGTGGCGGTGACGATGCCCGCGCGGACGAGGCCCGTCAAGACCTCCGCCACGGCCCCCGTGCCCCCCGGCGCAGAAAAGATCCGGGTACCGGCCGCGCCCGTGGGCGCCGGGGCCGATACCCGGATCGGTTCGTGACGTTTCGTCCGTAGAAGCGACGAGGTTTTCTACTGCGGGACGGAGACCACCACCGTCTTCGCCGCCTTGTCGTGCAGACCCTGCTTGTACGGCTTGTCGACCAGGATCAGGATCAGCAGGAGCAGCGGCCACAGGCAGGCGCAGCAGATCAGCGCGGGCAGCCAGAGGACCACGGCCCGCAGCAGCGACTGGCTCATCGGGGGCGTCGAGCCGTCGTTGAGCATCGCGACCCGCAGCTTCATCAGCTTCTTGCCGAGCGTCTGACCGTTCTTGGCCGTCATCACCGTGTCGTACGCCACGTACGCGACGATCGTGATCAGCTGGAAGACCAGCTGGCTGCCGCCGTTGAAGCTGTTGACCGTGTCCCCGAAGTCGTTGCCGTCCCGGGTCGCCCGCTCGTAGACGTCGAACGGGATGCCGATGATCGCCAGCGGGATCGCGATGATCACCCAGTCGATGAGCCGCGCGAGGATGCGCCGCCCCGACTCCGCGAGCGGCGGCATCCCGGACAGCGGATCCGTCCCGCCGTACCCACCGCCGTAACCACCGTACGGAGGCGGGGGCGGCGGCATGTTGTCGTACGGAGAGCCGTACGGGTTCCCCGGCGGCGGCCCGCCCGGTGGCGGACCTCCAGGCGGCGGCCCTCCCGGCGGGGGCCCGGACGGCGGCGGTCCGCCGGGTGGCGGCTGGCCGGCGGAGGGGGGCGTCGGCTCCTGCGGCCTCTTGAGGAACGGGTCGTCCTCGGGCCGCTCGCCCGGCGGCGGCTGGTCGGTGCTCATGGGGGCAGTGCATCCCGGCGACGACCACCCCGCAAAAGATCGTCGCCCGTTCGGGGGACCCCTCGCTAGCGGGCCACGAAGGTGCCCGCCGCCTTGTCGTGCCAGCACTGGCGCCACGGGCGGTCGAAGAGGCACCACAGGACGTTCAGGGCGCCGATCGCGAGGAGCCCCAGGACGCTGTAGACGAGCCAGCGGCGCAGCGCCTTGCCGAACGTGGGCGGCTGGTGGGCCTCGATGTCCCGCACCTCGAGACCGCACAGCTTCTTGCCCAGGGTGCGGCCCCACTTGGCGGTCGGCACCGCCTCGTAGAGGACGCCGATCACGAGGAGCGCGGCGAGCGCGATGCCGAACTGCACGGAGGTCGTGCCGTCCACCAGCCACACCTGGACGGTGACGCCGGACTGCCGGGCCGCCTCGATCTTGTCGTCGATGTGGCCGAGCGCGGCCGTCACGAAGGGGAACGCGGCCGCGCCGGCCAGCGCTCCCAGGACGACGGTGTCGATCAGCCGCGCGAGGAGCCGCCGCCCGAGCCCGGCCGGCCGCGCCGCCGCCTGCTCGCGCGCCGCCTGCTGGAAGACGTCCTCGACGGGCGGCTTCCAGGGGACGACGGGGGGCTGCTGCTGTTCCTGAGGCTGGGGCTGGGGCTGGGGCTGGTGCGCCCAGGAGGGGGTGGGAGCCGGGGCCGCGGGGGTGGGGGCCGGCGCGGGCGCCGGGGCCGCCTGGACCGGCTGGGGAGCGGGCTGCGGCTGGGCGGGGCGCTGCGGTTCCGGCTGGGGCTGGGGCGTCGGGGCGGGCGTGGCGATCGGGGTGACCGGCATGCCGCCGAGGCGGGCGGCGCCCCCGGTGGCCCGGGGGTCGGGCACGCGCGCGGGGGCGGGGGCCGGCGCGTCGGCCGGCTCGCTCGCGCCCGCGACCGGCCACTCCGCCGGGGTGCGCGGGTCGGCGGTCTGGGGCGCGCCCCAGGAGACCTTCCGGTCGAGGTCGCCGCCGAAGCCGCTCTGGCGCGAACTGTCCGCCTGCCAGGCGGAGGCGGGCTCCTGCGCGGCCGGCTCCTCGTCGAAGAAGACGGGCCCGGTCTCCTCCACCGCGGGCACCGGGGCGTGCCGGGCGGGCGTGTGCTGGGCCGGCGTCTGCTGGGCGGGCAGGGACGCGGCGGACTGGACGGGGGAGGCGGGCCGGACCGGGTCCGGGGCCCGTACCGGCTCCGGGGTGGTGCGTACGGGCTCCGCGTGCCGGACCGGCTCCGGGGAGTCGGCGGGACGGGCGGAGGCGGGTGCGGAGGCGGCCACGGGGGCCGGGGCCGGTCCGGGGGCCAGGATCGGGCCGGCCGGGATGGCGGCGGCCGGCGGGTGGGGCGGGACCTCGCCCTCCTGGGGCGCGGGCCGGCTCGTGCCGGGTACCCAGGCGCCGCCGTTCCAGTACCGGATGTATCCGGGAATGGACGGGTCCGGGTAGTACCCCGCCTGCGGTACCTCTTCGCCGCCTCCGGGAGGAGTAGCCACTGCCCCGACTCCGTTCAGTCACAACGCCTTTGATCCGCACGGCCGCGCGCCGGGCGTGCCGCGCCCAAGGAGGACAGTAACGAAGAACGTCCCCGAGGGAAGAAAGAGCCCGCGAGAAAGGCCGCCTTCGGGGGACGCGTAACGGAATCGATCACTCCCCGTGATGTTCGGGCCGATGCATGGGCCGGTGCGGGGAGGCCGGAGAACCCCCGGAAAAAACTTCCCGAAAAAACTTCCCGAAGTCGCGTAATGAACCGCGGGGACCGCGCTCTCTCCCTGTGAAGGCCCGACCGGGGCCCGCCGAGACAGGGAGCACGACCATGCAGAACACCGACAACGGCAGCACCACCGTCGAGCGCGAGCTGGAGCTCAAGCTGGTGCTGTCCCCCGAGCGTTCCATCCCCGTGCCCGCCCGGCTGGCCTACCGGACCGACGACCCGTACGCCGTCCACATCACCTTCCACGTCGGCTCGGAGCACCCGGTCTACTGGACCTTCGCGCGCGAGCTGCTCGTCGAGGGCGTCTTCCGGGCGTGCGGCCACGGGGACGTACGGATCTGGCCGACGAAGGTCGACGGCCGCAGCGTCATCCTCATGGCACTGTCCTCCCCCGACGGCGACGCCCTGCTCGAAGCCCCGTCCGCGCAGGTGTCGGCGTGGCTGGAGCGCACCCTGCGGGCCGTCCCGCCGGGCACCGAGTCCGAGCGGCTCGGGATGGACGACGGGCTCGCCGAACTCCTGGCGACCACCGTGGTCACCGACGAGCTGTGGCTGCGCGACCCGTGGCCGTCGGACGAGTCCCAGGACGGCGAGCTGTGAGCCCCGTACAGCGCCCTGAACGGGTCTCAGAACAGCTTTCCGGGGTTGAGCAGCCCCAGCGGGTCGAAGGTCGCCTTGATGCCGCGCTGGAGCTCCAGGCCGACCGGCCCCAGCTCCCGTGCCAGCCACTCCTTCTTGAGGACGCCCACGCCGTGCTCGCCGGTGATCGTGCCGCCGAGTGCGAGCCCGAGCGCCATGATCTCGTCGAAGGACTCCCGCGCCCGCCGCGACTCGTCCTCGTCGGTGTGGTCGAAGCAGACGACGGGATGGGTGTTGCCGTCGCCCGCGTGCGCGCAGACGCCGATGGTCAGGCCGTACTTCTCCGCGACGGCGGCCGTGCCGTCCAGCATCTCGGCCAGCCGTGTCCGGGGCACGCAGACGTCGTCGATCATCGTCGCGGACTTGATCGTCTCCAGGGCCGTGAGCGAGAGCCGGCGCGCCTGGAGGAGGAGTTCGGACTCGGCGGCGTCCGCGGCGGGGACGACCTCGGTGGCGCCCGCCGCCGTGCACAGCTCCCCCACCGCCGCCAGATCCGCGGCCGGGTCCGGGGTGTCGAAGGCACACAGGAGCAGCGCTTCGGTGGTGTCGGGCAGACCCATGCGCGCCAGCTTGTTGACCGCCTGGACGGTGGTGCGGTCCATGAGTTCGAGCAGCGACGGGGTGTGTCCGCGCTCCATGATCGTGCAGACGGCCGCGCAGGCGGCGGCCGCGGAGGGGAACTCGGCGGCGAGCGCGAGCTGGACGGGCGGCTGCGGCTTCAGCGCGAGGACCGCCTTCACGACGATGCCGAGACTGCCCTCGGATCCCACGAAGAGCCTGGTCAGGTCATACCCGGCGACGCCCTTGGCGGTGCGCCGGCCGGTGCTCAGGAGCCGGCCGTCGGCGAGGACGACGTCGAGGCCGAGGACGTACTCGGCCGTCACCCCGTACTTGACGCAGCACAGGCCGCCCGAGGCGGTGCCGATGTTCCCGCCGATGGTGCACGTCTCCCAGCTTGAGGGGTCCGGCGGGTAGTACAGGCCGTGCTCGGCGACGGCCCGGGACAGCACGGCGTTGACGACACCCGGTTCGACGACGGCGATCCGGTCGACCGGGTTGATCTCCAGGACGCGGTCCATCTTCACCAGGGAGAGCACGATGCACCCGTCGGAGGCGTTGGCGCCGCCGGACAGGCCGGTGCGCGCGCCCTGCGGCACGACGGGGACGCGGAGTTCGGTCGCGGTCCGCATCACGTGCCGCACCTGCTCGACGGTGCGCGGGAGCACGACGACGGCGGGGGCGCCCGCCTCGCAGAAGCTCGCCATGTCGCGTGCGTACGAGGCCGTCACGTCCGGGTCGGTGAGCAGCGCCTCGGCGGGCAGACCGGCGCGCAGCCGCGTCAGAAGATCGTCCATACGTCCCAGCCTGGCACCCGGGGCCATCGGTGTGAACCCGCCGGAGCGGGCGCTTCGTGTGCTCTTCGTACAGGCGCGTGCGGGCGCACAGTGAGCGCCATGAAGACCGAGAACGTGTCACGGACGGTGCTCGCGGCCGGGGTGGCCGCGGTGCTCGCCGCGACGGCGCTGCTGTACGTCCCCGAGCTGGTCGGCCAGGGACCGCCGGCCCCGCCGAGCCCGGCGGAACGGGCCACGATCGCGGCCCACGCGGGCGCGCAGGCCTCGCTGCCCGATCTGGCCGCGCTGATCTCCGACCGCGAGCGGTGGCTCCGCGCCCACCCGGACGACGACGCCTCCTGGGCCGAACTCGGCTCCGCGTACACGGAGCGGGGCAGCCGCCTCGGCCGCGTCGAGGACTACCCGCGGGCCGAGCGCGCCCTCCGCCGCTCCCTCACCGAACGGCCCGCCGCCCGCGGCAACCTCGCCGCGCAGCTGGGCCTCGGGGCGCTCGCGGGGGCGCGCGGCGACTGGAAGACCGCCAAGGAGTGGGGCGAGCGGGTCCGGAAGGCGGACCCTAGGCGCTGGCCCGCCTACCCGGTGCTGATCGACGCCTACAACGGCCTCGGCGACTACAAGGCCGCGCGCAAGGCGATGGAGACCCTGGAGGGCCTCCACGCGGGCGCGTCCGTCCGCACCCGGGCCGCCCAGACGTACCGCGACCGCGGCTGGCGCGAGGACGCCGACGCCGCCGCCCTGGACGCGGCCGCCCTCGCGGAGACCGACGCCGAGAAGGCCGCCTCGCTCGCCCGGCTCGGCGACCTCGCCTGGGAGCGCGGCGAGCCGGAGGAGGCCCTGGCCCGCTACGGCTCGGCCCTGCGCCTCGCCGGCGACCACGGTCCCTCCCTCGCGGGCCGCGCACGCGCCCTCGCGGCCCTCGGCCGCACGAAGGAGGCGCTGCGCGACTGGAAGGCCGCGCTCGCCCGGCTCCCCCTCCCCGCCTATCTCCTTGAGGCCGGCGAACTCCACGAGTCACTGGGCCGCGAGAGCGACGCCGAGGCCCTCTACGCCCGGCTCCGCACCGGCACCTGGACCGGCGCCGAGGTCACCCTCGGCCTCTTCGAGGCCGACCACGGCGACCCCGCGGCGGCGGCCGTCCGGATGCGTGCCGAATGGGCCCGCGGCCACCGCTCGGTCCACGCCGCCGACGCCCTCGGCTGGGCCCTGCACCGCTCGGGCGCCACCCGCGAAGCCCTCGGCTACGCCAGGATCGCCACCGACGAGGGCCTCCGCAGCGCCCTGTTCACCTACCACCGGGCCGAGATCGAACGGGCCCTGGAGCAGACGGGTCCGGCCCGCCGCCACCTCTCCGAGGCGCTCCGCATCAACCCGCACTTCTCGCCCCTGCACGCCCCCCGCGCCGCCGACGCCCTCGGCTCCCTCGGCGAACCCCCGGACGCGCTCCCCAAGGACCTCCGCCCGGAGCGCCCCGCGACCTCCGGAGCCGGCACCGGCACCGGCTCCGGCTCCGGCTCCGGCTCCGGCTCCGGCAAGCCCGCGCAGGAATGACCTCGCGGGAACGACCTCGCTGGAATGACCTCGCTGGAATGACGTCGCTGGAATGACGTCTCACGCACGCGTGCTCCGGCCCCACCCCCGTATGGGCCGGAGCACGCGCGTGGGGGGGGGGGGGGGGGCGGCGAACCCCCCCCCCCCCCCCCCCACCCCCCCCCTTTTCTCTCCCCTCCCTCCTCCCCTCTCCCCTCCCCACCCCAACCCCCTCGCGTCCCCCTTCCCCC